>DHNP01000008.1:13843-69601 GCA_002409585.1 Ruminococcaceae bacterium UBA5413 | reverse complement strand
TCGTTGTAGCGGCGGCCGTACATAAGCCTGCCCGTGAACTCGTCCACTATGATGACCTGGCCGTCTTTTACGACGTAGTCTATATCCTTGCGCATCACGCCGCGGGCTTTTATGGCCTGGTTAATATAATGCTGGAGCGGTATGTTGTCGGCATCCGTAAGGTTGTCTACTTTGAAAAATTCCTCTGTCTTTTTTACGCCTGCCTGTGTAAGCGTAGCTGTTTTTGCTTTTTCGTCAACTATGTAATCGGCGCCGCTGTAAAGCTCGTCGTTGTCCTCTTTTTCATCAAGCTCCGCGACCCTGACGCAGCTAAGCGTTTTAGCGAAGCGGTCGGCCACGTGGTACATCTCGTTTGACTTTTCACCCTGGCCTGAGATGATGAGCGGGGTCCTTGCCTCGTCTATGAGTATGGAGTCAACCTCGTCGACTATGGCGAAGCTGTGGCCGCGCTGGACCTTGTCCTCTTTGTAGATGACCATGTTGTCGCGCAGGTAGTCGAAGCCGAACTCGTTGTTTGTGCCGTAGGTTATGTCGGCGTCATATGCTTCTTTGCGGGCGGCGTTGTCAAGGTCGTGGACGACAAGGCCGACTTTAAGGCCGAGGAAGCGGTATATCTTGCCCATCCACTCGGAGTCGCGGCGTGCAAGGTAGTCGTTGACCGTTACGATGTGCACGCCGTTGCCCGAAAGCGCGTTAAGGTAAGCGGGCAGAGTCGCCACGAGGGTTTTGCCTTCGCCGGTTTTCATTTCGGCTATGCGCCCCTGGTGGAGCACTATGCCGCCTACTATCTGTACCGGAAAGTGCTTCATGCCGAGCACGCGGTCGGCGGCCTCGCGGCACGCGGCAAAAGCCTCGGGGAGTATGTCGTCGAGTGTTTCGCCGCGTGACAGGCGCTCTTTGAGCGCGGGCGTCTGGGCTTTAAGCTCTTCGTCGGACATGCTTTTATACTGTTCTTCCAAGTCGAGCACCTTGTTGCACGCGGGGCGCAGGTGCTTGATTTCACGTTTGCTGTAGCTGCCGGTAAAAAAAGAAACAAAATTTTTCATTACTTCACCTCAAGAAAAAATCCGAATATAGCTATGTTAAGGCATTACATGGTATATTTCCTTAATATACATATAATTACATACTAAATTATTATATCATAGAACGTACTGAAAATATAGAAAAATTATGAACACGGGCGCATTTTTTAAGAGGCGTTTTTAAGACGCGGCCTGCCTGCCCGCGGCTGCGGAGCCGCCTGCTTTAAGCGAGTGCTGCTTGATTTTACCAATGATAAAAAGTATAAGGGGGATAACCACCTGGAACGGCAGTGAATAAAAAGGATGGTAGTTAAGCCACGAGAACATCTCCGCGCTGTTGGAGTGCGCGAGTATGCCCAGCGTGATTATTATAAGCCCGCAGGGCGCCGAAAGCTTGACGTAGTCGTCGTAGCCGAACGCCTTTGATAGATAAAAACACGAGCTGTAAATGGAAACGCAGATTTTTATAAAGCCTGCCAGAAGCAGGTTTATGCCGATAAATACTTCTATCCTTGTGAAAAAGTCGCCGATGGATATAACACTGACAGCCTCGTAGGACGGAAAGTCAAAAAGCGAAGCCGAGTACCCGAGCACAAGGGTGTTGCGCAGGTTTGCGGCAAGAAGGAAGAGAAAACCAAGGAAAAGGCCTTTAAAAAATATCGGGAAAATTTTTTCCTGATGCTCTACGCCCGCGAACATCGGCATACATATAACGGTTTCGCCAAACGGGATGGCAATGAGCACGACAGCGGTTTTAATCACAGGCTTCGTGTTGTTGTAAAGGACGGGTAAAAGGTTTATGATGTCCATATCTTTAAGTGAAAAGATAATTGTAATGGAGATAGACAGGAAAAGGAACGGCAGCGTAAACTTGGCCACGCGCCCGAGCACGTAGAGCCTTTTTGTTGAAAGGTATATGCAGGAAAGCATCATGGCCGCGGTAATTGATATTATAGGGGTTTCGAGCATATTTACTATATGGATGAACTCGGAAAATATGCGTATGACGAGCGCGCCGACGTAAAGCGCGTAAACGGCGTAGAGCGCGCACAGTATCTTTGCGGCCGGTTTACCTGCCGCAAAAACGGCGGCATCATATAAATCCCTTTTAGGCGAGAATAAAAGTATCTCGGAGTAAACCCATGTCATGGGTATAGTAGCCAAAAAAGCAAGCACTATGCTTATCCAGGAGTCCTGCTGCGCCATCGATGTGCCGCCGGCCACAAGCGAGCTGCCGGCAAGAAAAAATGTGATGGCCGCAATGACCTGCTTTGCGGTAATTTCCCGTTTGTTCATTTTTACCTCCCCCAGTTTCAGTTAAAACTCAACTTTAAAAAGATTGTTTATAAAACCCTCAAGTATGCTCGTTATGCTTACATAAGGCACACCGAGGCCTATTACGATATTTATTACCATCGTGACGATGAAAACGGGGATATAAAAGTACAGGTAATTTTTTTCTTTGTTTTTTATAAGCGGAAGCATGTCCCTGAAAAACAAGGCGGCGTATACTATGAGGCAGATTATTATATAGTCCGTGTCAATCGCCGCCTTTTCTGGAAGTAACGGCCGTGTTTATGATCTTCACGTTTGTGTTGACTTCAAAGTTCATTTTGCCGAGGGGATTGCCGCCGGACTGTGAAAGTTTCTCCCATACCGACGGGTACTTGTCGTACACCGCTTTGCCGAAACCGAAGATATCGCTGCCGTATTGTTTTGTGACGGCCGATATCACGTCTGTTATGCCTTCTTTCAAAGTGGCGTCGGCACGCTTTTCGACGGCCGCTATGCCGTACATGTCAAGGTAGTTTTGGTTTGAGTTTTCTTCGGCATAGCCGGCCGTTGTTTCTACGTCTAAACGTACGGTAACTTTGGAACCCTCGACTATGGGGGTAATGTAGGTCCTGTTTTTGAATATTTCGAGCGCTATGTCGTTTTTTCCGGGCGACATGCCGGTAACTATGATGCCGCCGTTAATCCTGTCCCTTGCGAACATATAGTACTTGCTCTGCTCGTCGCTGAGCCAGCCGATGAGCCGGCCGCTTTTAAACACGGCGTTTGGCATAAGCTCAAGTGAAGTTACGCCGTTGTCGTTTTTCAGGCGTATGCCGGGCAGCGAAACTTCTTCGCCCGGAGTGTTCAGTATATCGACTATCTCGTACAGCTGCAGGCTTTGCCCCGCGGCGTCAAAGTACGAGGCATCGCTTATGATGTTCTTTATCTGGAAAGCAATGGGGTCCTGGTTTTTTGACTGCGCGTGCAGTATCTCGCCGGCGGTTTTTTCTTTTGAAACAACGACTTCAATAGTCGTGCGCAGCTCGGCGTCGCGCATAAACCAGTCGAGCAGCTGCTTTAGCCCGTCACCGGCGATATCTTCGCTTATGAGCAGTATTTTGCAGTTGCTGAAGTAGAACTTTTTATCATTTTTTTTAAGAGATTCCCTCTCCGCGTCGAAAACCGTGTCGCCGTCGGCTTCGACAGTCAGCGCCTTGTTTTGGTTTTCGTTTATGTCGCCGCTTATATTAAGGTACTCTATAGTGACATGGTACTTGTACCCGTTCTGCCCTTTATCGACGGCAATGCCCGACACGATGGAGTACATTTCAATTTCGTGGTAGTCCCAGCATCCCGTGAGATGCATGGCCATGGCCGCGCACAGTACGGCAGATAAAATTTTTTTAAGTTTAGCCATTTTTCTTCCCGCCCGTCGACTGCCTCACCGGGTCTTTTGACAAAAACACCGGCCGCTTTATCATGCCTTTCCATGTGTAACGTATATAGATATCCTTGTAATCCTGGAAGTCGCGCGCGTAGACGTCGGGCATTATGGGAACGCCGAAGGAAGTCATGCTGAACAGCAGCACGAGTATGACAAGAATGCCCATAAGGTAACCGTAAAGGCCGAGTACGCAGGAGGCGAGGATAAGAAAAAAGCGGCATATTATGCTGAAGCCTTTGAGCCGCACGACCATAAGCCCGCATATGGCCATAAGTGAGACGACAATGATGATGGGGGCGCTGACGAGCTTTGCGTTTACAGCCGCCTGCCCTATGACGAGCGCCCCGACTATGCTTAGCGTCTGGCCCATGATGCCTGGCATGCGCGCGCCGGCCTCGCGCAGCGTTTCAAAGACGACGAGCATCAAAAGCGTTTCGAGCGCGGACGGGAAAGGCACGCCCTGCCGTGACGACGATATGCTTATAAGCAGGGCCGTCGGCAGCATCTCCTGGTGGAAGGAAACAAGCGAAAGGTAAATTGCCGGCAGGCTTATAGAGAGGAAAAAAGCCATTATCCGCAAAAGCCTCCCGATGGAAGCAAAGTAATAGTTAATGTAGTAATCCTCGTCGCTTTGGAAGTGCTCAATAAAAAGGTGCGGCACGGTCAGGACTACGGGGGAGCCGTCTACAAACATGGCGATGCGCCCTTCGAGCAGCTTGGCTGCGACTATGTCGGGGCGCTCGGTGCTGCCGACGGTTTTTATGGGCACGTAGGGGGAGTCGCGTATGATTTCGGATATATAGTTGCTGTCAAGCACGCCGTCTATGTCTACCTTTTTAAGGCGCTGCTTAAGCTCGTTGAGGATGCCGTCGTTCGCCAGGCTTTTAATGTAGCAGATGCAGGTTTTAGTTTTGGTGCGCCTGCCAAATGTCATAAACTCCATCTTGAGGTCGGGCGTTCTTATTTTGCGCCGAAGCATGGAAAGATTTTCAAGTATTGACTCGGTAAACCCTTCACGCGGCCCGCGTAAGACGCGCTCGCTTTCAGGCTCCGTTATGCCGCGGGTTGCCCAGCCCTTCGTGTTGAGCATGAGCGCGCTTTGGCAGCCGTCTGCAAAAAGCGCCGTGTCGCCGTAAACTATGCCCTGTGTTATTTCTTCCATGTCGGCCGTTTTTTCGGCGCTGTTTGAAAAAGTCGCGTTACTGGCGATGGTCCCGATGGTGTCTTCCTCGCCGTTTTCCGCGAAGCGGTACTTGAGAAGCGGGCAGATGACGTCGTCATTTAAAAGCTTATTGTTGACCATACCGTCGGTGTAAACAAGGCAGAAACGCATCTTTGCGTTGTACGGGCTTGAAACGTACCTTGCGATGATGGTTTCATCGCCCGCAAATATATTTTTAATATAATTTATATTGAGCTCAAGCTCTTTAAAAGGTACTTTTATGTCTGTAAAATCGTCGCTGTTTTTCACTTGCAAACGCCCTTTCCTTTTCGGTTGAGGCTTTTGGAAAGCCTTTAGAGTATCTTTTCCGCCGAAAGGCTTAATATGCGTTTTTTATTTCCGTCCTTATGGAAAAATGCCAGTTCGGGGCAAAAAAATGCGCCCCCGTATGCCGGAGGCATATAAAGGCGCAGATATTTTATATTTTATTGCATTAAAGTATTATAAATAAATTAAACTTAGTTTTGAACGTAGTTAAATGGAATAACCGGAGAAAATGCCGTTACTGTCGGAGTACGTGCTGCTTATAAGCCCGCTCAGTGCGTTCTGCTTAAGCTGCTGGGCGAAAATACTTAAAAACTGCCTGTACTCATCCTCGGTAAAGTCCGTACCGGACGTAAAGAGCGAGCCCAAAGATGATAAACCGGAGCCGTAGGAGCTTTGCAGCGTATCTGTGCCGCCTGAAACGGACGCCGTTCCGGCGGTTATGTCCTGGCCTGCGTAAGACATGACGCGCTTTACGTAGTTCTGCGTTTCCGTGAACGGCGGCACTCCGCCGTATTTGTCGACGTTGCCGCTGCCCGCGTTGTACGCGGCGAGCGCGAGCTTGGTGTCGCCGTATTTGTTAAGAAGGCCGCTGAGGTACTTTGCCCCGCCGTCGATGTTCTGCTCGGGGTCGAAAGAATCCGAAACGCCGAGCGAAGCGGCGGTAGACGGCATGAGCTGCATAATCCCCTGCGCGCCGCAGCTTGACACCGCGTCGCTTTTAAAACCGGACTCAGCTTTGGCGACTGCTTTGAGCAGGTTTATGTCAACCCCGTATTTTTCAGACGCATTTTCAAAGATATCGTCGAGGTTTTCGGTTTTTGAGGCGGCGTTTTTAAGCGTATCCGAAAAGCTTGCCGTGCCTGCCGCTTTTGCTGTGCCTTCAGAGAGTGCCGCCTGCGCGGTTTGGCAGGTAGCATAGGAGTCTATACTGTTTATCAATTTATTACACCCGCAGTCAAAACATGTATTTTAAAGTATTAAAATTTGACAATAAATAATATATTAATCATACAGTGTTTTCGGGGAAAAATCAATCTTTTTTTCCAAACCGCGCGTTTTTACATTTTTGCTCCGCCGAACTCGGCAAGTTTCAGCCCTTTGTTGTGCTCAAGCGCCCAGTTTATACTCCATTCGCTGCAAAAAAGGAGCAGGCTGCCGCCTTTTACGTCGTTTACGAGCTTTGTGTCTGAAGTTATGTCAAGCGACTTTAAGTCCATACCGTCGTTTTCTATCCAGCGTAAAAGCTCAAACGGCAGCGGTTTCATCCGTATCTCAACGTTATATTCACTTTGGAGCCTGTACTTTAAAACGTCAAACTGCAAAACGCCGACTACGCCGACGATGACTTCTTCCATGCCGGAGTCCGGTTCGTGAAAAATCTGTATGGCGCCCTCCTCGGCTATCTGCGTCATGCCCTTGATAAACTGCTTGCGCTTCATAGTGTCTACCTGCTGCACAAGCGCGAAGTGCTCAGGCGCGAAAGTCGGTATGCCCCCGAACCTAAAAGGCTTATCCGCGCCGCACAGGGTGTCGCCTATGGAGAAAATCCCCGGGTCAAAAAGGCCTATGACGTCGCCGGCGAAAGCCTCGTCGATGACTTCCCTGCCCTGTGCCATAAGGTGCTGCGGCTGTGAAAGCTTTATCATGCGCCCGCTCTGCACGTGCAGCACCTCCATGCCTTTTTCAAATTTACCCGAGCATATGCGTATGAAAGCAATCCTGTCGCGGTGGGCTTTGTTCATGTTTGCCTGTATTTTAAAGACAAAAGCGGAAAAGTCGCCGCATGACGGGTCTACGGCGCCTTTGTCGGACTGCCGCGGAAGCGGAGGCGTAGTCATGCGCAGGAACTCTTTGAGGAAAGGCTCCACGCCGAAGTTCGTAAGCGCCGAACCGAAAAAGACAGGCGAAAGCCTGCCGCCGCGCACGGCGTCCATGTCAAAGCCGTCGCCGGCGCCGTCAAGCAGCTCTATGCTGTTTTTAAGGCTGTCGGCGGCATCATCGCCTATAAGGGCGTTTATGCCGCCGCTGAAGTCCGTTTCGGTGGCGCTTATTTTTTTCGCGCCGAAAACGGCGTCGCTGTTCGCGTGGAAAAGGAGCACTTTTTTGGTTTCGCGGTCATAAACGCCTTTAAAGCCCTTGCCTGAGCCTATCGGCCAGTTTATGGGGCAGGTGTGTATGCCGAGTATATTTTCTATTTCTTCCATAAGGTCAAACGGGTCGCGCGCGTCGCGGTCCATCTTATTTATGAATGTTATAATTGGTATGTGCCTTAAAGTGCAGACTTTAAAGAGCTTGCGCGTCTGCTTTTCAACGCCCTTTGCCGCGTCGAGCACCATGACGGCGGAGTCCGCCGCCATAAGCGTGCGGTAGGTGTCCTCCGAGAAGTCCTGGTGGCCGGGCGTGTCGAGGATATTAATGCAGTAGCCGCCGTAGTTAAACTGCATGACGGACGAGGTTACGGAGATGCCTCTCTGCTTTTCTATATCCATCCAGTCGGAAACGGCGTGTTTCTGCGACTTTTTACCTTTTACGGAGCCTGCCTGGGCTATGGCCCCGCCGTAGAGCAGCAGTTTTTCCGTCAAGGTGGTTTTGCCGGCGTCAGGGTGCGATATTATGGCGAAAGTCCTGCGCTTCTCTATTTCTTTTTTTAAGTCAGACAATATCTGTTCCTCCAGCGGTAATTTAACTGAAACAGTATTATTTTAAAACTTTACGGCAAAATAAGCAAACATATTTTGCGCCGCGGCGGTAAAATTTTTCATCGGTACCGGTATTATTATATTAAATACATAATTCAGCCCGAATATTCATTTACAGCTGAAAAAAGCCGGTTTTTAAGATTATGCAGTCCTGCGGCGCGGAAAAGGCGCAGCGGGCGCGGCGCTTACGCCTTAACGGCAAAAAATGCGCCTGCCGGAGTTCGTAACGCCGGCAGGCTGCTTAAAACACCGTATTGCTTTTTATACAACGTTCCTTATCCTGAACTTTGAGAGCTGGCCCTCAAGCTGTTCAGCTTCCCCTGAAAGCTCCTCGCTTGCCGCCGCGCTTTCTTCCGCCGTTGCCGAGTTGGTCTGTATGACGGAGGATATCTGCTCAACGGCCTGGTTTATTTCTTCAAGCGACGTTGACTGCGCGTCTGAAGCCGCGGCAATCTTTTTGACGGTATCGTTTATCTTGAAGGCCCTGCCCGAAGCCATATCGAGTGCTTTGGCGGTTTGATCCGCCAAAACGGTGCCGTCGCGCACTTTATCTATCGCGCGGTTTATGAGGTCGGTGGTGTTCTTAGCCGCGTTTGCGGATTTGCCTGCTAAGCTGCGCACTTCGTCGGCAACTACGGCGAAGCCCTTGCCGGCTTCGCCGGCGCGGGCCGCTTCCACGGCGGCGTTAAGCGCAAGTATGTTTGTTTGGAAAGCAATGTCGTCTATTACCTTTATGATTTTCTTTATTTCGTTTGAAGCCGAGCTTATTTCGTCCATTGCCGTCAGCATGTTTTTCATCTGTGCGTTGCTTTCGTTTATGTTTTCGGTAGATTCGTCTATATATTTCGTTACATTGCTTATATGCTCGACGTTTTCCTGCACTTTATTTGTAATATCGGTAATGGAAGCCGAAAGCTCCTCCGCGGAGCTTGCCTGCTCGGTGGCGCCCTGCGCCAGCTGCTGCGCCGAGGCCGAAACCTGCTCTGCCCCTTTGTCTACCTGCTCGCCTGACTGCCGTATTGCTCCGAAAGCCATGTTCATGTTGCCGAGGATGGTGTTGAACGAGTCTGATATCGGTTTAAAGTCGCCCTTGTAGTCGCGGACTTCTTCGATGGCAAAGTCGCCGTGCGACATCCTTCCTAAAATATCCGAAATCTCGCTGACGGTGGTGCGCAGTCTTGCGAAAGCAAAGTCAAGGCTTTCGCCTAAAACGCGTATCTGCTTTATCGTATCAACTGACTCGATATCGGTATGCAGGTCAATCTCGCCCGCGGAAAACCTTTCGGCGGTGCGCGAAAGGCTAAATATCGGTTTCAATACGTATGACTTGAGTTTTGAATTGAAAAAAACAAATATGGCGATTTCAGCTAAAAACAGTATGACTATAAGTGCGGACAAAGCGTTCGCACGGCCTGAAAATCCGGTGTCAATTTTCCTGAGATGCGAAAGGGCATAGAGGCCGAGTACGGAAACCCCCGCGTTGATGAGAAAATAGACGGAGTAGATAAACGGCAGGGACGCGGAAAGTTTCTTCTTTTTCTTCATTTTAAAACAGTCCTTTATTCAAAATTTTTAAAATCATAAATTCAATAAAGCTTTGCGCAATACGTTTTCCGACAAAAAAATTAAAATTATATATCTATAACCATAATATAGTATATATCTGCTTAATTAATAAGTCAACAATAATATATCGGTTTAATTGATAAAATATTTACTTTATTTATACAAATTGTAAAATTGAGTATTGAAAGGGCTGGTATCCTTGAACAGAATTCGGTTTTTAAGAGTGAAAAATGAACTAAAACAGCAGGAACTTGCGCAAATAATACATGTGAGCCAGTCTTCTTTGTCAGGGTATGAAAACGAAAAGTACGAGCCGGACAAAAAAACCCTGCTGAAGCTTTCAGAATTTTTTGGGGTAAGTACAGATTATCTGCTCGGCGCGGAGGAGAAGTCCCGCCTGCGGAAAGCTCCGCTGCAGAGAATACCCGTTTATAAATGCCTTAACGGAAACAAAAAACAGGCATCCAAATATATACTTTACGATATGGAAATAAATAAATTCAAAGACGACGGGAGCGAATATTTCGGGCTGCAGATGTTCGGCGACAGCATGGCGCCGCGCATTTTTCCGGGCGACCTCGTCATAGTGCGCAGGCAGTCGCGGGCTGAGAACGGCGACGTGGCGGTCATGCAGATAAACGGCGGGAACGCAACCGTAAAAAAAGTGGTGAAGTTCGGCGGCGGCATAACCCTGATACCTTACAACCCCATGTATAACCCTGTTTCATACACAGACGACGAGATAGCGCGTCTGCCGGTGGTAGTACTCGGCAAGGCTGTCGAAATAAGGGGGAAATTCTGACGCGGCATTTGTAAACCGGCGCTGCCGGCGGCGAAAAAAATACGGCGCACGGTTGATAATCCAACGGCATGTGTGGTATCATAATTTACGGAAGCAATGCGACGTAGACGGAAAAATTTTATGGGTGTGATATTTAATTGAAAAAGAAACATATAGCTTTGGTTATAACCTTAACCGTTGCTGCCGCTTTGGTGCTGATTGCTTTTTACAAGCCTGGCATATACAGGAGCATAGCCGCTAAAATAAGGCCCGAAACGCAGCTCTGCATTAACGGTGGGACGGCGACTACAAAAGCGGCCCTTCACCTGCGCAGCGCGACGGGCATAATTTCCGATATAATCTGCACTATGCCGAAAGGCTCGGCGGTTACCGTCATAGACGACTCAAACGACGAGTGGACCAAGGTTAAGACGTCCGACGGCAAAGTCGGGTGGTGCAGCAGGCGCTACCTCGCCGTTTCGCAGAAGTCGCAAAGCAGTGCGGCGCCATCCTCCTCACAGGCGGCGAAAAAGTCCGCGGAGGCGGCCGGCGAACCTGAGACAAAACAAGTTTCGCTCGAGGAGTCGTCCAAGCCGCTGCATATAGAAGTCTCCCTTTCAGAGCAGACCGTCAGCGTCTTAGACGCACAGGACCGCGCAGTGGAAACTTTCAAGTGTTCTTCCGGCAAAGAAGGCAGCGAAACGCCAACCGGCACGTTTACAGTAAGCCAGCGGGGGGAATCATTTTTTAATGATAAAGTCGGCGAGGGCGCTTACTACTGGGTGCGGTTTTATAAAACGTACCTGTTCCACAGCGTGCCGTTCGACAAAAACGGGACGCTGGAGCCTGACGAGGCGGCAAAGCTCGGCGAGCCTGCTTCGCACGGCTGCATAAGAACTTCGATGGAAAATTCAAAGTGGATTTACGATAATATACCCGAAGGCACAAAGGTGACGATTAAGTGAAAATGTAAAAGCCCGCCTCAAAAGCGGGCTTTTTACGGAGACCATTGTAAACCTTAAAAATATTTATGTTGACAATCCTCTTTTTAACTGCTACCATTTATTAAGTAATCCGGTTTAACTTTTACAGTATGTAAGGGGGAAGGTTGATGGAGCCTTTAAAAATGCGCCCGCATCACAGCGTCTGCCTGCATTTTTTTGTGGGCAAAGGTTACTCGGACGCCTTTGTTGAAAACATGTCGGATATTAAACATGCGTTGGAAAAGGACGGCGGCCTCAGGGTGGCCGTTACCGAGGGCGGAGATGATTTCTGCGCCGCGTGCCCTGACGGTGTGAAAGCCGCCTGCGCGAAAGACGGAAAGGCGGCGGAGTACGACGAAAAATGCCTTGCCGCCTTAGGGCTGGGCTTTGGAGATACGGTTACGTGGGAAACGCTGTGCAGTCTCGCCGAGAAAAAAATCTTAAGATGCGAAGGCGCGCGCAGAAGTATATGCGGCGGATGCCGGTGGGACGCCGTTTGTCAACATGCCTATGTTGAAAACCTGTCGAAAGCGTTGAAAACCGTATAGATATTACATAAAGTAATATCTGCGGAAAAGGCCTTTAAAGGAATTAAATGTAAAAATATAACAATTTTATTTAAAACAACGTAAAATTATTATTTTACGCAAACAAAATTTGACACAGGGAAGGTTTGAAAATGAAAACAAAAGAACTGGCCGCGACGGCATTTATGGCTGCGCTTACGGCGGTGCTCGCACAAGTGATGATACCGCTGCCGTTTACGCCCGTGCCGCTTTCGATGTGTGTTTTTGCCGTTTACATGGCGGGGGCTGTGCTGGAAGAAAAGCAGGCCGTTTACTCGCAGATCATATATATACTGCTCGGCGCGGCGGGGCTGCCCGTCTTCGGAGGCATGAGCGGCGGCGCAGGGGTCATAGCGGGGCCGACCGGCGGTTACATACTGACGTACCCTTTAATGGCTTTTTTAGTGGCGACGACTTTACGCCGCTTTAAACGCGTGACGGTGGTGTCGCTTGCAGCGGGCATGCTTCTTGCCCTGGCGGCCTGCTACGCGGGCGGCTCGCTTTGGTACTGCGCTGTAGCTAAGGTTACGTGGGCACAGTCTTTAGTGTATACCGTGCTGCCGTTTATACCGCTTGACATAGCGAAAATAGCCGTGTGCGCGCCGCTTTGCAGGGCTGTATGCACGGCGCTCGCCAAAGCCGGCATAATGCAAAAACAGGCCGGCTGAGGGAGACATAACGCCTGAAATGCGGCCCCGCCTGCGTGCGAGTTACGCCGTAAAAGGAAACGCGGGCACGTAAAAAATGGCTCTGCGGCTGGCTTTTTTGCTTTAAAGCGGCCCCAGGGGCAGCCTTGCGGCAGGTTAGCATTATACACTAAAACCGTTATGCATTTTTGTGTTTTATAAGAATTACATAAACCTCTTACCTAAAATTTGGCTAAAAAGAGCCTGTTAATGCCGGCTTGATTCTGCTATGATAATCGTACAGTAGTTTTTAGACCCGTATGTGAGTTTAGGAGGTTTATTATGGCAAGTGTTACATTAAAAAACGTGTATAAAGTTTATAACGGCGGCGTTACCGCGGTTACGGACTTTAACCTTGAAATCAAAGACAAAGAATTTATAATTTTAGTAGGCCCGTCGGGCTGCGGCAAATCAACTACCCTGCGCATGATTGCGGGGCTTGAGGAGATAACGAAGGGCGAGCTTTACATAGGCGATACGCTTTCAAACGACATAGTCCCTAAAGACCGCGACATAGCTATGGTTTTCCAAAACTACGCGCTGTACCCGCACATGACGGTGTACGACAATATGGCGTTCGGCCTTAAACTGCATAAAATACCTAAAGATGAAATCAAGCGCCGCGTGGAAGAAGCCGCGAAAACCCTCGACATCTCGCACTTGCTCGACAGGAAGCCGAAGGCTCTTTCGGGCGGACAGAGGCAGCGCGTGGCGCTCGGGCGCGCCATAGTACGCAACCCTAAAGTCTTTTTGCTCGACGAACCGCTTTCAAACCTGGACGCCAAGCTGCGCGCGCAGATGAGGACGGAAATCTCCAAGCTGCACCAGCGCCTCGGCACGACGTTCATCTACGTAACGCATGACCAGACCGAAGCCATGACCATGGGCGACCGCATAGTTGTTATGAAGGACGGCTTTATCCAGCAGGTGGACACGCCGCAGAACCTTTACGATTTCCCGATAAACCAGTTTGTCGCAGGCTTCATGGGTTCGCCGCAGATGAACTTCATAGACGGCGAAGTAGTAAAGACTTCTTCGGACTATGTTTTCAGGTTTGCGCAGTATGAGATAAAAATACCGCCGGAAAAGAACAAGGACGACGTGCTCAAGGATTATGTGGGTAAAAAGGTCGTGTTCGGCATACGCCCCGAAAACGTGCATGACGAACCGGAATTTATAGAAAAAGCCACGAACGGCGTAGTAGAGGCCGACGTGGAGGTAACTGAACTCATGGGCTCCGAAACATACCTTTACCTTACATGCGAGGGCAACGAGATTACCGCGCGCGTACATCCTACGACTACCGCCAAAACGGGCGACAGGATTAAAGTCGCGTTTGAAATTTCAAAAATGCATCTTTTCGACAAGGAAACGGAAAAAACCATACTTAACTGACATACTCCCCGGCGTTTCCGCATGTATCGGTGCTGCCGGCGATAACTCAGTAAGTACAAGTTCACAAAGCCGGGAGAGTGTTTGCTGCTCCCGGCTTTTTTTACAGGCGGGCGTTTTTGCTTAAATGCCAGTAAAAATGTATTTTTTGTATATTTTTCAATATACAGTTGAATTTTTTCCCGTTACTATGTAAAATATGAGTAGTATTATATTTTATAAGACCGGCAAAACTTGTTTTGCGGGCCAGGACGGATTAAAATGTCGGCGGAAGCCTAATTTTGCGCAACGTCAAATTACAAAGTGAGGGGATTAGCCATGTCCAACAGATTATTTCAGGGCGTTATACATCAAATGCGTGATGCCATTGACAGGACCATAGGCGTTATAGATGAAACCTCGGTCGTTATAGCCTGCAGTGAACTCGGGCGCATAGGTGAAGTAAATGAAAACATCACGTCGGAGGCGCTTTCGGCGTCTAACGTGTTCGTGGTAAACGGGTACACATACAAGGCCTTCGGCGGCCGCCCGCGCGCGGAGTATGCGGTTTTTGTTTCAGGCAGCGACCCCGAGGCCGCCCGCTATGCCTCGCTTTTGGCCGTATCGCTCGGCAGCATAAAACAGTACTACGACGAAAAGTATGACCGCAACAATTTCATTAAAAACGTTATACTCGACAATATCCTGCCGGGTGACATTTACCTTAAGGCGCGCGAGCTGCGCTTTAACTCCGAAGTAAGCCGCGTGTGCATGCTCATAAAGGTACAAAACAAGTCTGACATATCGGCTTATGACGTGATACAGAACCTTTTTCCTGACAAGAACAAGGACTTCGTCATAAATATAAATGAAACGGATATAGCGCTCGTTAAGGAGATACACGCCAATATAACAACGAAAGACCTTGACAAGCTCGCAAGCTCCATAGTCGACACGCTCGGCAGCGAGTTTTACACGCACTGCGTCGTCGGCATAGGCACTGTTGTAAACAATATAAAAGACCTGCCCCACTCTTTCAAAGAAGCGCAGATAGCGCTTGAAGTCGGCAAGGTTTTCGACACCGAAAGGCCTGTCGTAAGCTACGACAACCTCGGCATAGCGCGGCTTATCTACCAGCTGCCAACAACGCTCTGCGAGGCGTTCCTGAAAGAAGTCTTTAAAAAAGGCTCCATAGACTCGCTCGACCATGAAACACTGTTTACCATACAGCGCTTTTTTGAAAACAACCTTAACGTTTCCGAAACTTCGCGCAAGCTGTTCGTGCACAGGAACACGCTCGTTTACCGTTTGGAGAAAATCAAAAAAATCACCGGCCTTGACCTGCGCAACTTTGAGGATGCCATAGTGTTTAAGGTGGCTTTAATGGTTAAGAAATATCTTTCCTCAAATCCTGTGAAATTCTGACATTAAACGCCCGCGCCGCGCCTGTTTCGGCAGCTTTCTTAAGATATTACAAAAATATTACAAATTATTTGCAATATAGAATTATAAATTAATAGCCCGTTGGTATCATGTAAAAGTACCGGCGGGCTTTAATGATGCTGCCGGCACACGGTGAGCCAACCGGCAGACGTAAATGTTAGTTTGGGGCATTGAGCGGGCCGGCCTGAAAGAAAACGCAACGGTTGCACAAAGATTTTATGCGGGGTGATTGTGTTGATACAATTTAAAAACGTAAGCAAAGTATATTCCAACGGGACCGCCGCGCTTAAACATATAAACTTAAATATAGGTGACGGCGAGTTTGTTTTTATCGTCGGTTCTTCCGGCGCGGGCAAGAGCACTTTCCTTAAGCTCATAACTTGCGAGGAAAGGCCGAACGAAGGCGAGATTATAGTAGGCAAACAGAAGCTTTCGGACATAAGGCGCAGTGAAGTGCCGTACCTAAGGCGGACTATGGGCATGGTTTTTCAGGATTTCCGGCTTATACATAAGATGACCGTTTATGAAAACATAGCCTTTGCCATGCACGTTGTCGGCGCGTCAAGCAAAGAGATACGAAAGCGCGTGCCGTACATACTCGGCCTTGTGAACCTGCAGGACAAAGCCGGCTGCCACCCGAGAGAGCTTTCAGGCGGGGAGCAGCAGCGCGTAGGCCTTGCGCGGGCGTTAGCCAACAAGCCCAAGCTCATAATTGCGGACGAGCCAACCGGAAACGTGGACCCTGCCATGTCGTTTGAGATAGTAGACCTTTTCAGTGAGATAAACAAACGCGGAACCACCGTGCTTATGGTGACGCACGAACATTCACTTATTAAACACTTTAAAAAACGCGTCGTTGAAATACAGAAGGGTTCCGTAGTCTCGGACAGATGCACTTGGGAGGGCGGCAATGATTAAAAGTTTTTCTTACCTTTTTAAAGAGGGCCTTAAAAATATTTGGAGCAACAGAACGATGTCGCTCGCTTCTGTCTGCGTGCTTATTTCATGCCTTCTGCTGACCGGAGCCGCGGTTTTATTTTCAGTAAATATAAATACGGCGATGAAGTCCATAGAAGGGGAAAATTCCATAAAGGTATATATGAAGGAAAACCTGCCGGTGCTCGAGTCCATAAAAGCAGGCGAAGAGATAAAAAAGCTCGACAACATAGCGAGCTGTGAGTTCGTGCCTAAGGACGAGGCCATAGAGCAGACCATGGGCATGCTCGGCCAGGAAGCCGACAAGTCGCTGCTCGCCGGCATGACGGGAAATGACAACCCCCTCCCCGATGCTTTCAAAATATCCGTAAAGGATCTGTCAAAGTACAGCCAGACGGCGGAACAGATAAAGAAAATAGACGGAGTTTCGAGTATAAACAATTACTCCGACATTGCCGCAAAGCTGACAAAGCTCGACAAAACCGTGAGCACGGCGGGCTTTTGGGTAGTGCTGCTGCTTGCGGCCGTTTCACTTTTCATTATTTCGAACACCGTGCGCGTAACGATGTTTTCACGCCGCCTTGAAATAAACATAATGAAATCCGTAGGCGCCACGAACTGGTTCGTGCGCGTGCCGTTTATAGTAGAAGGCGTTGTCATCGGCATTTTGTCGGGCCTGATTTCAAGCGGCATACTTGCCCTTATGTACGGGCGCATGACAAAGGCGCTTACTTCGATAACGCTTTTCAGCACTGTTGACATAGGCCCGCTCATAGGGCGCATAACGCTGATATTTGTTTTGGCGGGCATGGTTTTCGGTGCGCTCGGAGGAATGATTTCCATAGGAAGGTACTTAAAACGCGAGGGGGGAGACATAGTTGACTGGTAAGAAGTTTTTAAAAGCCTGCGCGGCCATGCTTATGGCCTGCCTGCTGCTTTTATCGCCGCAGTACATAACCGAGAACGCTTCGGCCACGTCCATAAGCTCGCTTAAACAGCAGCAGAGCAAGCTGCAGAAAGAGCAGGCCGAAGTTAACAAAAAATTAAAAACGCTTAAAAACGATAAAAGTAAAAAAGTTGAGTATAAAAACGCCCTGACAGAGCAGGTCAGCAATATACAAAGCCAGATAGATAACCTCAACTCGCAGATTTCCGACCTTAATTCCGATATAAAAGAGGAAGAAGCGAAAATCGCGGACAAGCAGTCTGACATAGACAAAAACTACACAAAGCTCAAAGGGCGGCTTAAGGCTGTTTACCTCACAGGCGAAGCGTCAAACATAGAGATTGTACTTAACGCAAAAAATATAATGGACCTTTCCGACAAAACGGAGCTTGTAAGGTGTATAACGAAGCACGACACGGAACTTATAAATACGCTTAAAGGCGAGCTTCAAAGCATACAGTCTGAAAAGGAAGATATAGAAAGTAAAAAAGCCTCCGTTGTTTCCGCAAAAGCGTCATATGACCAAAAGCAGGAAGAACTGAACGAGCGCGTAAGCGAAGTTAACGAGGTTATCTCAGAACTGTCGCAGAACGAGGCCGAAGCAAACGCTGAAAACGCCAAGCTTGCGAAAGAGCGCGCCGCGGCGGACGCCGCCATAGACAGCTGGTACAAAGCATACTATGCATCACAGAAAAAGAGCACCGGCAGCGGAAGCAAAAACAGCGGCAGCGGCGGGTACGTAAGCACAGGCAGCTTTACATGGCCTGTGCCGAGCTGCACTAATATAACGAGCGGCTACGGCTACAGGAGCCTGAGCGGCGGCGAGTTCCACAAGGGCGTCGACATTTCGCGCAGCGGCATATACGGCGCCGCCATAGTAGCGGCGGACTCGGGCAAAGTCATACAGGCCGGCTGGGGCAACTACGGCACCGGCTACGGCGGCTACGGCAACGTAGTAGCCATAGACCACGGCGGCGGGTACTCAACGCTGTACGGCCACTGCAGCAGTGTAGCGGTGAGCAAGGGCCAGACCGTTAAAAAAGGCCAGGTCATAGCGTACGTCGGGTCCACGGGCCAGTCAACCGGCCCGCACCTTCACTTTGAAGTAAGGGTGAACGGCTCTACGACCAATCCTATGAATTATTTTAAATAAAGGCATTCGGCAGCGCGTGCTGTATACCTTTACCGCACGCGTCAATAATATTATTATAAAATGAAAAAATACCGTCCGGCGCCGGCAGGACTGCCGCGCAAGTCCGCGGATATGGCAGGCAGGATATCCAATATGAAAACGGGGAAACATAAATATGGGTAAAAAAATTCCGCTCGGTATAGCGGTGTCCGCAGCCCTTGTAACGGCCGCCGTAACGGTGTCGCTGACTTATGTTTACGCGATGGATAAGTTTAACTCCAAAGTTGCCGACATAAACGAACGCCAGGCCATGTACACCAAGTTAAGCGAGATAGACCGCGAAGTGCGCCAGAGCTACGCCGGCACCATAAATGAAAAGAAACTTTCCGACGGCATATGCGCCGGATATATAGCCGGCCTCGGCGATACGCAGGGAAAGTACCTTACGGCTGAAAAGTACAAAGAATACCTTAACTCCTCCGGCTCCAAAAACATAGGCGTCGGCATAAGGACCGTGCGCGACTCCGACGGCAATATGGAAGTAACGTACGTCATGCCGAACTCCCCGGCCGAAAAAGCCGGCGTAAAAAAGGGAGACGTCGTCATAAGCATGGACGGCGAGGAGATTGTGCGCATTACGTACGGCGAAGCCATCAATAGGCTCGACGGCACTAAAGGGACAACAGTCGTCTTGGGCATACTTAGGAATGCCGAGACTTCCAATAATGCCAAGGCGGAAACGCAAAAGCTCAGCATAACCGTCACGCGCGGCGAATACGTGCGCAATACGCTGCAGTCGTCTATGATAAACGGCAACGCCGCCTATATAAAGATATCTGAGTTTAAAGACAGTACGTCCGACGAGTTTACGTCGGCGCTTTCAGCGCTGATAAAAAAGGGCGCCGCAGGCATAGTTTTAGACCTGCGCAGCAACTCGGGCGGCAGCGTCGGTTCGGCGGCGGGCATACTTGACACGCTGCTGCCGGCGGGTGACACCGTAAGGTACAAGGATAAAGACGGCAAAATAACGACGCAGTACACTTCCGCGGCAAATGAAATAGACCTGCCCGTCAGCGTCGTGGTTGACAAAACGACTTTCGGCGCGGCGGAAATAGTCGCTTCGGATATCAAAGACTTTAAAAAGGGCATGCTCGTCGGGGAAAAGACTGCCGGTTACGGCAAAAAAGACGAGGCCGTACCGCTTTCGGACGGCTCTGCCGTGATAATTTCGACGGCTGACTACATTACGCTTTCGGGAAAATCAGTCAGCGACGCCGGCGTTGAGCCGGACGTTGTTAAAGCCCTTACCGAAAAGCAGAAAGAGCTGCTCGACAGGGACGGCCTTAAGGAAGCCGACGACCCGCAGGTACAGGCCGCGGTTTCAGCGCTTATACGGCAGGGGGCAGACATAAAGGAAGTTTCGGGCAGCACAAATAAGGGCTGACGTCACGTCTCACGGCGCGCGGATATCCGGCAGGATATCTGGTTTTTGTACCAGCTTGACGTTTTTTCACCGGATTTGAAAGCACAGTCAAAAATTTTATAGAGTTCAGCGTAATTTATGCCGCCTTCAAGGGCGGCTTTTATTTCACTTGTCTGCAGCGGTATTATTTCCATGCCCTGCACGGACTTAGAGCCGTCGGCCGCAAAGTATTCGGCGTTTTTCCTGCTCCTGAAGTCGGATATGACGTTAAGGTCGAGGTAAGTGGCGGTAAAGACGCAGTAGGCTTTCCTGCCGGGATGCTCCAGCATGTAATTGCCGAGGTGGCGCGACACAGGCTCCATTTCCATATGGCGCTGGTTCGTCTTTTCAGAAAGCGTCGCCTCTATGAGCAATGAGTGTTCCGGGCAGCCGCTTTCCGCCCCGTATTCGTAAACTATATCGGCAGCGCCTCCGGAGGCGTGGCTTTTCGGCAGGAGCCCCGCTTCAAGCGAAAGGTTCATGTAGCTTAGCACGTCGCCCTTCCTGCCGCTTATCATGTACCATGCTATAGCTATAATATACTCGAACATGGTCGGTACGTCGGCGTTGTCGGTAATATTTTTACGCAGGTACTCGTCGTCGCGTGTCTCGAACCGGCCCAAAAGGTTGACAATCTGGCTTCTTGGGAACTTTTCATCTATAAGCTTATTAAATTTCTTATACTTCTCACGTTTAAGTATGCCGTGTGCCTGCTCCGCACAGGTTACCTCAATGCCGTACTTTCTGCCGAGCGCGGTGTAAAGCCTGCCTGCGTCTTCCTTAAGGCACGGCGCGATTTCTTCCATGCCCGCGTTTTCGGTAAGGAGCGGGCATTTTTCAAAGCCTGACTTTATCAGCCCGCCGGCTGTTTCACCGAAAAATATCCCGGGAAGTATGTCAAGGCAGACCCTGCCGTTTTCAAAAATAGTTATATCGGTTATATTAAAATAGCGCCGGTTAAGGTCGAAGTAGTCCCCAAGCATGCTTTTAGCTTTAAAAAGATGCATTTTTTTAAAGAATATATCTTTAAACTCAGAGATATCTGCGGCCGACGTGATTTCATTTTTTTTAAGCGCGGCGCAGCCGCTTTGTTCAAGTTTAGCCTTAGACATTGTTCCGAAAAGGTACTTCGTCCAGTAAACACGCTGCCTGCCGCTTATTCCTTTTACAGCCTCGAAAAGCCCGCGGACGCTGCCGCCGTCTTTTTCAAGGACAGCCTTTTCGAGCAGCTTGTAAAACTTGTAGTACGGTTTGTCGTAGCTGCGGCTTTTACGGTTCATGCCTATGCAGCAGATAAGGTCTTCAGTTACTTCATCGTCCATAAATTTCCTGTAAGCCGCTTTGTAATTTTCTTTTCCCATTATTACGGAAATAAGGATGCCGTCCAAGCCTGACTGCCCGCGCCTTGCCTTCAGTATGCCGCCTATGATTTCATCAGTTGAGTTTATGTCGGTGCAGAGCGGCAGCAGGTAAGTAAATTCATCGTACGTAAGGTACTTTAATTTTGACTCTAAGTATAAAAATACTATAAATGGACGTACAGTATATCCGCCTACGTTTACAGACGTTTTTAAAAGCTGCTTAAGGTAAATGTAACTGTCTTTAGGCAGCTCAAGGATGTTGTCGGCGCGGAAGTCACCGTTTTTCACCGCGTTTATAAGCATCATGCCGGGCTTTGTGACGTTACGGTTTTCATCAAGCAGGCCTATGCACGCAAGCCCCGAAACCTTTTCGCGCGCGTCCTTTTGGGGGCGGCCGGCGTTGCCTTTAAGGAAGCCGTTCTCTTTTAGGCAGTAGTAATAAGGCTTTTGCAGCTCGGCCCACGGCCTGCCGGTGTTTTCGGGCTTGAGCCTGAACTCCCGCATAAGCTGGAGCTGGCGCTCTATGCTGCGGTTAAAGTTTTTAGTCCTGTAGCTTGTAGTCCCTATGGACCAGCAGTAACTTTTATACGGTATGTCATTTGCCACGGATTTCACTCCCCGGAGTATAATTAAGTACCGCTACTTCATCTGCCGGGCTTTTTTTGTCGCGCGTATGGTAGTTTGAGTTAGAGTAGCTGTTTTTAAGGTGTACGGTGCGGTAACGGCCCCTGTTGCTGTTTATCCATGACAGCAGTATTTCATTTGTTTTGCCTTTGCTCGAAAGGACATTCGACAGGGCAAACCTGCAGCCGCGGGCATCTATGGCGTCGAGCATTGCGAGCAGGTCTTTTTCGTCGTTTTCAGTCCATCCGCCGCGTTCGTTGTACGTAGCGCACGTTATGAGGTAAGGCGGGTCGGCGTAAACAAAACTCCCGCGGGTAAGTTTTCCGGTGTCGAAAAGGCGGAAATCCTTGTTTTCAAACACAACGTCCTCGCTTTTTATCCTGTCTATAAAGCGTGAAAGCTTTGAACGCATTTTTTTGTTAAAATCCCTTTTGCCTACCGGCAGGTTGAACATACCCGCGCTGTTGAAGCGTATCTGGTTATTAAACGAATATATTATAAGTACGTAAAGCATGAGGTAGTAGCGCGCGCCGCGCCCGCGCAATGAGTTAAAATCGCCGCGCAGCTTAAGGAACGGCTCCCTGTTGTACTTTCCGAGGCCGTCGGGGCTTTTGCAGCCGTAAAAAGCGTAACCGTTAACCGATGAATCCGACAGGCCGTATTTCTTAATTATGCCGCCGACGGCTGTAAAAACGTCACTTTTGGGAAGCTTTAAGAAAGTGTTGAAAAGGCCCGCGAGCTCTGGGTTCTTGTCGTTAAAAACCACCCTGCTGCACGGGGCGTTTACGCCAACGTTGCACCCGCCGCAGAAAAGGTCGACGAAAAGCTCCGCATCCTTAGGAAAAAGCGGCAGCAGCTGCGGGAGCAGCTTGAACTTTCCGCCCGTATAGTTGAGCGGCGACTGTATTATTTCCTTTTCCGCATCGCGGCACCTGCAGAAAAAAAGCCGTTCCGCGTTTTTGCGTATGTCCGATTTTCCCGCGGTAAACGCCTTGTAATCCCTCGAAAAAACTTTGACTTCCCCCTTGGCTTTCAGCGCACGCAGTATGTCGGTGTCACTTATTTTAGCGTTTGAGCGGCCGTTGCCCTTTTCAGCCATATTGTTGTACGACATTATGATGTACTTCGCGCGTATGTTCTTTATCAGGTCGGCAAAAGCCTTTGGCGCCTTTTCGGTGCAGTAGTCGCTTTTAAGCCCGGAGCGGTCCATCTTGCGCGCTACTCCGGAGACTTCGGGCTTCTGCCACCTTGCCACGTTTTCAAGCAGGTGGTACGTGTCGCAGTACTGGCGGGAGTTGTACGGCGGGTCTATGTAGACGAGGTCGGCCTCTATGTGGCGCACAAGCTCGTTTGCGTCCATGTTAAGGCATAGGTTGCCTGGGTTGGAAGGCTCCGGCGGGACCGGCACGCGCAGGACGAGCTTTTTGCAGAGCGGGGCATTTTTACGGTAAGCGTCGTAGTGGCCGCATGTGTTGGCTATTTTATCCATAGCGTAAATGAGCGACGTTATAAGCAGCGCCCGCTCGCGTCCGTTTATCACGCCGCTTTTGAAGCGGCGTTCGATGTCTTCCCTGATGAAGCCGATTTTAGCGCAGTTTTCGCGGCTGAAGTACGTGCCGGAAAAGTTCTCAGTCATGTAGTTGCTTCCGGATGCATCAGCTTTGTTATAATAAATGATAAGCTCCGTTACCTTTTCCCTTGAAAAGGGTAACGCGCCGAACCACGCGAAATTACATATGTAATTGCTGTAAAGTATATCGTTAAGTATGACCTTTTTGCCAGCAAAAACAGAGGCCGCCGAGCCTGTGCCGGAAAAAATATCGGCGACGGTGTTTACCGTGCCGCACTCCCGCGCGGCCACTTTCTTTATAAACGGCAGCAGCTTGTACTTGTTGCCGAGGTAACGGCGGTTGTTTATGCGGCAGGTTTTACAGCCGGCCGGCTCACGTTTTCCGCTTTTACGCGACGCTTTTTTGTAACGCTTTATCTGTGCCGCTATGCCTGTGTCCCACACGGCGCGCCCGCTTGCGGAAGTCCCGACGTTTATGATGCCGTGCGCCTTAAGGTAATATAAATAAGAGCGTGATATGCCGGCCATTTCAGCAAGGCCGGCTGCTGTCGTAACCGACATGAGAGTACCTCCGCAAAGCAACTTATTTCTTAATTTATTAGACATTATAGCAGAGATTTACGCCGTATTGATATCTGTAACGAAATTTAGACGGCGCTTTGCGGCGATATTCCGGATGCTAAGCACGGGCATGCCGCAAAATAATTTTCGGGCGTTATTTTCCTGCGTGTTATTATATGGTATAATTGTCGTATCTTAAGTTAAAGGGAGTCGCATAACGTGAAATTTCTGCATACGGCGGATTTGCATATAGGCAAACGTGTGAACGAATTCAGCATGCTTGAGGACCAAAGGTACATCCTCGGGCGTATTTTTAATATAGCGTGTGACGTTAAAGCTGACGCCGTCCTGGCAGCGGGCGACCTTTACGACAGGAGCGTGCCGTTAGGCGAAGCCGTCAGCCTGCTTGACGACTTCATAACAGCCCTTTCTGAAAAGGGGATAGCCGTCTGCGCCGTGAGCGGCAACCATGATTCGCCTGAGCGGCTTGACTTCGGCAGCCGTATAATGGGGGCGCGCGGAGTGCATATAGCGGGGACATTTAAAGGGCGGATGGAAAAAGTGACTTTTACAGACAGCTACGGCGAGGTGTACGTTTACCTTCTGCCGTTCATAAAGCCCGCCGCGGCCGAGCCGTTTTTCGGTGCTGAAAAAACCGGCAGCTACTTTGACGCTGTAAGCGCCGCCGTCGGCGCCTCCGGTATAGACACATCAAAGAGAAACGTTCTTGTGGCGCATCAGTTCGTAACTTCATCGGGAGAAGAGCCGCTTAGGTGTGACTCAGAGACAGTCTCTGTCGGCGGTGTGGATAACGTGGACGTTTCCGCTTTTTCGCCGTTTGACTACGCGGCGCTCGGGCATCTGCACGGTGCGCAGAGCATAGGACGCGGCACGGTACGGTACTCAGGCTCGCCGCTTAAGTATTCCTTTTCGGAAGCGCATCAGGAAAAATCGGTAACCGTGGTGGAGCTTGGCGAAAAGGGAAAAATAACCTTAACGAGCGTGCCGCTCGTACCGCTGCACGGCATGAGGGAGATAAAAGGCCCCATAGGGGAGCTCACAAGCCCCGCGGTTGTGTCGCAGGGCGACTGCCGCGACTATGTGCGCGCGGTACTTACGGACGAAGACGAGGTAACCGATGCGGTAGGCAAGCTCCGGGCGGTCTACCCCAACATAATGCGCATAGACTTTGAAAACAGGCGCACGGCCGGCGGGGATTCGCAGACGTGCGCTTCCGGCGACGTAAAAAACAAAACGCCGGCGGAGCTTTTCGGTGAGTTTTATAAAAGCTTTAATAACGTAGGGCTGTCACAATGGGAAGAGGAAAAAATAAAAGAAACAGCCGAAAAGGCCGTAAAGGAGGAGATACTGTGAAACCGCTGAAGCTTGTGATGAGCGCGTTCGGCCCTTACGCGGGAAAAACCGAAATCCCTTTTGAAAAGATAGGCGGCAGCGGCCTTTTCCTTATAAGCGGAGATACGGGTGCCGGCAAAACCAGCGTTTTCGACGCCGTGGCCTTTGCACTGTACGGTGAAGTCAGCGGCTCAACGCGCACGCCCGAAACGCTGCGGAGCGACTTTGCCGAAAAAGATACAAAAACATACGTAGAGCTTGAGTTCTCCCATATGGGTAAAAGGTACCGCGTGGTACGAAACCCAAGGTATATGCGGCCCAAAAAAAGCGGCTGCGGCTTTACGCAGCAGACGGCCGACGGCGCCCTGTACATGCCTGACGGAACGGTTACTTCGGGCAGCGCGAACGTGACAAAAAAAATAACGGAGCTGCTCGGCCTTGACAGCAGGCAGTTCAAGCAGACCTCCATGATAGCGCAGGGCGAGTTCCTGAAGCTGCTGCTTGCCGAAAGCTCCGAGCGCGCCGATATCTTCCGCCGCGTTTTTGGGACGGGAATATACCGCGTTATGGAAAAACTGCTCAAGGAGGAGGAACTGGCTCTTAAGTCTGAGTATGACGAGAGCGCGCGGGGCATACTGCGGCTCGCGTCGAATATTTCAGTCGGCGCGGACAATGAAAATTCCGGATTGCTAAACGGATATATAAAGGAAAACGATATAAACAGGCTGCCGGTTATACTCGGCATGCTTTCCGGTTTGCTTGATGAGGATGAAAAAACGTCAGGCAGCCTTTCAAAAGAGATAGACTCCGGAAGTAGAAAGATAGAAGCCAAAATAGCGCAGATAGAGGAGGGCAAGCGCGTTAACGCCGCCTTCGCACAGCTTTGCGGGGCTGAAAAGTACGCCGAAAAGCTTAAGTCGCGCGCCGAGGAAATCAATGCCTGCAGGCTCAGGGCCGAAACCGGCGAAAAAGCCCTTAACACCGTCATGCCGTACCGCAACGCTTTCCTGCGCGAGGAGCAGGAAAAAGACAGGCTTGTACACAGTACGGAAAGCCTTAAAAATAAAATATCCGTACTTTCGCCAAAGCTTGCCGAGGCGGAAAGCGCATACAATGCCGAGAAGGCGAGGGAACCTGAGCGCGAGGCGGCTGCTGGTAAAACGGCATCCCTTAGCTCCGCCCTGCCGGCATACTCTAAAGCCGAAAAGCTTAACGCGGAGGCGACGGAGCTGGCATCCGCCCTTAAGTCAGAGGAGGAAAGCCTTAGAAGGGCCGTTTATGAAGCCGAACGGGAAAAAAACGAAAAAGAAAAAATCACGGCCGAGCTTGACACCCTTAAAGATATAAAGGTGGAAAAAGTAAGGTGCACAAACAGCCTTGCCGCCGCAAGCGAGGAAACGTCAAAGCTTAAAGACATCGCGTCCGGTATAAAAAAGATAAGGCGCATACTAAACGGGTGCCGTGTCCTAAGTGAAAAATACCTTAAAGCGGAGGACGAGTACAGCGGGGCCGCGGCGAAACACGGCGTGGCAGAGAGGGCCTTTTTCCGCGGGCAGGCGGGCCTTTTGGCTGAAAGCCTGCGCGGCGGCAGCCCTTGCCCCGTGTGCGGTTCACTCAGCCACCCATCCCCCGCCCGCCTGCCTGAGGACGCGCCGAGAGAAGACGAGCTGGAAAAGTTAAAAAAGGACATGGAGGCCAAACGCGCGTCACTTCAAAATATAGCTCAGGACCTTAAGTCGGGCAGGGCAAGAGCGGATGCCGAGAATGAAAACCTGCAAAAAACCGTTTCATACGTTTTAGGCACGGCAGCCGGCGCGGAAGATATCGAAGCGCTTGAAAGCGCCGCTAACGAAAAACTCGGCGAATCAAAATGTAATGAGCAAATGCTTAAAGAACGCCTTGAAAAAATAGAAAAAGACTGCATCCGTGAGGCAGGCTGCGAAGAAGCGGAAAAAAGCCTTGAAGCGCAGCTTGAAACCGCCGGTCAATCCATAAAAAGTTTAAACGCGGACATAGCCGCCCATACCGCCGCCTTCAAGGCTAAAAAAGCCGAGGCAGCGGGCGTACTCGGCTCGCTGGAGTACGCTTCAAAAGCAAGCGCTGAAAAGGCCCTTGCCGCATACAGGGCTAAATCCGAAGAAATGAAGCAAATGCTTAATAAGTCTGAACGGGAGTTCCTTTTGCTGAAAAAAGAAACAGACAGCGCAAAAGCCGTCTTAAATGAAGATAGTGTTAACCTCGTGTCCGCGGAAGCCCGCTCCGGAAAAGCTAAGCTTGAATATATGGAAAAGCTGGCGGCGGCAGGCTTCCGGTCTGAAAAAGAGTTTGACGATGCGGTCCTGACCCGCGAAGAAATAGACGACGTCAAGGCAAACGTACTAAAGTACCGCGACGAATGCCGGAGCAGCGCGGAAGCCATTTCGCGCCTTACGGCCGAAACAAAAGGCAAAAAGGCCGTTGATATAGCCGCGCTTAACGCAGAACTCGCTTCGCTGAAAAACCTGCGCGATGAAAACGAAAAGCGCATAAGGTGCGTAATGACAAGGCTTGAAAACAACCGCCGTATCTATAAGGGCATAAAAGAAGCGCTTGTCGGCAGGCAAAAACTTGAAACCGCATACGGCAGCATGCGCCGTCTTTCCAAGACGGCAAACGGCGAGCTTGCCGGCCGGCAGAAGCTCGACTTTGAGCAGTATGTACAGGCATACTATTTTAAGCGCGTGCTTAATGAAGCCGACAAGAGGCTCGCAAAAATGACCGGCGGGCGCTTTGTCCTTTTGAGGCGTGAAGGCGGCTCTGACCTGCGCTCGCAGTCCGGCCTTGAAATCGACGTCCTTGACAATTACACGGGAAAAGCCCGCAGCGTTAAGTCGCTTTCAGGCGGTGAATCTTTCAAAGCGTCGCTCGCGCTTGCGCTCGGGCTTTCAGACGTGGTGCAAAGCGGCGCGGGCGGGGTCTGCATAGAAACTATGTTCATAGACGAGGGGTTTGGCTCGCTCGACTCAGAGTCGCG
Organism: Ruminococcaceae bacterium UBA5413; assembly: GCA_002409585.1. GTDB lineage: Bacteria > Bacillota > Clostridia > Oscillospirales > Acutalibacteraceae > Thermocaproicibacter. The sequence goes on along the minus strand of DHNP01000008.1, from coordinate 41,315 downwards.
CCGGCAGGCCGTGGCAACGCTGGAGGACCTGGCGGCGGGCAACAGGCTTGTAGGGATAATATCGCACGTTTCCGAGCTTAAAGAGCAGATAGACAGGCAGATAGTCGTCAAAAAAGGTTTTACGGGCAGTTCGGTTAAAGTAACCGTGTGATGCACCCCCGTGGGACACTGCGGGTTTATTTAAACCGCACGGCAGCACAACGGGGTTTTTATGCTCTGAATTTTTTATTTATATTTATAGGAAAAACAATAATAGGTAAATCAAATGGAAGTTTTTACAAAAACCGCTTGCTTAAAAATTATACGGATGATATAATAAACTATGTAAATGTGCGATTAATTAAGCTGTTTTGCCCGTACTGCGGGCGGCAGATGGAAATATTATTAATTAATATAAAAAAATTACTTATATGTTAGAAGGGACATAACGATGGACCAATCCCCCATGCCGCCCTTTAACGAAAGCGGCCGCCTTTTTTACAAAATGTACCGTGACCTGCCTTTGGGCGCCGTACTTGTAGACAGTTCCATGACCGTTATTTCTTCGAACAGGCGTATGTGCGCATACTTTGGCTGTGGAAGCGGCCCGGAGGGCCTGCCTTTGGGCAAGGCCGTGCACTGCGGGAACATTTGCGGGGAATTTACGTCGTGCGGCCAGGCGAAAGCCTGCGGAGGCTGCGGGCTGAGGGAATGTGCCGGGCGGATAATAAGCGGCGAAATGCCTGTTTCGGTTAATTATACATACTGCCCGGAGAACGCCTGCGGGCGGAAATGGTTTAAAGTCAACGGTTTCCGCATTGAGTACGTTGAGGCATACGCCGCCATGTTTTTCAGCGATATAACCGAATATGAACAGCGTGAAAGGGAAATGGAGAAAAAGCTCGAGTTCGATTACCCTACTATGGCGCTTAACAAATACGGCCTGAAAAAAAGCCTTGTGTCGATTGCCGGTAAAAAAAGCTCGTTCTCCGTATGCATGGTGGACTTCGATAATTTTAAAAGAATAAACGACTTGTACGGCCACGTTGAGGGCGACCGCGTGCTGAGCGCTTTTGCCGGCATAGCGCGCGAAAGCATCCGCTCCGGCGACATACTCGCAAGATACGGCGGTGAGGAGTTTGTCTTTGTTTTTATGAACACTGCCCTTGACGATGCCGTGAAAATCGTGAGCAGGGTCCAGCAAGAGCTTAGAAAAAGATTTGAGCAGGAGTTCTCGCAGCCAGTTACCTTCAGTGCAGGTATAGCCCACGTGAGCGGCAAGGCTAAGTGTGCTTACAGTGGGGAGGAACTTATAAAAATAGCTGACGGCCTGCTGTATGAGGCAAAAAAGAACGGCAAAAACCAAATAGTTGCCTGCGGGGACGAGTGCTGCGAAAGCTTTACCGCAAAGCGCGCTGCCGCACCGCGCGCTTAAGCGCAGCTACAAAAAAGGTTCGGAAACATCTGAACAATGTTTCCGAACCTTTAATCTCGTCAAATTAACGGTCTTTTTATTAAACCGCTGCGTTTAACTTAGTTGTTGCCTTCTTCTTTCATCTTGGCGAAGCATTCGCTGCAATAAACCGGACGGCCTTCAGTAGGCTGGAACGGTACCTTGCACGGTGCGCCGCATGATGCGCAGACTGCGTCATACATTTCACGCTGCGGTTTTTGGCTCATCCTGCGGGCTTTTCTGCAATCAGGGCATCTCTTAGGCTCGTTTGTGAAGCCTTTTTCCTGATAGAATTCCTGCTCGCCTGCAGTCCAAATAAACTCCTTCCCGCATTCCTGACATACCAACGTTTTGTCTTCAAACATAAATTTGTACCTCACTTGAATTTTTTTTGCCCTGGGACGGAGTTGAACCGACAACCTTTGGAAGAAACCAATGCTCTTGCGTTAAGCTACTGGGGCATAATTAATGTACTACAAATATCAAGACTAAGGATATAATATTTTTAACAAATTGTCAAGTATTATTTAGCTTTTTTCTTTTATTTTTATTTTATACACCCCTGCGGCGCGTAATTATGCCCGCAGGCGCCAGCGGGGACGGGCTGACACGCACCGGGGCGGCACAGCAACGAGGCCGTGCCGCCCTTTTAAAAGGAAATGGCTGTGAAATTTTTTAAGTCCGTCCGGTTTTATTTGCCCGTAGCCTGTGAAAGCTCGACCGAAGCCGTGAACGTCTGCCCTGAGGACGGCCTTGTTACGCTTAGCTTGACGGTTTCACCCGGCTTTTTAGTGGCAATGTACGACGAGAGGCTGTTTGAGCTTGTTACGGAGGTGTCGTCTATTTTAGTTATTACATCGCCCTTTTGTATGCCTGCCTTGGAGACTTTGCTGCTCGTTATGGAGTTAATGTAGAAACCTGTCGGCATGCTGTAAAACTGCGAGTCGTATTTATCTATATACCCTCCGGTAATGCCGAGTACGGCGCGGTCTTTGACATAGCCGTACTGTTTAAGCTGGCTGATAATGGGCTGCACGGTGTTTATCGGTATGGCAAAGCCTAAGCCCTCGTAGCCTGTCGCCGCTATTTTCGAAGAATTTATGCCGACTACCTGGCCTTTCATGTTTACGAGCGCGCCGCCCGAGTTGCCTGGGTTTATGGCGGCATCCGTCTGTATGCATTTCATGGTGTAGCCGGTTTCAGAGTTTGTTATGCTCCTGTTAAGCGCTGAAATATAGCCAACCGTAACCGTTGAGTTAAGCTCAACGCCGCCGGGGTTGCCTACCGCCATGACTGTGTCGGCAACCTGCAGGCTGCTGCTGTCGCCGAACTCGGCGGCCGTAAGTCCCGTGGCATCTATCTTTATAAGCGCAAGGTCCGTCACGCTGTCGCTGCCTATGAGCGTTGCCTTGTATGTCGCCCCGGTAGAAAGTATAACTTTAAGTGACGATGCACCCGAAACAACGTGCGCGTTAGTTATGATATAGCCGTCGCTCGAGGCTATAATGCCGCTGCCTTCGCTTGACGGTGAAACACTGCTGCTGCTGTCGCTGTCGCTGTCTCCGCTTTGGTTTCCGTCTGTGCCAAAACCGAAAGTGGAGTAGCCGGTGCTGCTCGACGTCTGGAAGTTTTGTATGCAGACGACCCCAGGCACTATCTTTTTAGCGACCTGCTGTTTTGTAAGCTCACCTGTTGCCGTAGCCGTCGCAGAGGTGCTTGCGGAACTTTCGCTGTTTTTCGTTATGGTGAACGCCGGAGTTGTACTGCTGCCGCCCGAGTTGAGCTTTATGGTGCCGTTGTTCACAAGTGCGGTGAAACCGGCGATGGAACCGGCTGAAATAATAAGGCACGTGAGGACGCCCGCGAGGATTTTCCTGAAGGTATGTTTTTTTCTGGGCTTTGAAGGCGCCGCAGAAACGTCTGTCGCCGAAGCTGGTATATATTTATCACCGCTGGACTCACCGCCGGACGAAGGGTTGCTGTAGTGGTAGCAGTCACCGTTCCAGACAGTATCGTCCGCCTGCCTGCCCGCACCGTTTGTATAGTAATTACCGTTGTCGCCGCCGTCTGGTTTTTGGTTTAACGGATCATACATATATATCATCCTTTCGTTATCTTTAATGTACCTATATTATCATGTATTAATATTAAAAAGATATGATAATCAATTTATATTTTTATGAACAAGCGGTAAATAAAAAACGCCGGAATTTTTTCACCGGCGTTTTAAAGGGCTGGGCTGCGGTGGCTTCAGCGATGATGGTACTGAAAATTAATCAAGATAAATTTCCATAAACCGTAACAGGGCGGCAGCCTTTTACGCTTTGCTGCCGGAAGAAGCGCGCGGCCTTTTCATACTGCGTATCTTTGCCTTGTCCTCGCCGCTTACCCTGTACGATTCCGTTATTTTCTGCAGGGCTTTATTATAAGTAAAGTCATCAAGGGCGTTAGAACCGAAATAAGCGTAAGTTTTTTCGGGGAACTTGACAAAGCACATGGAAACGGCCCATGCCACGGCCATTTTTACATAATATCCGCTGTGCCTGACGCTGTCGAGCAAATTAAAAACCCTGTCAATATATTCATCGCATATAAAATAATCCATAAGCGTTATAACGGCAAAACGCACGGAAAATTCCTCTTTGCTTTTAAAATACGGTTTCAAAAAAGTAAAAACCGCTTTCCTGTTTTTGCCGAAAGATTTTAAGGTCGGGCAGAACGTGTCGCAGACCGCCCAGCTTTTTATTTTAGGCACAAAAGAAGCGACAAAGCCGAGGCGCTCCGGCAGCTCCATTTCAGCGTAAGCTATTACGAAGCCCTGCAGCATGGTTTCCTCCATGCTGCGGTCTTCAGCTTCGGCAATGTACCTGCGCCAGCTGCCGCCGGCAAGTTTTTTAGCCAGTGCGCGCAGCTTCGGGGTCCTTACGCCTAAGATTTTTTCTTCGCCGGGTATGAGCTTGCGCTGGAAGCCGGCAAACGCTTCTTCCGATACGGAGTTAAGGTAGTTTTCTATGCAGTTATATCCTGTGTACGTGAAAGCCTCCGCCATCTTTTAACCTCCCGCCAAGGTGCCGGTCAGGAGCGTAGGGCCGCGCCCGCGGCCTCAAGCTTCTTTATTACTTTTTTCATGGCGGAAGTTATCTGCTCCTCCGTAAGCGTTGCATCCGCGCGCCTTAAAAGCAGGCTGAAGGCGACGCTTTTTTTGCCGCTTTCTATCTGCTTGCCTGTGTACACGTCGAAAAGCGTGAGCTTTTCGAGCAGGCTCCCCGCGCCTTCGCGTATAGCTTTTTCAAGTTCAGCCACGGGGGTGCTTTCGCCGCATATGAGCGCGAGGTCGCGCGAAACGGCCGGAAACTTCGGCAGAGGAGTATAGCTTTTTTGAAATTCCGCGTATTTATACATGGTATCCACATCAAGCGAAAAACTTACAGCCCTTTCGCCTATGCCGTAATTTTCGGCGACTTCAGGGTGTATTTCCCCTATCACGCCGAGCTTTTCACCGCCGACGGTAAGCACCGCGCAGCGTCCCGGGTGGTAGCCGGATTCGTTTCCGGAGGACTTTATCTCCCAGCCGTAAACGCTGAGCCTGCAGAGCAGGTCTTCGGCCATCCCTTTTGCCGTGAAGAAATCGGCCTTGCCGCCGTACATGCCGCAGATGAGGACTTTACTTTCGTTTGGCAGTTTGTTTTCTTCAGTGGGTATATAGATGGTGGCGAGTTCATAGAGGCAGGCTGACACGTTGCGGTTGTTGTAGTTGCGCGAGAGGACTTCCAGCATGGACGGCAGAGCCGTTGTGCGCATGATGCTTGTGTCTTCGCCGAGGGGGTTTGATATTTTTACAGAATTGCGCATTGCCGAATCTTTTGGCATCATTATCTTGTCGTAATACTTGGGGCTTATAAACGAATACGTCATAATTTCGCTCGCGCCGAGAGAAAGCATGGTATCGTTTATCCTGCGCTCAAATTTCTGCCGTTTAGTATATTTCCCGAGCGCGCCTCCCGCGAGCGGAGCCGCCGTTATCTTATCGTAGCCGAAAAAGCGCGCGATTTCTTCGGCGATGTCAGCCTTATGCACAAGGTCCGGGCGGAAAGTCGGGACTATAATGTCGTCGCCGTCAAAACCGCAGCCAAGCTTTCCGAGGATTTTTTTCATATCGCCGGCCGTAAGGGAAATACCGAGGAAACGGTTTATCCAGTCGGTTTCAAGGCGTATTTTCGTGTGCTTTTCCTCAAAATTCCTGCACTCTATGATGCCGTCCGTAACGTCGCCCGCGTCGAGCATCTCGACAAGCTCGCACGCGCGGTCAAGCGCCGGGATGCAGTTGTTGGGGTCAAGACCCTTTTCATACAAGCCCGAAGCATCTGTCCTCATGCCGACGGAGCGCGCTGTCTTACGTACCGAAGCCCCGTTAAAGCAGGCGGACTCGAAAACTATGGTAGTTGTACCGTCGACTATCTCACTGTTTTCGCCGCCCATGACTCCGGCCACGGCTACGGCTTTATTTTTATCCGCTATTACTAAATTGTTATGGTTAAGCGTGTGCTTAGTGCTGTCGAGCGTTATGATTTCTTCCCCTTCGCGCGCGCGGCGCACGGTTATCTCATGGCCGCTGATGGCGTTGTAGTCGAAAGAATGCATAGGCTGGCCGTACTCGAGCATGACGTAGTTAGTTATGTCAACTATATTGTTTATCGGCCTTACGCCCATGGCGCGCAGGCGCTCCCGCATCCAGCGCGGCGACGGCTTCACACGCACATTTTTTACTACACGCGCCGAGTACATGGGGCACAGGTCAGCGGCCTCGACTTTTACGCTGAGCATTTCCTTCCCAGAGCCGTGCCCGCCTTTAACTTCAGGCTTGCGCAGGTTAAGCGGCTTGCCGAAAGTGGCCGCGGCTTCACGGGCAAGGCCTATGACGGAAAAGCAGTCGGGGCGGTTTGATGTTATCTCAAACTCTACTTTTGTATCGTTAAAGCCGAGCACATCGCATATAGGCTGGCCGGGGACGCAGTCTTCCTGCAAGACGAAGATGCCGTCCTCTATGGCATAAGGAAAGTCATGCTTTGTAAGGCCGAGCTCGCCGAGCGAGCACAGCATGCCGTTGCTTTCAAGGCCGCGCAGCTTTCCTTTTTTAATCTTTTTGCCGCCGGGCAGCGTCGAGTTGTGCAGCGCGACGGGAACCATGTCGCCGGCTTTGAGGTTCTGCGCGCCGGTGATTATCTGGAGCGGCTCGCCGCAGCCTGCGTCCGTCTTAGTAACCCACAGGTGGTCAGAGTCGGGGTGCTTTTCGAGCGAAAGGACTTTACCCGTTACGACGCCGCTTATTTCCGAGCCTTCCGTTGCCCAGCTTTCCACTTTGGAGCCACTCATGGTTATTGCTTCCGTAAAGTCGCGTATGGGCATATCGTCAAGCGGAACAAACTCTTTTAGCCATCTCATTGAAAGATTCATAATTAATTCTCCCCCTTAAAACTGATTCAGGAACCTTACGTCGTTTTCATAGAACAGGCGCATGTCGTCAATGCTGTACTTGCGCATTACGAGCCGCTCAAGCCCCATGCCGAACGCAAAGCCGCTGTATTCGTCGGGGTCTATGCCGCAGTTTGAAAGCACCTTCGGGTGTACCATGCCGCAGCCGAGTATCTCTATCCAGCCTTCGCCCTTGCACAGCCTGCAGCCCTCGCCGTGGCAGCTGAAGCACTGCACGTCGACTTCGGCCGAAGGCTCAGTAAACGGGAAGTGGTGCGGCCTGAACCTTACGACGGTATCTTCGCCGTACATATGCTTTAACAGTATCTCAAGAGTGCCCTTGAGGTTTGAAAATGTGACGCCCCTGTCAACGACAAGCCCTTCTATCTGGTGGAAAAGCGGCGAATGTGTGGCGTCGACAGCGTCCGAACGGTACACCCTGCCGGGGGAGATTATGCGTATGGGCGGTTTCTGCTTTTCCATAGTCCTTACCTGCACGGGTGAAGTCTGTGTGCGCAGGAGTATGTTGTCGTTTATATAAAATGTGTCCTGCGTGTCGCGCGCGGGGTGGTCTTTAGGCATATTGAGCGCTTCAAAGTTGTAGTAGTCGTACTCAACCTCAGGCCCTGAAACTATGTCGAAGCCCATGCCGATAAAGATTTCCTTGATGTCGTCGAGCTCTATGCTCAGAGGATGCTTTGAGCCGAGCGTGCGCCGCACGCCGGGCAGGGTGACGTCGATCTTTTCCGCTTTAAGGCGTTCCGCCGTTTCGGCTTCCTTTATTTCCGCGGCGCGTCCGGAGAGTTCGGTTTCAATGAATGAGCGCACTTCGTTGGCGAGCTTGCCGGCTTCAGGGCGTTCATCTGCGGGCAGCTTGCCCATCTGCCGCAAAAGCGCGGTAATCTCGCCCTTTTTGCCGAGGTACTGCACGCGCAGATCTTCAAGCCTGCCGCGGTCGGCGGCTTTTTTGAGTTCGCGCCCGGCTTTTTCACGCAGCGCTTCGAGTTCCTGTTTCATAAAACACATTCCTTTCAGAGGGTGACGGAAAAAAGAAAAACCCCCGCCCCGCAAGGGACGAAGGTTTAAAACTTCCGTGGTACCACCCTAATAAATACTCTTTAAAGCACTTAACGGCGCAGCCCGTCGCGGCCTACTGCTGGTTCAGCCGCGCCGCTCCAAAGGGAACTTCACTTTATTCCTCCGTGGGCGCGCTTTCAGCCGGCGGCGCGTTCTCTCTTTGACGGCGCTAAAAAAGCTACTTCCTTTTTCACAGCGTTTAAACATTACAATTTTAAACAATTATTAATTAATATACCACACGGCTGCGAAAATATCAAGACCGGCGCATCATTTTATTTGCTTTTGTACGCCGAAAGGTCGTAAAGCGTGCCTGAGCTTTCGCCGCGGCCTGCTGAAGAAGAACTTGTGCCGCTCCATTTGTCAGTGCTTACTTTAGTGCCGTTCTTTTCTACCCATGAAGTAACTTCGCTTGAAGACGAGCCGCCCGTGCCGCCGACGAGGAAGTACTTTACTTCTCCGTTTTTAACCATCTGCTTCAGTTTTGCGACCGTAAGCGTGTTTGCCCCGCCGTTAAAGCCCCCGACTGCCATCACGGGTTTGCCGGTTGCGAGGATTATGGGTTCGGCCTCCGAAGCGCTCGGCACTGCTATAAGGTATTTTTCGCCGGTATTGTTTTTAAGGAGAAAAGATATGAGCTTTTCTGACTGGCCGCCGCTTTCTGACTTCCCGCCGGACGGCTGGCCGCTGCCTGAGCCAAAGCCGCTGCCTGAGCTGCTGCCTGCCGAGGGGCCTGCAGCCACAGTGAAACCGGCGGCTTGTCTACCGTTACCCAGCCGCCGGGGTCAAGTGAAACGAAAAAGAAGTTTTTAAGGCTGAGCGTCATGCTCTTAACGCTTGCGGCGTAGAACTCGTTGCTGTAGCCCTCGTTCCATATATTAAATACCGACAAAAAACCCGCGAGTGCGGCTATGAGGCATAAAGCTGCTTCACAGCGGTATTTTTTTAAATTTTTCATTATTACGCGCCTTCCGATATCAGTCTTGTTTTAACTTTACCGTGGGAGTTCCGGAGGTTTTTCGGTTTCACGGTAAATCCCAAGTTTCCTGGCAAGGTAATTTCCGATGACGGTTATCCCCGTCGAAGCTATTTTGGAAAGCATAGGCCCCATATGCATTACATATGTGAAAAGGTCAAGGAACACGAGGTTGACGGCGCATCCGGCGGCGGCGACAATGTAGATGAGCGCCGCTTCCTTAAAAAAGTCACGCGAAGCATTTCCGCTTTTATTTACAACGCTTGCGTTTTTAAAAGTAGTCGCCCTGCCGAGCAGCATATTAACCAGTGTGGATATGACATACGCCGCCACAAACGACAGGTTCTGCCCCCACCCGAGGGAGTAGACAAACGCGAAAAACAGCACCCACTCGACAACCGTAGCCGTGCCGCCGACTATAAGGTAGCTCATAAACTGCGAAACGTCTTTGCGGCGGGTTTCATTTTTTATAAATTTAAACGGCATTTTAACCTACCTTCTTATACTTTGGCATCCGCTCGATTTCATGGCATTATGATATGTTTTAATTGTTGAATTAAAATGAATTAAACATGAGCGTACAATTAAAAATACCGCTGGCGCATATTTTACCAAGCCTGTCCGGAAATATTATGAAAAATAAATTGGGCTTTACATAAATGCCTTTTAGTACTATAATAATCTAATCGGAACAGCGCTGCCTGTTTGTATAAAAATGTGGCAGGGGCGCGGCATCCGTACTATTATAGGAATACTTGATATAATTAAATGCGACGAGCGGAAGAGTACCCGTATTACGCGGCATAAGAGAGAAAGCGCCACCGGCTGAGAGCGCTTTTTGCCCGTGCGGCGGCGAAGTGCATCCGTATAGCAGGCGGGGGGAAACAAAGTATCCCCGCACGGCAGGCACCGTTAAAGGCTTTAATGAGCAATAAACCGGAGTGGAACCGCGGCATTGGGCGCCGCCTCCGTCCCTTGGAACAGGGGGACGAGGGCGGCTTTTTGATGCGGCCGGTTTTACCTCTGTTTCAGCTGGCGCCTTTTTTTAAGGAGGCTGTATTTATGTTTGGAAAACTGAAAGAAGAAATCGACTCTGTCATGGAACGCGACCCCGCGGCACGCTCAAGGCTCGAAGTGTACTTTTTGTACTCGGGCTTCAAGGCTGTGCGCGCGCACAGGAGGGCAAACTGGTTTTACAGGCACAACATGAAGTTCATAGCGCGCTATATTTCACAGCGTTCGCGCCATAAGACCGGCATAGAGATACACCCCGCAGCAAAGATAGGCAAGGGGCTGTTCATAGACCACGGCATGGGCGTCGTCATAGGTGAAACGGCCGAGGTAGGCGACAACTGCACGCTGTACCAGGGCGTGACTTTGGGCGGTACGGGCAAAGACCACGGCAAGCGCCACCCGACGCTCGGCAACAACGTGCTCGTCGGTGCCGGCGCCAAGATACTGGGGCCTTTCCACGTGGGCGACAACGCCCGCGTAGCCGCCGGCGCCGTAGTGCTTGACGAGGTGCCGCCGAACGCCACCGCCGTCGGCGTACCCGCAAGGATAGTGCGGCTTAACGGAGTGCGCCCCGCAAACCTTGACCAGATACACATAGGCGACCCGGTTTCACAGCAGCTGTGCTACATGGAGCTTGAAATAAACAGGCTGCAGAAAAAAATGGAGAAGATATGCGGCCCCGCGGTCATTAATAAATGACATATCACAGTAAAAACACCGCTTGGGGCTTGAAAAAGCCCCTGCCGTAATGTATAATTTTCACATAACTTGCAGTGATTATCCGTAATAATGGAAAGCCCGATTAATACTGACCGGAGGAATCAAAAATGCAAATCTACAACACGCTTACAAGGAAAAAAGAAGAGTTTGTGCCGATAGTGCCGGGGGAAGCGAAAATCTATGCCTGCGGGCCGACTGTCTATAATTATATCCATATAGGCAACGCGCGCCCGATATGCGTTTTCGACGTTTTGCGCAGGTACCTTGAGTACAGGGGCATGAAAGTTACTTTCGTACAGAATTTTACGGATATAGACGACAAGATAATACGTAAGGCAAACGAAGAGAACAGCGACTACCTTACTGTGTCGCAGCGTTATATAGAGGAGTACAAGTCGGATGCAAAGGGGCTCAATGTGCGTCCGGCCGACGTGCACCCGCTTGCCACTGAAAATATCGACGGCATGATAGACATGATATCCGCTTTGGTAGACAAAGGCTACGCTTACCCCGCTGAAAACGGCGATGTCTACTTCAGCACGCTTAAAGACAAAGAGTACGGCAAGCTTTCGCACCAGCCGATAGACGACCTTAAGTCCGGTGCGCGCATAGCCGTAGGAGAAGAAAAGAAAAACCCGCTTGACTTTGCCCTGTGGAAAGGGGCAAAGCCGGGCGAGCCGAGCTGGATATCACCGTGGGGCAAAGGGCGCCCCGGCTGGCACATAGAGTGCTCAACCATGGTAAAGCGCTACCTCGGCAAAACCATAGACATACACTGCGGCGGGCAGGACCTTATCTTTCCCCACCATGAAAACGAGATAGCCCAAAGCGAGTGCGCAAACGGCGTGCCCTTCGCGCACTACTGGATGCACAACGGGTATATAAACGTAGACAATAAAAAAATGTCAAAGTCGCTCGGCAACTTTTTCACCGTCCGCGACGTCGCCGAAAAATACGGCTACGAGCCGATACGCTTCCTTATGATATCCGCGCACTACCGCACGCCTATAAATTACAGCGCGGAGATAATCGGCCAGTGCAAAGCTTCGCTTGAACGCCTTTACAACTGCCGCGGCAACCTTGAATTCCTGTGCGCCCACGCGCCGGAAGGCGCTAAGGACGGCGAGCGTGAGATAAGGCGCAGCCTTGAAAGCCACCAGGATAAATTTATAGAAGCTATGGAAGACGACCTTAACACGGCCGACGCGCTTTCGGCACTTTTTGACCTTGCTAAGGATATTAATACAAAATTAAGCATTTCTTCGCCGCCGTCAAAAGACATCTGCACTTTTGCCCTAAACCTTTTCAACGAGCTGGCAGGCGTTCTTGGCCTTTTGTACCGCGGTAAAAACGACGCTGACGAGGAAATAGAGAAACTCATAGAAGAGCGCGCGCAGGCACGCGCAGCGAAAGACTGGGCAAAGGCCGACAAGATACGCGATGAGCTTAAGGCGCGCCGCGTAGTGCTTGAGGACACCCCGCAGGGAGTAAAATGGAGGGTAGAATGAAGCTTGACGAGAAAACGTTAACGCAGGATTATATCTACAAGGGCCGCATACTCGATTTCCATGTTGATAAAGTCCGTCTCATAAACGGCAAAACCGTTACAAGGGAATGTGTAGACCACCGCGGCGGGGTAAGCATTGCCGCCCTTACGCCCGAAAACCGCATGCTTTTTGTACGCCAGTACCGTTACCCGTACCGCGGGACGGTGCTTGAAGCGCCTGCGGGAAAGCTCGAGAGCGGCGAAGACCCGTTTGAGGCCGGCAAGCGCGAGCTAAGGGAGGAAACCGGAGCGCTGGGTGAAAACTACATTGACTTAGGGTGTATGTACCCGTCTACCGGTTATACAAATGAGATAATCTATCTTTATGCGTGCAGGGTGAAATCCTACGGCGAGCTTGACCTTGACGACGGCGAATTCCTTGAACCAGAAAAAATACCGCTTGAAAAAGCGGCCGAAATGGTTATGTCAGGCGAAATACCCGACGCTAAAACGCAGATACTTGTACTTAAGGCCGCTGAACTTGTCAAAAACGGCCGGCTGTGAGCATGCTCCTGTAATTTACAGCGCGGCGCTTTATGTTTGAGGGCTTTTTAAACCACTGCTTAGGATCTGCGGAGGTGCAATTTTGATTACTGCTTCAATAGGCATAATAGGCGGTGCCGACGGCCCCGCGTCCATTGCCGTTTCTTACACATTCCCGTGGCTGCCCATTGCTTTAGCTGCTGCTGCTGCTGTAATTTTAACCGCCTTAATAGTACATAAGAAGATGAGGGCATAGCCTTTTTTTAAAATAATTCCTGAGTTAGATACAGTAAAAACGTGTCTTTATCATACATGATATATAATTTATTCCGGCCATCGGCAGGGCAGGTAAATTTCATATCTGGAACTTTATATTACTTATAAGAATTTTAGCTATAAAACAATCCCGCCGGATTTTCGCGTCCGGCGGGATTTCGCATATATTTTGTAAGAAAAAGGCTGAAATTTGTTATTATTCGTAGTTTTCCAACAGAAACATCGGCTTTATGGCGACCACCTCATCATATTCCTGCTTAGATACCTGGACGCTGGAATTCAATTTTTGAAGGTCTGCCTTGAGGCATGTAAATGCTTCTTCCACGGTTTCACTGCGCCCCTCTTCAATGGAGCGAATCATACGCTGAAGGGCTGCAGGATGTGCGTACTTAGCAGGCAACGGAAAATGGCTGCCATACCATCTCAGGTAATCTGCCATATCGTTCCGCGCCTTTTCAAGCCGCGCCGTAACATCGCGTTTATTCCTGTGTGCCGTCGGAGCGGCCATAATGCCTGCAAAAATGAAAATCATTGTTAGGCCGCCAAAGAGAAAATAGATGCCGAAGCTGCCTTTGTTCTGAATCATATAAGCGCCACCGAGACAGGCCATCAGTACGCCGATAACCATGATAATCACTGAAAACCAAAAATAAGCCGGGTGCGAAATTTCATGCTCCCGTTTTGCCTTGCTGGCAAGGGAAAGCTCCTTTGAAAGTTCCGGCCGTTTTTCCAAAAACGCCAGTGCATTTTCCAGGCGGTGAAGAGAAGTCTGGGCCGTTTCGGAAAGGTCTTTCTTTTTTCTGGACTCGTCCCGGAGGCGCTCCCGTTCCAGTGTAAGCTCTCCCTGCGCGGAAAGTGTTTTGATATTGGGAAAATTTTTTTTGATAAAGTCAATCATGCGGTCGACGGATTGCTCATATTTAAAATTGCACTGCTTTACTCTGCCGTTATCGTACTCCACAACGAGATAAGGCATGGTGCTGAAAATTCCGCGGCCTGTAAAGCCGCCTTTAGACATGGCAATGCGCTTATAGACACGTGTTACAGATCCCGCCGGTATGTAATATTTCCGGTCGATGTAAAAGCTGTTTAAATAAAGCGCTTTTTTCCCTACTCCGCATGGCCCAAAACGTGCGCAGGCCTGTTTGTCTTCCCGCAGCGTATCATTATTCAGCTGCTTTTCCCCGAGTGGTTTCGGTTTAAAATAAAAACCCATTTTTCTCACTTCCAGCAAAATCCAGTTAAATTCAGAAAACGTTTTTCATTTATTCTATTATAGCATACTTTTTCTTCATGCAGGCATGGCATGATGCTCTCTTACACAGTAAATAAGTAGCACAGGAGCTGCCAACAGTTCCTGTGCTTTTTCATTTCCACCAGTCAGCAGTTCCGTTATTTTTCCGCAGCGGCTGCTTTTGGCTCCACTGCTTTTTTAACTGTATCATAATGCGGCTGCTGTGGCTTCCGGACATTTACCCAGTAGATAAAAATAGTGAGGAATGCCGCCGCGAGAATAATCCCCGCTGGATACGCGATGGTGTTACTCAAATGCAGACATTCCTTCGCCTGGAAGAAGTATGTCATGGAAACAGCGCTCATGAAAGTTGCCGGGACAACTGTAATCCAGTAATTTTTCTTCATGTAATATAAGTACATGGAAGCCGCCCACAGGACAATCATGGCAAGGGTTTGGTTTGTCCAGCTGAAGTACCTCCAAACGACGGCGTAACTCAGCACATTGATGCAGTTGAGGAACCCAATGGTAAACCCTGCACCAAGCACTGGGATGCAGAGTGCAAGACGGTGGGTGTACTTCTTTTGGTCGAACTTAAACCAGTCGGAAAGCGTCAGCCTTGCGGAACGGAATGCCGTGTCGCCTGATGTAATCGGGCATACAATCACGCCGATCATAGCGAGCACAATACCGACACCGCCCATTGTCTTGGAGCAGACATCGTAAATGGCCGCCGACTGCCCATTTGCCAGAACTGACTTCAGTCCGATGTTGAGTCCGTTGGTCACTTGGTAGATGGAGCAGCCTGCCGCCGCCCAAATCAAAGCAATGACACCTTCTGCTACCATGGCACCGTAAAAGACAAAGTGCCCTTGCTTTTCGCTCTTAATGCAGCGCGCCATCAGCGGGGACTGTGTGGAGTGGAATCCGGAAATGGCACCGCACGCGACGGTGATAAACATGGTCGACCAAATAGGGGTGTTATCCGGATGCATATTGTACAGATGGCTCCAAATTTCCGGAATCTGAAACTCCGGCTTTACTATAACGCCAATGCCTACGCCCAACGCCATTACAATGAGGCAAATGCCGAAGAACGGATAAATCTTCCCGATAATTTTGTCAATGGACAGAAATGTTGCCAAGAAGTAATACGCTATGATGATGCAGAACCAAAACGTAACGTTTGCCAAAATCCCGGTTACGCCGCCCTTTTGAAACAATGTGACAATCAGCCCGGCCGGCCCTACGGCAAACACCGTGCCAACCATTATGAGTAGCACCACGGAAAAGACACGCATCAGGTTTTTCATCCCGTTGCCAAGGTAGATCCCGGTGACTTCCGAAATGGATGCGCCGTTGTTCCGCTCGCTGGTCATACCGGAGAAATAGTCGTGGACACCGCCCGCGAACACTGTGCCGAACGTAATCCACAGAAAAACGACCGGCCCCCAAAGGGCGCCCTGCATGGCGCCGAAAATCGGCCCCAGCCCAGCTATGTTCAGTAGCTGTACCAAGAACAGCTTCCATTTCGGGAGAACGACATAGTCCACGCCGTCATTGATTTTAACGGCAGGTGTTTCACGGTCGTCCGGTTCAAAAACCTTTTCAACAAGTTTACCGTAAGTGAAATAGCCTCCGATTAGAATTGCCAGGCAGATAAAAAAACTTATCATGAGTTCCTATTCCCCTCTCTTTTTAATTATGCCTTTTTTTATATTACCAAATATAATTATCGCACAATTATCATTTGTATACAAGATACAATTTTTATAAAATAAAATATAAATTTTCTACATTTTGTTAAATATCAAAGAAATCTTTGGCTATAACGCATATCATGTACCGTTTTCAGCTCAGACTTGTAAAATAAAAATGATAGTCTATAATAATTAAATAGACTGAAATTTACTGCTCACTGCTTTGCAGGACAGCAGCACAGTGGAAAAGGGGAAAAAGGAATGGCTGATTTCCTTACAGAGGAACATATTTCCAAGCAGCTGCTGGAAGGCATTGCCGCTTACAAAAAAAAATATCCTTCCAACGCAGACGCCGTACGTCCCAAATACCCATACTATGGAAGAAAAATATGGGAAGAAGCTATTAGTGCCGTCTTGAGCGGCGCCAACCTGCTTTTGGAAGGACCGAAGGCCACGGGGAAAAATGTTTTGGCCGAAAATCTTGCTTATGTTTTCAATCGCCCCAGTTGGGACATTTCGTTTCATATTAATATTGACGCTTCCTACTTGATTGGCACTGACACCTTTGATGGAAGCAAAGTCGTCTTTCGAAAAGGTCCGGTTGTGCTATGTGCGGAAAATGGAGGATTCGGCATTTTGGATGAAATCAATATGGCGAAAAATGAAGCCTTGGTTGTTCTGCATGAAATTTTGGATTACAGGCATACCATCAGCATTCCAGGATACGGTTCCATTGACGTTAACCCTGCCACGCGCTTTCTTGCTACTATGAATTATGGTTACGCCGGCACGCGCGAGCTGAACGAAGCGCTGGCGTCACGGTTTGTCATTATCAGTATGCCGCAGATCAGCATGGAGAACCTGGAAAGGCTCCTGCTTTATACGTTCCCATCCCTAAAGCCAAAATGGATGGAGCAGTTTGCACTTCTTTTTGAAGACCTTAGAAAAAAAGTGGAAGCAGCTGAAATTTCCCAGCACGCCGTGGATCTGCGTGGTTTCCTGGATGCGATCCGGTTAATGCAAAACGGACTCGCACCCTCGGAAGCGTTGGAGATGGGTATTACAAATAAATCGTTTGACTCTTGTGAACGCCGGCTGATTGACGATGTCATCCAGTCACGGATACCCGAAACGTTGGAGAGCCGGAGCCTGTTTGGGTGAACGCAGATGAAAAAATATCTTTACACCACCGTACAGCGGCGGGCACTTAATATCATATGGGACGCCGCAGGGAACTATGACTATGCCCCCCCGTTTGTCGCATTTAACCCGCATGGAGAACCGGAGTATTACCTCGACTTCATTATCGGCCTTTCTGATAAATGGTTTGACTCGGAAAAGCTCTTAAAGTTTTTTAAAAGCTATTCCGGCACTATACACCGGAAAGTTTTTGACAATATTACATGGCTTGCCCTGGAAAATTCTCTTTATGAAAAAGAACTGCCGCGCCGTCCGGCACTGAAAGTCATGAGGGAAAAGCACGCACGGGCTTTTTTTGAGGAAGAGACGACTATGTCGCGTCAGGAATGGATGGCAAAAAACAATCTTCTCTATAGCCTGCTTTCCGACCGGTGGGCGCTTGTCCTGGGACGGAAAAGTCCGGTGCTTTCTCCCCGCGAAAAACGCATTTCGAAGAAACTGCGGGCAGGCGGAACTTTGGACACAGACGGCCTGATTGCCACCATGCGTTCCATTTTTCAGGAGGATTTCCTTTTCTCGCATTTCACCGGTTATCCGGAGGAATTTACTTTCCATTTTAGAGGGGTTCTGGCGCGTATGTTATCGCGCTTTTCCAACTGTGAAATTTCCCGGACCAATTTCTTGAATCTTCCATCCTCTCATGCCGGAGAAGGCAGCGGAGCTTACCACAGCAAGGGCCTTGCCCGGAGGCATGAAGCTGCGGACCAAAACACGATTGAGTCATGTTTTGGCCAGTCACTTTACCACCAAGCCGAACGCATTCTTTTGGAACATAACCTGTGTACAGAGGGCGACCGAGGCTGCCATTTATGGTATGCCCGCGGTGTGCCGGACAGCCGGTCGGCGAAAACGCCGGAAGCCAAAGGGATGGCGCAGGATGCCGAAAAACAGTACCAAAAAAATCTTGCTTTTTACCAGGCATACCGGGACCGCAACCAGTCAACCATCCGTGAATTGAAAACCCAAATTTTAAATACCGTCAACCAACATTCCGAACCCGCGTCCATCGCGGCGCGCTCCGGCCGTTTAAACAGCAGCAGTGTCTGGCGTGCACCGGTACTGCACAGTAGCCGCATCTTCGAACGCTGTGTTCCGGAGCCACAGCCAAATATTTCTGTTCTCCTGCTGCTGGATGCGTCGGCGTCGCGGCTTGGGGCACAGGAAACCATCGCATCGCAGGCATATATGATCTCTGAAAGTCTGAGGCTATGCCGTATACCGGTAGAGGTCGACGCTTTCCGGACTTTTCGGGGGTTCACGGTTTTTCAGGTTTTAAAAAGCTACCGTGAAGAAAATTCCCGCGGCGTTTTCCGGTATTTTTCTGCGGGGTGGAACCGCGACGGCCTTGCCATGAAAGCGGCTGAAATCCGCCTAAAAGATTCTGAAACCAGCAGCCGGTTTCTTCTTGTCCTAACGGATGCCAACCCGAATGACTCGGAACCGCTACAGCCAAGCAGCGGCCGGCCGTTTCCAATGGATTACTCAGGCAGTGCGGGAATTGCAGAGACCGCACGGGCGGTAAAAAACCTGAAAGCAGGCGGAGTACGTATTTCAGCAGTTTTTCTTGGGGAGGACAGCGAAGTGCGGAATGCAGAAAAAATTTATTCCGATGGTTTCGTTCGAATACATAAAACAGACGAAATTTCAAAAGCTGTCGGGAAACTTCTGCAAGATAATATTGCTTTGCTGTCGTAAATCCGAGTATGTCGAGCCTCGAGTATGTCGAGCCTATTAATTAAAAAAATTATCTTATTAAATTATCACTTTGACTTTATATACTCGTCTATAGCCTTTGCGGCATCTTTGCCGCCGCCCATTGCGAGTATTACGGTCGCGGCGCCGCTTACAGCGTCGCCTGCCGCGTACATACCTTTGCGTGTAGTGGCCATCGTCTTGTCGTCAACTACTATGCAGCCGCGGTCGTTCGCCTTAAGGCCTTCTGTTGTCGTGCGGATAAGCGGGTTAGGCGAGTTGCCTATCGCCATTACGACGCAGTCGACAGGTATCTTAAAGTTAGAGCCTTTTACCGGCACAGGCCTCCTGCGTCCGGAAGCGTCCGGTTCGCCGAGCTCCATGTGTATGCACTCTATTGAGTATACACGCCCGTCGTCACCGCCGTGTATACCTATGGGGTTGCAGAGGAGGTTAAAGTCAACACCCTCTTCTTTTGCGTGGTGGACTTCCTCTTTCCTTGCGGGCATCTGTTCTTCAGCGCGGCGGTACACTATATAGACGTGCTCAGCGCCGAGCCTTAAGGCTGTCCTCGCGGCGTCCATAGCGACGTTCCCGCCGCCTACAACGGCGACGTTTTTAACTTTGAGTATAGGCGTGTCGTACCCCGGCTTATAAGCCTTCATAAGGTTTACACGCGTAAGGAACTCATTTGCCGAGTACACGCCGACAAGGCTTTCACCCGGTATATCCATAAAACGCGGAAGCCCCGCGCCGGTGCCGACGAATATGGCATCATAGCCCATTTCTTCAAGGTCGTCGGCAGAAAGGACCTTCCCTATGACCATGTCGGTCTTTATCTCCACGCCTTTTTCTTTCAAGGCATCAATTTCCTTTTGGACTATCTCTTTAGGCAGCCTGAACTGCGGTATGCCGTACATCAGCACGCCGCCGGCGGTGTGCAGCGCTTCAAAAACGGTTACTTTGTAGCCCTTAGCCGCAAGGTCGCCGGCGCACGTGAGTCCGGCGGGCCCCGCCCCTATGACGGCGACTTTATGGCCGTTGTTTTTAACTTCGGCGTTTTCTTCTTTGCCGCGTTTCATGTGCCAGTCGGCGGCAAAGCGCTCAAGGCGCCCTATGCCCACAGGCTCGCCTTTTATGCCGCGGACGCATTTGCTTTCGCACTGGTTTTCCTGCGGGCATACGCGGCCGCATACGGCCGGAAGCGAATTTGTAAGCTTTATGGTGTTGTAGGCATCTTCATACTTACCGTCAACTATCTGCTTTATAAAGTCGGGTATATGTACACCGACGGGGCAGCCGCTGACGCACGGCTGGTTTTTGCAGTGCAGGCAGCGCGCGGCTTCACTCTTTGCCATTTCCTCAGTGTACCCGAGCGCTACCTCTTTAAAGTTTTTATTGCGCACGTTAGGTTCCTGCTCCGGTATGGGAGTCTTTTTAGGGGTCATGTTAGGCATTGTCCACACCCTCCATCAAATGGCATTTGTAGTCGCGGGCGGACTCTTTTTCCATCTCGGAATAAGTCCGTGAACGCCTTATAGCTTCGTCAAAGTCGACTTCATGCCCGTCAAAGTCAGGGCCGTCGACACACGCAAACTTTGTTTTTCCGCCGACGGTTATGCGGCAGCAGCCACACATGCCGGTGCCGTCTATCATTATAGGGTTCATGCTTATTATAGTTTTTATAGAATATTCTTTCGTCAGGTTACATACGGCGCGCATCATTACAAGCGGGCCTATGGCAACGACGAGGTCATATCCGGCGCCGCCTTCAATGCGCTTTTTAAGCGCGTCCGTAACAAAGCCCTTATTGCCGTTGGAGCCGTCGTCCGTCATTAATATAAGGTTGTCGCTCGCGGCGCGCATCTCATCTTCGAGTATAATAAGGCCCTTATTGCGGAAACCCGCGACAACGTCTACTTTTGTCCCCTGCGCGTGCAGGGCTTTGGCCTGCGGGTACGCAATGGCGCATCCGGCGCCGCCGCCTATTACCGCCGCTTTTTTGTAGCCCTCTATCTCGCTTGCCTTGCCTAAAGGGCCGATAAAGTCGAGGATAGAGTCGCCGGTG
Organism: Ruminococcaceae bacterium UBA5413; assembly: GCA_002409585.1. GTDB lineage: Bacteria > Bacillota > Clostridia > Oscillospirales > Acutalibacteraceae > Thermocaproicibacter. The sequence continues at coordinate 20,425 of DHNP01000008.1, read as the reverse complement.
CTGAGCCGGTCGAGCAGCATGGTGGTTTTGCCGACTATCTGGTAAATGATAGTCACCGTGCCCTTTTCACGGTCGTAATCCGCAATGGTAAGCGGAATCCTTTCGCCCGTTTCGTCCACCCGCAGTATAATGAACTGGCCGGCTTTCGCTTTTTTTGCAATGAAAGGGGCGCTTACAACCATAAGCGTCATTGCATCGTTTAGTTTTCGCTTTTCTAAAATCGGAAACATAACAAATCTTCACCCCTAAAATGCGGCGGAAAGCCGCGGCCGGCAGCCCGCATCTGCCATGCTGCCGCCCGGTTGCGGCCGTACCGCCGTCAAACATTAATATACGGTAAACAAATAATTATATCGATTATACACATATAACTGCCGGTTTTAATTTATAAATAATATTAAACCGGAAAATAAGCCGTATCCGTTAATTTTTATGGTATTTTTTTGCCGCCCCGACAAGCCCGTTGAACAGCGGATGCGGGCGGTTTGGCCGCGACCTGAACTCCGGGTGGAACTGCGAGCCCATGAACCACGTGTTGGCGGGTACTTCCATCATTTCGATGATGCGGCTGTCCGGTGAGCAGCCGCTGAAAACCACGCCGTTCTTTTCAAACAGGTCCCTGTAGTCGTTGTTTACTTCGAAACGGTGGCGGTGGCGTTCATAGATGAGCGGGGCGTTTTCGTAAAGCTCCGCCGCCTTTGTGCCGGGCTTTATTTTGCACGGATATTTTCCGAGGCGCATGGTCCCGCCGACCTGCACCACGTCCTTCTGCTCCGGCATTAGGTCTATCACATGGTTTTTGCTTTGCGGGTCAAACTCCGCGGAGTTTGCGTCCGCAAGGCCCAAAACGTTCCTTGCGTACTCTACAAGGGCGAGCTGCATGCCGAGGCATATGCCTAAAAACGGCATGTCGTGTGTGCGCGCGTAATGTATGGCAGTTATCTTACCCTCTATGCCGCGCTGGCCGAAGCCGCCCGGCACAAGCAAGCCGTCCGTCCCCGAAAGGATTTCACCGACGTTCTCCTCCGTAATGGTTTCAGAGTCCACCCACTTGATGTCTACTTTCACTTTGTTGCCTATGCCGCCGTGGGTGAGCGCTTCGGCGACGCTGAGGTACGCGTCGTGCAGTTCGATGTACTTGCCGACGAGCGCTATGGTGACGCTGTCGGTAAGCGACATGGCGGTGTTTACCATAGAGATCCAGTCCTTAAGGTCGGGGCCGGGCGTGTCCAGCTTAAGCCGTTTGCAGACTATGTCGTCGAGGCGCTCTTCCCTTAAGGCAAGAGGTACGGAGTAAAGCAGCGGCAGGTCGAGGTTCTCTATGACGCAGTTTTCTTCCACATTGCAGAAAAGGGCGATTTTCTTTTTCACCTCTTCACCGATTGGCTTTTCGGAACGGAGGACTATTATATCAGGCTGTATGCCTATGGAGAGAAGCTCTTTCACACTGTGCTGGGTCGGCTTTGACTTGTGCTCGTCGGAGCACTTTAAGTAAGGGACGAGCGTTACGTGGATAAAAAGGCAGTTGGAGCGCCCTACTTCCGTTGCAAACTGGCGGATGGCCTCCAGAAACGGCTGGCTTTCTATGTCGCCTACAGTACCGCCGACTTCTATGATGGCGACATCGACGTTTTCCTTGCCGGCGTATATCCTTGACTTTATCTCGTTTGTTATGTGCGGTATGACCTGCACCGTAGCGCCGTCGTAGTCGCCGTTGCGTTCCTTCTGCAGTACGTTCCAGTAAACCCTGCCTGAAGTGACGTTGCTGTTCTGTGAAAGGTTCTCGTCTATAAAACGTTCGTAATGGCCGAGGTCGAGGTCCGTTTCGGCGCCGTCATCCGTTACGAACACTTCACCGTGCTGGAAAGGGTTCATGGTGCCTGGGTCGACGTTGAGGTACGGGTCAAACTTCTGCATGGTTATGCGAAGCCCCCTCGACTTAAGCAGCCGGCCGAGCGAAGCCGCGGTTATGCCCTTTCCAAGTCCGGAAACGACTCCTCCGGTTACAAAAATAAATTTAGCAGACATAATATCCTCCGTTTTAATTTTCCCCCAAATTCCGTAATGTTATAATGCCGCCTTTTTGGGGCGGTATCCCGTACCGGGTATTGCTCCGCGGCACGTTAAATTTATAAACAGTCAATATAAATTATACCGCCCTTTTCATGCCATTGTCAACCGCGCCGGACGCCGTTTTAGTGTAAAAAATATCCTTTTTGGCGCCGCGGGGGAAGCTCTGCCCCAACCGGCAAAAAAATAATCCGCTGTGCGTACCGCACGGCGGATAACTCGCTTCCCGCATTTTAATCCACGTGGTCTTCGACGTACTTTACGACGTCGCCGACTGTTTTCATATTTTCAACGTCTGAATCGGGAATTTCAATTTCAAATTCGTCTTCAACCGACATAAGCAGGTCTACTACGTCGAGTGAATCGGCTCCCAAATCGTCAACCATGTTTGTGTCAAGGGTTATTTTTTCCTCCTCGACGTCGAACTGGTCGGCAAGTATTTTCTTTAATTTTTCAAAAACCATAACTTCTTTCTCCTTCGTTTAATAAAATGCGTACAACTCATTCGGAAAACGCCGTATCATGTGGACAAAGCCGCCGTGCCGTGCTAAAATTAAAAACACGTATTATTATAATTCTTTTAAAAGCGGCCCTATACTGCATTAAGCAATTATGAGTACAGCCCTACAACACATATTATTAGCAAAGTTTTATTTTGTCAATATTTTTTGAGCTTTTTTTAGGAAAGGTTTTAAAATGGAAATAAAAAGATACGCCGTCATAGGCCATCCCATAGGGCACACTATGTCGCCGTTTATACATTCGCGCCTCTTTGCCCTTAACTCGCTGCCGTTCTTTTACGGGACTGAAGACGCAGCCCCCGAAAATCTAAAGGAAGAAATAGGCAGAATGAGGACCGGCGCTTTCCTTGACGGATGTAATATAACCATACCCTATAAACGCGCGGTTATACCGCTGCTTGACAAACTTGACCGCAAAGCCGGACTGTGCGGCTCGGTAAACACCGTTAAAAACGAAAACGGCGTACTGACGGGTTACACGACCGACGGCGACGGCTTCAGGCGTACGGTGGAAGCGGCCGGCGCCGACCTTACGAAAAAAGTCACCATACTCGGCGCCGGCGGAGCGGCGCGCGCCATAGCCTTTGAAGCCGCCCTGCGCGGCGCTGACATAACCTTAGCCGCAAGGGAACACAGCGCTGCGGCCGGCAGGAAACTGTGCGCCGACCTTATGCGCCTGGTTCCGGGGACACGCGCGTCGTTCAGCCTTATAAAAGATTTAAAGGGCGGCTGTGAGCTGCTCGTAAACGCAACCCCCTCGGGCATGTACCCTGACACCGCAGAAAGCCCCGCGGGCGCGGAGATATTGTCCGGAGCGGAGTACGTTTTCGACGCGGTTTACAATCCCGCCGAAACGCTTATGCTGCGTACAGCCCGTGAAAACGGCGCAAAAACCGTAAGCGGCATGGGCATGCTTGTACGTCAGGCGGCGGCCGCGCAGTCCATATGGCTCGGATGCGCCTTTGATGAAAGCGGCATAGAGAGGATATGCCGCGAAGCTTCTTTTGAAATGAAGAAAAAATTCGGCAATATTGTTTTATGCGGCTTTATGGGAAGCGGCAAAACGACCGTCGGCAGGCTTTTGGCGCAGGCCGCCGGCCGGAAATTTGTGGATATGGACAGTTATATAGAAGATAAAGAAAAAATGTCCGTCTCGGAGATTTTTGGGCGCCGCGGTGAAGGTTACTTCAGGAAAGCCGAAACAAAAGCCGCAGGGGAGCTTTCGCTTCAAAGCGGGCTTGTCATAGCGGCCGGCGGCGGTACGGTGCTTAACCGCGTGAACGCGGATATTTTAAAGGCGAACGGCATAACGGTTATGCTTGACGCGAGCCTTGACGCTGTAAAATGCCGCCTTAAAGGCGACAGCAGCCGCCCTCTGCTCCGGGAAGGCGGAGAAAAAGCCGTCGAAAATCTATACGCCGAAAGGCGTGGAGCCTACGCGGCGGCGGCGGAACTGAAAGTAAACGCCGACGGCGCGCCTGAAACCGTTGCGCGATGCGTGCTTAAAGAGCTGCGCTGCGGCGGGGCCTGACGGCCTGCTGCTTTTTAAGCGGAGTAGATGTGGTAATTATCCTTGCCGTTGTTTTTAGCTTCGTACATGGCATGGTCGGCCTTTTGGAAGATTTCTTCGTAATTATCGCCGTCGCGCGGAAACAGTGCGACGCCCACGCTACCTGAAATGCCGCACACGTGCGCCGACGTCTTTTTTATGGAGTGGAAAAGGCCGCATATGCGCTTGGCCTTGTTTTCGGCCATTGCGGCGGACTTTATGTTTTTCATAAAGACGACGAACTCGTCCCCGCCTATCCTGCCGACTACATCGTCGGAGCGGAACTGCTTTTGCAGCAGCGCTGCCGTTTCGACTATGAGCCTGTCGCCGCACAGGTGGCCCATAGTATCGTTTACGTTTTTAAAATTGTCTATATCTATTACAAACATGGCGTGGCGGTCTGCAGGCTTGCTTTCGCTAAGTATCGTGTCTATCATGCCTGTGACGGTCACACGGTTGTAAAGCCCCGTAAGCAGGTCGTGCTCGGCCCTGCTGCGGAGCAGCTGCGTTTCTTTTTTGTGTTTGTCTATATCTGAGATAAGCAGGATGATACGCGTGGGGGTTCCCTGCCTGTTGCGCAGTATGGTAGGGTGTATGTTGCACCATATATATTTGCCGTAGATGTCTTTTAAACGGCACTCGATGTCCCCGTTTCCGCCGCCGTTTAAAATTTCCCTGAGCTTTACGCTGAGGTGTTCCTTGTCATCGGGATGGACAAACGACGTCGTGCGCAGGCCCTCCGCCAAGTCGGTTATGTTCCGGTGGCTTTTGCCGAATTTAGAGTAAAAAACCGGTGAAAAATAAAGCTTGCTGTTTTTAATGTCTACGTCGAGCACCGGGTCGGAGGCGTAGTCGAGGATAAGCCGGTAGCGTGCCTCGCTCTCGGCAAGCGCGTCCTCGGCTTTTTTTGCGTTGGTAATGTCTATAAGCACGCTGTAAAGCCATACTTTACCGTCGTAATCGGTTATAAGCCTGAATTTATCCATAACCCATATGAAGCCGCCGTGCTTGGCGCTTATACGGTATGTTATCTCGATGGTTTCGCTTTTTTCTTCCTGCTTGCGGACGTGCTCCCTCAGCATGGCGCGGTCGTCTTTATAAACCATGTTTAAAAGGCTGCTGCAGAAATTTTCTTTTATTTCGTCCCTTGTATATCCCGTTATACGGCAAAAGCCCTCGCTTATGAAAGCAAACGTAAGCTTATCGTCGTTTTTAAAGCGCAGCACGCCGCCGGGGATGTTTTCGCTCAGAGCCTTAAGCTCGCGCGCCTGCTCGCGCGTCTCATTATGGGAGCGCCTTTTAAGGGTGATGTCGTTGGCGATACCCATGAAGTACTCATGCCCGTTTTTTTTGATAATGTACATCCGGTACTGCATCCATATGTGGTGGCCGTCTTTTTTTATAAGCCGGAGCTCGCGTGTGGCGTTGCCGTTCTCTTTTATTTCACTGCGGACTTTTTTCCAGTCTATAGGTTCGTCGCCGCGCAGAACGCTGCGGGGGCGGTTCCCTAAAAGGGAAGTGATCTCACCGTTACGGTACCCGAGCGTACTGTAAAACGATTCGCTTGCGTGCCTTATGGTAAGGCTGGCGTCGTTTGCACAGCACAGTACGCTGAACCCCAGACTTTGCAGGCTCTGCTCGCAATCTTTACTGTTAAAGCTGTCGCATTCCATGTTCAATATTCTTTCCTTCCACATATAAAAAGACACCGTGCTCCGGCCGCGTTTATATCGCCTTTTTACGGCTGAAATCTATTTAATAAAGCGCTTACTTACTTTCATTATAATAATAATATCAATATTTTACGTACTTTTTATATTTTTGTGAAATTAAATCATATATATAATAACAGAATAATTAAAAAGGCACGTAACAGTTAACGCTGGTTACGCCGCCGGCGCACAGGATTTGTAAATAACCCTTGACAGCCGCAAACATTTGTACTATAGTAATTTTATCTTACTGGACAGGAGTAAATTCGTACTTTATGAAAAATTTTGCGTACGGCACACGATTTATATATTATTATTACCCCGCTATACAACAGGGGCCAATGCCGTATGCAAAAAAATAAGACCCGTACCCGAAAATGGCTCGTAGCCTTTAATAAGGTACATTTTCATAATTTTGCATTAAATACGGCGTGGCTTTTTTTAAAGCTCCGCCGTATTTTTATATTTTACGGAGGGTTTAAAAAATGATAATAGTATTAAAACAGGGATGTTCAGAAGAACGGACGGCAGAATTTTCACATATGCTTGAAAAGCAGTACAGCGTGAAAGTCAACAAATGGGTCGGCACACAGAGCACGGTGTTGGGGCTTATAGGCGACACCTCAGCCATAGACACAGACCTCGTGGCGGCGCAGGACTTCGTCGAAAGCGTAAGGCGCGTGCAGGAGCCGTATAAAAAAGCCAACCGCAAGTTCCACCCGGACGACAC
>DHNP01000008.1:4235-13718 GCA_002409585.1 Ruminococcaceae bacterium UBA5413 | reverse complement strand
GCCAACCGCAAGTTCCACCCGGACGACACCGTGGTAACCCTGCCGGGAGGGCAGAAAATAGGCGGCGGCGGGCTTACGCTCATAGCGGGGCCGTGCTCTGTCGAAAGCGAAGGACAGATATGCGAAATCGCGCGCAGGGTAAAAAAGTCAGGCGCTAAGTTCCTGCGGGGCGGCGCCTTCAAGCCGCGCACGTCGCCGTACTCTTTCCAGGGGCTTAAAGCCGAGGGCCTCGACCTGCTTGCTTCCGCCAAAAAAGTTACCGGCCTGCCTATAGTAACGGAAATAATGAGCGAAAAGTACATCGACCTTTTCCTAAAAAAAGGCGTGGACATATTTCAGGTGGGCGCGCGCAATATGCAGAACTTCGAGCTTTTGAAGGAACTCGGCAGGATAAGGAAGCCGGTGCTGCTTAAACGCGGCCTGTCGAACACGCTGCAGGAGCTGCTTATGAGCGCTGAATACATCATGGCGGGCGGCAACGACCAGGTCATACTCTGCGAGCGCGGCATACGCACCTTTGAGCCTTACACGCGCAACACGCTCGACATCTCCGCCATACCTGTGCTTAAAAAGCACTCGCACCTGCCGGTAGTCGTAGACCCGAGCCACGCCGGAGGCATCTCGTGGCTTGTGGAGCCGCTGTCGCTCGCAGCCGTGGCGGCGGGGGCAGACGGGCTAATAATAGAAGTTCACAACGACCCGCCGAAGGCGCTCTCTGACGGGGCGCAGTCGCTTACTCCCGACCAGTTTGACAAAACCGCGGCGCATATAAAAGCCGCCGCAAAAGCCTTCGGAAAAAATGTGGATTAAACACCGCTTTTTTGGTATAATGGTTTAAACCGTAAAAGCATATGGCAAAACACGCTTTTTAATAAAAAATTTATACTGTTTTCCGGAGGCGGACATGGAACTGAAAATCGCGGTGGCCGGCCTTGGGCTTATAGGCGGCTCCCTTGCAAAAGCCTTGAAGAAATACACCGGCTGCAAAGTAACCGGCTTTGACAGAGACAGCAAAGTGCTTAAGGCCGCGCTCGAAAGCGGCGCCATAGACGGCGCGGGCAATGATGAAAGCCTGCGCGTGGCCGACGTGCTTTACCTCTGCCTTTACCCGCAGGGCGATATCGACTTTATAAACGGGCATTTGAGTTCTGTAAAAAAGAAATGTATAGTGACCGACACGTGTGGCATAAAATCGTCGATTTTTCCGGCGCTGAGCCGTGCGGCGGAAAAAAACGGCTTTACCTATGTTGGAGGCCACCCAATGGCGGGAAAAGAAAAGAGCGGTTTCGCGGCAAGCGACGCCGAGCTTTTTAAGGGCGCGAGCTATATCCTCGTGCCTGGGAACGCACCCAAAAGCGCCGTCGGGCTTTTAAAAGACATAGCGCTTTCCATAGGCTTCGGCGGTACGGTTGAAACGACGCCCGGAGAACACGACCGCATGATAGCGTTTACGAGCCAGCTTCCGCACGTGCTTGCGTGCGCCTACGTAATGAGCCCGCAGTGCCCTAAGCACAAAGGCTTTTCAGCCGGCAGTTACCACGACGTTTCACGCGTTGCGCGCATAAACGAGGATATGTGGACGGAGCTTTTTATAGATAATAAAAAAGCGCTTGTAGAAGAGCTTGACACGCTTACCGGCAGCATAGCGGAAATAAGGGACGCAGTCGCCGGAGGCGACGCGCAAAAGCTGAGGGAGCTGCTCCGTAAAGCGCGTATTATAAAAGAAAGGCTGGGGGAATAATGGAACTTGAAGTAAAGACAAGCAGTCCTTATAAAATAATTATAGAACGCGGATGTACCGGCCGGATAGGCGGCAGGGCGGGGGAAATCTTCAGCAGTAAAAGCAAAGCCGCCGTCATAGCCGACTCCAACGTTTTTCCGCTTTACGCTGAAAAGATCGCCGGCTGCCTTGAAAAGTCCGGATTTAAAACCTTCCTTTATAAATTCCCCGCGGGCGAAGAAAACAAACGCCTGGCGGAAATAACAAAAATGTACTCTTTCCTCGCGGAAAACAGCTTTACGAGAAGCGACTTCATAGTTGCCGTCGGCGGCGGCGTTACAGGCGATATGGCGGGCTTTGCGGCGGCAACATACCTGCGCGGGATAAAGTTCATACAGGTGCCAACGTCGCTTTTGGCGCAGATAGACTCCTCCGTAGGCGGCAAAACGGGCGTTGACCTCCCCGAAGGGAAAAACCTCGTCGGCGCGTTCCACCAGCCTTCGCTTGTTTTGATAGACCCTGACACGCTTTCAACACTGCCCGAACTTTTCATTTCGGACGGTATGGGCGAGGCCGTCAAGTATGGCTGCATAGCGGGCGGCGGGCTTTTTGAAAAATTCGAAAACGGTATCGTTAAAGAAGATATAGAAAATATCATTTTTAATTGTGTTGACATAAAAAGGAATATAGTGGAAAAAGACGAGTTCGAGAGCGGCTGCCGCATGCTGCTTAACTTCGGCCACACGTTCGGGCACGCACTCGAAAAAATACACGGCTACAGGGGCCTTACCCACGGCGCCGCCGTAGGCATAGGCATGGTTATGATGGCAAAATGCGGCGAGGCCGCCGGCCTTACTGAAAAAGGCACTGCCGGACGCATAAAATCAGTCCTTGCTAAGTACGGTCTTCCGGTGTGCGACAGCGCCGATATAGAGAAGATAGCGGAAACCACGGCGTCCGACAAAAAGAACCGCGGTGACAAGATAAACCTCGTTATGCTTAAAAAAATCGGCGAAAGCTTTATATATACGGTAGGACGCAAAGACGTGATAAAACTTCTGAGGGCGGCGCAATGAGCAGTATACTTATAGAGCCGTCGCGGCTCAGCGGACGGGTAAAGGTTCCGCTTTCAAAAAGCGCCGCACACAGGGCGGCCATATGCGCGGCGCTCGCGGGCAACTTAAGCGTACTGCCCGAAAACGAGCCGTTAAGCGATGACGTCGCCGCTACAAAAAGGGCGGCCGCGCAAATAATAAACGCGTCTGAAAGCGGCACCGGCGGCATAACCGTTGACTGCGGCGAGTCGGGGTCGACACTGCGTTTTTTAATCCCGGTTGCCGCGGCGCTCGGTGTTAAAGCCGTTTTCACAGGGCACGGAAGGCTGCCGTCGCGTCCTTTAGGCGTTTACCTTGACTGCCTGCCGCGCCGCGGCGTAAACTGCGAAAGCGCGGGCGGACTGCCGCTTAAAGTTTCCGGAAGACTTACGCCAGGCGTTTTCACACTGCCGGGGGATGTAAGCTCGCAGTTCATAACAGGGCTTTTGCTTTCGCTCCCCCTGCTCGAAAGCCAAAGTGAAATACGCCTTTCGTCACCGCTTGAGTCGGCAGGGTACGTAGGCATGACAGTGCAGACTATGGAGGCCTTCGGTGTGCATGTCGAAAAGACTCAGCGCGGCTGGCTTATCCCCGGCAGGCAGTCATACAAAACGCAGGAAGCTTATGCCGTCGAGAGGGACTGGTCACAGGCGGCGTTTTTTATTGAAGCCGGTGCCTTAGGCGGCGACGTAGAAATAGAAGGGCTTAATTTCTCATCTAAGCAAGGCGATATGGCGGCAGAAAGCCTTTTTAAAAAATTCGGAGCCGCCGTAACGCGTAAACACGGGATGCTGTCTGTAAGCCGCGGCAGCCTGCGCGGCATGGAGATTGACGCATCCCAGATACCGGACCTCGTGCCGGCGCTTGCGGCAGCTGCCGCGCTGTGCAAAGGCCGCACCGTCATATATAACGCGAAACGGCTCAGGCTGAAGGAGAGCGACCGCCTTTCCGCCATGGCGGGCGGGCTTAACTCTTTAGGCGGCAGGGTGCGTGAAGCTCCGGACGGCCTTGTTATAGACGGCGTTAAGAAGCTTACCGCCGGCAAAGCGGACGGATGCCGCGACCACAGGGTAGTCATGGCGCTTGCCGTGGCCGCGTCACGCGCGGACGGCGGTGTTACCATTTCAGACAGTGAAAGCGTAAGCAAAAGCTACCCCGCCTTTTTTGACGATTACAGGAGACTGGGAGGAAAAGCATATGACCTGGGGAGATAAAATAAAATTATCTGTTTTCGGCGAAAGCCACGGCACGGCAATAGGCGCTGTCATTGACGGGCTTCCGGCCGGTGAGGAAATAGACTTTGAAGAAGTAAAAAGGCAGATGGCGCGGCGCGCCCCGGGAAACGACGCTTCTTCTACGAAAAGAAAAGAAAACGACGAGCCTGTGGTGCTGAGCGGCGTGCTGAGCGGCATGACCACAGGCGCGCCGCTCTGCGCCGTTATAAAAAACAGCGACACACATTCCTCAGACTATAAAAACATAAGCCGCATCCCGCGCCCGGGGCACGCAGACTATACGGCTTACGTAAAGTACGGCGGGTTTAACGACGTGCGGGGCGGAGGGCATTTTTCAGGCCGGCTTACCGCGCCGCTCGTTTTTGCGGGCGCCGTTTGCAGGCAGATACTCCGCAGGCGGGGCGTAACGGTAGGCGCGCACGTTTATTCCATATACGGTGTAAAAGATAAACCGTTCGATATGGCGGACATATCCCCGTCGCTTCTCGACAGCCTTTCGGGGCGGTATTTTCCGGTAATAGACGGCGCCGCAGAAAAAGCAATGCGCGAAAAGATAGCGGAAGCGCAAAGCTCCCTTGACAGCGTGGGCGGCATAGTCGAGTGTGCCGCAGCGGGACTGCCTGCAGGCCTGTGCGGCCCGCTTGCGGAAGGGGCGGAGTCAGAAATCTCATCGCTTGTTTTCGGCATACCTGCCTGCAAGGGCATAGAGTTCGGCGCTGGGTTTGCCTCAGCCCAAATGCTCGGCAGCGAAAACAACGACCCGTTTTACTACGGCGGCGGAGAAGTTAAAACCAGGACAAATAACTGCGGCGGCGTACTCGGCGGCATAACCGACGGCATGCCTGTTGTTTTCCGCGCGGCGTTTAAACCCACCCCGTCAATAGGCATGGAGCAGGAAAGCGTTGACCTTGAGTCGCGGGCAGGTGCCAGGCTGACGGTGCGCGGCAGGCACGACCCGTGCATAGTCCCGCGCGCCGTACCCGCGGTGGAAGCGGCGGCGGCTGTGTGGGCTTTGTCGGCGGTACTGTAAATTATTGTTTATGACAGAATTTAAAGTGGGGAAATATTTACTATGGAATTAGACGATATAAGGGAAGAAATCGACCGCATAGACTCCGAGCTTCTGCCGCTTTTCATAAAACGCATGGAGTGCGCCGAAAAAGTGGCAAAAATAAAAGCTGAAAAGGGCCTCCCCGTCTTTAACGGCGGCAGGGAGGGCGAGATACTCCGCTCTGCCGCGGAAAAGTCAGGCAGGCACGCAGGCGAAACGCGCGCGCTGTTTTCGTATATTATGTCTATGAGCCGCGACACGCAGTACAAAATCCTCGGAAGCGGGAAAGCGCTGCGCGGCACCATAAAAAACGCCCCGCCTTTTGTACCGGAAGCAAAAACGGCGGCGTGCCTTGGGCAGAAAGGCTCGTTTTCGCATGAAGCCCTCGGGCGCCTGTTTCCCGGCGCTTCAGCCGAGTTCTTTTCATGCTTCGGCGATATCTTTGAAGCTGTGAAAAACGGCCGCGCAGACTGCGGAGTGCTGCCTGTGGAAAATTCATCCGCAGGCTCGGTCGGCGAAGTCTATGACCTCATACTTAAATACAGGTTTTACATTTCAGGCGCTTTGAGCCTGCCTGTACGCGACTGCCTTGCTTCGCGCGAAAAAGATATAGCCGGTGTGAAGGCGGTCTACTCGCACCCGCAGGCGCTTAAACAATGCTCGGAGTTCCTGTCAGGCCATACGTTTAAGGTCTGCCCGTACCAAAGCACGGCGCAGGCCGCGCGCATGGCTGCCGAAACTCCCGGCACCGCGGCGGTCTGCTCAAGGCACGCCGCAGACGGGTACGGGCTTAACGTACTTGCCGACAACATACAGAACTGTGACGGCAACAGGACAAGGTTTATCGTCATAAGCCGCACGCTTTTTATACCGCCGGAAGCCAACAAGATAAGCCTGTGCTTTTCACTTCCGCACAGCACAGGCACGCTTTGCTCGGTGCTTGAGCGTTTCGCCAGGGCCGGCCTTAACCTTACGAAAATGGAGTCGCGCCCCATACCGGACAAAAACTTCGAGTACGATTTTTACCTTGACTTTACGGGCAACGTCAGTGACCCGGATACGCTCGGCCTTATATGTTCCCTTTACGACGAACTGCCGCGCTTTTCATTTCTTGGCAACTACACTGAAAAGTAATAATAAATATACGTAAATGCCGCCCCGTGTAAACCTTCCGGTCTACACGGGGCGGCATTTTATTAAACGGAAGAAGCGGCTTAACCGCCCTCGACGGACGAGGTTTCCGACTTTATCGTATTTATGTCGTCAACCGTGACCTTGCCGAAAACATTGCCGTTAAGGACTACTGTGTACCTGCGGTCGCCTGTATCGTAAAACTCCACTTTGTCTTTATTGCTGCTGTCAAAATAGGTGTACTCTAAGGTAAGCGCCGGACTCCCCGACGGTTTTTCCGATGCATCCTCAAGTATCTCCGTAGCGGACACTTTATTGTAAAAACTGGTAAAGCCGCTGTCATAGTTAAGCTTTTTGCCGTTGTTGCCCGTAACGGTGTAAGTGTACTCGGGAGTGCTGCCTGACGACGACGACTTCGACGAAGTTTTTTCCTTGCGCGTTACGTTAAGCACGTCTACGGTGCTGCCGCTTGTGACGGTTACGGACTTAACGTCTGACGTCAGCTCTGTGAGGATGATTTTCTCCCTCAGGCCGAAAAGCCCCGAGTCGGCCCACGCGCTGACGCTGTCCTGCGAAACGCCGTAAACTACGTTTGAGCCGTCAAGCATGACGTAGTAACTGCCGTCTTTTTTCCCTGCGGAAATCTTGTAGCTGCCCTTGTTTACGGTAAATTCACACACGGCGCACGGCTTGTCAAGGCCGTAAGAAGCAAGGGCCTTTGCGTCGGGGTTAACGGCTTCGACAGAGCTTGCGGTAAGGCCGGCAAGCTGCGACTCAAGAGAACTTGAGTTACTGTAGTCCATTTCGTAAGCCTGCGGCGCGGTTATCCTTAAGTAATTGCCCTTTTTAGCTATCTGTACCGCCTGCGGGTAGTTGGTCCCGCTTAGCTTTATGCTGGTGAAGTCGTTGTTGCCTTCGGAGCTGCTTATTGAAAGGATTTCCTTGTTTACAAAGTACTTGGCGTCCTCAAGCAGGCCGGAGTCAATGGTTACGATATACACAGCGTTCGAGTCGAGACCGCACATGTAGTAGGCTGACGTGTCTGTCGCCGTAGTGCTGCCGATCTTGTAGTTGAAAGTGCTGCCGTCTTTAAACGTAACTTTGACTGTTGCCTGCGGGTCGTCAAGCCCGTAGTCTCCAAGGCTGCTGACGGTGCCGAGGTTCCTTGTGGCGGCAAGGCTGAAACCGTTTTTTACGACGGAGCCTGTTTCCGACGTGTTTACCGGCACGCCGGAAAGCTCCTTTACCGTGTAGGTGACGTCCGCCGTGCCTGAGGAACTGCCGGAGCTGCTTGCGGACAGCTTATTTGAAACCGGCACGAGCGTGTAACTGCCTTTTTTGTTTTCAACCTGCATGGAGGCTATATCCTGACTCTTTTTAGAAACAAGCTCTATATTTGACGATGAAGACGACGATGACGAACTGCTGCCGCCGTTTGAAAAAGACAGCGCGGCGGCCGTACCGCCTAATGCGGCTACGCAAACTGCGACTATTATAAGATTTCTGGTAGTCTTTTTCATACGCTTACAGTTTCTTCCTCCTTACAAAAACTACTATGCCGGCTGTTATGACGGCAAACGGAATAAGGAACATAAATACCCATACGCCCCATACCGTCGTCATGCCGGCGCTCAGCGTGATGTCCTGCACGTTGGCATCTTTGGACTCTATATCCACGGTGTTGGCCGAGTTCTGTGTGCCGGTGGCGTACTTTGAAAGCGCGGCGACATATTTGCCGTTAGCGAAGCTTGTCGCTTTTATAATGCTGCTCGATAACATATCGGTGCTGCCGCTTACTATGACGTTTGACTTGTACTCTTTGCTGCCGGAGGTCACGGTATCCTGCGAAAGGGCGGCTATGTTGTACGAGCTTTTCTTCATTTCGTCGGACGATGATGTTTCGCTTGTAACAAGGTAACAGCTGTCGGAAGATTTTATCAGCGGGTAAGTGCTCTTGGAGCCGCTGTTTTCGAAAAGTATATTTACAGCTGAAGAAAGCGGCGTGGTGAAGTAGTCGCCGTAAGACGAGCTTCCGCTGCCAAGGTCGGGCGTACTCTGTATATCAGATATAATGTTTACCTGCGAGTAGCTCTGTGACGGGTTGTACCAGTATTTCTGCGAGTCGCTTTCGACGACAACGCCGCTTTGTACGGACAGGCCCCACTCCTTGAGGAAAGATGAAAGCTTAGGCATATCCTTTTGGTTAGGCGAGTATGTCACTACAAGGGAGCGGTCTGCCGCAAGGCTCTTATCCGAAAGGAAGTTGGCAAGCTTGCTTACTTCGGCATCCGTAAGGTCTGTTGTAGGGCATCCCAAAACGACAAGCTGCGTCCCTGACGGTATCTCGTCAGTAAGGAGGCTGAAGTCGTCGGTCTTGAAGCTGTTGTTTTCCAAAAGCGACTTGTAGCCGCTTGAGTCGAGGCTTTCGCTGTGCGCCGTGTCAAAAGCCGCCAGCGGCAGGCTGTCGGACGTGACGGTGTTAAGCGCCGAAGCGAGGGCGCTGTCAACGTTTGAGTAAGTTTCAGACGACGAGTAGTCGGAGCTGTACTGCTGCGTGAACAAGTCGGACGAAGTCAGAAGGCGGTACCGCTTCTTTGACGTTACGAGCACGTCGCCGTTCGCGAGGCTTTCGCTTTTGTAGTTTGCGGCAAATGTGGGGTTCTTGTCAAGGTCGATGTACTGCACGCTTATCTTACTGTTGCGCTCGGCTATCTTTGCGGCAAGGCTGCTTATCTGGTGGTAAGAGGAGTCGCTTTCTATCTGCTGCTTTTGGGCAAGCACGTAAATGGTCACGGGTATCTTTACGCTGTCAACCACCTTTTCAGACTGCTCAGAGAGGGAATTAAGGCCGTTTTTGGTCATATCGACGTTCATTGACGGGAATTTGTCGCCCAGTATGCCCACAATGATGTTTATAAGCACAACTATGGCTATGAACCCGACTGTAAACGCAGTAGAAATAGACGTTTTCCTGAATTTTACGGAGTGGATATATTTTTTGAATTTATGGTTTTTCGGCCCTTTGTTTTTGCCTTTGCCTTCTTTTTCTGTACCGGCATCCTTTTGGGGTGCGCTTTCGCCGGAAACGGCGCTTTCTTCAGGCGCGCTTTCCGCCGGAGCGGTGTTTTCGGGTTCAGCGGTTTTTTCGCTGTCCGGCGCGTTTTCGGCGGCGCCGGTGTTTATTATATCTTTCTTATCGTTATCGTTGCCGTTCAATTTTTCCATCCTCCTCAGCTCCACCTTTTACTTTCG
>DHNP01000008.1:2861-4153 GCA_002409585.1 Ruminococcaceae bacterium UBA5413 | reverse complement strand
CTCAGCTCCACCTTTTACTTTCGACTTTGCGCGCGGTCAGAAACGTGAAGACGGCCGTCACGCTAAGGAAAAAGACTATGCTTGAAATGTTTAAGATGCCGTTCGCGAAAGGCTGGTACCTTGAAGTAAACGAAATCCAGCCGAGCAGGTTGGCTAAAAACGTCACCTGGATGGAGCTTGCCATGGAGTCTATAAGCAGAAGAAGGATCGAAACGCCGAACGTACCCATGGCGGCTATGATCTGGCTTTTCGTAAGTGACGAAATAAATATACCTATCGATACCATGGCGGCTCCGTAGAGCAGCGTACCCAAGACTGTACCGAGTATCTGCGGCCACGCGGGCGAAGAAAAAAAGGACATTATAACTACTGGTATGAGGCTGCCGAGTATGGCTATGGCAAAAACCGACATGGCGGCGAAAAACTTCGCCATTACCACTGTGCCTACGCCTATGGGGTAAGTAAGCAGCCCCTGGTCGGTTTTGTTGTGTATTTCCTCGCTGAAGCTTTTCATTGTTATTATGGGTATTATCATCATAAACCAAATAAGCATGGCCTGGTAAACCTGCGGTATATATGATGAGGAGTAGGAGCGCAGCACGCCGAGCCAAAAGTAAAGCCCGAAAACGAAGAGCATAAGACCCACTACCACGTAACCTATCGGAGAATAAAAATATGACTTCATTTCCTTTTTATAAAGAGCTTTCATTCTTCATCCCCGCCTTCCCCTGCGTTTTGCGGCAGTTCTTTACTCTTTGCATACGAAGCGCTTGTGAGCTTGATGAAAACGTCTTCGAGCGACATGGCGCCGTTGGACATGGCAAGTATGGGCCAGCCGTGCGCCGCGGCAGTGCTGAAGACTGCCCTGCGTACGTCTGCGCCGCTTTCCTGACTTACCTCGTACTCATAAACGCCGGGCTCTTTTTCACCGGCGGCGCGCACCGACTTTACACCGTTTAAGGCTTTGAGCGCTTTTCCCACTTCGGCCGTTTCGCCGTCTATGCGCACCGTAATGGTGTGCGCCCCCAGCGAACCGTTTTCGAGTTCGAAGGGCGTGCCGTCTGCAACTATGCTGCCTTTGTTTATGATTATTATCCTGTCGCACACGGCCTGCACCTCGGGCAGTATATGCGAGCTTAGGATAACCGTGTGGTTTTTGCCAAGTTCCTTTATAAGGCCGCGCATTTCCTTTATCTGCTTAGGGTCAAGGCCGCTTGTAGGCTCGTCGAGTATGAGCACCGGCGGGTTGCCGACGAGCGCCTGCGCGAAGCCGACGCGCTGGCGGTAGCCCT
>DHNP01000008.1:1987-2688 GCA_002409585.1 Ruminococcaceae bacterium UBA5413 | reverse complement strand
CCGACGCGCTGGCGGTAGCCCTTGGAAAGGTGGCCTATGAGCCTGCCGCGCACCTCGGCGGTTTTAGTTACCGCGCATATCTCGTTAAGGTGCTTTTTCTTAGGCAGCGTTACCTTTTTAAGCTCGTAGACGAAGTTAAGGTACTCGTCAACGGTCATGTCCTGATAAAGCGGCGGGACCTCAGGCATATAGCCTATGAGTTTTTTAGCCTTAACCGGTTCGTCGAGCGTGTCGTAGCCGCCGACGTTCACGCTTCCGCCGCTCGCGGAAATGTACCCGGTTATTATATTCATGGTCGTTGACTTTCCGGCGCCGTTCGGTCCTAAGAAACCGACGACGGTGTTTTCGCCGACGGAGAAATTTATATCGCTGAGGGCGACATTTTCCCCGTAGTGCTTTGAGACATCTTTAACCTCAATCACTGTGCCTGTCCTCCTGTTGTCCGGCGCGGGCGGTTACGTTTGACGCCCCTTAACCGGAGTCGTAATATTATGCGGTTTGTACGCCTGCCCGCGGTGCGTTTGGCCGCTTAGACGGAAATTACATTTACTTATCTATTTTAGCAACAAAATTTAATAAAAATGTAAACATTCCTTTAATTATTATGCGGATTTTTATAAATTTTAACGCTTTGACATATCATGGGCGATTAGCTATAATAGATTCATTGTTTCGGGCGGCCGCGCGGCCCGCAGTTGCGT
>DHNP01000008.1:1557-1850 GCA_002409585.1 Ruminococcaceae bacterium UBA5413 | reverse complement strand
GGCCGCGCGGCCCGCAGTTGCGTGAGAAAATTTCATGTGCGGAGAAATGGTGCAGTGAACAAATGGCTCAGATAAAACCGTTCCGTGCGTTAAGGTACACGGACAAGGCGGGAAGCATAGCAACCCTTACATGCCCGCCGTACGACATAATAAGCGAAGAACAGCGCAAAAAATTCCTCAATGAAAACCCTTATAATGTAATACGCCTTGAGCTGCCTAAGGGCAGTTCGCCTTATGAGCAGGCCGGCCGCGACCTGGGCGGCTGGCTTAACGCCGGCATCTTAAAGCAGGAC
>DHNP01000008.1:378-1379 GCA_002409585.1 Ruminococcaceae bacterium UBA5413 | reverse complement strand
ACGCCGGCATCTTAAAGCAGGACACAGACGCGGGGCTTTACATCTATGAGGAGGAGTTCACGGCTTACGGGCAGAAGAAAAAAGTAAAGGGCTTTATCTGCCTTGTAAAGCTTGAGGAGTTTTCCAAAGGTATAATCCTTCCCCATGAGGAAACCCTTTCCAAAGCAAAAGAGGACCGCTTTAACCTGATGAAAGCGACTTCGTGCAACTTCAGCCAGATATACTCCCTCTATATGGACGAAGAGAACAAAACTATGGACAGGATAAACGCCCTTTCGTCAGGCAGGCCGCGCTACGAGTTCAGCGACGGCGAAGTGACGCACCGCATGTGGCTCGTAAATGACAAGCTTGCCGTAAAAGCGATAAGTGATGACTTTACGGACAGAAAGCTCTACATAGCCGACGGACACCACAGGTATGAAACGGCGCTCAACTACCGCAGCTGGCGCAGGGAAAACGGCACGGCCGACGGAAGCGAAGACTACGTTATGATGATGCTCGTAAACATGGAAAACGACGGGCTTGTCGTTTTTCCGACACACAGGCTCATAAACGGCATTGAAAACTTTGACGGCGAAAAACTCCTTCAGTCGTGTGAAGCTTACTTCGACGTCATACCGCGTGAAAATATCTCAGAGATACCCGCTAACCTCGACGCGTTATACAGGCAGGGCAAAAAAGCGTTTGCGTACTATGCCGGAGAGGATAAATGGCATTTAATTATACTTAAAGATGAAAATATAATGGAAGAAATCCTGCCTGGCAGGAGCGAAGCTTACCGGGGGCTTGACGTGTCGGTACTGCACAGCCTTATACTCGAAAAGCTCCTCGGCATAGACAGGGAAAACATGGCCAACCAAAAGAACCTTGCGTACACGCGTTCCTTTGAAGAAGCCATAAACGCTGTAAAGGGCGGCAGCGCGCAGTGCGCGTTTATACTTAACCCTACGCGCGTGACGGAGATACGCGATGTTGCGTCGGCAGGTGAAAAAATGCCGCAG
>DHNP01000008.1:0-196 GCA_002409585.1 Ruminococcaceae bacterium UBA5413 | reverse complement strand
AAATCCACCTATTTTTACCCGAAGCTCATTACCGGACTTACAATGAACCTTATTAAAAAGTGCTGAGCGCGGAGAACCACGGCACTTATGACTTTCTTGCATATACCGGCGCTTGATTTGATATATGCACCGTACACGGATTTTGCGCTGTGAAGTCCTTCCGGATATTATCATGGTTCTGAAAATAATTATCTAA
>DHNP01000002.1 GCA_002409585.1 Ruminococcaceae bacterium UBA5413 | reverse complement strand
GGCGTTTTGTCTTCAGGCTGAAGTCCCGCCGTCACTTTAAAAAGTGCGCGGCGGGACTTTTTTATACCAGTTTAAGCGTCTGCCTTTGTATAACTTTAACATTATATGTTAAACAAGTATCAAATAAAGATTGAAAAAAGTTTCCATACATTATATAATTTGTTTATAATTATCTAAAATACGATATGGCGGTGTAAACTGATGAAGGAACAGAAAAAAGTCTCACGCAGGCAGCAGATTCTCGACGTAAGCCTCGACCTTTTCGTAAGGCACGGCTACACCGGAACAAGCACGCGCGGCATTTCCAAAAAAATAGGCATAAGCTCCGGCCTGATGTTCCATTACTTCAAAAGCAAAGAGGATCTTTACATAGCCCACCTGGAAACGGCTCTCGACGCGGTGCGTATGATAAAAGAGTACACGCAGATGCCGCTGCCGCCGATACAGGTTTTCAGTGAGATTGCCGAGTCGCTGCTCTCTTACTTTGCCGTTTCGCCCACCACCGCTAAGGTTTTCCTGCTGACTAAGCAGGCGCTCTACGCCGACTACCTTACTGATGAAATGAAAGCGGTAATTAAAAACCTAAACATCGTAGACGAACTTACCCCGCTTATAGAGGCCGGCCAAAAAGCCGGTGAAATCAAAG
Organism: Ruminococcaceae bacterium UBA5413; assembly: GCA_002409585.1. GTDB lineage: Bacteria > Bacillota > Clostridia > Oscillospirales > Acutalibacteraceae > Thermocaproicibacter. The sequence continues at coordinate 21,132 of DHNP01000002.1, read as the reverse complement.
GCGGAAACCCGCGCGCCCTTGCACTCTGCTTCTTCTCAGCCATAGAAAGCGCCGCTGAAAACGTAGTATGCTTCCCCGGCTTTCCCATGCCTGAAAGCAGATGGCTCGTAGATATACTTAAAAAGTAACTTTAAGCGCATCGCCCGCGGGCTTTATATACTCCGAGCAAAATTAAGCATAGGCTTTATACCCTTTACCGGCAGCGCCCGTTACTTTTCAGCGGACGCTGCCAATATTTTTTCAGCGCATTTTATGCCGTCGACAGCCGCCGAAACTATGCCGCCAGCATAACCAGCGCCTTCGCCGCACGGATAAAGCCCACGCAGCGACAGCGACTGCATGTCCGCGCCGCGCGTCACACGCACCGGTGAGGAGCTGCGGCTTTCTACGGCGGTCAGCACCGCATCCGGATACGCAAAACCCGGCAGCTTTCTGTCCATAAGCTTTATCCCTTCGCGCATGGAATCCGTTATGAACGGTGGGAGGCACGCGTCAAGCGAGCATGGGGTTACGCCTATGGGGTACGACGGTTTTACTCCGCCTGTGCTTTCAGATGCGCGCTTTAAAAGGAAGTCCTCAACGCGCTGCACCGGAGCGCGGTAATTTCCTCCTCCGAGCATAAAGGCCTTTTCTTCGAGCTTCCTTTGGAAGTACATGCCCGCAAGCGGGCCGCCGCCGCCAAAGTCGCCGGGCGCAACCCCGACTAAAAGAGCCGAATTGGCGTTGGCGCCGTCCCTTGCAAAGCTGCTCATGCCGTTAGTCGCAAGCCTGTTTTCCTCGCTTGCGGCCGCCGCTACAGTCCCGCCGGGGCACATGCAGAAAGTATAGACGCCGCGCCCGTTTTTAAGGTGTACGGCAAGTTTGTAGTCGGCGGCGCCAAGGCGCGGGTCGCCGGCAGATTTTCCGTACTGCGCACTGTCTATCATGTACTGCGGGTGCTCTATCCTCGCCCCTACCGAAAACGCCTTCGGTTCCATCATAAGCCCGAGCGAGCAAAGCATCTCAAGCGTGTCGCGGGCACTGTGGCCAAGCGCCATAACGACGCTGCCTGTCTCTATCTCATAGGCGCCGGCGCCCCGCGCTTCCACTTCAACGCCAGATACAGAGCCTCCTTTTTGAAGGATCTTTGTCATTTTGCTTTCAAAACGCACTTCGCCGCCGAGCTGTATTATGCGTCGGCGTATATTTTTTACAACAGGCGGCAGTTTGTCCGTGCCGATGTGCGGCTTTGCAAGGTACAGTATTTCTTCCGGCGCGCCGGCTTCTGCAAACGCCTGCAGTACCGCGCGCACGCGCACGTCTTTAGTCCCCGTGTTGAGCTTGCCGTCCGAAAACGTGCCCGCTCCGCCCTCGCCGAACTGCACGTTGCTTTCCGTATCGAGTTTTCCTGTACTAAAAAAAAGCCCGACCTGCTTTCTGCGGGTGTCAACGTCGCAGCCGCGTTCTATAACTATGGGTTCCTGCCCGGCTTCGGCGAGGACAAGCGCCGAAAACATGCCCGCCGGCCCAAAGCCGACGACTACAGGGCGCTTTGCGGGCTTTACGCCGGCGGGCACAGCATAGCGGTAAGGCTCCGCTTTTTTGATTTTAGCCCCGGCAGGTTCCCTTACGCAGCCGCACTCAGCATCCACCGTACATATGAAGCGGATGCTGCCCTTTTTGCGCGCGTCAACCGACTTTTTATAAAGCTTAAGCGATTTTATCTTATCCACCGGTACGTTAAGGCGCTTTGCCGCTTTCTTTTTAAGGTCATCCTCCGTACCGTCCAGGCCAATGCTTATATCCGAAATCCTGTACATGCTCTCCCCTGTTCCCGTCAATCGTTAAAAAATATGTAATGTATGATATAAAACTTACAGGCCGCGCGCCGCCGACCGCCCCGCCATGTCGCCGCTCGCAAATGCCCAGTGTAGGTTATCCCCGCCGCAAATGCCGTCCACGTTTAAAAGTTCGCCGCAAAGGTAAACCCCGCCGCAGGCTTTTGACGACATGTCCGTGTTTACCTCGCGCAAAGGGACCCCTCCCGCGGTCACCTGCGCCTTATCCCACGAAAGCGTGCCGTCCACGGGAAAGTCCAGCCCCTTTACCGTACCGGCGGCGCGGCGGATCCCGTCTGCGGTAAGTTTTCCGGCCGGCGCCGAAACATCACTTATGGCGCGTTTAATTACCTCCGTGCCGAGAGCCTTGTTTAAAAATCCGTCCGCAAGGCGTCCGGCTGGAAGCTCCGGCATTTCGTAACATTCTTTTTGTAAAAACGCGGCGATATCGTCCCGCGTATATTCCGGCATAAGGTCAAGGCTTATATACGGTTTAGTTTCATTGCCGTACTCACCCGCAAGGCGTGCAAGGTCAAAGACGCATATGCCCGAAAGGCCGCTTTCTGTAAACTGGACTTCGCCCTTTTCGCTTTTCACGCGCTTGCCGCCCGCGCAAAAGGACGCCTCCGCCAGACTGCGCACGCCTTTAAGCGGCCTTACAAGCTTTAAGTCCGTTTTTACCTGCACCAGAGACGGAAAAAGCTTTGTCGTCTTATGCCCGAGCGGCTTAAGCACTGAAAAGCACTTGCCGTCCGAGCCTGACTGCGGGCACGCCATGCCGCCGAAAGCGAAAATAAGCTTTTTTGCGGCGGCGCTGCCGTCCTGCGATGAAACGGTAAAACCGTCTCCGCTTTTTTTAACACCGTCCACATCGAACCCGCAAACCATTTCTACGCCGTAAGATTCCATCCTGCGGAGCAGTATATTAAGCACCGATGACGCCTGCATATTGTACGGGTAAACCCTGCCGCCGTCCGTTTCGCGGCATAAAAGCCCCATGCTTTTAAAAATATCCACTACCCTTTCGGCAGGATATTTGTTCAGTACAGGCTTTAAAAGGCCAGTGTCGCCCCTGTACGCTTTTACGTTTACTCCGGTGTTCGTAAGGTTGCAGCGCCCGTTTCCGGTCATAAGTATTTTTTTGCCGGCGCGGGCGTTTTTTTCAAGCACGGCTATGCTTGCGGGCTTCGAAAGCCGCCTGCACTCAGCAGCCGCCGAAACCGCCGCCATCAGGCCTGAAGCACCGCCGCCTATGACCGCTATGTCATATATCTTCATCTCTGCCAGACCTGTCCAAGGACGCCGTACGACACAACGCACATCATAATGTCCGCGACGGCTGAGCCTGCCGCAACTGAAAGCAGCGCGTGCTTAAACTCCATGCCCATAAGGGCCGCGACCATCGCGCCGCTCCATGCGCCTGTGCCCGGCAGCGGCGTCGCCACAAAAACAAACAGGCCCAGCGTCTTGTACTTTTCCACTTCTTTGCTTTTTTCAGCAAGCTTTCCCTCAATTTTCCGCACCGTTTTAACAAATCGCGTATTTTTAAGCCACTCCATTATTTTTTTAAAAAACAGTAGGATAAACGGCACCGGCAGAACGGTACCGGCAAGGCATATGATGACGGCCCTCGCCATGTCAACGCCTAAAAGCCCCGCCGCAAGCATACCGCCGCGCAGCTCAAGCACAGGCAGCGTTGAAATCAAAAATATGATGGTTTCAGGATAAGCGCCGCCGAAAAGGTTTATTATCTGCTGTACAAACTGGTTCATTAAAGACCTTCCATTTAAGTTTTTTTACCTTCGCTCCGGTATTATTATTATTATATCTTACGGCAGATAAACATATATTAACTGCCTATTAATTTTTAGCCTTATCGTAAACCCGTTTTTTGGCAGCGCGGCGCTCACTATGAATTTTTTGAAAAATAAATTGCATATTGTATATAATAATATTTTAATACGCCAATATGCCGGGTTCCGTCAAAAATGCCGCCGGTTTTCTCCGGCGGCGTTCCCCTTTTATACGCCCATAGATTACATCATCGTGACGGTTACGTCGTTTACCGCTTCAAGTTTTGCGGCAGGTATAAAATCGCCGCCGAGTTTTTCGCCGTTAAGTTCTGCCACGGCCTTGCCGCCCTGCGCCCCGTAAGGATTTTTGACTGTTATGTTGAGGACCTTTCCGCGGAATACCTTTTTCATCGTAAAGCTTTTCCATCCTGACGGCACTGACGGGCATATGACAATGCCGTCTATTGCCGGCCTCAGGCCGAGTATGCCCTCGACACAGCCCACCATCATAGTCGTTGCCGTTCCTGTCAGCCAGTGTACGTGTGAACGGCCGAAATTCGGGCTGAAGCCGCCTTCAGTCGACTGCCCGTAAACGTAAGGCTCTATCCTGCGTATCTCGGCGTGCCCGTTCATATCGGCCGGGCTGTTCTCTTTAAAATACATGAATGCCTTGCCGCCGCGCCCAAGAAGAGCCTCCGCAAGCACCAGCCACCCCTGCGACTGCGAGAAGATGCCGCCGTTTTCCTTTGTGGAAGGGTTAAAAAGGAGCATCCTTGCGCCGTCAAAGGCATGGTTTTTGTACGGAGGGTCCATGATGGCGGCGCCGTACTTTGTGTTAAGCCTTTTTTCTACCGTATCCATAGCTTTTATGCATTCTTCTTTTCCGGCGCAGCCGCTTATAACCGCCCATGACTGGGGGTTAAGCCACATATTTGCTTCCGCATCGTTTTCAGAGCCTACTTTTTCGCCGCTGTCACGTATGCCGCGTATGAACCTGTCGCCGTCCCAGCAGTTTTCCAATATAATATTTTTAAGCTTAAGCGATTCATTCTCAAGCGTGTTCAGGCAGTCCGTATCTTTTTTCAGCAGAGCAAATTTCTTAAGTATCTCCATTGCGTAATAAAGCTGAAAGGCTACGAAAACCGACTCGCCCTTTTCGCCCATGCGCAGGCAGTCGTTCCAGTCAGCAAAAAGGCCCGCGGGCAGGCCGTGCGCCCCGCTGTGCCCGAGGCTGAAAGACACGGCGCGTTTCAAATGCTCATAGACAGTGCCTTCCCCTTTATCCGCGAACGGCACCGTTTCGCCGAGGAATTTTGTATCGCCTGTTTCGCATATATATTTCCATACTGTAGGAAACAGCCACAGTGCGTCGTCCGCGCGGTACGGGTCGTAGTCGTAGCCCTCATCGCCCGGCAGCTTCACATGCCCCGGTTTATGGTCAAAAGCGACGAGCGGCAGGCCGGCGCCGCTGCTCGTCTGGCCCGAAAGCATGAGGCGGAGCCTGCCAAGAGCCATCTCCGGCGCAAGGTGCAGTATGCCCTGTATATCCTGCACGGTGTCACGGTACCCGTAGCCGTTGCGCAGGCCGCAGTAAACGAACGACGCCGCGCGCGACCATATATATGTAATAAAGCACTCGTAGGGGTTCCACGTGTTCACCATATTGTCAAAATTTCCGTCAGGCGTATGCACCTCAAGGTTTCCGAGCTTTAAGCGCCAATATGCCTTAAGTTCTTCCAGTTCGGCGTTGGCTGCGGATACATCGCCGTAGCGCGCCGATATTTGTTCCGCTTCCTTTTCCGGATGCATTCCGAGCAGAAAACAGAACTCACGGCTTTCTCCCGGGGCAAGCGTTATGTCAGTCTGAAGCGCCCCGCACGAGTTGCCGTTGTAGTTGAGCGTGTTGCCGCAGGAGCCGGCTTCAACGGCCGCCGGGTTTGCGTAAGAGCGGTAGCTGCCTATGAATTTTTCACGGTCGCCGCAGTATGACGACACATGTGAACCCGAAAGGGCAAAAAAGCGCTCTTTGCCGTTTGAGCCGTCAGGTTTTTTGCCGCAGTTTTCGTTTACGGTCTGCAAAATCATGTTGTTGTTTTTAAAGTACGTCCTCGTTATGAACTGCGTGTACTGCAGGTTTACGCCGTCCTGCTCGTAATTGTTTTCAGACGTGAATTCCGCGTACCCCGTAACCGACAGCCTGCGCTGGGTTTTTCCGGTATTTTTAATTTTTACGCGCCAGACCTCGTAAGTTTTTCCGAGCGGCACATAGTAGAGCACTTCCGTATTTATTTCGGAGTAAAGCGAAGATATAACCGTGTAAGAAGTGCCGTGGCGGCACTCGCTCTTAAACCTGTCAAGCGGCTTGCCCACAGGCTGCCATGAAGCCGACCAGTAATCCCCGCTCTGCCTGTCGGAGATGTAGACATACCTGCCGGGCTGGTCGTTAAAATTAAACCTGTACCTTATTATCCTGCCGTTGGCGCCCGACTTTGCAAAGCTGTACCCGCCGGCGTTGTTTGAGATTATCGCACCGTACTCCGGCGAACCGAGATAGTTGGCCCACGGCGCGGGCGTGTCGGGTTTAGTTATGACATACTCCCTGTCGGCCGCGTCAAAATATCCGTACTGCATAATTGCCCCCTTATTCTTTTGCGTAATTTTCCTTTTAAAATATCTTAAACGAAAATATTTTCGCTATGGTTCCTATTTGTTATAATCGCCTATTTTCAACGTACCTCATAAAACATGCGCCTCCGTATTGTACACATTTACGCCCTAAAAGCAAGGCATGCCCGGGATAAAATTTATATGCGCGGGGATAAATAAACAAAAGCCGTGATAAAATACGTTGCCGCCCCCCGCATATGCCATAAAACGCAATTAAAATATTAAAGCTTGATTTTTTATAATTAGATGATATAATAACAATAGTTCTTGTTTTTCGGCTTTTCTCTTTAAGATGAATCGAGGCGCGTGTAAAATGAAAAACAATGCCGGCCACAAAACCGAGGGCCGCACCATCGCTGCGCGTATCCTTGCGGCGCTGTGCGCTGTACTCATAGTCGCCTCGGTCGTGCTTTTTTCTTTCATGTAGAGGGCCGCGCATAAACGCATAAATTTATTTTTTGCAGGCCCATGGGTTAGCGTTAGCTAATTAGTTGCATCCGGCACGCCGTCCGCTTAAAAGCGGCCTGCGCGGGCCAATAAAACAAAACGGAGGAATAAATATGAAAAAAGAAATACTGCTCAGCATCGAAGGCATGCACTGCCCTATGTGCGAAAAGAACCTTGAAAGCGCCCTTAAAGAAACCGAAGGCGTCAAAAAAGCAAAGGTAAGCCTTGCCGGCAAAACAGCAAAAGTTACGTTCGACGATACAAAGACGGACGAAAGCAAAATTTCGGCTGCCGTCGCGGAAGCCGGATATAAAGTTGTGTAGGTGAAAAATAATGAAAGAAGTCGATGTAAAAATCGGCGGCATGCACTGTGTAATGTGCGCGAACGCCGTATGCCGTGCCGTTAAAAAGACAAACGGCGTAAGCGGCGCCGACGTGAGTTACGCTTCCGAATCGGCGCATATAGTCTACGACGAAAACAAAACTGATATAAAAAATATCGCCAAAGCCGTAAAAAAGGCCGGGTACAGCGTTATAGAGGACGAGTCAAAGTACAAAAAGCGCGCGTTTAAAATACTTATGGCAAACTTCGTCTTTTCAGCCGTACTCACGCTGCCGTTTCTTATATCGATGATTTTAATGCTTGCGGCGCCGCAAAGCGCGGCCTTTATGCTCCTGCACGACGCGCGCCTGCAGTTTGTACTGGCGACGCTCGTCGAGTTCGGCGTCGGATGGCGCTTTTTCAGGGGCGCTTTCGACTCCATACGCGGCAAAAGCGCCAATATGGACGTCCTCGTAAGCCTCGGCACCCTCTCGGCCTACATTTACAGTACTTATAACCTTTTTTCAGGCGGCAAAACATTTTACTTTGAAGCATGCGCCATGGTAATAACGCTCGTTTTTTTAGGTAAAATATTCGAGGCGAAGGCAAAGTCCCGCGCCGACTCCGCAGTCGACAGCCTGCTCAGGCTCCAGCCTAAAAGGGCTACCGTCATAAAGGACGGCGTGGAGGTAAGCGTTTCAACAAAAGACATAAGGCCAGGCGACACAGTACTCGTCCGCCCGGGCGAAGGCGTAGCGGTTGACGGCGTTATAGCAGGCGGATGCTCCGCCATAGATGAAAGCATGCTTACAGGCGAAAGCATACCCGTCACAAAAGGCGAAGGCGACAGCGTCTTTGCCGGTACGGTAAACAGGCAGGGCGCGTTTACTTTCAGGGCAACCGAAACCGGCAGCGGCACAATGCTGTCGTCCATTGTAAAAATGGTCCGTACGGCGCAGCAGAGCAAACCGCCTATACAGGACCTTGTGGACAAAGTCGCCAACGTTTTTGTACCTGCCATACTCGGCATCGCCGCAGTAACATTTATAGCTGTCATGCTTACTTCACACAATATGCCTACGGCAGTAAGCCGTGCCGTAGCCGTACTCGTCGTCGCCTGCCCGTGCTCGCTCGGCCTTGCTACACCCACAGCGCTTATGGTAGGCACCGGCATGGCGGCTTCAGGCGGTATACTCATTAAAGACGCCGGAGCGCTGCAGTACGCTTCAAAAATAAACACCGTCATACTCGACAAAACAGGCACCGTAACAAAAGGCGAGCCGCAGGTTACGGACTTTAAAGTCCTTTCGGGCGATGAAAGCGAACTCCTAAGGCTGGCAGCGGCAGCCGAAAGCCTTAGCGAGCACCCTGTAGGCAGGGCGGTTTACAGTTTCGCCGCGGAGAAGTCCGCGTCTGTGCCGCCGGCCGAAAACTTCACCGCCAAAACCGGCAGCGGCGTTACGGCAAATGCGGAGGGTAAAAGCGTATACATCGGCAAGCTTCAAAATGAAACCGCGTCAGAATTTGAACGCGAAGGCAAGACGGCTGTCGTAATGACTGTTGACGGCGTACCGTCGGCTGTTTTCGCAGCTGCTGACGCCATAAAGGAAGACTCCGCCGAAGCAGTGCAAAAGCTTGTTTCAAGCGGCGTGAACGTCGTCATGGTAACAGGCGACAACGAAGCGACGGCGCGCGCAGTAGCCGAAAAGGCAGGTATAAAGGAAGTAGTTGCCGGCGTGCTGCCGGGCGGCAAGCAGGAACAGATAGAGAGGTTCAAAAAAAGCGGCGGCGTTGTCGCCATGGTAGGCGACGGCGCTAACGATGCGCCTGCCCTTGCCGCCGCCGACATAGGCATGGCGCTCGGCACAGGCACTGACGTTGCCGCAAACGCCGGTTCTATGGTGCTTATGAGCGGCAGCCTCAGCGACGTGCCGAAGGCCATAAACCTTTCTAAAGCAATAATGCGCAAAATAAAGCAGAACCTTTTCTGGGCTTTCATTTACAACTCGCTTGGCGTGCCGCTCGCGGCCTTCGGCATACTTAACCCGATAATAGCAGGCGCGTGCATGGCTTTCAGTTCCGTTTCGGTAGTTTCAAACTCACTTTTGCTAAAGCGCGCCAAAATATAAAACGTTTCTGCGCCCGCAACAATACGATATAAACCTTACGCCTCCGGAAAATGCTGCCGCAGCATGTTCCGGAGGCTTTTTTTGCGCGGGTCATGTTGACAAAATGCACGGAAATGCTATATTTAATATGTTAAATATCATCCTTCGGGAAGCGTTTTACATGAATGAATATCCCATCGCCGCCATAACGGCGCTTAAGCGCGTTTACGCGATATGTGCGGCCGGCAGTAAAAAGCGCTCCGTGGCTTTAATTTTATTTCAAACAATATTAAAATAATTTTAAGGAGTAACTGAAATGGATGTAAAAATAGCCCATGCCGCCGTTTACGCTGTAGACCTTGAAAAGACTAAGGACTTTTACGTAAAGTACTTCGGCGGCAAATGCGGCGGCATTTACAGGAACAAAAGCGGGTTTTCAAGCTATTTTATTTCGTTCAGCGGCGGTGCAAGGCTTGAAGTAACACACTCTGCCAACCTGCAGAAGCGGGCGTACGCAGAGTACGGAAGCGGTTTCAGCCACATCGCTTTTTCCGTAGGCAGCAGGGAGGCAGTCCTTCATACGACAAAGAGCATAACTGACGGCGGGTACCCGCTTTACAGCGCGCCCAGGCTGACAGGCGACGGGTACTTTGAAAGCTGCGTCGGCGACCCTGACGGCAACAGGGTTGAAATAACCGTATAGCGTATTTTTCCGCGCGTCATGTGTTTAAACGGCCTCTGCATAAAACATAACAAAAAAGTTAAATAATTTATTAAATTTATGGTTATTTCTACAAAAGTAAAATTTTTGTGTTTTATTATGTTAAACTTAAGGAAATATGGCAGGCATCAAGGCTCCGGTGGTTTGCAGTAACGGCGGAAACGCAATCGTGTTGGCACAGCCATGGCGGCTTACATACATCACCATATACCGTAACCATGGCTAAAGCCGGCGTCTGCCGGTACGGCTGCGCTGTACTTGGCAAAGCGGGCAAAACTTTCCGCCTATGCGGCAATACGGCATGGCGCATGCAGATACTGCTTCTGCGCGTTTTGGGGCCTGCCTGCACGGCAGGCCTTTCAGGCACGTATAAAAAATATAATAAAAATAATTATTATTCTTATTTTTACATCTTTTTATTTGTTAGCCGTGTATAATAATAGCTAGAGTTAAGGGAAAAATAAAATATATAAATAAATTTAGGAGGAATATGTTATGGAATTAAAAGGCAGCAAAACGGAGAAAAACTTGCAGGACGCGTTCGCAGGTGAATCACAGGCAAGGAACAAGTACACTTTCTTTGCTTCAAAGGCAAAAAAAGAAGGCTACGAGCAGATAGCGGCTATCTTTGAAGAAACCGCTAACAATGAAAAGGAACACGCAAAGCTGTGGTTTAAGCTGCTTTCGGGCGGCAGCATACAGTCCACCCCTGAAAACCTCGAGGCCGCGGCCGGCGGCGAGCATTATGAGTGGACGGACATGTATGTAAACATGGCCAAAACAGCCGAAGAAGAAGGCTTTAAAGACATTGCCGCAACAATGCGTAAAGTAGCGGAAATCGAGAAGTCACACGAGGAGCGCTACGCAAAGCTCCTGTCAAACATAAAAGACGGCCTTGTCTTTAAGTGCGGCACTGAAACCGTATGGGTATGCCGCAACTGCGGTTATATCTACAAAGGCAAAGAAGCCCCGAAGGTATGCCCGGCGTGCAAGCACCCGCAGGCTTACTTTGAACGCAGGGTCGTAAACTACTGACCGCTGCGCTTAACGGTTACCCGCCCTGCGGCGGGACGCCGTATACGTAAAACATTAGAAACTCCGTAGGAATAGTGTATTTTATTTTAATAAAAGGTGGTTTTTAAAATGGATGAAGCTTTATTTTACCGCTGTGAAAGATGCGGAAACATAGTCGCGCTGATTAGAAAAGGCGGCGGGGTACTCAGCTGCTGCGGGGCGGCCATGACACCGCTTAAAGCCAACTCGACCGACGCTGCACACGAGAAGCACGTTCCCGTAGTTAAAAAAGACGGTGACAGGGTGACAGTTACCGTAGGTTCAGTCGCACATCCGATGGAAGAAAAACACTACATCGAGTGGATTGCGCTTGTCTCCGGTGAAACCATCAGCGTAGTAAAACTTAAGCCCGGCATGAAGCCGCAGGCTGAGTTCACGTGTGCCGGCGAAAAAGCGACCGCTTATGCGTACTGCAACCTGCACGGGCTTTGGAAAGCGGATATCTGACTTACATTACAGCAAAATAAATGACTGCATGCCGATGCCGCCAACCCGGCCTGACGGGTATGGCGGCATTTTAAACTTAACTGTACGAAAGGTTGGTATTTATTATGGGTATTTATGATTTTAAAGTTAAAGATATAAAGGGCAGCGAGGTTTCGCTTTCGGACTACTCCGGAAAACTTCTCCTCATTGTAAACACTGCAAGCAAATGCGGTTTTACGCCGCAATACGACGGCCTTGAGAAGCTGTACAAAAAGTACGCTGGCAAGGGCCTTGTGATCCTCGGGTTCCCGTGCAACCAGTTTTTGCAGCAGGACCCCGGCAGCAACGGCGAGATTATGTCATTCTGCAAGATGAATTACGGCGTTACCTTCCCGATGTTCGCCAAAATCGACGTAAACGGGGCAAACGAAGACCCGCTTTACACGTACCTTAAAAAAGAAGCCCCATTTAAAGGCTTTGAACTTGACAAGGACTCCGGCAGGATGATACAGGGCGTCGTAAAGGACAACTACCCTGATAACTTCGAAGGCAGCGGCATAAAGTGGAACTTTACAAAATTCCTTATTGACAGGAAAGGCAGCGTAAAAGCAAGGTTCGAACCTACCGTCACGCCGGAAGAACTCGACCCGATTATCGCCTCTTCACTTTAACTTCCTATTGTAAAAATTAAAAAATGCATCATAAAAGGCCCCGCGCACGAGTACATAACCTACACGCGCGGGGCCTTTTTACGTTCTGCTTATCCTTTTACAACTTTTACCGTGATGCTGCTGCATGCGTTTGTTGACGGGTCTACCGCGTACAGCACGGCCGTACCCGCGCCCGCGGCGGTTATTTTTCCCGTTTTGCTGTCTACTGAAATTACGCCGTCAGCGGCTGAAAACCATAGGAGCGATGAAGTCTTAACTGAAAATCCGTTCACTTTCACGCCGTCCATGGTATAGCTTTCACCTACGTTAATGCCTATCTCAGCTTTCGGAAAAACTATGCCGGCTTCGCTGCTCGATATATTGGATGATTTTTCAGAGTTGCCGGAGACTGTCACCTTCATTGTCGCGCTCGTCCATCCGTCGGCAGCCGTTTTTCTATACCAGTACGAAACGCTTGTTTCGCCGTCTGAAATAGCCGTCACTACAAGGCGGCACTGGCTGTCTACAGATGCCCTCACCACGTCTTCGTCCTGTACGCTTACATTTATAACACCGAAGTACGAGTCGCTTACATAACTTGTATTTTGTGAAAGCGTTATCCCCGCAAGGTTCATAACAGACTCAGGCGTTTCGGATGTCGCCGAGGCAGTGAGCGAAAAAGCCCCGGCGGCTACAGCCAGTGAAACGCATGCCGCGCCAAGCGCTATTAACAATTTATTTTTCTTCATAAAACGCGCCATATTAAATCTCCTTTCGCAATAGCCGCGGTCATTCTTCTATCTCGTCGCGGCTGCCCTCAAAAATCTCCCCATCGATAATCTTTACGATCCGTTTAGCGCTTTTTGCCACGTGCAGATCGTGCGTTATCATAACTATGGTGTTGCCCATTTCGTTAAGCTGCTTAAAAAGCTTCAGGACTTCCTGCCCCGTGCCCCTGTCGAGCGCGCCTGTCGGTTCGTCGGCAAGCAAAAGCTTAGGAGACCCAACAAGCGCCCTCGCAATCGCCGTCCTTTGCTGCTGCCCGCCGGAGAGCTCGTTCGGCTTATGGTGCGCGCGTTCTTTCATACCGAGCATTTCAAGCTTTTCCATTGAGATTTCCTCGGCCTTTTTGCGCGGTATGCCGCGTATAAGAAGCGGCATCATGGTGTTCTGCAGGACCGTATACTGGTGTATGAGCTGATACTTTTGGAAAATAAACCCTATCTGCCTGTTCCTCAGCCGTGTAAGCTGTGCGTCGTTCAGTTTATTTACATAGTTGTCAGTAAGCCAGTAATCCCCGCTTTGAAAATTATCCATACAGCCTATTATGTTCATAAGCGTACTTTTACCGGAGCCGGACGGCCCCAAAATAGCGAGGTACTCGCCTTCATTAACTTCAAGTGAAATGCCCTTAAGGACTTCGAGCTTGTTTTCACCCTCGTTATATGATTTCCTTATGTCATTAAGTTTTATTACATGTTCCATAAAGGGCGCCTTTCGTGTAAAAGGATTTTACTCTGATAAAACGGTGACCTTAACTACGTTCTCAGTACCGTCGCTCGCCTTTTCTTCTGTTATGCGCAGTATCATGCCTTTTGTTATGCTTGAAAAGTCGCTCGTTTTAGTGCTTGTGCCGCCGGCGGCCGAGTTTGTGCCGCCCTGCGCGCTGCCTCCGCTCTGCGTACTGCCGCCGTCCTGCGGCATCTGTCCGCCGCCTCCGTTTTCGCCTCCACTGCCTGAGTCTCCGCCTGACGGAGGTCCTCCGGTGCCGCCGCCGCTGTTCTGTGAGAGCGTAAGGCCAACAGGGATAATGACGGTGTCCGTTTCTCCAGTAAGCGTAATCGAAACTGAGCCGCTGCCCGATGAAGACGTACCGGTTGAAGATGAAGCGCCGGATGAAACCGTTTTTGAGCCTTCACCGTCCTGCTGCCCGCTGCTCTGCACATCTTCGGACCCTGTCTTCTCATCTGCCTTGCCGCTGTCCGAGTTGACTGTCCCTAACGCAAGTTCCACCTTGTTACCTACAATGGACGTTACTTTCCCCGTTATCTCTGTCTGCGACGCGCTTTTGCCGGTACCGCTTACCGTGCTTTTTGCATCCGCCTGTTTTGCGTCATTTTTTCCCGAGCAGGCCGACAGCGGTAAAACCGCAGCCGCGCAGGCAAGCAACAGCACTGCAAACTTTATTTTATTCATACGTAAAAACTCCTTTACTCTTCTGACAGGGCCTCAATAGGCATAAGCGCGGCAGCCTTCCACGCAGGGTAAAATCCGAAAATCGTGCCTGTCGCCACCGCGAATATCATCGCGTACAGGCCGCTCACGGCCAGCGGCTCTATAGTCATGCCGCTCAGCCTTATTAAAGGTACAAGCGCAAAGCCAAGCACAAGCCCTAAAATGCCGCCTAAAATGCTTATGAACATTGCTTCGGTAAGAAATTCAAGCAGAATTTCCTTTTTTGAACTTCCAAGCGCTTTAAGTATGCCTATTTCCTTAGTGCGCTCCTTAACCGAAACAAACATAACATTCATAATGCCTATGCCGCCGACTACAAAAACTATAAGCGCAACGGCAATCAGCAGCGTTGACAGCGTCTTTGCCGAAGACGTGGCCGTTTCCATAGTGGCGCCGGCGTCTGTGACGGTAAACTCAGCCTTGGGATAATTTTCACTTAGTACAGTTTTAACATTCGTCATTACTGAAGAAACATTATTTACGTCAGATGCTATAGCCATTATCTGCGGGCTGGCATCTTTACCGTACACATATTTTTCTGCTGTCGAATACGGGATAAATATCGACTCGTCCGGGCTTGTGCCAGACGAAACGGAGCCCATTTTAGAAAGTACCCCGACTATTTCATATTTTTTGCCTTCGATTGATATATTTTCCCCGTAAGCGTAGTATGCGCTCCCGTAAATCTCCTGTGCGAGCGTATACCCTATCACGGCTACTTTGCTTTTTCCGCTCTGGTCGTCGTCCGTTATAAAGTCGCCCTCCAGCATTTCAAGGTTAGTCATATCCTGGTACTCTGGCATAACGCCTATTACTGTATAATCGCTCTCTTCCGTCAGGTTGCCGCCTTCAACAGCCGCGGTGGAGCTGTCGTAAATCGTTATCTCCGATATTCCTGAAACGAGAGAAGATATATCGTCAATGTCAGACGATGAAAGCGTTACAGACTGGCCCTTCATATCTCCGCCGCCTCCGCCGGGCATGCCGCCGCCTCCACCGCCGCCCTGCTTGTTTCCGCCTCCCTGCGGCATTCCGCCGCCTCCGCCGCCGCCCTGCTTATTTCCTCCGCCCTGCGGCATACCGCCGCCTCCGCCGCCTGGCATACCGCCCATCATGGCATCTTCCATTTCGGCCGTAGTGCTGACAGAAACGTTTATGGAGCCGGCGTTAAGGTTTTTAAACTGGTTTTCCACATCCACCTCGCCGCCGTGGCCGACGGCTATAACAAGGATTATGGTAGCCGAGCCTACTATTACGCCGAGCGACGTAAGAAAGACTTTAAACTTGTTCTCCATTATATTTATCCATACAAGATGAAGGATTTCACCGAAACGCATTTTTCCGGAGCGTTCTTCGCTTTCTGACATCAGGATTTCACCGCGCTTTCCGCAAGTACCGTATCTCCCTCGCTGAGGCCGCCTGTAATCTCAACATAAGTGCCGTCCGAAAATCCCGTCGTGACCGTTTTCTGCGTATTGCTCCCGTCGCTTTTCTTAACGAGCACCGTCGAAACACCGTTGTTAAAAGTTATAGCCTTATTGCTTACATAGATGACGCTCTTAGCTTCGCCCTGGACTATAGTAGCCTCACCGCTCATGCCTTCGTAGACAGTGCCTATACTGCTGCTGCTGTCCGCTGCAGCCTTTACCGTTACGGTATAGCTGACGGACGACGAACCGCTGCGTGCAGGCTCAGCCGTTATGCTCTCCACCATACCGCTTATTGTCTGGCCGTCGTAAGCGGAAAGTGTTATATCCGCATCCTGCCCTACGCTCACATTGGTTATGTCGTCTTCGGAAACGGATACGTCCATTGAAACAGTGTCGGCCTTTGAAATAGTCATTATAGCTTCATTAGCCGTAACATCGCTTCCGTCCGTATATGAAACCGAAGAAACAATTCCGTCGCACGGGCTTGTAATTACGCCATTTCCGTTCATTGCGTTGTTTATCTCGTCTATTTTTTCCTGCAGCGTGTCGCAGTCAGCCTGTGCAGACGACACAGCCTGTGAAAGCTGGTTTACGGTAAGGTCGTAAGTGCTCTGCGCACCCGCGGCCGTGTTAAGGTCGGTTGCTTCCTTTGTATCTGCGCTTGTGGAAGAAATCTGTGCGGTTTTCTGCGCCTTCTTCAAATTATACTCGTCCGTCTGCACGCTTGCTTTAAGCGATGTTACCTTGTCGTCAAGCTCAGTGTCCGTCACGTCGTATTTTTTATCATAAGTATCTTTAAAGTCATTGTAGGCCGACGTATAGTTTTTGTAGCTGGCTGTATACTCGGCGACTTTAGCCTCAAGGTTGTTTTCTTCCGTTACTATGCTTGCAGCAACGCCCGAGTAATATGTGTCGACAGCGCTTTTGGCGTCATCGTAGGCATCCTTTTCTTCGCTGTAGTCATTTTCGTCGTCTGCGTTTGCCTTTGCGGCAAGGTACTCTTCCCGCGCGCTCTCAGCAGCGCTTTTCAGCTTGTCGTATTCGTTTATGACCGTGTCGTTGTCTTCCTTATACTTTGAAAGCTGCGTCTCATAGTTGGTTTTAGACGTTTCCGCGTTGTCCATCCATGTTTTCAGCTGCTGCAGCTTTTCGTAGTCTGACTTCCAGCTTTTCTGGAGTTCTGTATAGGCTGCAAGGTCTTTTTTGTCTTTGTCAAGCGTAGCCTGCGCCGTTGAGATATTGTTTTGCAGCTCGCTTTCAGTCAGTTCCTTTGTAACCGGTGCTGACTCGGCAAGCGCCTTGCTCGACTCATAAGTTATCTTTGCCGTTTCGAGCTTAATGTTTTGGTCGTTGAGCGCCTGCTGAAGCGTTACCTTGGCCGCTTCGAGCTTCTGCTTCGTTTCCGAACTGTTTTCTGATATGCTGTCCAAGTTCAGTGAAACGAGCGCATCGCCTTTTTTGACTGTCGTGCCTGATTTAACAAGATATGTGCCGACTTCACAGTCTATAGGAAAAGTTATGGACTTCTGGTCGAGCGAAACCGTGCCGGACTCCGTAGTGCCAACGGTAACGTCGCCCTTTTTTACCGTATATTCACGGTAAGACGTCGTACTTTCCGACGAATTCTTTTTTTGCACCGCAAATACTGTCCCCACCGTACCGGCGGCGGCCACCGCCGTCACCGTCACGATTACGGCTATCCTCTTTTGTACCTTTGTAAAATTTTTCAGCCGGTCTTTCATTAACAAAGCCTCCGAGAGCCGCTTTTGGCCTTACGGCAGCGGCAGTTTTAAGTGGCATCCATTACGTACTGGATTGTATAAGATATAATATAATGTAAAAATATTAGTAAAAATTGAAATTTTAATGAGAAACAAATTAGAATGGGCGTATTAGGAAACCTTTTTGGCAATGATAGAAACCCCTTGCGCAAAACGAATATACAGCTCGGCGCAAAACGTCACGGACAACGAGCTCATGGATTTTGCGGAATCTATGAAATAAACTATAATTATGGCAGTATGGCGGCGGGCTTTAAAATTTATTGATTTCTACTTGACAAACCTAAGCAATTAAAATATAATGTGAATATCTTAATAGTATAAAGGCTATGAGGGGAATAAGGCGTTCGTTTGGATTATTTAAGAGAGCCGGTGGCTGGTGTGAACCGGTATCCATGCTTTCGCGTATAGCTCATCCCGGAGCCGCCGTTTCCGATGTTTTAAAGCGTTAGGAGCGGACGCATTTGGCAGCGTTACAAGCCAAGGCCTTGTTAGAGGCTTTTGAGGGCTTTACCTGCAGTAGAGCCGAATCCGGGTGGTACAGCGGAATTTTATTTCGCCCCTGATGCGTTTGTCGCATCAGGGGCGTTTTTGTTTACCTCCGCAGCCGGCGCGGACAAGAGCCGATTTATCTTTTAACCTGTACAAAATAAGTAAAGGAGCTGTTTTTATCATGTACACAGGCTGCAAAAAGTACATCCCATTTAAACCAATAGCTTTTAAAGAGCGCACGTGGCCGGACAAAATAATCACAAAACCGCCCGTATGGTGCAGCGTAGATATGCGCGACGGCAACCAGGCGCTTATCGACCCCATGAACCTTGAGGAAAAGCTGCTTTACTTTCAAACTCTTGTTGACGTTGGATTTAAAGAGATTGAAGTAGGCTTCCCGTCGGCTTCCGAAACAGAATATGAAATCATGCGTACACTTATAGAGAGGAACCTGATCCCCGACGACGTTACGGTGCAGGTGCTCGTGCAGGCGCGGCCGCATCTTATAAAAAAGACATTTGAGGCTATTAAAGGCGCTAAAAACGTAATAGTCCACTTTTACAACTCGACGTCCACTTTACAAAGGAAAGTCGTCTTTAAGACAGATATGCAGGGAGTCATAGACATAGCCGTCGAGGGCGCAAAACTCATAAAGCAGTTAACCGACGAAGAAGTGAAAAAAAGCGGCACAAATATCCGTTATGAGTATTCGCCCGAAAGCTTTTCCGGTACAGAGATAGACAATTCCATCCTTATCTGCGAAAAAGTAATGGATATTTTACAGCCGACACCGGAAAACAAGCTTATTTTAAACCTGCCTAATACCGTAGAGATGGCTACGCCTAACTGCTATGCGGACCAGATAGAGTACTTCTGCCGCCATATCTCACGGCGCGGCAGCGTTATAATAAGCCTGCACCCCCACAACGACAGGGGTACGGCGACGGCCGCCACCGAACTCGGCATAATGGCCGGAGCCGACCGCGTGGAAGGCACGCTTTTCGGCAACGGCGAACGCACGGGCAATGCCGATGTGATGGTAGCCGCCATGAATATGTACTCACAGGGCGTCGACCCCGGGCTTGACTTTTCAAATATCGGCAATATCCGCCGCGTCTTTGAGAAATGCACTAAGATGAAAGTCCACCAGCGCCACCCATACGCCGGCGACCTCGTGTTCACAGCGTTCTCAGGCTCGCATCAGGATGCCATAAACAAGGGTTTCGCGTATATGAAGAAAAGCGGCACGCAGTACTGGGAAGTCCCCTACCTCCCCATAGACCCTGCCGACGTGGGGAGGGAATACGAACCCGTCATACGCATAAACAGCCAGTCGGGCAAAGGCGGCGCCGCGTTCATAATGCAGCAGGACTACGGCTTCGAACTGCCGAAGGCAATGCACACGGAGTTCGGCGCAATGGTAAAGGCCGCCTGCGACAAAGCCGGCCGCGAACTTAAGTCTCAGGAAATCTACGGCATTTTCAAGAAAAATTACCTTGACGTCAGCGCGCCTTACTGCCTTAAAAAATATAAGCTGTACGAAGACAACGACGTAAGCGGCAGCGCGCAAGTCCACTTTGAGGGCGTCATCCGTTTCAAAGATGCCGACCGTGAAATCGAAGGCTGCGGCAACGGCCCCATAAGCGCGTTTTTCGGTGCCCTTAAGCAGGTCGGCATCAGTGACTACAAATTTGTAACTTACCGTGAAAACGCGGTTTCGTCCGGTGAAAACTCAAAAGCCGTTTCATATATCCACCTCACCGCGCCAGACGGCAGCCCGGCTTTCGGCGTAGGCATAGACAACAATATAAGCCTTGCATCCATAAAAGGTATAATATGCGCCATAAACCGCACTGAAAAAACAGGCGGCATAGAATAATAAAAACGAAAGGAAACTCACAGAATGAAAGAGTATAAAATCGTACTGCTCGAAGGCGACGGCATAGGCCCCGAAATAGTAAACGAAGCCGCCCTTACGCTTAAAAAAGCGGGGGAAAAATTCGGTTTTTCCGTAAACTTTGAAAAGGCGCTTTTAGGCGGCAGCGCCATAGATAAAACCGGCAGCCCCATACCCGCCGAAACGGTAAAGGCATGCAAAGCCGCCGACGCGGTCCTGCTCGGCGCCGTAGGCGGGCCTAAATGGGATAACATGCCCGGCGGCAAACGGCCTGAAGCCGGCCTTTTAGGCATACGCAGCAGCCTTGGGCTTTTTGCCAACCTGCGCCCGGCGGTCATTTTCGACCAGCTGCGCTCGGCTTCGCCGCTTAAAGACGAAATCATAGGCGGCAGCCTCAATATAATGATAGTCCGCGAGCTTACAGGCGGCATTTATTTCGGCGAACGCGGCCATAAGACTGTAAACGGCAGCGAAGCCGCTTACGACACCGAAATGTATTCCGTGCCTGAAATCGAACGGA
The DNA here is from genome assembly GCA_002409585.1 of Ruminococcaceae bacterium UBA5413. Lineage (GTDB taxonomy): Bacteria > Bacillota > Clostridia > Oscillospirales > Acutalibacteraceae > Thermocaproicibacter. The sequence continues at coordinate 752 of DHNP01000002.1, read as the reverse complement.
TAGCGCGCGTGGGTTTCAGGATGGCGCAAAAACGCCGCGGAAAGCTCTGCAGCGTAGACAAGGCAAACGTTCTGGAGTCTTCCCGCCTGTGGCGCAAAACCGTCACGCGCATAGGCAAAGAAGAATTCCCCGATGTGGAGCTTTCATACCTTTATGTCGACAACTGCTCCATGCAGCTTGTGAGGGACCCAAAGCAGTTTGACGTCATAGTCACGTCAAATATGTTCGGCGACATACTTTCGGACGAAGCGTCCATGATAAGCGGCTCCATAGGCATGCTGCCGTCGGCGAGCCTCGGCGAAGGCAAATTCGGCCTTTACGAGCCAGTCCACGGCTCAGCGCCAGACATTGCCGGCACAGGAAATGCAAACCCGCTTGCCACCATACTTTCCGCCGCAATGATGTTAAGGTACTCGCTCGGCATGCCCAAAGCCGCTGAAGCCATCGAAAACGCCGTTTCAAAAGCCCTTGAAACAGTGCGTACACCTGACATTTACACTGAAGGCAAAGAAAAAGTAAGCTGCGTGGAGATGGGCGAAACCGTCAGGAAATTCATATAATAAACGTTTTGGTAAGTAACGAATAAACCCAAAAAAGAATCAGTAACAAACAGAGCATATACGATGGAAAACCTTTAAAACTGGCATTGTTCAGTAGCCGTCGGTATGCTCTGCAATTATTATACTTAAAAATTGTCCGGATTTTAAGACATGGCGGGCGCACCTCGCTGTTTTCTTAACGCCCTGTTCGAG
>DHNP01000045.1:13367-168814 GCA_002409585.1 Ruminococcaceae bacterium UBA5413 | reverse complement strand
ATTTCTTTTCCGGCGTTGACATCATCATTTCGGCTTCATCGCGCGTAAGCCTGAGAGGGTCTTTCGGGTCTATTGTTGGGAAGTTTGTATCACGCATGAGGTAGTCCGTACCGTTTACGGAAACCGTGCCTTTCGAAAAATCAACTTTTTCGAGCAGGTTTCTGCCGTCCATTTTATACTCGGGGTGTTTTTTGATAATCTGCCCCTCAAGTTTAAACTGGATTACGGCTATGGCTTTATGCATTTTTGACGCTAACTGTATGTCTATGGGGTCGTATTTGTTTTTATCTAAAATATGCGGAGTGAAAATCCTGCAGCTGTCACCGCCGTAAGCTTTACCGGCAAAAACCGAAAGCGGCCGCAGGTTTATGCCGTAGCCGTCTTCAAGCAGGTCGAACGTGTTGTAGCTTATGCCGAGCCTCAGAACGTTTGCAATGCAGACGAGGTTTCCGGCGGCTGCGCCCATCCATGAAATGTCGTGGTTTCCCCACTGTATGTCAACGTCATGGAAGCCCATCAGGGCATCCATGATGAGGTCGGCGCGCGGCCCCCTGTCATAGATGTCGCCTATAATATGCAGCCGGTCTATGAGCAGCTGCTGTATAAGCGTGCAGACAGCTTTTATGAACTCGGTAGCCATGCCTGTCTGGACTATGGAGTGAATTATTTCACTGTGGTAATGGGGTTTGTTTTTTCCGCCGTCTGCGTGCAGAAGCTCGTCTATTATGTACGCGAAGTTTTTAGGAAGCTTCTTGCGGACTTTTGAGCGCGTGTATTTGGAGGCGGCCTCTTTGCATACTTCAACAAGCCTGTATATCATAATGCGGCACCAGTCGCCGTAGCTTTTTTGCTCTTGTTTAGCCTTTGCGAGTTCCGGCTCAGGGTAATAAATAAGTTTGGCGAGTTCGGAGCGTTCGTCCTCCGAGATGGACTGCTCGAAAAGCTCGTCTATCTTTTTACGTACTATGCCGGAGGCGCTTTTCAGCTGGAAAAGAAAAGCGGCCTGTTCGCCGTGCAAATCGCTGAAAAAATACTCCGTACCTTTAGGAAGGCTCATTATTGCTTTCAGGTTTATTATTTCCGAAGCGGCTGCCTGCGGGTTTGGGTACTGTTTTGCAAGCAGCTTCAGATAATGCCCGTCTGCCATGGAAATATCCTCCTTTGGTGTTTCTCATATAGTGACTGCGTGTGCTTTATTATTTTACAATTATGCACATAATTTACAGCAATGATTACTGCATAATATACAATACGGTACAATTATAATTGCTAATCGGATTATTATAATGTTTAATAAAGAAGATAGGCAAACATAATAAATTATGACGGAACACGCCCCGGCTGTTGATGCGTAAAAGCAGCCGGGGCGTGTTGCGCGTATGGCGGTGTCAGATTTTCATATTAAAAGGAATTACATTGACTTGCACGCATCCGCGCATTTTTTACATTCCGCGGCGCATTTCTGGCAGTGGCCGTCCTTAAACTGCGAGCAGCCGGCGGCACATTCATCGCAAACGGCAGCGCACAGCCCGCAGAACTCCTTTGAATGTTTTGAGTCTGACGACATCAGGCAGGCGGCTTCTTTGCAGATGCCGGAACAGTCCATCATCTGTGCGATATGGTCCTTACGCGCGGCCACGTCCGGTTCGTTAAGGCATAATTTAATGCACTCATGGCAAGCCTGCGCGCACCTGTTGCATTCGTCAATACATGACTGATATTTGTCGGTACAGTTACAAACTATTCCCATTTTTAAGTCGCTCCTTAATTTTTTAGTATTGTCTGCCTGCACACTTAAAATATACGGTAAAAAGCGCTGTAACTTGAAATATTATCCCGTGTTTTTATGCAAGCTAAAAGCGTATGGAGGGACTTATAAATGCAACCTAAATTTGACGCTGTTTATTATGAACCTAAAGCAATGGAATACGAACTTGGGAAACGGCTGAGGGAAAAGTACAAGTCATTGCCATGGATTGAGATTGAATCCCACAACCGCATACCAATGCTCAGCGCTGCGGAAGATGCCGACTTTCCAAAACTTAAACGGCACTTGGTCCTTGGCATAAGGAAAACGCATAGGTACGCGGAGAACCATAAGGTTTCGGACTGGCTCGTCCCGTACACGTCGTCCGGCTGCAGGGCCATGTGCATGTACTGTTACCTTATGTGCAGCTACAACAAGTGCTCTTACATGCGCCTGTTTGTAAACCGTGAGGAGATGCTTGAAAGGCTCCTGAGGTTTGACGCGCGCACAGCAAAGCCGCAGACTTTTGAAATCGGAAGCAACAGCGATTTGGTATTGGAAAATTCGGTGACGGGAAACCTTGGCTGGACAATAGAACGCTTTGGTAAAAAAGGCCGCGGAAACCTGACGTTCCCGACTAAATTTGATATGGTGCAGCCGCTGCTCAGCCTTAACCACCGCGGAAAAGTGATCTTCCGTATGAGCGTCAACCCTGCGGAGATAGTCAGTAAGGTAGAACTTGGCACTTCACAGCTGCGCCAGCGGATTAAAGCGCTTAACGAAATGGCGCATGCGGGGTACCGTGTGGGCATACTCATTGCGCCGGTTATTCTGCTCAGCGGCTGGAAACGTATGTACGGCGGGCTTATAGATGAACTTTCAGACGAACTTGCACCTGAAGTTAAACAAAAAGGCTTTATTGAGATAATTCTTATGACTTACAGTTTTGTACAGGACGCAATCAATACAAGCGCGTTTCCCGGAGCCGTGCAAATTTTTGACAGGTCTATTATGCGCGGGCGGGGGCGCGGCAAATACTGTTACCGCAGTGAAGCACGCGCGGAAGCGGAAAGCTTTTTGCGCGTGCAGATAAGTGAGAAGCTTGGCATGCCTATAATTTATATAGCATAAGGCGCTTTTTAAAACGTGCTTGTCAATGCAAAGTGTGCTTCGGCTATGGGAAAAGAAAAATGACGGGACCCGTAGTCACGGAATATTAAATAAATACCTGCTCCCAACTATATACTGCCTGCCTATATGAATCGGGTTGTTTTTTGAATCTTTAATATGGGCAATCATATAAAATAAAGGTTCGCCGGCAGGCACATTCAGCAGCTTAGCGGTAAATGCCGTCGCGCTCACAAGCTCGAGGGTGCATGACTCAGAATGTATAGGGTTTATACCTTTGTTTTTCAACAATGTATAAAGCGAGCCTTCAAGATTTTCATTTAACATGAATTCAAAACCATTCAGGGGAAAGTAGTTGTTTTCGAGCATGATAGGATCGCCGTCAGCAGTCAGGATCCTCTTTGTATAAATAATTTTTTCATTACTGCCGTGATTTAAAAAGTCTATTTCGTCAGAACTTGGTTTAATAAGCTTACGTTCTATCAGCTTGTACCCCGGCTCCATATTACACGCGAGGCAGGCATTCCTAAAGCTCATAATATTTTCTATTTTACGCTTGATCTTAGGTTTGTTGACAAAAGTACCTTTGCCTTGCTTTTTTGTAAGGTAGCCTTCAGTTACTAACTCTTCTATGGCCTTGCGTACCGTTATACGGCTAACCTCGTATGTTTTCATAAACTCAGGTTCACTCGGTATTTTGTCACCCTGCGTAAATTCGCCGCTTTTTATCTTCCTTTTTACTTCTTCAATTAATTGCTGGTAAAGCGGTTTCTGTGACTCGGAATTTAATGGCCTTGGCATTTTATATCCCCTACTAAATAAATTTTATTTTCACTTATTACTTTATATTTACTATTATAATATAATTTTTAATTCTTTTCAATATGGCAGGCTTAAGTATATATAAACTTGGCCGCTGCCAGTACAAAGGTTACCGCCTTTAATATTATGAACAGTTTTCTATTGACTTTTGTGAGCTGTTTTGGTATTCTGTATATATCGTTATATAACATCATATAAATATTTTAGCGGGAGGTTTGTTTATGTCTTGGATTAATGATATGTTCCACACGGAAAAACCAATAATAGGATTACTGCACTTGAAAGCGCTGCCGGGCGACCCTTTGTTTTATAAGGACGGCAATACCATGGAAGATGTAATCCGCTCGGCGCGGCAGGACCTTGAGGCTTTGCAGGAGGGCGGAGTTGACGGGGTGCTTCTTACTAATGAGTTCAGTCTTCCGTACCAAAAGAAAGTTTCATCTGTTTCTCTTGCGGCAATGGCGCGCGTTTTTGGAGCCATTTCTAAAAACATAAAAGTCCCTTACGGGCTTGAGGCCATTTACGACCCGGATGCGACAATAGAGCTATGCGCCGCTACGGACGCTAAGTTTACAAGATGCGTGTTTACCGGGGCGTGGGTAGGCGACCTAGGGCTTATAGACCGCGACATAGGCAGAACCCTGCGCCTTAAAAGCGCTCTTAGGTTAGACGATCTGCGTTTAACTTATTTCATCAACGGTGAAGGTGAAGTTTATTTAAACGACAGGGATTTAAATGATATCGCTAAAACAATGATTTTTAATTGCATGCCTGATTGTTTGGTAGTTGCTGGAGGTATGGCAGGGGACGGCCCCGGCACATCACGGCTTGCCGGTATTAAGCAGTCGGCCGGTAACGTGCCGGTTTTTTGCGGTACAGGCTGCAACGCGGAAAACGTTGAATCCATTTTAAGTGTTGCCGACGGCGCGTATGTTGGAACCACGTTTAAGAAAAACGGAGAATTCAGCGGGAGGATAGACGTAAACAGGGTGGCGGAATTTATGGGGAAAGTGCGGGAAATCCGCGCAAAGGGTAAAAAATGGGAGAAACGCATATGAAACCTTTATATTTTATGGGGATAGACGTAGGCACAAACGAGACAAAGGGCGTACTTATAAATTCCGGCTGCGAAATAGTAAAATATATGTCCAAAAAACATAACGTCGAGAACCCGCTGCCGAATTTTTTCGAGCAGGACGCGGAGCAAGTTTGGTGGGGAGATGTATGCTACGTAAGCAGAGCACTTATAGAACAATCCGGCATATCTCCTGAAAGTATAAAATGCCTTGGCATAAGCGCGCTTGGATGCGACTGTGTTCCGGTAGACAAAGACTGCAGGCCTTTGTGCAAAGCGATACTTTACGGTATTGACTCAAGGAGCTATAAGGAAATAGATTATTTAAACGGATATTACGGTAAAGAAACGGCTGAAAAATTGTTCGGCCACACGCTGTGTTCTTCTGATATTGCGCCAAAGATTTTATGGATTAAAAATAATCTCCCTGATGTTTACGCGGGCACATATAAGTTTTTGACGGCATCATCTTATATAACGGCGAAACTTACCGGCAGGTACTGCATAGATAAGTACCTTGCGGAGGACTTTGCGCCGCTTTACGATCTTGGCACTGATTCCGCAGACGAAAAGATGTGCGGCCTCTACTGCAAACCGTCGCAGCTTGCGGAAATAGTTAGAGCTACTGATATAGTAGGGCATATTACCGCAAAAGCTTCCGCCGAAACCGGCCTGTCCGAAAATACAACGGTTTTGGCAGGCACAGGTGACTCCGGAGCTGAGGCGATAAGCACCGGTATATTCAGCCCGGGCGACGTAATGATACAGTTAGGCTCATCATGCTATTTTATTTATCTTTCCGACAGGCTTATAAATGATGGGAGGGTATGGCCCGGAACGTTTATCATTCCAAAAACTTTTGGCATATGCGCTGGGACAAATACGGCAGGCACCCTTACAAAATGGTTCAGGGACGAAATATATACTGACTGCCTTAAAAATGAACAGGCCGGAGGGCCTAACGCTTTCAGCGCGATGGCCGGAAGCATTGAGGGCATCCCGGCGGGCAGCGGCGGGCTGATTACGCTGCCGTATTTTGCTGGCGAAAGGACGCCTATAAACGACCCGTTTGCAAAAGGCGTCGTGTTTGGCCTTAAACTTAACCATACCCGCGCACATATTTACAAATCCGCACTTGAAGGGATAGGTTATTCCATAGCACAGTACTTTGACATCTTAAAAGAAAATAAGCTGCCGGTTAAAAAAATTATGGCAGTCGGAGGCGGAACCCAAAACCGCCCGTGGCTGCAGATAATAGCGGATATCCTGGGGAGAACCGTCTGTACCGCCAAAGTAACGATAGGCGCTTCATACGGGGACGCTATAATGGCTGCTCTTGCGGGGGGAGCGTACAAAAGCTGGGACGATATGGGAAAAGTTATAAAACCTGAGCTTGAAATTTCTCCCAATATGGAAAACCATGTCATATATAGTGAAAAGCGGGAAATTTATGATAAATTATATCAATTAACAAAGGAATTAATGCATAAGGTTTGAATAAACTTAGAAGTCTGTAAAGAGGTGGTATGCATAGAAAGCCGGCATGTGTTTTTTGATATCGACGGTACAATAGCTGAAAACGATAACCCTCCTTCGCGTTTGACCGTATACGCCCTGCGTTCACTCAGAAAATGCGGCCACATGATTTTTATCTGCACAGGGCGTACGCTTTGCGATATATATCCGGAAATAACTTTAATAGGCTTCGATGGAATAATATCAGGCGCCGGCGCCAATATTACCGTTGGCCGGCGGACAATATTCCGCAGGGCGATTCCCAAAACTCTTTTAAATATTACGGCCGGTAAAATGTTAAAGGCAGGCATTACGTGCGTGCTGGAGGGCCACAGCCAGATGTATATATTGGATGGGAAGGTTACGTATGATTGGCCAACAATAAAAGTACATATAAGCAGGCCGGAACAACTCGCAAGTTTAGAAAATATAGAAAAATTAACGCTGCATACTTCTGACGGTATGCAGATTGAGCGCGTTTTCACTTTTCTGCGCCGGTTTTACGATATTTATGAGCACCCGGAAACCGGTTTTTACGAATTAGTCTTAAAAGGCTGCGACAAGGGCGCGGCTGTTGACCGCGTGCTTCGGTTTGACCGTGCTTTGCGCAAAGATGCCGTGGCGTTCGGCGACAGCCGGAACGACTGCTCTATGTTCCGGAGCGTTGGGACAAGCGTATCCATGGGAAACGCCCCATTGGCCCTTAAAGAAATGTCATCTGTGGTTACCGGTACTATAAAGCAGGAGGGCGTCTACAACGCGCTTGTAAACATGCGCATGATACCCCCGAATAAAATGCGCCGGCAGCCGTAAGACTGCTTTTTATTTAAATTTGTATCACAAACTGTCATTGCAGCGCCTTGTTATGTAAATGTAGCATGGGCGCTGTTTCAATATAAAGAAATAATTAAAGGAAAAGAAAGCTTTCAAAATCAAAAACATCAATAATATTACAGTTAAAACAAAAAAAATTTTATATATTTCTTTCAATAATATTGAAACAAACTCTCAATACGATATAATACGTATTGCAAACAGCTGTTAATACGACATAATACGTATTAAGGAGGCGCATAAAATTTAGCATACATAACCGGACGAGTTCGTTTCAAAATATTAATATGACGGAGGGTATAAAATGCGAGAATCTGTATTGAAAAAGATCAAAGTACCGCACACATATGTTTTGCTGTTTTTACTTGTTGTCGTTATGGCGATCCTGACGTGGTTTATTCCAAGCGGATCATTTAAAACTGTGGAAAAGGAGGTTTCACCTGGGCTTACAAAAAATGTTATTATATCTGGCACTTATCAAACGACTTCTAAGGTAACTGAGGATGGTACGGATATACGCCAGGGTATATTTGATGTTTTGAAGGCTCCGGCAGAGGGAGTGCAGGCCGCTGCGCAGGTCGTAGCCTTTATCTTCATTTTAGGCGGCGCGTTTGCCATCATAACAAAAACCGGAGCTATCAGCTCAGGGCTTGCTTCCGTCGCGAACATCGTTAAAGGAAAAGAGAGCCTGATTATTCCGGTAATGATGCTTGTCATCAGCGTCGGAGGGTCTGTAATAGGGACGAGTGAGGAAACGCTTCCGTTTTACATGCTGTTTTATCCGCTCCTGATTTCATTCGGATATGATTCGATTACAACCGTTATGATGGTACTTTTAAGCTCACAGATAGGTTATACCGGATCTACCCTTAACCCGTTCAACGTACTTGTGGCGCAGGGGCTGGTTGGCATTCAGGGTAATCCGCAGCTGTGGCTGAGGTGCATAGAATATGTGGTTTACATCGCTATAGCAATGACATTTGTAATGCTTTACGCGAGAAAAGTAAAAAAAGACCCGAAAAAATCACTTATGTACGAATCGGATCTCAGAAACAAAGAGTATTTCATTTCAAGCCAAAACGATGTGGATAATATTAAATTTACGGCAAGGCATAAGATAATACTTATCGGCCTTGGCGCAGGCATTGTCTGGATGGTATGGGGCCTGCTCAAAAAAGGCTATTATATGGACGAAATCGCGGCCATCTTCCTTGCTGTTGGCATATTTGCCGGCATAGTCGGCAAACTGTCGCTTAACGATATGGGAGAAGCTTTTGTATTTGGCCTTAAAGACTTTGCATATGCGGCTATTGTAATAGGTATGGCGAACGCCATTCTCGTCATTGCCCAAAACGGACAAATAATAGATACGATTTTAAATTATCTTGCGAACGGCCTTAAGAGTGTTCCTGTAGCCGGATTTACAACGGTAATGCTTTTGGTTCAAAATGTGATTGCTTTCTTTGTCCCATCGTCTTCAGGGCAGGCTGCGCTGACAATGCCTATAATGGGCCCGCTTGCCGAACTGCTTAAGATAAACAAAGAGGCAATAGTAACGACTTACCAGGCGGGCAATGGCATCACCAATATAATATCGCCGACAAACGGAATCCTGATGGCAGCCCTTGGCCTTGGCCGGATAAGCTTGGGCAAATGGGTGAAATCCGTTATTAAGTTGGTTATTACAATAGAACTTGCCGCTATGGTATTTTGCGCTATCTCAGCTTTTGTGTAAGTTATTTAAAAAAGTGCTGCAGAATATTAAATTTTGCAGCGCACAGCTTAACATTGACAAACGGAAAAATAAAACCTATAATACAGCATATAACGTTATATAACAACATATACAACCTGTACAGCCGCCGCTGTTACTGCAAGCAGATATAAAGTTAATACTGCCCCTTGGGTAAACGTATCGGAAAGAATGGTGATATTTTGATAACCGGCAAGAAAAAATCATTTATGTTTCTTTCGACAAGTATTTTTACAGCGACTGCCTGCGCGCCTATAAATGGATTTATCATAGTAAAAGGCAATAAAATTGAGGCGGTTGGCACGCGCGATGAAGCAAAGTCATGGATTGACAAAGTGGACGAGGTAATTGACCTTGGCGGCAGGACAGTTGCACCCGGATTTGTAGACGACCATACTTTTTTCACCGGGTATGTGCTGCGGAGCATGGGCATTGATTTCAGCGGAATAAAGTCTGATGTTTCCGGTGTTTCTGCTATTAGGGAATATATGAGCCGAAACGGGAGCTGCGAATATATTATAGGCCACGGCTTTGATGCTGAAAATTTCAGTTACAGCGGTGAAGACGTACTCAGCAGGGAATTTCCAGATATCCCCGTTGCTATCTTTACCGCGGACGCCGGCACATGCTGGATGAACGAAGCCGCGCGCTTAAAATACGGCTTTACTCCGCAGGAGTGCTACTCGGAGAAACTTTTCAGGCTAATGCGGGAATACCTTCACGAAAGCTGCATGAAACAAAAGTATAAAGACTATATAAAAATGCTCAACTCACGTGGGATAACGGCAATAAAGGAAATAGGATACGACGACTATTCGGGTTTTGTAAGCGTACTGAAAGATTTGGAAGACTCGGACAGCTTAAATATGCGCGTATCTGTTTTATCACAGCCTGTCGGCGAAGGCATCAACATAGATTACGGTAAAGAAATGCGCGAGAAGCTTAACGGCAAATGTTTAAGCTTTGAGGGATATAACAGGATGACTGACCGCGGCATAGCGCGATTTTTAGGTGAACTGATAGAACCGTACGCCGCAAAGCCTGGGGTTATGTGCCTTGAGCCGGTAGACTGGGAGCTTATAGAAAAAGAAACCGTGGAAGCCGATAAAAACGGGTTCCGTTTTGCCCTGCATTGCCAGGGCGACGGCGCTGTAAGGCATGTCGTGAATATATACGAAAAATGCCGGAAAGCCGGCGGAAAGCTTATAAACCGCCATGCCATTACCGACCTTGAGTACTCTAACCCTGCTGATTTGGAGAGAATGGGCAGACTTGGCGTTATAGCCGAAATTTATCCGCAGATACAGTCGCTTGACAATAAGGATGACATAATGCGGATGATAGAAACCAACCTTGGCGGAGATAGGGGGAAAAATTACTGGAACAGAAGAAAAATGCAGGACAGCGGTGTATGCATCACCTGCGGGACAGATTTGCCGCTTATGCTGCCGGACATACCGGAGTCCGTCTACTGCGCTGCCGGGGGGTATTTTAAAGACGGCAAAAGCTATAACGTGCAGAACATGCTGACGGTCGGCGAACTTCTCACCGCATGGACAAAAAACGGGCAGTATAACTGCCGCCGTGAAGACGTTCTCGGTACACTCGAAGCCGGAAAGACAGCGGATATAGTTGTTTTGGATTCGGATATTTTCCGTACTCCGGTAAAAGAAATCCGCGGCTCGAAAGTCTGCATGACGGTTTTTAACGGAAATATCGTATACAATAATCTTCATTAACAAAAGGAGGTTTTACAATGCCGCGTTTATTAAGGCAGCAGGTAGCCGGTATGAATATACATTATATTTATTACAGCCTTGACTATTTTTTGGATGCACAGCAGAAAGCGGGCTTTAAAACTGTAGAGCTTGTAGGGCAAGCGCCACACTTCCTTATGGATTATACAGGTTTTCAGGATACTAAAAAAGTGAGGGAAAAGGCTGAAAGCAGAGGCCTTAAAATAGGTGTTTTCACTCCTGAATGTGCCGCATACCACTATTTGCTCTGCTCTCCCGACCCAGGATTCCACAAACGCAGCATGGAATATTTTAAGCAGGGCATAAAAGCCTGCGCCGGACTTGGCTCAAAAATAATGCTTACAAACTGCATAGGCGGTACTTGGGATGAAGAACCTGGGAGAACGTACGAGCGCGCTGTAAAAAGCCTTAAGGAACTCGGGGACGCCGCAAAGGAAAGCGGTGTAACTGTCGCTGTCGAAACCGTAAGGCCGGAGGAATCGAAAATCATAACGACGGTTGGCGGGCTGAAAAAGTTGTATGACGATGTCAGCCACCCTAATGTAAAAGCAGCGCTTGACACCGTCGCGATGGGTGTAGCGGGGGAAACGCCGCGCCAGTGGTTTGAAACGTTCGGGAAAGATATAATCCACTGCCACTTTGTCGATGGCCGCCCTTACGGGCACCTTATCTGGGGCGACGGACTCTATCCGCTTGACCGTTATATAAAGGTGCTTAACGACTACGGGTACGAGGGGTACCTGAGCCAGGAGATAACAGACGGACGCTACTTTGACAAACCGGCTGAGGCGGATGCGCGCAATTTCAAAGCTTTCGAGCCTTACTTTGTTAATTGAAAAGAGGGGATTGAAATTGGCAACGGTAAAACGTGAGCAGATAGCTGGAATGAACATACATTATTTAAATTATTCGCTTGATTATTTCCTTGACGCGCAGCAGCGCATAGGCTTTAAAACAATAGAGCTTTGGTGCGGCGCGCCGCATGTTTGGCTTGACCATATTACCTATTATGATGCCGCAGGGATAAAGAAGAAAATAAAAGAGAGGGGCCTTTCGGCAGAAGTCCTCACTCCTGAAAATTGTATGTATCCCTATCAGGTGGGCGCTAAGGAACCAGAGCATGTAAAACGCAGTTTTTCTTACTTTGCTAACGGCATACGTTTGGCGTCGGAGCTTGGATGCCGTTACATGGAGGTAAACTCAGGCTGGGGCTACTGGAACGAAGACCGTGAAGAAGCCTTTAAACGCTCGGCAGATATGTTAAGCGGGCTGTCCGAAGTCGCGCGTGAAAATGGCATAACCCTTGTTATGGAATCCCTCCGCCCGGAAGAGTCACAGATTGTAACTGACGTAAAAAGCGCTAAGCGCATGTTTGACATAGTCGGAAGTCCGAACTTTAAAATTATGATAGACACGTGTGCTATGTCTGTAGCCGGCGAAACATTTGACGACTGGTTTAACACTTTCGGAGAAAATATCATGCACATGCATTTTATAGACGGCAGCCCGTACGGACACCTGATCTGGGGAGATGGAAGCCACCACCTTGGAAAATTTATAGAAGCCTTAAATAAGTACAATTACACCGGATTTTTAGGGCAGGAAATTACTGACGGCCGTTATTACGAAGACCCGGCGAAACATGATTTAAGAAATATACGCAATTTTGAGCGTTATATGGACTGACACTATATAATTTGGAGGTTTTAACTTGGACGCAAAAAACGCAATCGCAAGGATACTGGAAGAAAAAAAGGAAATCAGGCAGATTTATTGGGTAGCCTGCGGAGGCTCGCTCATAGACCTTTATTCGGCTCATTACATGATGAACGCAGAATCGGCCAAAGTGGAATCGGGCTGGTATACAGGCCGCGAATTTTTGACGGCACCGCCCAAAAAGCTCGGCACGGCCAGCCTTGTCATAGCCTGTTCGCATTCGGGAGAAACACCTGAAACCGTTGAGGCGGCGAAATTTGCAAAGCAGGCCGGAGCCGCGGTTATAACCATGACGCACGCTGCAAAGTCCGCTTCCGACGACCCTGAATTCATATCGTTCGTCTACCCGTGGGGAGACAATGTTCCTGTAAGCAATACGCCGGCAGGCATAACGTTGGAACTTGCCGCAGAATTGCTTTCAGCACAGGAAAATTTCCCAAAGTACGGTGAACTTTTAAAAGGCATTTCACAAATGGACCAAATAATTGCCGGAGCAGTTAAAAAAGTCAACGGCGGCCTTACGGAAGAGTTTGCTGAAAAATATGGGGAAGAACCTTTCTTCTACGTTTTGGGGAGCGGACCGGCATTTTCACAGACATATGGGTTTGCCATATGCTCGCTAATGGAAATGCAGTGGCAGAACTGCGCCTATATACATTCGGCGGAATATTTTCACGGGCCGTTTGAATGTACGGACAAAAATGTTTTTTATTTTCTGCAAAAGTCCGCCGGGCGAAGCCGTGTAATGGATCAGCGCGCCGAGGATTTCCTTAGGAATCATACAGATAAATTAATAGTTATTGATGCCCTTGACTTAGGTCTTGGCGCGATAGACAAATCAGTGGTGGATTATTTTAACCCGATACTTTTTTATGCTATGAACTGTGAATTCCGCGAGGCTTTGGCAAAAAAGCACAACCACCCTACGGAGATGCGCCGTTATATGGGGATTGAAAAATACTGAATAGGGAAGGAATAAATTATGGCCGAATATAATGTGAAAGTGTTAGGGTTCGGCGACAATGTCGTTGACAAATATGAGCATATTAAAACAATGTATCCGGGTGGCAACGCGGTAAATTTTGCCGTATATTCGAAAATGTTCGGAGCAAAGCGAAGCGCTTACATGGGATACTTTGGTGACGACATGGAAGCGCAGCATGTCATAAACTGCCTTTGTGAAGAGGGAATTGAAACGATAAAATGCAGACAGCTGGTAGGCGAAAACGGCTGTGCAAAAGTTACAGTGGAAAACAACGACCGTGTTTTCCTCGGCTCAAACGAAGGCGGCATACGCGGCCAGACTTCCTTTGTACTTGACCGCTTCGATCTTGAATATATTAAAGGCTTTGACCTTGTACACAGCGGAAACTATTGCTTTACAGAACGCCAGCTGCCTAAAATAAAAGCTGCCGGTATACCGGTATCTTTTGATTTTTCAGATGACTCGGCTGATAAGTATTACGCTGATATCGCACCGCTTGTAGACTATGCGTTTATGTCTTGCAGCGGTATGGAAGAAAGCAAAATACATGAGCGCTTACAGAAATTAGCGAAATACGGCGTTAAAGTCTCTGTTGCGACGCTTGGCTCCGGCGGAAGCATAGCTTTTGACGGTGAACGGTTCTATACGCAAAAGGCTTATCCTGTAGAACATATGGTGGATACGATGGGCGCCGGGGACAGTTTCCTTACGGCTTTCCTTGTAAGCTATACTCAAAAAGTCAAGGATAAATCCGTTTTACAGGGAACTGTAGAGGAATGCATGGGAAAAGCGGCTGCTTTTGCTTCAAAAGTCTGCGGCCTTGCCGGCTCATGGGGGCACGGTAAAGTCTATGGCTAAGTGATTTTACGTATTTTTGGTGTCCGCTGGTTTGCCGTTTAAAACTAAAACGGTAAAATCGGAGGTTCAATATAATTAAAAAGGAGAGGCAAAAATGGTGAAAGTCGCAGCGGTTGGCTTTTCATGCGCGGACGTATATGAAGAACTCGGCAAATTTTATCCTACCGGTAACGGTGTGGACTGGGGCATACACCTTTGCAGGATGGGCATACCTGTTTCGGTTGTCAGTGTTGTAGGCACTGACGAATATGGTGCCAAAATGAAGGAAAGACTTAAAGAAGAAGGCATTGACGTAACACACCTGCGCGTTGAGCATGGAGATACATGCAAAATGCTTATGGGATTAAAAAACGGAACAGACCGTGTGCATTTAAAAGAAATAGAAGGCGTCATGGCGGATTACTCGGTAAACAATGAAGAAATAGACTTTATAAAGCAGCACGATTATATGCATACCGATTTGTTCGGCAACGTGTTAACGCATCTTCCGGAGCTGCACGATGCAGGCGTAAAAACAGTTATGGACTTTTCAGTCTTTTCCGCCGACCCTGATTATAAGTGCGAAAAAATTTTCCCTTATGTCGATTACGCATTTTTGTCTTATGATAAAGACGATGCGTTTATAGTGGATTGGATAAAAAAAATACAGGGCCGCGGCCCCAAAATTGTCACCGCCACGCTTGGAGAACTCGGAAGCATCAGCTGGGACGGCGAGCATTTGTACCGCTGCGGCATTGTACCGGCAAAAGTAGTCAACACGGTCGGGGCGGGCGACAGCTATATCGCCGGCTTTACTTACGGAATTATAAACGGCTGGGACATACCGCTGTGCATGAAAAAGGGCGCCGAAGTCTCATCTGAAGTTATCACTAAATTTGAGCCATATTAAAGAGGTGTAAAAATGGTCATTGATATGCACGTGCATCCTATATTTTACGATATAATATGCGGTGATAAAAATGAACTTGCTTTCAGGCAGAAAGAATTCGGAGTGTGGAAACAAAGCCCCATGTCCTTTGATGAATTTTTTGCGGAGATGGATGCAGGCGGGATAGACCGCGCGGCGCTTCTTCCGTTAGACCTGACTGCGACTGCCGGCGGATGGATCGTTACAAATGAAGAAATTGCCGAGATTGTGTCTGCCCACCCTGAACGTTTCATAGGTTTCGCCAGTGTAGACCCAAACCGCGGTGATGCCGTAGAAGTGCTTGACTATGCGTTTGGGAAGCTGAAGCTTGAGGGCCTGAAGCTTAACCCCGCAAAACAGAAATTTTACCCGTCGGACAGTATTATGGAACCTATTTATAAAAAATGTATCGAATACAACAAGCCGGTTATTTTCCATGCCGGCCTTTCATGGGAACCGGATACGCCTGTAAAGTACTGTAACCCTACGCTGTTTGAGGAAACGGCCATGAAGCACCCCGACCTTCGCATTTGCCTCGCGCATTTTGCATGGCCCTGGGTGCGTGAAATGGCCATGCTTATGATAAAATACCCCAATATTTACACAGATACGTCGCTGCTTTACCTTGACTCGCCTGAAGAATCGATGCAGCGGCTGTTTACGGTAGACATGGGGCCGCGCTGGTTTGAAAGAAGTTTTTACAAACAAGTCATGTTTGCTTCCAACGGACCGCGTTTCAGGGCGTTTAAGCTCAAACGGGCGCTTGATAAAGTATCCATGCGCGACTATGCCCGCACTGCTTTATATGCGGAAAATGCCGAACGGTTTTTAAAGGGGGAATAAATTATGGTAGTTTTAAAAACAATTTCCGTTATGAGCCGCAAAGCTGAGGAATTTATTAACATTACTGATGAAGTCCATGAAACTGTTGAAAGCAGCGGTGTAAAGTCCGGCCTTGCAGTTATTATAACGTCCCATACTACAACGGGCATTTTTGTAAACGAGGGTCTTCCGTGTGTCGAAACCGATATTGCCGATACGTTTACACGCCTTGTCCCTCTTGAAGCGCCATATGCACATGCCCATTTTCTTCCCAGCTACGGAGCAACCGGCAATAATTCGACAGGACATATAAAAAGCCTTTTATGCGGAAATAACTGTATTTTTCCTGTCAGTGATGGGAAGATGGTCTGCGGCGGCGCGCAGGATATATACCTTGCCGAATTTGACGGGCCGCAGAAAAGGACAATTTTCATCCAGGTTATCGGCGAATAACTCCGCTTTGCAATCCAATTAATTAAGCGCAAGAAATTGTGTTGACAATGATTATATATTGTAGTATAATGTAAAAAATGAATTTTACTTATGAGGGAGTAATTCCGCGCCGTGCGCGGGACGGTATCGTCAGTCCGGCTTTAAACCCGGTGCCGCCCAAAAAGAATGAGACTCATACCGCAAAGCAGATACTGTGAGTAATGCTTTGTGGTATGAGCCTTTTAATATATAATACCGGCAATATTAAATCGTTTTGTAAAGCTATGAAAGTGAGGAACCCTAAATGAAAAGTTATGAACTCTCCGCAGAGGAAGTCCTGCGCAGCGAAAGGAGCGGTGCCGACGGCTTGTCTGCCGAAGAAGCCGGAAAGAGGATTAAAAAATACGGGCCTAATAAATTAAAAGAACCTCCGAAAATTACGCTTGCAAGGCGGTTCCTGAACCAGCTGAATGACCCTATGCTGATCATCTTGATGGTTTCCGCGGCGGTTTCCGCGGTTACAAGCTTTATGCAGGGAGGCAGGCTTACAGATGTATTTATTATCCTCGTTGTCGTCGTCCTAAACGCTGTTTTAGGTGTTTATCAGGAAAGCAAGGCGGAGGCCGCCATCGAAGCTTTACAGACAATGACAGCCGCTACAAGCAGGGTACTGCGTGACGGCAGGCAGGTAAGCCTGCACAGCTCCGAACTTGTTCCCGGCGACGTAGTCGTACTTGAGGCAGGCGACAGCGTACCGGCGGACGGGCGTATTTTGGAATCCGCGAGCCTTAAGGTCGAGGAGGCGGCCCTTACGGGTGAAAGCGTGCCTGTAAATAAGGTGACAGAAGCGCTGAAACTTTCTGAAGGCGAGAAAGACATCACGCTCGGGGACCGTAAAAATATGTGCTATATGGGGTCTACGGTCGTTTACGGCCGCGGGCGCATGGCGGTTACAGGCACAGGCATGCAAACCGAGATGGGCAAGATAGCTGGCGCGCTCTCTGCGGCGGAAAACGAGCAGACGCCTCTGCAGGTCAAGCTGTCTGAGCTTGGCAAAACGCTTTCAAAGCTTGTACTCGGCATATGTATATTTATCTTCGCGTTTAATTTGATTTCAGCCGGCAAATTTGATTTAAATACCGTCCTTTCGACCTTCATGGTTGCCGTTTCGCTTGCCGTTGCAGCCATACCCGAAGGGCTTGCCACAGTTGTTACGGTTGTACTTTCCATAGGCGTTACAAACATGAGCAAACGCAACGCCGTTATACGCAGGTTGACAGCGGTGGAAACGCTCGGCTGCGCTCAGGTAATCTGTTCGGACAAAACGGGAACACTTACGCAGAATAAAATGACCGTCGTTGAGCACTACGGTGACGAGCGGCTTCTCGCATGCGCCATGTCTATGTGCAACGACGCCTCGCTTAATGAGGACAGCGAAGCCGAGGGCGAGCCGACTGAGGCGGCGCTTGTAAATTATGCGGTTAAGCTTGGCATCAAAAAGGGCGCTATGGAAGCGGAAAATCCGCGCGTTGACGAGGCGCCTTTCGACTCTGTGCGTAAGATGATGAGTACGGTCCATAAAAACGGGGCGGAATTTATCCAGTATACGAAGGGCGCGCCGGAGGAAGTCCTTAAACGCTGTACGCATTACATTGAAAACGGAAGTATACAGCCTTTGACGGACAGCAAGAGAGGTGAGATACTTGCTGTAAATAAAGACATGGCGGACAAAGCACTCCGGGTGCTGGCGGCGGCGCAGCGCCTTTGGGCAAAAAAACCTCAGGACGACACCCCGCAATTCCTTGAGCGGCAGCTTTGCTTCATAGGCCTTACAGGTATGATTGACCCTGTGCGCCCTGAAGTTAAAACAGCCATAGAGGAGTGCCGCACGGCCGGTATACGCCCTGTAATGATAACCGGAGACCATAAGGACACGGCCGTCGCTATAGCTAAGGAGCTTGGCATAATTAAAGGCTCAGGCGAGGCAGTTACCGGCAGGGAGCTTGACGATATAAGCGAAGACGGGCTTGTTAAGTCCATAGACAAATACGGCGTTTACGCGCGTGTACAGCCTGAGCATAAGGTACGCATAGTGAACGCGTGGAAGAAAAGGGGGTACATCACTGCCATGACCGGCGACGGCGTAAATGATGCGCCGAGCATAAAAGCCGCAAACATAGGCATAGGGATGGGCATTACCGGAACGGACGTTACCAAGAACGTCGCCGATATGGTCCTTGCGGACGACAACTTCGCTACGATTGTACATGCCGTTGAGGAGGGCCGCCGTATTTATGACAACATACGCAAGGCGATACAGTTTTTGCTTGCTTCTAATATGAGCGAAGTCATGGGCGTGTTTTTTGCCACACTTATGGGTTTTACACTGCTGAACCCAGTACACCTGCTGTTTATAAACCTTATAACCGACTGCTTTCCGGCGCTTGCCCTTGGCACTGAGCGGGAAGAACCGGGCAGCATGCAGAGGCCGCCGCGCAAGTCAAGCGACAGTGTTTTTGCCGGCGGGGTAGGGACGGACATTATATATCAGGGCATATTGATAACGGTTATAACGCTGGCATCATATATCATAGGGCATTGTATGGAAATAGGGTATTTTGAAATGCCGAAGGGCATTTCTCCGGACGGCATGACCATGGCGTTTTTAACGATGAGCATGTGCGAAATTTTTCACAGCTTCAATATGCGCAGCCAGCGCTGCAGCGTCTTCACACTCGGCAGCCAAAATAAAATCCTGTGGGGCGCTATGTTAAGCAGCCTTGTGCTTACGACAGCCGTGCTGGAAATCCCTGCTTTGGCGGATCTTTTCGGTTTTACGCCCATAAGCCTGAAAGAGTACGGCGTGGCGTTGGCGCTTTCCGTATCGATAATTCCCGTTGTAGAGATTGTCAAGGCCGTACAGCGCGCGCACGTACAGGTGAAAGCGTGAACGGTTTTTCATAAAGGTTACTGTACAAAGAAATCCCGGCGCGCCGTAAGCACGCCGGGAAAGTGTGAAAATACCGTAAGTATCAGTGAACTAAAGAAACTGTAAGGAAAATGGTGGACATCAACGAAGCAATCAGAGATACGACTGTGATTTGCGTGTTGATGGAAGGCCCTGCGGTGTCTTTGAACGGATCGCCGACGGTGTCGCCGACAACAGCCGCTTTATGTGCATCCGAGCCTTTGCCGCCGTTATTCCCTGATTCAATATATTTTTTGGAATTGTCCCACAGGCCGCCTGCGTTACCCATAAAGAGCGCAAGCAGAAGCCCTGTAATGATATTGCCGCACAGGAAACCGCCGATTGCCTTTACGCCGCCTATAAAGCCGACTATGAGCGTAGCTACAATCGTCATTACGCCTGCTGGGATAAGTTCCTTAAGTGCGCCGAGCGTTGCAATTTCTATACATTTGTTGTAGTCAGGCGTGACGCCTTCCTTACTTTCCCTAAGGCCGATGATTTCGCGGAACTGGCGGTGGATTTCAGCAACCATCCTCTGCGCGTTGCGGTCTACGCCGAGTATGAGCATTGCTGAAAAGACAGCCGGAATTGCCGCGCCGACAAGCATGCCGAAGAACACTATCGGGTCCATGACGTCGAAGCCTGTAAGCGTCTGCATGCCGAGTTCTTCGGCAGAAACGTTGACCTGGCTTATGAACGCGCCGAGCAGGGCGATAACCGTAAGGCCGGCAGCGCCGATGGCGAAGCCTTTTGTAATGGCTTTTACGGTGTTGCCCGCACTGTCAAGCGAGTCTGTTATGTCAAGCACATCGTCGCCGAGGTTGCCCATTTCAGCAAGGCCGCGGGCATTGTCAACTATCGGCCCGTAAGCATCGTTGGAAATTATCATTCCGACTATTGACAGCATTCCGACGGAAGACATCGCTATGCCGTACATTGCGTAGCCTTCTCCGATAGGGTCGCAGAGTTTATACGCGACGAGAGCCGAAACAGCTATGCCTACCATTGACGGGAGCGTACTTAAAAAGCCGTATGAAATTCCGGAAAGGATAGTGAAAGCAGGACCTGACTCGGACGACTTCGCCACGTTGTGCACTGGCTTTTTGGTGTCATCGGTGAAGTAGTCACTTGCAAAGCCTATGATGACGCCGACTAAAAGCCCGACGATGCTTGCGCCCCATACGCGCCATTCGAAGTTAAAAGCCGATGTCGCAATAGCCGTGAGTACGGCGAAAATTGCCGTTGTAACGTAAGTACTGGAGTTGAGCGCTTTGGTAGGGTTACCGTTTTTGCCCATGCGCGCGGTGGCAACACCTATAATAGAGGCAAGCAGCCCTATTGCGGCGTAGCAGAAAACCATGCTCGTGTTTGCAGTGCCGCCGGCTTTTTGGTCGAGCGTAGCGCCTATGACAAGAGCCGCTGCCATGGAAGCTACGTTTGAGTCAAACAGGTCGGCACCCATGCCGGCCACGTCGCCCACGTTGTCGCCGACGTTATCGGCAATAACGGCGGGGTTCCTCGGATCGTCTTCGGGTATGCCGAGCTCAACCTTACCGACTATGTCGGCGCTTATGTCGGCTGTTTTAGTGTAAATGCCGCCGCCGGCTTTGGCGAAAAGGGCGAGCGAGCTGGCGCCGAAGCTGAAGCCGAGCAGCGCCGTGGTGTTCCCAGTAATAAGCATTACGAGCGATACGCCGAGAAGCGTGCCGCCTACAACTGCCATGCCCATGACAGCCCCGCCGCGGAAACCTGACATAAACGAGGGCTTAATCCCTTTTTGCGCCGCTTCGGCAGTCTTTACATTGGCAATGGTGGCAATCCTAATGCCCACTACGCCGGCAGCCGCCGAGAAGACAGTGCCGCATAGATATGCGATTGCCATTGTGAAGTTTTCCTGGGCGTTACCGGCCCAAATTGGGCTTGGGAGGAATAACAGGATGCATATTGCCACTATGCCGGCGAACTTTGCAAGGACAGTGTATTCTTTACGCAGGAAAGTGTTCGCTCCGTTCCTAATTAAATCTCCTATTTGTGCGATGCGGGGGTTCGAAGACGGGCGGCTTGTAACCCATTTTCGCAGCCATGCCGCAAACAAAAAGGAGATTATGGAAATAATGATGGAAAGGATAAGAAAGAACCTGATGCCGAAATCCATTTTATCAACTCCTATGAAGATATTTTGAATTATTATATCATCATTGCTTGTGAAAATAAAGACTATATAAAGCAATTTTAATTAAATATATTATATATATTGATAGATTTTATTTATATATGATATACAAGCAGCCAAAACAATACTTTATATAAATATTTTTACATTATTATTTACATGTTATTACATGACGGCACTGCCGAGCGCATTTGCGTTTTTTCTTGACAAGCCGCCTGCTTTATAATAAAATAACAATTAACATAACTGATTTTTGGTACGGTATGTTTACCTTGAGGAAGAACACGAAGTCCATGTGCCGGGTTTACGGATACATGGATTTTTATTATAACCGCGGCATGGTATAATGTCCGTGCGGTTAAGAAGCGCCTTTGGCATGGCTTTAAGAGTACGGCTGCCTGCCGGGTTTACGCCATTAGTTAACGGAGGATAAAAATGCCTATTAAAATAAATGATTCACTTCCTGCGTTCAAAATACTTGAATCTGAAAATATATTTGTGATGGCGCACGAGCGCGCGAAATCGCAGGATATACGTCCGTTAAAAATAATAATTTTAAACCTTATGCCCACTAAAATAGAAACCGAAACTCAGCTGCTGCGGCTTTTGAGCAACACGCCGCTGCAGGTTGACGTGGAGCTTCTCCACATGGCTTCGCATGTGTCAAAAAATACTCCGGGGACGCATTTGAACGCATTTTATAAAACTTTTGACAGCATAAAAGATGAAAAATTCGACGGCATGATAGTAACGGGCGCGCCGGTGGAAACCATGGAGTTCGAAAGCGTGGACTATTGGCCCGAGCTTTGCAGGATTATGGACTGGAGCGTCGGGAACGTTTATTCGACTATGTTTATCTGCTGGGGCGCACAGGCGGCGCTGTACCATTTTTTCGGCGTCCCAAAATATTTGCTGCCGCAAAAGATATCCGGCATTTTCAGGCACCGCGTCCTTGCCCCTCTGCATCCCTTCGTGAGGGGGTTTGACGACAACTTTTGGGCGCCGCACTCCCGCAATACGGGAACACTGCGCGAAGATATAGAAAAGCACGGCGAACTTGAGATACTGACCGAGTCAAACGCGGCCGGCGTCCATATAGTAGCAAACAGCAGCGGCCGCCAGTTTTTTATAACAGGGCATGAGGAGTACGACAGGGATACGCTTAAAAACGAATATTTCCGTGACTTAAAAAAGGGCGTGCACCCGCTTATGCCGCAGAATTATTTCCCTAATGACGACATAACACAGGAGCCGCCGTTTACGTGGCGGAGCCACGCGTTTTTGATGTTTTCAAACTGGCTTAATTACTACGTTTACCAAAAGACGCCGTATGACCTGAAAGATCTTTCGGCTGGTGGGAATGTATGGAATTAACCTGCGGTAAAAAGCTCCGGAACGCCCGGGGCTTTTTTTAGTTACGTCAGCTTCAGCTTAAGCGCGCTGAGTATTTTTTTTTCCCTGCGTGAAACCTGCACCTGAGTCATGCCCAAAGCGGATGCCGTTTCCGTCTGAGTGCGGCTTTTAAAGTAACGGAAAACGATGATTTTCCGGTCTTTCGGTTCAAGGTCCGTAATAATCTGCTTCAGCGCGAGCAGCTCGGTAATTTTTTCATCTGGCGAGTCGACGCTTATGTCTATCTGTCCGCCGCCGTCGTCTTCCGCCGCCGTAAGTGAAACGGGCAGACGCGCCGCGCCGAGTGCCTGCGCGGCCTTTTCGGGTTCTACGCCTAGCATGTCGGCGAGTTCGCCGACGGTAGGCGGGCGGCCTTCTTTCTCTGCAAAGCGCGACGAGCACTTAGCGGCGCGCATTGAAAGCTCCTTTAAGCTTCTGCCAACCTTTACAGCGCCACCGTCGCGGAAAAGGCGCTTTATTTCACCTAAGATTACCGGTACGGCGTAAGTTGAAAACTTTATATTTCTGCTTTCGTCAAAGTTATCGACGGCTTTTACAAGCCCTAAGCATCCGGCCTGGAACAGGTCGTCGTACTCAATGCCGCGGCCTTTGAAGTGCTTTGCGCACGCGTGCACAAGGCCGATGTTGCTGCTTATCTTTTCGTCCCTATCCATTTTCGTTTTCACGGCGCTTTATGATTTTCTGCATTGTAACCGAAGTGCCGCGCCCGGGTTTTGATGCTACGCGCAGGCTGTCCATAAAGTTTTCCATCACGGCAAAGCCAAGCCCGGCGCGTTCGTCGCCGGAGGTCGTAAAGAGCGGCTGCATAGCCTGCCCTATGTCTTCTATACCGCAGCCCCTGTCGCGTATTTTGACAGATATCCTGCCGCCGCTGTATATTTTGCAGCTTATGTATATCTTGCCTATCGTGTTTTTGTAGGCGTGTACTATACAGTTTGTTACAGCTTCGGAAACGGCTGTTTTTATGTCGCACAGTTCGTCGAGCGTAGGGTCGAGCTGCGCGGCAAACGCCGCTACCGCGGCCCTGCCGAACGCCTCGTTTGACGAGCGGCTTAAGAACGATACCTCCATCTCATTTATCGGCTTCATTTATTTTTCCCTCCCTTATGGAGCAGAGTTTCCCGATGCCGGCAAGCGAAACTATCTTTTCAATTTTAGGCGGCATATTGGCAACCTCGACTCTTCCTCCCCAGATATCCATCAGTTTGCAGCGGCCCATTATAAGCCCAATGCCCGAACTGTCCATAAACTGTACGTTTGAAAAGTCAATTACGAGTTTTTCGGGTTTGACCTTTGAAGCTGTTTCATCTATTTCACATCTTATCCTGCTTGCGGCGTGGTGGTCTATCTCACCACTTAAGACGGCTGTTA
The DNA here is from genome assembly GCA_002409585.1 of Ruminococcaceae bacterium UBA5413. Lineage (GTDB taxonomy): Bacteria > Bacillota > Clostridia > Oscillospirales > Acutalibacteraceae > Thermocaproicibacter. The sequence continues at coordinate 144,538 of DHNP01000045.1, read as the reverse complement.
AACAGTTGTCTTTTAAAATCAGTCTTACACCCATTAAGGCACCCCCTGACCGGCTTTCCGCCAACTTTTTATTATTGGCCGTAAAAGCCCGCAATATACGTGGTATAAAAATAAAAAATCCCTTACCATTAAATGATAAAGGATTTTTTATAAATATTTACTCGAATCCTGCGGACAAGCTGCTTTTTAAATATGGTGCGGCGAAACGCCGGAGAGCTGCATAAAACACATGTTAGTATGCCGCACTCAGCGGGTTTACAACGCCGTATGCTTTATTTTCAATGTCGTCTATAAACCTTATTGCCTTGCCGGCGCCCAAAACGACGCAGTCCTGCGGGTTTTCAGCGGTATGGACCGGCATCTTCACTTTTTTTGAGACGAGTTTGTCAAGACCGTAAATCTGCGCCGAACCTCCTGTCAGTATAAGGCCGTCGCCGTATATGTCGCCGACAAGCTCCGGCGGCGTTTTTTCGAGCATTTCCTGTATTACGTGGATTATGTGCATGGTATCTTCTATAATAGCTTCGAGGATTTCGTCGCTTGAGATATCCGCCCACTGCGGCAGCCCTGTCATGGCGTTGCGGCCTTTTACGCGGAATGTGGCAAGCTCTTCCCTTGGGTAAACGCATCCGACGGCTATCTTTGCCGTTTCGGCCATGCGGCGGCCTATGATAAGGTTGTATTTGCGCCGCACGTATTTTATTATAGATTCGTCGAAAGTATTTCCGGCCGTCTTGACAGAACGCGAGATGGCTATGCCGCTTAGCGAAAGCACAGCCATGTCCGTCGTGCCGCCGCCTACGTCCACAACGAGCGTGCCGTGAGGCGCGGAGATATCGACCCCTGCGCCGAGCGCGGCGGCGACCGGCTCCTCTATGAGGCAGATTTTACGCACGCCGGCGGAGCTTATGGTATCGACAAAAGCGCGCTTGCCGACTTCCGTTATCTGGCACGGTATGCTTACCACGGCGCGCGGCATTACGACTTTGCTTTCCTTTATTTTTTTCATGTATACGCCTATGATATAGCTTGCCAAGTCAAAGTCCGATATGACCCCGCCCGTAAGCGGGTTGCGTATGCTTATTCTGTCTGAAGTACGCCCTATCATTTTGTAAGCATCCCCGCCCATGGCTATAACTTCGCCGCTGTCGGTGTTTACGGCCGCAACTGACGGTTCATTCAGTATTATTCCTTTTCCGTCAAAATAAATTTTAATGGAAGACGTGCCTAAATCTATTGCTATATCTTTCCCTGGCATTTGACCACATCCAATCTCAATCTTAGCTTTACCGTTAAAACGCAGTATAAGTTAAATATATTATAACCTTAAAGTCAAAAGGTTTCACCATTATACCATTATATTAATGAAGATTAAAATATTTAATCGGGCGCACGCCGTAAAAATGTCAGTACTGCATTTTAGCGAGGGCGACGGCGGCACAGTAAACTTCAGCCCCGCCTGACCGCAGCACCTTTGCACATTCCGAGATAGTGGAGCCTGTAGTCACTATGTCGTCAATAAGCAGGACTTTTTTATCCTTTATGTCAGTGCCTGAAAGGCGGTAGACGCCCTTTACGTTGCTTTTTCGCTCGCTGTTGCTGAGAAAATGCTGCTCGGGGTTGTCTTTTATCTTTATAAGGCAGTCTGAGTAGGGTATTCCCGAAAAAGAGGATACTCCGCGCGCGACGAGTTCAGATTGGTTGTATCCGCGCGACTTTTTCCTTTCACTGGAAATTGGCACGCACGTAACGGTACTGAAGAAATCTTTACCGTAGCTTTTTTCTATAAGTGCCGAAAGGTTTTCAGCGTAAAATACGGAGTTCTTTTTTTCACCGCCGAACTTAAAACGTATAATGGAGTCGCGCACTTTCCCGTCGTAAGCGTACAAAACGGTACAGGGGATATTATTGCCCGCATGCCCGGTGTTTAGGCTGACGGCGCCGCTTAATGTTTCGATACCGGCGGCGCATTTTTCGCAGACAGCCCTGCCGGGCGGAATCACCTGCCCGCAGAAGATGCACCGCGGAGGAAAGAGAAGGTCGAGAAGGAATGAAAGCGCGGCTTTAACAGCCATCGTCAACTTCTCCGGTAATGAGCCTGCACAGCCCTGTGTAGCGCTTTGTCTTTTTATCGTTAGCTATCATTATCCGCAGCACCTGGCTGCTCCCTATGAGTATGAGCAGGCTTTTAGCCCTTGTCACGGCCGTGTAAAGCAGATTTCTGTACATTAGCTGCGGCGCGAACCTGTACAGCGGCATTATGACCGCCGGAAATTCATTTCCCTGGCTTTTGTGCACCGTCATGGCGTAAGCTGTTTCGAGTTCCTGCAGTTTGTCGCCGGTATACTCTACAGTGCGGTTGTCCATTTGCACTGTCAGTGTTGATGCGCGCTTGTTTATACTTGTAAGTATGCCCATATCGCCGTTAAAAACGCCCTCGCCGCAGGTGCCGTCGCCGAGGACCCACTGCATGTCGTAGTCGTTTTTTATCTGCATAACCTTGTCGCCTTCGCGGAATATGGCTCCGTTGCAGCTGATTTGTTTTTTACCATGTGAGGGCGGGTTAAGCGCCTGCTGCAGCATGGCGTTAAGCTCTTTAACGCCGAGGGGGCCTTTCCTTCCGGGGGAGAGAACCTGTATATCCGCAAACGGTGAAAAGCCGTAGCTTTTAGGCAGGCGCCTTGAGCACAGGTCTGAGACAGCATCGGCTATTTTTTGGCTGCCGGAGCACGGAAGGAAAAAGAAGTCGCTTGTATGCGTAGTGATATCTGGCATCTGCCCGCTTACTATTTTATGCGCGTTAGTGACGATTAAACTGCTCATTGACTGGCGGAATATACGGCTGAGCTGTACTGTCGGAACTAATCCGGAGTTTATGAGGTCGCCGAGCACGTTGCCGGGGCCGACAGAGGGCAGCTGGTTGCAGTCGCCTACCATAACAAGGCGGCACCCGAGCGGCAAAGCCCGCAGCACGGCCTCAAAAAGTCCTGCGTCCACCATGGAAAGCTCGTCTATTATAAGGGCGTCGCACTTTAGAAGGTTCTTTTCATTTTTGGCAAAAGCCGGCGTGTCGCTTGCGTCCCACTCAACCTGCAGCAGCCTGTGTATTGTTTTGGCTTTTTTACCCGTAAGCTCCGCCATGCGCTTTGCGGCCCTTCCGGTAGGCGCGGCAAGCATGACTTTCTGCCCTTCTGCTTCAAGTATGTTTATTATTGCTTTTAAAGTTGTTGTTTTGCCGGTGCCTGGGCCGCCGGTCAGGATAAGCATTCCTTTGGAAAGCGCTTCTTCTATGGCAAATTTCTGCCCTTCGGCATATGTTATGCCGAGCTGCTTTTCAATATCGGCAATCATATCACCGGCGCCTGTTATGGACGGCGCGGGGTAATGGAGCATCATTTTAAGGCGGCCGGATGAGTAAACTTCCGACCTGTAAAGGTCTGGGGTAAAAATAAAGTCCCTGCCGCAAAAGGCCTTTGAAACTACCGAACTGTCGCTTTTAAGGCTTTCAAGCGCCGAAACGGCAGTGCCTTCGTCCACTTTGAGCATGCGGGCGGCCGCCGGCAGGAGCTTGTCAGCCGGCAGGCATGTGTGGCCGTTACCGGCGTTATGGCGCAGTACGTAAACTATGCCTGCACGCACGCGGCATATATCGTCCGGTGATAAATCAAGCGACGCCGCTATTTTGTCAGCGCGTCCGAAGCCTATGCCGAGGCTGCCGCCGCAGAGGCAGTAAGGGTCTTCGCGTATATGCTCCAATGAGCTGGGGCCGAACGCCCTCCATATCCTTACGGCTTCGGAAGGAAGTATGCCGTACCGCGAAAGGCTGAGCATCATCTGCCGCATGCCGCCCACGCGCCGGAACTCCGCGCTGATTTTCAATGCTTTATCTTCTGTTATGCCTTTTATTGAACAAAGCCGCATTGGCTCCTTTTCCATTATTTTAAGTGAGTTTTCGCCGAAAGAAGCGACTATCTTCTTTGCCGTTCCCGGGCCAATGCCTTTAACCGCCCCTGATGACAGATATTTCAGTATGTCTGCCGACGTTTCAGGTTCGGCCTGCTCGAATGCTTCCGCCTGGAACTGTTCGCCGTAGTTAGGATTGTTGACCCATGTGCCTGCGACCCTGACTTTTTCGCCAACGTTTACGAAAGGCATGACGCCGACCGCGGTTACAAGCTCGCTTCCGGTGTTTATTTCAATTACGGTGTACCCGTTCTGTTCATTTTTAAAAACGACGTTCTCGACTGAACCTGTCAGCTCAATGAGCGATTTTTCAGGCATGCCATTACCCCTTTAAGAGCGTTCCGTATTTTTTATTATATCTGCCGCCACGTCCGTGTCACCTGTGACGAGCGCAAGCAGGACACGGTATATTGTTTCAGGTGAATTTTGGAAATTCTTTTTTACCGTAAGCGCCTGGCGCATATCAGGCACGGAAATGGAAAAACACATAAGGTCGCTGCTGCCGCCGGAAATGTGGCACACGACGCTGTAGCCGCCGTTGGCCGCGTTAATCTCGACTTTATTTTCTTTTTCACGTTTTGCTTTTGCAAGCAGGTTGACGGCGGCTTTTACTGCTTTGTCGCGTATGGTGGGCGGAAGGGCGGTGTCGAGCTGCTTCGCGATCATGCGCCCAGTGTCGGTGACGGAAATGCAGCCGCCGGCTTCGGAAACAACAAGGCCTTTGCCGAGCATATCCGACACGGCGTCGGCTGTTTCAAAATAATTAGCCAAACCGTAGTCGGAAATTATACTTATGATATCGTCCTTTGTAAGCGGCGAACCGACGCTTGAGAGCAGGTAGCAAATCAATATACGGATTTCGCTTTTTGAACGAAGGCCGCCCGGTTCAATACCACCGGTAAAAGCATCAAAACGCATAGCAAACACCTCTTATGGTCGGACAAAAATTGTTGAAGCGTAAAGTAGACGTCTTGCCCGGGTTTCCCAATCATATAAATTAATTTTATCACAGTTTAAAAGCAAATGTAAAGCGGCACGGGTGCTTAAAAAACATAAAAAGCATTATTAACGGATATAAAAATGTCCCGCCCGTTATACACAACGGCGGGAACACTTAACACAGGCTTATCTTTTTGAAGCGATATTGTTAAAATAGTCGATGATTTCTTTCTGCTGGTTTTCTGAACACGTCCTGAAAATGCCGACAAGCTCCTGCTCGGTGCCGGAAAGTTCATAAATATGGCTTATGTTTTTCTTTCCGCTGATATAGTCCATTCTAATGCCGCTGCCTGAAAGCTCTTTCATCATTTTGGGATTGGATTCGTCGGCTAACAGCTCGCTTATGGATATATTGAAAATTTTGGCAAGTGTTAAAAGTGAGGACACATCCGGCATTGTTTTACCAATTTCATAGTACGAGTAGGTGGAACGGTCGATGTTAAGTATTTTTGCAATCTGACTTTGCGTGTAGCCGCTTTTGATACGCAATTCCCGAAGACGTTCATTAATATGAATTCTATTCAATTATTATTCCGCCTTTTTGTAAAATAGGCAATATAAACCAGCTGCCATATGAATATTTATACAATATAGTATATGCCTTTTTATGTATTATATATAAAAAAGTGATTATTATTCACATTATGGCATTTCGGTTATAAAAACTGCGGAAGTAAAATGCAGACTGGGTATTACAATTTTTAATATTTTAAAATAATTAACTCTGTAAAAATAAGTGAAAAGGCAGAACACCGCAAGCGGGCAGACATTCGCGTTATGCAAAATTATAAATTTGCCTTTTTTGCCTTTAAAAAGGAATAAGTAAATAATATGTTGAATAAAGCCATTTAAAATGATAAAATAAACAAATATGAGGCTGGTGGAATGAATGGCTATTATGAAATGGAAAATACTTCCTCACGACAGCGGCGCGGCGTTAAAGTCGGCTGAACGCATGGGCATACCGCCGCTGCTTGCCATTTTGCTGCAGACGCGCGGCATGACGGAAGATGATGAGTCGAAGGGATTCCTTTCGACTGATACGCGGTTTTCGGATCCGCTTTTAATACCCGGCATGGAGGCTGCCGCCGGCAGGATAAACGCCGCTTTGGACAGCTTTGAAAAAATAGCGGTCTACGGCGACTACGATGCCGACGGCATTACGGCTACCGCCATGCTTTACTCCTACATAGAGTCGTGCGGCGGGAACGTGATTTATTACATACCTGACCGTGAAAGCGAAGGCTATGGTATGAATACAGGCGCTGTGGACAAACTTAAGGAGCAGGGCGTTAACCTTATTGTAACGGTAGACAACGGCATAACTTCTGTGGAAGAAATCGCATACGCGAAAAGCCTTGGCATTGAAACGGTAGTTACCGACCATCACCGTCCGCGTGAAGTACTGCCGCAGGCGTATGCTGTCGCTGACCCGTACATAAAAGGAGCCGGGTGCCCGTTTAAGGACTTCGCGGGGGTTGGAGTCGCGTTTAAGCTTATTATGGCGCTTGAAGGGTCTGACTGCGACGTTACTTCTTTACTCGAAAACTATGCCGACCTTGCCGCTATCGGCACCATAGGCGACATAGTTGAGCTAAGAGGTGAAAACAGGATGCTCGTCCGTGAGGGACTGCGGTTTATGGGGCGCACCGACAGACTGGGCCTTAAAGCCGTAATGGAAGCAGCCGGCATTGACCCCGGCTCCGTTACGGCGCGCGGAGTGCTGTTCGGCATAGTCCCGCGCATAAACGCCGCGGGACGCATAGGCTCGCCCGACCGCGCCGTGCGCATGATGATTTCAGAAGATCCGGAGGAGGCCGGAGCGCTTGCGGCTGAAATATGCGAGGACAACGACTACAGGCGCGGCATTGAAGAAGAAATCTATAACGACGTCATAGATATATTGGATAAAAACCCCGCTTTTACATATGACCGCGTGATTGTGGCTGGCGGCAGGGACTGGCACCCCGGCGTGATAGGCATAGTAGCGTCGCGCGTAACAGAAAAGTTAGGCAAGCCGTGCGTGATTTTTTCATTTATGGGCGGCGAGGCGCGCGGTTCCGGACGCAGTGTCGAGGGCTTTTCGCTTTTTGAGGCTGTGTGCGCCTGCAAAGACCTGCTAACTAAGTTCGGCGGCCATCCCATGGCCGCGGGCATGTCTATGCCTGAGGAAAATATAAACGAGTTCCGCAGGCGCATAAACGCTTACGCGGCTTCGCTTCCTGAGCCTATGCCGGCGCCTGTGCTTAATATAGACTGCATGGTTAAGCCCGAAAAACTTTCAGTTGATATACCGTCGTATTTTAAGTACCTTGAACCGTTTGGAACGTGTAACCCGTACCCCCTTTTCGGATTAAGGTCAATGCAGATATCCGACATAACGCCGGTAGGCGGCGGGAAGCACCTGCGCGTAAGCGTGAAAAGGGGCGGCTGCACTGTGCGGTGCATGCGCTTTGCCACGACGCTGCGGGAGTTCGGTTACGCGGCGGGCGACACTGTAGACTTAGCCGTTGCACTTACGGCAAAAGAGTACAACGGCAAAAATACGCTTTCTATTGTTATACGCGCGATGAAGTTTTCGGACGACAAAACGTCGGACCTGATAAACGGCATAAATTTATATGAAAAGCTAAAACGCGGCGAGGAGCTTACGGCCGCCGAAGCCGGTGCGATGCTTCCGCTGAGAGAAGACTTTGCCGCTGTTTACCGCGCGCTGAAAAGTACCGGCGGATACTCCGGGCCTGTGGAGGTTTTTACGCACAGGGTCAGAAATGCACGGATAAGCCTTGAAAAGCTGCTGCCGATTCTCGATATATTCAGTGAGTGCGGTCTTGTGAGGATAAAAAAATCAGCGTATACATACAATATGGAAATAATTCCTCAAAGCACCAAGGCAGACCTTACCGGATCGGCTACTTATAAATTACTCAATAAATACAAAAAAGCCGGTGGAGTTTAAAAATGTCTTATCCTCTAAAAACTTATGACGACCTTGTGGACCTTATTAAAAAAAGCGAGCGCAGCTATGACATGGATGTTATCAGCCGCGCCTACCAGCTTGCGGAAAATTCGCACAGGGGCCAAAAACGCCTGTCAGGTTCGCCCTATATTTCCCATCCACTTGCGGCGGCGTGCACACTTGTGTCTCTCGGCATGGACACCGAGTCCGTGGCGGCAGGCCTCCTGCACGACGTTGTGGAGGACACGCCGGTCAGCCTTGACAGGATAAAAAAAGAGTTCGGCCCTGAAATTGCCGGACTTATAGACGGCGTTACCAAGCTCGGGCGCATACCGTATTCGTCGCGCGAAGTCCAGCAGGCGGAAAACATAAGGAAAATGCTTATAGCCATGTCGGAGGATATCCGCGTTATCATCATCAAGCTCGCGGACCGCCTCCATAACATGCGCACCATAGAGTACATGCGGCCGCAGAAACAGCGCGACAAAGCGCTCGAAAACATGGAGGTTTACGCCCCCATAGCGCACCGCCTCGGCATACGTGCCGTCAAAGAAGAACTTGAGGACAGGTCCTTAAAAATACTTGACCCGTTTGCATATAAGGAAATAGAGGACGGGCTTAACCTCAGGGGGGAGGAACGCAAAAAGTTCATAGAAGATATGCGCAAAAAGATGTACGAGCGGCTTTCCAAAATAATACCGAACGTCTATATAGAAGGGCGCGTCAAAAGCATAAACGGCATATACAGGAAGATGTTTATGCAGAGCAGGTCAATGGACGAAATCTACGATATATACGCGCTGCGGGTTATAGTTGACACTGTAAACGACTGCTATAACGTCCTTGGCATAATCCACGACATGTTCCGCCCGCTGCCCAACAGGTTCAAGGACTATATATCAACCCCAAAGCCTAACATGTACCAGTCGCTGCATACGACTGTCATAGGCAAGGAAGGCATCCCGTTTGAGGTGCAGATACGTACTTGGGAAATGCACCATACCGCCGAGTACGGCATTGCCGCGCACTGGAAGTACAAGCTCGGCATTTCTAACAAGGAGGATTCCTTCGAAAAGCGGCTGTCGTGGATACGCCAAATGCTTGACAGTGAAAAGGACAGCGAGGATGCAACCGATATAGTCCGCACTATAAAGTCCGACCTTGTGCCGGAAGACGTTTTTGTGTTTACGCCGCGCGGCGACGTCATAAACCTGCCGTCAGGCTCTACTGTTATAGACTTTGCTTACGCCATACACAGCGCCGTGGGCAACCGTATGGTCGGCGCTAAAGTCGACAAGCGCATAGTGCCTATAGACTATAAGGTGAAAACCGGCGAGATAGTGGAGGTGCTCACTTCAAAAGAAGCACGCGGCCCAAGCCGCGACTGGCTTAAAATAGTGAAAACGAGCGGCGCGCGCAATAAAATACGCTTTTGGTTCAAACACGAAAAGCGCGACGAGAACATTGCGGAGGGTAAGGCGGAACTCCAGCGTGAACTGAGGCACAACAATATAGCGATAGACGAGAAAGAGCTTGACGACCTGCTCGCTAAAATAGGCTCAAAGCATAACTGCGGCAGCGTAGAGGACGTTTACGCAGCCATAGGGTACGGCGGCATACAGCTTTGGAAGATACTGCCTAAGATAAAGGAAAACTCCCACAAAGAGCCTTCAACGCCTGCGCCGGTAGCCGCGGAAGCCCCCGCGGGGCATAAAAAAGCCGGAAGCGGAGTGATAGTCGACGGCATGGACAACTGCCTTATAAAGTTTTCACGCTGCTGCAACCCGCTGCCGGGCGATGAGATAGTAGGCTTTGTCACACGCGGCTTCGGTGTTTCAATCCATAAGCGCGAGTGTAAAAACGTTCCGGCCGATATCTCTAAGTCTCCTGAACCGGACAGGTGGGTCAAAGCGCACTGGGAGGGCGAAATAAAAGAAAAATTCAACGCTACCCTCGAGATAGTCGCAGAGGACCGCTCCGGCCTTTTGGCTGACGTAACGCAGCAGCTTTTCAATATGCGGCTTTTTATACATTCGCTCAACTCGCGCGAAAATAAGGATGGCAGCGCGGTTATCTCCGCTACTATTTCAGTAAACGGGATAGATCATTTAAAAAGCGTTATAGAGCGCCTTTCTAATATTGACGGCATAACCTACGTAAGGCGCGCGTAAAATGGAATACTTTGCCCGTCGGCGAAACGCTTTGGAAAGGGGAAATTAACATTGGACGTAAAATGTATCCAGGGAGGGCCTCTCCCGACTAACTGCTATGTCATAACGGATGCAGCCACCGGTGACGGCGCTGTCATAGACCCGGGATTTGTAAACAGGGAACTGATAGATGCCGTAAGCGGAGGCAATATAAAAATGATACTTCTGACGCACGGGCATTTTGACCATATAACAGGCGTAGCCGAGGTTAAAAAGCTTACCGGTGCAAAAGTATACATTTATTCCGGCGAAGAGCACATGATAAACGACGGAGAAAGTAATTTGGGAGGGCCTTTTTTCGGCACTTCGGTAACGCCGTTTTCGGCGGACGTTTTGCTGAAGGACGGCGACACAGCCGCGCTTGGAAAAACGCAGATAAAGGTACTCCACACGCCGGGGCACACTTCAGGCGGGTGCTGCTTTGTAGCAGGCGGCGCAATCTTTGCGGGCGATACGCTTATGAAACTGTGCTGCGGCCGCGTGGACTGCCCTACGGGCAGCGCGGCCGATATGAGGGCGTCGCTTTTAAAGCTGAAAAGCCTCAAAGGAAATTTCAAGGTTTATCCGGGGCACGGCCCGGAAAGCAGCCTCGACTTTGAACGCGAATACAATCCTTATATGAAAGACAATATCGATGATTCTATGTATTGACGGCCACGAGTTCAGGTATGAAATGGAAAACCTCTGCCGTGTATTTTTCCCATTGGAAAAGATAACGGTTGTTTCAAAGCCGTGCGGCGGCGGGACATTCGTTTATACAGGGGTAAGAGACACCGGCACTGGGATTTCGGTTACGGCATATGTTGAAAAAGACGGTGCAAAAAAATGGCGGTCAAAGGCACTTACTTACGATGAAGCCGCTGACGGCCGTGAAACGCAGCGCAGTATGAGCGTGCTTTTGTTTTCGGTACTTACGCAGATGTGCGGCTTTACGCCGAAGTGGGGCATACTTACCGGCGTAAGGCCCGTGAAGCTTTACGGAGGCATTATGGCAAAAGCCGGCAAAGCCGGTGCAAAAAAATATTTTGAAGAGAAACTTTTGGTGTCAAAAGAAAAAACAGAGCTTGCGGCAGATGTGTTTGAGAACGAGCGCGGCATACTCGCGCTGCAGACGCCCGACTCTTTCAGCCTTTATATAGGAATTCCTTTTTGCCCTACAAGGTGCGCGTACTGTTCTTTTGTCTCGTCGTCTGTAGATAAAACCTTTAAGCTTATACCCGCTTACGTGGAACTTTTGTGCAGTGAGATAAAGCGTACGGGAGAAGTTGCCGAAAAGCTCTGCCTCAAGCTTTTGTCGGTTTATGTGGGCGGAGGAACGCCGACTGTGCTGACGGCCGGCCAACTCGGGCAGGTCCTTGATGCAGTCCGCTCGTCGTTTGACATGTCGTACTGTATGGAAGTAACGGTTGAGGCGGGCAGGCCGGACACTGTCACTGAAGAAAAGCTTTACGCCATGAAGTCAAGGGGCGTTGGGCGCATAAGCATAAACCCGCAGACTATGAGCGACGACGTACTTACGGCCATAGGCAGGCGCCACACGGCGGCACAGACAGTTTCGGCGTTCCGCCTTGCGCGCGGGTGCGGCTTCGGCAATATAAATATGGATATAATCGCCGGGCTGCCGCGCGACGATGAAGAAGGCTTTAAACACACGGTTGACGTCATAACGGACATGTCGCCGGAAAGTATAACCGTACACACCCTCGCGCTGAAACGCGCCGCAAGGCTTGCGCAGGAAAAAAGCGGTGCTTCCGCCGCAGGTACGCAAGACGCTGGCAGTATGATAATGTATGCCGACTCGGTGCTGCCTGAAAAAGGCTATATCCCGTATTATCTCTACAGGCAGAGCCGCATGGCCGGCAACCTTGAAAACACCGGGTGGTGCAAGCCGGGGTTTGAAAATCTGTATAACGTGTTTATAATGGAAGAACAGCAGACCATTTTAGCCTGCGGATGCGGGGCGGGTACAAAGCTTAAAGACCCGTGTTCGGAAAAACTTGAGAGGATATTTAATTTTAAATACCCATATGAATATATAAACCGTTTTAACGAAATAATCGGCAGGAAAGATTTGGTGATTGATTTTTATGGAAAGTCGCAGCAAGAACTTCAGGGAGTATGAAAATACGCTTGATGATATAAACCGTGAGGCGCGTTCCGACCCGCGCATGTTTGTGGAAAATTCCGAAAAAGCTTTCCATAAAAATATTATGGATATAGCCGAGAAAATAAAAAACGACAGGGAACGCTGCAAACTCGTAATGCTTGCCGGACCTTCGAGCAGCGGCAAGACGACAACCGCCCACCTGCTTTCGAAAGCTTTGCGCAAAGTGGGCATAGGCAGCGTAATCATTTCGCTTGACGATTTTTATCTCGGCGAATCCTGTGCGCCGCTGCTACCGGACGGGCAGCGCGACTATGAGTGCATAGAAGCGCTTAATGTTCCGGAACTTAAGAAATGCCTGCGTGATTTAGCCGAAAACAGCCGCTGCAGCATGCCGGTTTTCGACTTTGAGATACGCGCCCCGTACCCGCATAGGCGCCATATAGTTCTTAACGACGGCGAAATAGCTATTGTTGAGGGCATACACGCGCTTAACCCCATGCTGCTCGACAGCGCGAAAGGGCTTAAGGCTTATAAAATTTACATAAGCGTAAAGCAGGGCGTGACCGACGGCAAAGCGCAGCTGCTCGGGCCGAACGATATAAGGCTCGTCCGCAGGATTGTCCGCGACTACAACTTCAGAGGTACAGCTCCCGAGAGGACACTTGCCATGTGGGGCAACGTCATGGCCGGTGAGTATAAAAACATAAAGCCGTACAGGGGAGGGGCGGACTTTACCATAAATTCTTTCCATGCTTATGAGCTGTGCGTGCTGAAAAGGCAGGCGTCGGGACTGCTGTCAGGGGTTCAGCCGGAAAGCGTTTTTTCAGGCACGGCTTCGAAGCTGCTGTCGGCCGTGGAGCGCTTTTACGCGATAGACGAAGATACCGTGCCTGCGGATTCCATTATACGTGAGTTCATAGGGGAATAACGGCACGTTTATTGGCTTTTTATGCCGGTACGTGCCGCAGCCAAATAACTTTACAATTAAAATTAATATTATATATATTGAATTTGTTTTATTTTCAGTGGTATAATAAAACAAATAAATTACGAAGGAGCGACGGTTATGGGACTTTTTGAAGACGTTGTGGTAAACGCGAAGTCGGCCGTGGACGTGGTAGGGAAAAAAGCCGGAAAATTTGTAGATGTTTCCAAGCTGCGTATTAACGCTGCCGACATAAACAACGAAATTTCCAGAAAATTCGAGGAACTCGGCAGGGCCGTTTACGAGGCAGCTAAAGACGGGAGCGACACTTCCAATGCCGTAAGCGAGCATTCTGCCGAAATAAACGACCTGTACGACCAGCTGAACGCAGTAAACGCACAGCTTGCTTCCGCACGCGAAAGGCTTATATGTAAAAACTGCGGAAACGAAAACGTGCAGGGAGCGACATACTGCAGCAAATGCGGCGCAAAGCTTACGGAGTAATGCAAGGCTGCAAATTGAATTATTGTGTTGAAAAGGGAGGGCCGTACTCCCTTTTTTTTCATATGTACTTGAAACGTACCGTATAATGATTTATAGTATTGTAGTGTTTTTATACGGCATGGTTTCTTGCGTGAACATAGGCGGATGATTCTGAAGCCGGCGCCGTGTCTGCTAATTTGAATGGATGTGCTTTAATGGAACAGAAAAGACGTACGGAAGTGCGGCGCCAGAGTTTTCTCCACGGTGCGTTTATACTTATCGCCGCAATAATAATAGAAAAAATAATAGGCGCGCTTTTTAAAATACCTCTCGCGTGGATACTTACACCTGTAGGCATGGGGTATTTTACGACCGCGTTTTCACTTTACTCGCCGCTTTTCAGCCTTTCTACCGCAGGGTTTCCTATAACAATTTCAAGGCTTGTGTCCGAAAATTACGTGCGTGGGCGCTTCAGGGACATAAGGCAGATACACAGGGTATCCATACGCATATTCCTGTTCCTGGGGCTTTTGTCTTTTTCTATAATGTTTTTCGGGGCGCGGCCGTATGCCAATTACACAAGCAGCCATCCGGAAAACGCTTTGGCGGCTATTTACGCGCTTGCGCCGGCGGCATTTTTCGCAAGTATGCTTTCTATTTACCGCGGTTACTACGAGGGACTGCGCAACATGTACCCGACCGCTATCTCAGAAGTGATAGAAGCGCTCTGCAAGCTGCTTTTCGGACTTACTGCCGCTTACGTTATAGTAAACTCCGGACTTAAGGAGTATGCCGCGGGCGGCACTGTCTACGGAATAAAAATGCAGTCGGCTGAGTATGCTAAGATGGCAACCCTCCCTTACGCGGCTGCGGGGGCTATTTTCGGCGTTACTCTCGGCGGCTTTATCGCGTTTATTTTCCTTCTTATTTACCATAAGAAAAACGGGGACGGCATATCCGACGAGATGCTCAGGCTCTCGCCGCGCCCGATGCCGAGAAGGGCCACCACGGCGCGCCTTGTACGCACCGCTATACCGATAGCGCTCGGCTCCCTCGCCGTAAATATGTCTACGCTTGTAGACAGCACATTCCTGCAGGGACGCATAGGCGACGTCATGGCTTCTGACCCTGGCGTGCTGCTCAACATGTACAAGGGCGTTATTTCGGAGTCGGCTATAAAGATGAACCTTGTGCCGGCGTTCATGTACGGGTGCTACGGCAATGCCATAACGCTTTTTATGTTTGTACCGGCCATGACGCAGGCGTTTGGCGTAAGCGCTTTACCTAACGTTACCGAGGCGTGGACTGAGGGGAACCATAAGAAAATAAAGCGCAGCATAGAGTCCGTGCTGCGCATTGTCGGCATGATAACCGTTCCGGCAGGCGCGGGCCTGGCTGTTTTCGCAATGCCAATAGCTTCCATGATGTATGAGAACAACGGCCCAGAGATAATAGGCAAGGTCCTTTCTGTACTCGGCATAGCCGCTATATTCTCGGCTACAAGCACGCCGGTGAACAGCATGCTGCAGGCAATAGGCAGGGTGGACCTTCCGGTGAAAATCTTAGCCATAGGGCTTGCCGTTAAGGTAGTGCTTAATTACACGCTTGTAGGCATACCGGAAATAAACGTCATGGGCGCGAGCTATGGCACGCTTGCGTGCTACGTAATCATCATGGTCCTTGCGCTTTACAAACTGTGCAGGGAAGCGAAGGTAAAGATAAACTTCGTGCCTATATTTTTAAAACCGCTTCTTGCCTCGGCGCTCAGCATTGGCCCGGCCTATTTTCTGAGGCAGACGGCCGCGCAATTTATATCGGGCAAGATTGCAACGTGCGCGGCTATACTTATAGCTGTGGCTTTGTATATCTTTTTCATGCTTAAGTTTAAAGCCCTTAACAGGCGTGATGTTCAGATGCTGCCGCATGGAGAAAAAATTGCAAAAATACTTGAAAAACATAATTGGATAAGTTAAAATAGTACCAGTTTATTTAAATTATTCGAAAGAAGTGGTACAGGCTTGGATTTTCAGTACAAGGATGTTTACGATATCAATGATTTGCTGAAGATTATGGCCATACTGCGTTCTCCCGGGGGCTGCCCGTGGGACAGGGAACAAGACCACAAAAGTATACGCAGCAATCTCCTCGAGGAAGCTTATGAGGCAGCGGAGGCTATAGATACCGGTGACGGAGAGCTTTTAAAAGAAGAACTGGGCGACGTGCTTTTACAGGTCGTCTTCCATTCGCAGCTCGAAAGCGAAAACGGAGGCTTTACTTTTGGCGACGTAGCCGACGGCATAGCGAAGAAACTTATTGTGCGCCATCCGCATGTTTTCGGCGATGTAAAGGTTAAAGACAGCGAAGAAGTCCTCGATAATTGGGAAGAAATAAAACAGCGGACAAAAGGCCGCGGCACACTTACGCAAGTGCTTAACGGGGTTTCTAAAGCGCTGCCGGCGCTTATGCGCGCGCAAAAGGTACTTTGTAAAGCATCGAAATCCTTTGGGACTGAAACGGAACCGGCTGATGCGGCGAGGGACATTTGTAAAAAGGCCGAAGATTTTTGTAAAGCGGTTGACACCGG
Source organism: Ruminococcaceae bacterium UBA5413 (assembly GCA_002409585.1). Lineage (GTDB taxonomy): Bacteria > Bacillota > Clostridia > Oscillospirales > Acutalibacteraceae > Thermocaproicibacter. Next base: position 128,308 of record DHNP01000045.1, on the reverse strand, counting down.
TGATGCAACTGCTTATGAGAGCAGGCTCGGCGAGCTTTTGCTTTCTGCGGTTGATGCAGCAGGGCTTCTTCATATCGAAGCCGAACAGGCTTTGACAAAGTCGTGCGACAGGTTCATATCGGAGTGCGGGCAGAAAGAAACCGCAGAGTAATATGCCGCTTTGAAGTCATAATTCACAGTTACTAACTGTTGAATAATAAAAAACGGAGGTTAAGTATATGAATAAGACAGACTTAATTTTAGCTGTTTCGGAACAAACTGGTTTGGCAAAAAAAGATGCAGATAAAGCAGTAAATGCAGTAATATCCACGATAATGGAAACGCTTTCTAAAGATGAAAAAGTTCAGATTGTTGGTTTTGGCACATTTGAGGTCAGGACACGCAGCGAACGCCAGGGGCGTGACCCGAGAACAAACTCACCTATCACCATACCGGCTTCAAAGGTTCCGGCGTTCAAGGCAGGCAAGGCGTTCAAAGACGCTACCGCAATTTGATGTTTTATAAATCCGGGACTGAGGCAAACGGGCCGCGGCCCCGGCAATTTATTTTTATGGCAGGGCTGACGCCGCCGGTTAACGGGGCGGCATGCCTTTCGGAGGAAAATAATCTGTGAGACTTGATAAGTATCTTAAGGTGTCACGGCTCATAAAGCGTCGTACCATAGCAAACGAAGCCTGCGACGCAGGGCGGGTGCTTGTTAACGCAAAGCCCGCGCGCGCTTCTTATGAAGTGAAGATAGGCGACGAACTTGAAATTAAATTGGGCGCGCATGCCCTGAAGGTAAAAGTAACGGGAATAAACGAGTACGCCGCCAAAAGCAGCGCATCCGAAATGTATGAAGTAGTGCAGTAAAGCTGCCCTGACGGCTGTACGGTATAAATTGCCGGCGGCCGTTTTGCCATACGCACATGCGGCTGATTTGTTATTTAAGTATATGCTTCCCATACCGTGCATATTATTTTATTAGCCTAAGCGGGGAGGGGAGCCGAATTGCCTGAACAAAAAACGGTTAAAACACCGCATACCCTTGTTTTGGATAACAGGAAAGTGCTGACTGCAACAGGTGTGTCAAACGTCAACAATTTTGACGACGAAACAGTTACCGCCTGTACGGATATAGGGGAGCTGTCCGTAAAAGGTGCCGAACTCCATATAGAGAAGCTTAATGTCGAAACCGGCGAGCTGACTTTAAGCGGGGAGATAACGTCTGTGTCTTACGCTGAAAACCGGCCGTCGGGCGGGTTCTTTTCCCGTTTGCTCAAGTAAGGGAGTGTGCCTGTGTTCGGCTCGGATTTTTCTTACCAGGCGTTCGGCTTTGCGGTTTCCATAGCTGCCGGCATCGCTTTAGGCGCTTGTTATGACATACTGCGCATATGGAGGACTTTTTTCCATACACAGAAGCGGGCGGTCTTTTTCCAAGACTTTTTTTACATGGTTTTTGCGGCATTGCTTACTTTTCTGCTGTCACTTTCGCTTGGGGGGAAAGTCCGGTTTTATATTTTGCTCGGCGAGTTTGCCGGTTTTTTTTCGTATTACTATACTGTAGGGCAGATAACAGCGTGGGTTTTCAGAAAGGTATCGCGCTTTATTTACAAATATTTAGTTTATCCGGTAAGAAACGCCGCGGGTAAGCTTTTTAATAAAGTTTCGGGTGCGGTTTTGACTTTAGTGCACATTTTAAACACAAAAATAATTTTAAAAAGTAAAAAGTGCTTGAAAAGTCACGCCGTGGTAGTGTATAATTATATCCATAGACATAAATGCACACATAAAAAGCGGAAGGGTGCATTGCTGTATGCGAGAAATAAAAAAGCAAAAAGTTAAAAAAAGCTTTTTACTTCGTTTTGCTATATTTGTATTTGCTGTTTATATGGTCTGGGGGCTTGTAAACCAGCAGATAAAAATAAACGAAAAACGCAGGCAGCTTTCTGAGATCAAACAGCAGATACAGGTGCAGGAGATTAAAAACGGGGAAATCAAAAGCGCGCTTACCTCGGACGGGGACAACAGCGAGTATATAGAACGCAAAGCCCGTGAGGACCTCGGTTACGCTAAACCCGGGGAGCGTGTGTTTATAAATATAGCCGGAAAGTAAGCAGCTCTTTTATTTAAGGAGGAAAAAACTAATTTATGCAGCTTGAGGTAGGAGCGGTCCTTGAAGGAAAAGTAACGGGCATAACTAAATTCGGCGCTTTTGTCGAGTTGCCCGGCGGCAAAACGGGCATGGTTCATATTTCTGAAATTGCACCTATGTTCGTTAAGGAAATACGCGATTTTGTCTCATTAAACCAGCAGGTGAAAGTAAAAGTGCTTTCCATCAGCCCAGAGGGCAAGATAAGCCTTTCAATGAAAAGGGTTGAAAATAATAATACCGTCAGGCCGGCGGTGAGGAGCCGTGAGCCGCAGCGTGAATGCACCGGCCCAGGTAATTATGAATGGAAACCGAGCAGCAGGAATAAACCCGCGAGTTTCGAGGATATGCTTACTAAGTTCAAACAGACGAGCGACGAAAAGCTGCTCGACTTAAAAAAAGCAAAGGAATGTAAGCACGGCGGTTTCTCGCGCCGCTCCAATTCAAATCAGGCCAAATAAATTCAGCGGAGTATATGACTCCGCTTTTTTTAAATTTTGGACAAACTTTTCTTAGCAGGCTATTTCTATTATTTTAATCAGGGGATACGATATGGATTCACTTTTAATAACAAATGCATATATACATACTATGTCCGGCAAAGATATACCGAACGGATACATTTTTTCGGAAAACGGTAAAATTAAGAGCGTAGCTTCAGGCAGTCCGGATAACCTGGAAAATACGCGCATGCTTAACATGGGCTGTGCAAAGGTGCTTGACGTAAAAGGCGCCGGCGTTTACCCTGGCTTTGTCGATGCGCATACGCACCTCGGCATGTGGGAAGACGGCCTTGCGTTTGAGGGCGACGACGGCAATGAGGAAACAGACCCTGTAACGCCGCAGCTGCGTGCGGTTGACGCCATAAATCCGCTTGACCGCTGCTTTTCAGAGGCGCTTGAGGCCGGAGTAACGTCCGTAGTTACAGGGCCGGGAAGCGCAAACGCCATAGGCGGGCAGATGGCCGCAGTGAAAACGTACGGCACCCGTATAGATGACATGATAATAAAAGCCCCGCTTGCTATAAAAATGGCGCTTGGGGAAAACCCTAAAAATGTTTACCACGGCAAGGATGAAACACCGTCTACACGTATGGCGACAGCTTCACTCATCAGGAATGAATTCTTAAAGGCAAAGCGCTATGCGGACGATATCGCAAGGGCAGAAGACAGCGATGACTGCGACATGCCGGAGTACGACATGAAGTGCGAGGCGCTGCTTCCGGCGTTAAAAAGGGAAATACAGGTGCATATACACGCGCACAGGGCGGACGACATTTATACCGCCATACGTATTTCAAAAGAGTTCGGCCTTGACTACGTCATAGTTCACGGAACCGAAGGCTATTTGATAAAAGACGGGCTTAAAATGGAAAACGCACGGGTACTTTCGGGGCCGATACTGAGTGACAGATGCAAACCAGAGCTTAAAAACCAGACGCCGGCAGCGCCGGGCATACTTTCTTCAAACGGAATACTGACGGCTATAATAACCGACCACCCGGTAGTGCCGGTACAGTACCTGCCCATGTGCGCCGCCATAGCTGTACGCGAGGGTATGGAGAGGGAAGAAGCCTTAAAGGCTATTACTGTAAACCCAGCGCGTATATGCGGCATAGACGGCCGCGTAGGCAGCATACGCGCGGGGATGGACGCTGACATGGCTGTGTTCGAGGGTGACCCGCTCGACATTAAGTCAAAGCCTGAGTATGTAATTGCGGGCGGGAAAATAGCTGCCGGCTGCGGGAAAAGGTGATTTGAAATGAGGGAAATATCTGCCGGAAAAATAACTGCGGAAGTCAGGCGCATGTGCATTAGCGCTAACCGTGTGCTGCCCAAAGACCTCGAAAGTGTAATATACGCGGCAAAAGAAAGCGAATCTTCCACTATAGGCAGGGAAATCCTTGCGAGGCTTGGCGAAAATATGGACGCAGCGAGGCAGATGGGTATACCTGTATGCCAGGACACCGGCATGGCGGTTATCTTTGCTGATATAGGGCAGGAAGTCCACATAACGGACGGGGACTTTGAGGATGCCGTAAATGAGGGCGTGCGAAAGGGATATTCGGATGGCTTTCTGCGCTGCTCGGTTGCGGCCGACCCCATAAGGCGAGGCAATACAAACGACAATACACCGGCGGTCATACACGCGCGCATAGTACCGGGTGACAAAATAAAAATAACCGTTGCCCCAAAGGGCTTCGGCAGTGAAAATATGAGCCGCATAAAGATGTTTACTCCTTCTGCATCTGAAGACGATATAATAGGCTTCGCAGTGGAAACGGTGACAGCTGCCGGCGGCAGGCCATGCCCCCCGCTTGTGCTCGGCGTCGGCATAGGCGGTGACTTTGAGCTGTGCGCAGAGCTTGCCAAACGCGCGCTGTGCAGGCCGGTGTCCGAACGTAACGGCGATGAATTTTACGCGGGGCTTGAACGGCGCATGCTGCAGGCGGTCAACGCCACAGGGGTAGGGCCGCAGGGCTTCGGCGGCAGCACGACAGCCCTTGCCGTAAATATAGAGTGGTACCCTACGCACATAGCCGGACTGCCTGTCGCGGTAAACGTAGGCTGCCACGTTACAAGGCATGAAAGTAAAGTCATATAAGCAGCAGCGGCTTTTGACATCTTTATATTTTTGTATTGCGCAGTATTTAAATAGTATATATTAAATCGTTAAATTTGTATAAAAAATACGTTTTATTTCGCATTGATTTATGTTATATTATATATAAGCTGAGCTGTACATGCAGCTCTTGCCTGCGCAGTAAATGTGCAAAATACAAGAGGAGATGTTACTATGAATGTTACCATAACCGGCAGGAAAGTTAATTTAAGGGATAATTTTAAAGAACTCGCCGTAAAGAAGCTGTCAAGGTTTGACCGCATCTTTTCCGAAAATGCTTTGGCTAAAGTTGTAGTAACGCTTGAAAAAAACCGCCAGACGGTTGAGATAACGATTACTTCTGAGGGCATGATTTACCGTGCCGAGGCTACCGACTACGAGATGAACGATGCACTGGACAAGGTAGTAAGCGCACTTGGCAAGCAGATACGCAGGAACAAAGCTAAACTTAACAAAAAAGTCCATTCGTCGGTATTGGAGGAATACATAGAAGAAAACCCTTCTGATAATGATAATGATGCAGGCGAGTTTAAAATAGTCCGCACAAAGCATTTCCCAGTCAAGCCTATGAGTACCTCCGAGGCCGTTTTGCAGATGGAACTTTTAAACCACCAGTTCTTTATGTTCCGCAATCAGGAAAATAATGAAATAAACGTAGTCTATAAACGGAAAAATGGTAACTACGGCTTGCTTGAACCGGATACAGAGTAACTGCACGGTGGGCCGCCGGCGGCGGCCCTTTTACATGCTCTGCTGTATTAAACTCCTGCCTGCGCCTGTAAATTTATCAAACCGCTACCAATACCGTATGAGTGCTGTGCGGTCCGGCTTTATGTGTTATATATTGAAATATGGAGAGAATTTATGGATAATTATGAGCTTGTCATACCATGCCTGCTCGGCCTTGAGGGACCTGTAGCGGACGAACTTAGAAAAATGGATGCAAAAAATGTAAGGCCGCAGAACGGACGCGTTCTTTTCGATGGCAGCGATGAGATGCTTGCGCGTGCTAATATATGTTCGCGCTATGGCGAACGGGTTCTCATAAATATGGGCAGCTTCGTGGCGCAGAGCTTTGAAGAACTTTTCCAGGGAGTTAAAGGACTGCCTTGGGAGCGCGTCATAGGCCGCAAAGACGCTTTCCCTGTAAAAGGCGCGTGTTTGAGTTCAAAGCTTATGAGCGTGCCCGACTGCCAGTCTATTATAAAAAAGGCGGTAGTCGAGCGGCTTAAGCAAAAGTACTCCGTAAGCTGGTTCGAAGAAACCGGCACAAAGTACCAGATACAGTTCCTTATACTTAAAGACAACGTCAGCGTTATGGTAGATACTACGGGTGTGCCGCTGCACAAGCGCGGTTACAGGGCAAACGCGACTGCGGCGCCTATAAAGGAAACCCTCGCCGCTGCTATGGCATATTTTTCGCGTGTGAGGCACGACGCCAACTTCATAGACCCTATGTGCGGCTCCGGCACTATACTTATAGAGGCGGCGTTGTATGCCTTAAATATAGCGCCGGGTGTACACCGGCGCTTTGAGGCAGAGCGCTGGACCAATGTTAGCGGCGGCGTGTGGCGAAAAGAGCGCACGCGGGCGCGCGAGCTTGAGATGCATTCCGCCGCTTTTACCGCACACGGCTACGATATAGATAATGACGCGGTGGAGCTTTCGCTTGCCAACGCGGAAAAAGCCGGCGTAAAGACGAGAATATCAGTGGAAAACAGGAATATATCGGATTTTGAGCAGAGCGGCGAGTACGGCTGTGTCATATGCAACCCGCCTTATGGCGAGAGGCTGCTCGACGTCAAACAGTCGGAGCAGCTTTACAGGACAATGGGTGAGGTTTTCAGCGGCAGACGCGGGTGGAGTTTTTCGATTATCAGCCCTGACGACGACTTTGAAAAGTGCTTCGGCCGGAAAGCCGACAAGCGGCGCAAACTGTACAACGGCATGATAAAGTGCCAGTATTATATGTATTTTAAATAATTAAGGTTTTTAATAAAAGCCCCTGCCGTTAAAAAGCAAAGTACTTTTGGCGGCAGGGGCTGAAATTTTGCCTTGACTTTTTCATTCGACAAGTGTAGAATGAAATTATGTTCTACAAATGTAGAGCTAATTTTTGATATTTGGAGTGTAAAATGAAACAGGAAATAAAACGCCTGCCTTCGTCTGAACTTGCCGTCATGCAGGTTCTGTGGGAAGCCGGCGGGCCGGTTACTTCAGCATATGTATGCGGCAAACTTGAGAAGACTAAAAACTGGAAGATAACTTCCGTACTTACTTTTTTGTCCCGCCTTGCGAAAAGGGGCTTTGTAGGGGTTACGCGTGAAGGCAGGGAAAATATATACAGCGTAGTGATATCTGAGGGCGAATACCTTCGCCGCGAAAGCAAAACGGTTCTCGAAAGGCTGTACGGCAACTCGGTTACCGCTTTTGTGTCGTCGCTTTATGACAGTAAGTCCATAGGGAGGGAAGATTTGCGGGAACTGCGGGACTTCCTTGACAAAGTGGAAAGGGAGGGGCGCCAATGACGCGGGTATTTTACAACCTATTGGAAATATCGGCGGCTGTGTCTGCTGTCATACTTATAGTCCTTATTCTTTCAAATTGGCTTAACAAAAAGTTTACGGCGAAGTGGCGCTGCTGGGTCTGGCTTATTTTAGCGGTGCGGCTGCTCATACCGTTTAATTACCATGTGCCGGAACCGCCGGTAAATGTCGCGGTACCTGAGAGTACGGTAACGGTGCATATGCCTGCCCAGCGTAGCCGCAGCCAGGTGCCTGCGCGTTCAGCCCCTGAAAAGATAACGGAACAGCACGCCGGTGAAGAGGACACCGCCGTACAGCAGGAATATGAAAACTCTGGCAGGACTTTTTCAGTTGGAGAAATTGCCGCTGTTGCGTGGGCTTTGGGCGCCGCAGCTTTTATGGCATACCAGCTTACCAAGTACTTTGTGTTCAGAAAGAATATAATGCGCTGGAGCCGTCCGGAGGAGGATGCCGCCTGCCGCGCAGCCTTTTCATTTGCCGTTAGGGACATGAATATAAGGGGCGGCATACAGCTGAGACGCAGCAAAAAAATCTCAAGCCCTATGATGACGGGTTTTTTCCGGCCAATACTTTTTTTGCCTGAAGCGGAGTATGCCGGCGGAGAGCTTAAAATGATACTGCGGCATGAGCTTGTACACTATAAGCGCCGTGACATATGGTATAAATTTGTGATAACAGCCGCAAACGCCGTACATTGGTTTAACCCTGTTATATGGCTAATGCCGCGCGAGGCGGCGAAAGACATTGAATTTGTATGCGATGCCGAGGTAACAAAATGTATGGACAGCGCGGACAGAAAGCTTTACGGCGAAGCTATCTTATCTGCAGTAAGTAAAGGCGAAAGATGCAAAACGGCATTTTCGACGTATTTTTACGGCGGTAAGAAAACCATGAAAAAACGTATAGCAAAAATATTTGATACAAAGAAAAAGCGGCGCGGCATTGCGGCCTTGTGTGCGGTCGCAGCAGCAGCGGCTTTTTTTGGCCTTTTTGTGGCTTACGGTACGACAGGCCCGCGCGTGAAGGTTACCATAGAAAGCACAAAGGCTGACTTAAACGTTGAGGGAACAGATAAAGCCGTGGAGGACTCATTATTTGTTTCGGTTATTGAAAAGACCAAGGCGGATGCAATACCGTATGCGGCTGAAGGCTCTGAGGTAAGGCTTAGCTTCAGTGGGAAAAAGCCCGACAAAGTTGCAGTGACCGGCGTTTTGATAAACAGCACAGGAAAATATAAATACAGTAAAAATATAAAGCCTGAAAATTTAAATATAGACGAAAATGGCGGCGCCTACTCTTTTACCGTAAAAAAGAATATGGCATCGTATTTAAGTTCTGACAGCAGGGTAAATGATATCTGCGGTTACTGTATAACTGCCAAATATGGGGGAAAATCGTATTTTTACCCGTTTGTTTTAAAAATACGCAGTGAAAATGACACAAAAGTAATAAAATACGACAGGTTTGAAGTTTCTGTTCCTAAAGCGTGGCAGATGTCGGAAAACATCTTAAAGAATAACGGGAAGATGTGTTCGTTTGAAGTAATGAACTACGACCCGTCAGAGCCGTTTTCACAACTGTATGGGAACCATGTTGAGGAGCTTAGCAAAAAACAGCTTACAGGCTTTACATACCCTACAACTATGGTAACGCTGCGCCGCACGCAGCCTGCCGCCGCGGACGATACTTCATATACTAATGAATTGAATTTTTTTATAATCCCGAATGGCAGCACTGTTACATACCTTATAAATTTTAATTCTGATAAGATTAAAGAAGACGAAGCGCTTAAAATCGTTAAATCGTTCACCATTTTACACTCTGAAATCATAGACGATGTAAGCGCCGGTATAGTAAAGGATAATTTTGGCATAGACATAACAAATGAGTTTGTCAGTTATGATTATAATTATATCGCATTGTTCGGCTCGCTTAAAAAGGATAAAAAACAGGGCGCGGCGGTGGTATATCCCGTAGATAAGCCGGCAAACAAAAAACAGATTTTAGCGCCCGGTAAGCATGGCGCCGTAAGGGCGGTACAGACGGGGACAGAGACATCCACGGTAAACGTTGCGGCGGACGACGGCTACGAATGGGTTTTCAATGTTTTTAACGGATTTACGGGCGGACATAAAAGCGGTGAAAAGTTTACTTCAGTAGAAGTGGCTCACAATAGAATACTTAACGACAATGATTTTTATAATTTAAACTATCAAGGGTTCATACCTGAAATCGATTATGCTTCGGGTTCGCGAGTAGTTTTCCACGGCTATTTCGGACTTTTTGTTTACGATATTCAAAAGCAAAATATTACACAGAGCTTAAACCTTGATGAAATAGGCTGCGGCAACATACAGGGTTCAGAGTATACGTCCGTTTTCGTAAGCAAAGACGGAAAGACCGTGTACATGGACAGCAGCGGAAACGATACTGATGATTACATGTATCAATACGATATAGATTCAGACAGCCTTGAGCAGGTGCCGTATAAGAAAGTAAATGGCATTTATGAAAAACACGGCAGCATTGATGAAAAATTTAAGAATCCGCCCGTGAACGCGGGTGATATGTATGCTGAGATAGACAATGACAGGTTTGTGTACTTTGACGACGGCGGCGATTCGCTTACGCGTGACCTTAACCTTGTCGTTTATAACAGAAAGACCAAATCGAAAGAAAGTACCTATAAGGTGTTCAAAAACTGGCCGCGCGTAAATACGCCTACGAAAAAGGAAGGCACTTGGGAGGAAGTTTCTCCCGTTAACAGAGTAAAGGCCACTGTAAAAAACGTTAATACTAAAAACGGCAAACTCGTGTCGCTTACAGTCAAAATGACCGATGACCTGCCGCAGGACAGCGATACCGCACAGGACACGTACGACTACTATACCCATTACGGTAAGGAAACGGAAATATATTTTGAAAACATGGACTTCAGCGGCGAATTGCAGTCAAAGGTAAAAAAGGGTAAGCAAATAATCATAACTTTCGCACAGTTTGAAAAACCGAATGACGGGCAGGTCTTTGATGCCGCGCTTGCGAAATGGCTTTTTTATCAGGATGAAAATAACCGTTATAAAAATACAGAAGGCGATACGCTTGACTTGGGCAGTCTTGAAACCGAAACAAAGTACTTTGCGTATCTTAGCGGACTTAACGTTAAAACAAATACGCTTACCGCAGACTTGGCGGAATGGATAACATCTGATGAGACTGGCAGGATGAAAGAACTGGATCTTAATAAGGACGACGATATGCCGTCCGGGTTTTATATATACAACCCGAAAGTTGACAAAAAAACTTTTAAGCTGAACACTAAAGCAGGGTTTTATATTTATGATACCAATACACAGAAAACGGACGAAAACGGAATGAAGAAACGTATTGATGAAAAGAAGGGGAAGGGTGCGTTTTGGCTCACTGTAAAAAACGGCGAAGTTGTTAAGGCAGAGGAAGAATATATCCCTTAAATAAATTTTACAGCTTATAAGCCATGTAAATACGCAGGTACAACATAATAGGGCGGAACCGCTCGGCGGTTCCGCCCTGTATATTCTGTAGAAATTACTTATTTATCAAAGCGTACCGAAGATGCGGTCGCCCGCGTCGCCAAGCCCCGGGACGATGTAGCCTTTGTCATTGAGGTGGTCGTCCACGGCCGCGCAGTACAGCTTAACGTCAGGGTGATTTTTTGTAAAGACTTTTATACCCTCGGGTGCTGCTATAATGCACATGAACTTGATGCTTTTAGGGTTGCTTTTTTTAATAATGGAAACCGCGTCACATGACGAACCGCCTGTCGCGAGCATTGGGTCAAGCACTATAACGTCGCGCTGGTCTATGTCGAGCGGCAGCTTGCTGTAGTACTCAACCGGCTTTAAGGTTTTAGGGTCGCGGTAAAGGCCTATGTGGCCGACTTTTGCAGCAGGGACAAGCTGTAAAACACCGTCAACCATGCCGAGGCCTGCCCTTAAAATAGGTATAAAGGCAAGCTTGCGGCCTGCTATTATTTCCGTTTTTGCCGTGGCGACTGGAGTTTCGACCGTAGTTTCCTCAAGCGGAAGGTCGCGCGTAGCCTCGTAGCAGAGCAGCATGGCTATTTCACTTATGAGCTGGCGGAAATCTTTTGAACCTGTGTTCTTGTCGCGCAGGTACGTAAGTTTATGCTGTATAAGCGGGTGGTCCATTACCAATACGTTGTTTTCCATTAATATATATCCTCCATTTATAAGATATTCAAAATTACAGTTCCCCACGTTCAATTTGGGCAATCTCGTCAACACGCCTTCCGTGACGGCCGCCCTCAAAAGGAGTATTCAAAAATATTTTTGCAAGTTCTACCGCCTGTTTTTCGTCTATGACCCTTCCGCCCATACAGAGTATGTTGGCGTTGTTGTGGCGCCGGCAGAACTCCGCGCAGAAAGCGTTTGTGCATACCGCCGCCCGTATGCCTTTTATCTTGTTTGCAGCGATGCTTATGCCTATGCCTGTCCCGCAGCACAAGATGCCCTGCTCGGCCTTTCCGTCCATAATGAAATGCCCTACTTTTGCGGCAAAGACAGGGTAATCTACCGATTCTTCACTGAATGTCCCGAAGTCCTTGTACTCTATGTTTTCAGATTCGAGGTATTTTTTTACAGCTTCTTTGAGTTTGAAACCGCCGTGGTCAGCCCCTAAAGCAATCATAGTTTTTTACCCTCCGATAATTTATTTTTTAATGCACGCTGCGCCTGCGCCGGCCGCAGGTAAACAGGCATTAGGTCAGCCGATGGCACGGTTTTACCTTCCGCGGCTGCATGCTCGGCTGCTTGTGCCACTGAGCACGCGCGCTGGTAAATCAACGGCTCAGGAGGAAGCGCGGCGCCGAGCGCTTTAAACCGTATATCATTATAGCACAATTTTGCGCCGTCGCCGGCCAAAAAAATAGGTTTGGCATATTTTTCACATTCACGCGAAAGTTCTTCAACGGATATGGCCCTGTCGGGTGTTAAACGCTGCAGCTTTTTGCCGTCGGCGGAAAATACGGCGTTGTAAACCTGCCCGCAGCGGGCATCCATTACGGCGCACACCGTACCTTCCATATGTTCAAGGTTATATGCTATCGCCTCAAGCGTAGAAACTCCAGCGCACGGCTTGCCGAGCGGAAACGCAAGGCCTTTTACGCTCGCTATGCCTATCCTTATCCCTGTAAAGGAACCTGGGCCGGAAGAAACCGCAAATAAATCTATGTCTTTTATATCGGTCTGTGTGCACACGAGCAGGTCGTGTATCATCGGCATAAGAGTCTGGCTGTGGGTCAGTCTTGTGTTGATGTAAAATTCCCCCGTGATTTTCCCGCTGCTTACTATGGCGGCTGAAGCGGCCACGGCCGAGGAGTCTACGGCAAGTATCATCATATATCCATTCCCTCTATTTCAAAAACACGCAGGTTGTCGTTTTGGCCGCGTGATATGCGTATTTTTATTGATCCTGCGGGCAGTGCGTTTTCAATGTTTTCGCTCCATTCAATTACCGTTACACCGCCCGCGTCAATGCAGTCGAAAAAGCCCGTTGAAGAAAGGTCGTCCCATGTTTCTATGCGGAACATATCAAAATGGTAAACGGTTAACCGTCCCCGGTATTCATGCATAAGCGCAAACGTAGGGCTTGAAACGCCGCTTCTAACTCCGAGGCCTTTGGCAAGGCCACGCGTAAAGGCAGTTTTTCCCATGCCCATGCCGCCGAAAAGGGCGAGAACTTCTCCGCCTTTTAATTTTGACGATATTTTTTCACCGAGTGCTTCCGTTTCATTTTCCGATCCGGTTGTAACGCTGACCATAAAAATCCCGCCTAAGCAAGCGGCGCTTTAAAGTGCCGCTTCATTTTATTTTAAAGAGTTAATATGCGCGCGTGTATGTGCCCGCGCTTGGGCTTTAAAAAAGGCCCGATATAAGTCCGCCGCTCCCGACGTCTATGTTTTCTGCCGCCGGATGTTTAGGCAGGCCGGGCATAGTGAGTATATTCCCAGCGTATGCCACAATAAAGCCTGCGCCGCCCGAAAGATGCATGTCGCGTATGGTTATTTTAAAGCCTGACGGGCGGCCCAGAAGTTTGGGATCGTCTGAGAGCGAGTACTGTGTCTTTGCTATGCAGACCGGCAGCCTGTCAGCACCGAGCGCTTCGATTTCCTTAAGCGATTTTAATGCTTTCTGCGTGTAGCTTACCCCGTCCGCACCGTATATTTCAGCAGCTATGGTTCCGATTTTTTCTTTTATAGGCAATGAAGCATCATATAGCGGCTTAAAAGCTGACGGCTTTCCTGCGGCTAAGCAAACCTTTTCCGCTAAATCTGTGCCTCCGGCGCCGCCCTTTGAAAAGCCCTCAGACAAGGCGAAGTCAGCTCCGTTTTCACGGCAGTATTTTTCTATGAAAGCGAGTTCCTGCTCCGTGTCGCTTTCAAAGCGGTTTATAGCTACTACGAGCGGCACGCCGAATTTTTTGATGTTTGAGATATGGGCGCCGAGGTTGCAGATGCCTTTTTTAAGCGCTTCGAGGTTTTCGTGTCCTGTTTCGTTTTTAGGTACTCCGCCGTTGTACTTAATGGCGCGCGCTGTTGCCACAAGTACGACGGCCGCCGGCTTCAAACCCGCCAGGCGGCACTTTATATCCATGAATTTTTCCGCGCCGAGGTCTGAACCGAAGCCAGCCTCTGTAATGCAGTAGTCGGCGAGCTTTAACCCGAGGCGCGTAGCTGCCACGGAGTTGCATCCGTGCGCTATGTTTGCAAAAGGTCCCCCGTGCATTATTGCGGGAGTACCTTCTATGGTCTGCACTAAATTCGGTTTTAAGGCATCTTTAAGCAAAGCGGTCATTGCGCCTTCGGCCTTTAAATCGCGCGCGTAAACCGGCTCGCCGTCGTATGTATAGGCGGCGAGTATGCTCCCAAGGCGGTTTTTCAGGTCGTCAATTCCCTCGGCAAGGCAGAACACGGCCATTACTTCCGAAGCCGCCGTTATGCAGAAAGCGTCTTCGCGCGGAACGCCGCCTGTTTTTCCGCCAAGCCCCGTCACCATATGGCGCAGCTGCCTGTCGTTCATATCCATGCAGCGCGGGACAAGGATACTGCGCGGGTCGATGTTAAGCTCGTTGCCGTGCATGATATGGTTGTCAATCATGGCGCAGAGAAGGTTGTTGGCGGAGGTTATAGCGTGGAAGTCGCCGGTAAAGTGCAGGTTTATGTCCTCCATCGGCACCACCTGCGCCATGCCGCCGCCGGCCGCGCCGCCCTTTATGCCGAAAACCGGGCCGAGCGACGGCTCGCGCAGGGCTATAACGGCGTTTTTGCCTATCTTTGACATTGCTTCACCCAAACCTACCGTCACTGTTGTTTTTCCCTCACCGGCGGGGGTGGGGTTAATAGCGGTAACGAGTACAAGCTTGCCGTCTTTTTTACCGGAGAGCCTTCTAAAAGCGGAAGCGTTTACCTTTGCTTTGTATTTGCCGTACAAATCAAGCTCGTCCTCTTTAAGGCCAAGCTTTTCGGCAATTTTTACAATAGGGACAAGCTTTGTTTTTTGTGCTATTTCAATGTCGGTCATTTTTCGTTCCTCATTCCTTATGGTATGGAAATGTACAATGTATTTGTATTATTATAACATATTTTATACAAGTAAAAAATACCGGTGAAAATAAAACCGCCCGCGGCTTGAATGTTTTGCGGTTACACTTTATAATAATGGGTAGCCTTAGTAAAAAGGGGGCCTGCGGTTAAGCCGCGGCATTTATTGATATAAACAGAGGGGTGAAGCAATGCGCGTTGTACAATCTTTCGCAGGATACTTTAAAAGGACGGACAAGGTTTATTGGCTTTTAATGTTTGCTATTTCGTTTTACAGTCTTCTTCTGCTTAAAACGGTGCCTAACCCGGAAGGGAAGTCAGTAAGTTACTTTACTACGCAGCTGGTCGCCATTATAGTCGGATATATAGGCGCGCTGCTGCTTACGGCGATAGATTACAGGGAAATATCAAACTTTTGGTACGTCATAGCGGGCTTTTGCCTGTTCCTTATAATTTACACGCTGCTTTTCGGCAAAGAAATAGTCAACACAGGCGGAGTACACGCAAAAGCCTGGATAAAGCTGCCCGGGGGGCTTACGTTTCAGCCGAGCGAGCTCGTTAAAATAGGCTTTATGGTAACTTTTTCAAAGCATTTGGACGCTCTTAATGAGCGCGGCCTGTTAAAAAGCCCTCTGCATGTTGTCCTGCTCGCGTTTCATGCGCTTATACCGATTGCTCTCGTCCATTTACAAGGCGACGACGGAGCCGGCGTCATCTTTTTCTGCATGTTCCTCGCGATGGCTTTTGGGGCGGGTATACAGCTTAGGTATTTCGCGGTGCTTTTTGCCTTTGCGGCGGCGGCGGTGCCGCTTGCGTGGAAATACGACATCTTAAGCGAATACCAAAAAGAACGCATACTCGTCACTTATAATTTGGAGTCGGACAAACTAAACTACGGCTTCCACCAGATACAGGGCAGGATGTCCATAGGCAGCGGGGGGCTGTGGGGGCGCGGCCTTTTTGTAAGCCCGCGGGTAAATAAAGGCTCCGTGCCGCTGCAGCAGTCAGACTTTATTTTTTCCGTTGCCGGCGAACAGCTGGGGTTTATAGGCTGCATAATACTTATAGCCCTTTTGTTCTTTTTACTTTTACGTACTCTGCATACAGCGAGGTGTGCGACGGACATGCTCGGCAGCTCCATATGCATGGGATTTTTCGGCATGATAGCCTCGCAGGCGATTTTTAACCTCGGCATGTGCATGGACCTGCTGCCGGTAATGGGCGTAACGCTGCCGTTTTTCAGTGCGGGGGGGTCGTCGGCCGCTTGCCTCTACTTTGGGTTCGGCCTTGTCCTCAATGTTTATATGCATAAAATAAATACGGATAAAGTAACTGTCAAAAAAGTATCATATTAGTCAGCAGTATAAAAACAGATGCCGGCAGGGTTGACGCGGCATCCGTTTTTTTATGCGCCTTAAGGGAAAAACGTCATGTTTTGCCGGCTATATTCCTCGCTACGGCGACGCCTGTTACAGAAGCCTGCATAAGCCCCCTCGTTATGCCGGCACCGTCGCCTATGGCGTACATGTTTTTAACAGCTGTTTCAAAGTTGCTGCTTACGGCAACTTTTGAAGAATAAAACTTCACCTCAACGCCGTACAGCAGGGTATTCTTGGAGTAAAGCCCCGGGGCAAGCCTGTCGAAAGCTTTGAGCGACTCTACTATGCTTGTGAGATGCCTGTGCGGAAGGACGAACGAAAGGTCTCCGGGGACGGCGCTTTTAAGGGTAGGCCTTGTGGTTGAGCGCTTAAGCCGGTTTTCGTCAGTGCGCCTGCCGAGCAGCAGGTCGCCGAGGCGCTGCACCATTATGCCTCCGCCTGTCAGCATATTGCCGAGCTGGGCGATGTAGCGTCCGTACTCTATAGGCTGGTTGAAGGGCTTTGTAAAGCTTGTTGAGACAAGCAGGGCAAAGTTTGTGTTTTCAGTGCGTTTGTCCTCGTCGGCGTATGAGTGGCCGTTAACGACGGCTATGCTTTTGCCCGTGCCGGTGCTGTAACGCTCCTCGCTTACTATACCGCCCGGGTTCATGCAAAAGGTGCGGACTTTATTTTCAAACGTATCCGAATAATATATAAGTTTTGCTTCGTAAAGGCTTTTTGTAAGCTTATCCATAACGGCGTTGGGGACTTCGACGCGTACGCCGATGTCTACTTCGTTGTTCGTTGTTTCAAGGCCGTTTTCAGCCGCAATGCGTGAGAGCCATTCTGCTCCGCCGCGCCCGGGCGCCGCTACAACGTATGGAGCCTGCACAAGGGTGCGTACACCGTCGCGGCTTTTTATCCATACGCCTTTAGCCTCGCCGTTCTGCGTATCTATGGTATCGGCCGTAGTATGCTCTAAAAACTTAAAATTGGGCTTTGAACTGAGGTATCTGTACATGGCCTGCAGCACCTTGTACGAATATTCGGTGCCCATATGGCGGACAGGGTAGGGAATGAGCCTTATATTTTCCTTTCTTGCGGCATAGGAGAGCTTTTCGGCAAATTTGCTGTCTTTACCGTAGACGATATCAGGAGCGCCGTACTTAAGGTAAATGCCGTCGGCGTATTTTATAAGCGAACGCGCTTCATCTGCTGTCATATAGTCCGTTAAATTGCCGCCGATTTCTTCTGAAAGTGATAATTTACCGTCTGAGAACGCACCCGCGCCAGCCCAGCCGTTCATTATGGCGCACGTGCTGCAGTGCATACACTGGCCGGTAGTCCTTGCGGGGCATGAGCGGTTGTCTATGCTGCTGCCGGAGTCGACCATAAGGACTTTCATTTCCGGCGCGAGTTTGTCAAGCTCAAGCGCTGTGAATATACCGGCGGGGCCGGCGCCGATGATTATGACGTCGTAATTCTGCATAAGTTTACCACCAAATTTCATAAAATTTTAAGATTTGCCTCAATACAATAAATAAATGCTATACAGGCGGACTGCCCGCGAGCTTTTTTAACTCCGCCTCAAAATTTTTATCGTCCTTTGCGGTGCGCCGGCGGATTTTACCGGATTTGCCGCCCGCGCGCCTTATTTTTTGTCCGAGCGCCCGTTCAAAAAGAAGCCTGTCAATGTTTTCGCTGCTGTAAACCATGCCGTTTTGGTTAAGTGCCTTCGCGCCGCGCGCAAGCGAAACGGCCGCCACGCCGAAGTCCTGCGTAACTACTATGTCGCCTGGGGAGATACGGTTTACGAGCTCTATATCCGCGCTGTCACGTCCTTTGTCAACAGTTATAACGGTACTGTAGCCGTCGTTTAGGACGTGGCTTGTGTCTATAAACATTATTACAGGTATCCTGCGCTTTTTTGCAAGCCTTACGATAATTTCCTTTACCGGGCATGCGTCGGCGTCAACGAGTATTGTCACGCACGGCACCCGCAAAGCATTTTGTCAAAGATCGGCACGGTTTCTGTCAAAGAACCGACGCAGGCAAAAAGACTTTTGCGTAGGTTTTCGTCCGGTGCGGCAAGATCCGGCACCATGACAGTCGCCATGCCTGCGGCGATGCCCGCCGCAGCGCCGTTGGGCGAATCCTCGAGTACGGCGCATGAAGAAGGGGCAGCGCCCAGCGCGGCGGCTGTTTTAAGGTAGATGTCGGGGTCGGGCTTGCTCTTTTCAACCATATCGCCGCATATTATTTTATCAAAATATTTCGCCGCGTCAATATCGTTAAGGCAAAACATGGCGCGCTCGCGGGCTGTTGAAGTTGCCACGGCGAGCAGGAGCTTCTTTGATTTCAAAAAGTCAAGCAGTTCGAAAAGCCCCGGCATGACCGGTACGCCGTTTGTTCTTAAATATTTTTCCGAGATGGCGGAGCTTTTCCCCATAAACTCGTCGAAAGGAAACTCTTTGCCGAAATGCTCAGAAAAAAATTTTTTTGAGGCATCTTTCCTAAGCCCCATAGTGTGCGGGGCGGCTTCGGGTATACCGCTGTAACCATATTCCCTGCCGAGCCTGCCCCATATCTTTACGGTAAGGCGTTCCGTGTCAATCATCAGTCCGTCCATATCGAAAATTACGGCTTTAAGCAAATAAATCAACCTTTCCTTATTATCATATACATATAATAAACCAATACCGCATGTTATTGAAGCGGGCAGGTAAAATATTTCAATTTTTTTGTTTTGGTATGTAATTAAATAAAACAATATTAAAGAGTAAATTATATACAGGCATAAAAAAACCGCCGTTTTGGGCGGCGGTTTTTACAAAACGGTATTATTCTGCCTGCAGGGTTCAGGCTGCTGCCTGCCGGCGGGTTCCGGCGGTGCGAAGACTTTCCTTTTAGATGCAGGCGGAATCATCAGTAGCTGCCTGTACTTTGCAACGGTTCTCCGTGAAATTTTGATATCAGCATCTTTTGATAAAATAGAAACCACAGCCTGGTCTGACAGCGGCCTTAACCTGTCTTCACTTTTAAATATATCGATTATTTTGTTTTGTACGCTTACGGCTGATGAACCGGAGCCGCCTACGCGGTTTGTAAAAAGCGACCGCACGCTGACAACGCCGTTCGGGCACAGGATGTATTTGCCCTGCACGGCTCTGCACACCGTCGACTCGTTCACTCCCATAGTATCCGCTATGTCTTTTAAAGCCATTGGTTTAAGGTATTTAGGCCCTTTCTCAAAGTATTGCGGCTGAAGCTCAATGATTTTTTCAAGTATGCGCGTGATGGTTTTTTCCCTGTTTGATATTTCGAGGATAAGTACCGACGCGCGCTTAATTTTTTCTTTCAGGTATTTTTCAGTTTCTTTATCGGGGCTTTTTTTGGCAAGACGGAGGTAAAAGCTGTTTATATATACTTTAGGCATATAACCGCCGTTGTTTTTTACTTTTAATTTACCCTCGCCGCCTTTAAATATTTCGGCTTCGGGCACAACGAAAATGTTATCTCCGCCCGTGTCGTATCCGCTTGCCGGTATGGGGTTGAGGCTTTTAATTATATTGCAGCATGACTGTGCCCTTGCCGCAGTAATGCAGAGTTCTTTTGCTATGGACGTAATTTTATTTTCGGACAAAAGCTTAAGGTAATTGCCGGCTATTTCAAATGCGTACACGTCACACCCGGGAAGGCGTCCGAGCTGCAAAGTAAGGCAGTCGCTTAGGTTTTGCGCGCACACTCCGGGCGGGTCGAACTGCCGTACGGTGCGGAGCGCCTCTGCCACATGGGCTGGCTTTGCGCCTGTAGCCTCTGCAATTTCTTCGGCCGAAACCGTAAGGTAACCGCGGCTGTCTATGTTTTCTATTATATAGCCGCATATTTCAGAAATGCCGCGGGGTATATTTGTCTCATATAACTGCCCGCGCAGAAAATCATAAAATGTGTCCTTTTTAGAAATGGCATAGAAAGGGTCAAAGTTTTCATCTGTATGCCTGCCGCCGGTGTTTGGCGTACTGCCGGCAAGCCACGGCGGCCTTATGCCGTCGCCTTCCTGTGCGGGGCCGAGGTACTCAAGCACCGGATTTTCGGTTATTTCGTTTTCAACTTTGCTTTTGAGTTCAGGCAGCGGCATTTGCAGTATCTTTAAGGACTCTTTCATTTGTGCGGTCAAAACAAGTTTTTGGCTTTGTTTTTGGGCCTGCTGTGTTCCAAGTGAAAGTTTCATAATGCCTGCCCTCTTAAAAACTAAAATACAATTACTATACTTACGCTTTATTGCCCCGCAGATGCCTTTTTAAGTAGATTGCTCTTTGTTTCAGTTATTGCGCCGGGGCTTACGGAAAATTCGTCAAGCCCGTACCCAAGCAGTACGGCCGCGGCTTTTTCGTCAGATGCGAGTTCGCCGCACATACAGCATGGTATGGAGGCAGCGTGCGCCGCGTTTATAGTCATTTGTATGAGCTTTAACACTGCCGGATTCATAGGGTTGTACAGTTCTGAAACATTTTCGTTCAGCCTGTCGGCCGCAAGCGTGTACTGCGTAAGGTCGTTTGTACCTATACTGAAAAAGTCGACATGTCCGGCAAAGCTGTCTGCCATTATGGCCGCGGAGGGTATTTCGACCATCATGCCTGTTTTTATGCAGGAGTCGAAAGCCTCGCCCCTTCGCCTAAGTTCAGCCTTGCAGCTTTCAAGTACACCTTTTGCCTCGCTTAGTTCCCCAAGGCTGCTTATCATAGGGAACATTATTTGTATATTGCCGAAAGCCGAGGCGCGCAGGATTGCCCTTAGCTGCGGCTTAAATATGCCGGTGTCTTTAAGGCAGAGCCTTATGGCGCGCAGGCCGAGAAAAGGGTTTGACTCCTTCGGCAGATTAAGGTACGGCAGGCTCTTGTCGCCGCCTATGTCGAGGGTGCGTATGGTAAGCGGCCTGCCGTCAAGCATTTGGGCGGCCTTTTTATAGACTTCAAACTGTTCTTCTTCGGAAGGCATGTCGCTGCGGTCCATGTATAAAAATTCCGTGCGGAAAAGGCCAACTCCCTCCGCCCCGTTGGAAATCGCTGTCTTCAGGTCGTTAATAGTGCCTATATTTGCGGCTACCGTTATGCGCTTGCCGGCTTTTGTATATACCGCGCGTTTAGCCGCCGCGGTGTTTTTTGCATTTTCAGTTTTAAACTTTTCGGATATACGCGTGTACTTCGACAGTTCTTTTTCGTCAGGGTTTATAAGCACTGTGCCGCTGACGCCGTCCGTTATGACTTTGTCTCCGGTTTTTACATTGCCGAGCATACCTTTGCAGCCTACTACGGCGGCTATGCCGAAAGCTTTTGCCAAAATCGCCGTGTGTGAGGTCCTGCCTCCGGCTTCGGTGACAAAGGCCGAGACTTTTGACTTATCTATCTGTGCGGTGTCGGAAGGCTTAAGGTCGTGGGCAAACAGCACCGTATTTTCAGGCATGTTTTCAAAATCAATGCCGCTCTTTTCACCGGCAAGGTTTTTAAGTATCCTGTCGCCTATATCCTTTATATCCGCCGCGCGTTCCTTAATATAATCGTCGTCTATATGCGAAAATGCGGCGTAAAGGGAATCTGCCACATGTGAGACTGCCGTTTCGGCTGAAATGTTTTTCCCTTTAATTAAAGTGAAAGCCTGGCCGACAAAGGCTGGGTCGTCTAAAAAGTTTATCTGGCTTTCTATTATGCCGGCGTTTTTGCCGTCAAGGCTTCTGCTTGCCTTCTGCGCAATATCTTTAACCTGACGTTTGGAGAGCTCTACAGCTCCTTTGAGCCTTTCCGCTTCCTCGCAGGAATTACCGGCCGTGTGTGCGGCGGACTTCTTTTCACAAGGCTCTATAACGTAAGCCGTACCGATTGCGTAACCCTTTGAAACACCTGTCCCGTTAAAAGTTTCCATTTCAGTCTTCACCGAATTTCGAGTTGATTAAATCCGTCAGTGCTTTCACGGCCTCTTTTTCATCAGACCCGTCCGCCTCTATTGTAATGGTGTCACCCATCTTTGCGCGAAGCGAAAGCAGGTTTATCATGGACTTGGCTGTTACGGATTTTTCACTGTTTTTGATTTTGATATCGCAGCCGAACTTGCCGGCCGTGTTTACGAGCATTGAAGCCGGCCTTGCGTGAAGCCCAACCTTGTTCAATATCTTAACCGTTTGTGTTGTCATTTTTAATTTCCCCTTTTTAAATAAAAGTGTTTTCACTTAAGTAATAAGCATTTTCCGTGCCAACTTTTATGCGGTGCCGTTTTTACTCAGTGGACGCAGTTTTCGTAAGTAAAGAACGTTGATATGTAGCATATTTCATCTTCGGGGATTAAGATGTTAAAGCTTCTTTCAAGTATGGCGCACGACTCGCGTATTACGTTTAAAAGATCTGATTTATCTTTAATATAATTTTCCCTGTCGGGAAATTCATTTATGCCGCTGTTGGAAAGCAGCCTGTCAACCATACAGCCCATGTGGCAGAAAAGGCCTATTTTAACGTCTAAGGCGAGTGTAAGTCCGGAGCCAGTTTCTATACAGCCGACGGTGCCCCTCACGGCGGAAAGTAACTTTTCGCCGTCGGCATTTTTCAGCATAGTGGAAAATGTGTTGCCAATGCTTTCGAGCGTGCATTCGCTGTCGACGGTTTTTTGTATCTGTGTTAATGAGCCGCCCTCTATTATCTCAGACAAACTGTAATGGGCCGCAGGGAAATCGACGTTAAAGGAACTTATAATGCATATTATACGGCCGATTTTTGATATAGTGTTGAGACGTTCGTTAATGCTTTCAATGTCGGTAAGCTTCAGCGCTATGGTTTCACACATGGAACCGTGGTAATTAAGCTGGCTGTCGAGTATGTTTTTAATTAATGCCGCGCTGCCTTCGCCGGTTGTGCAGATTGATATGATGAACATCCTTGCCAAGCGGCTTTTCGACGGTGTGGAATGGAACTCTTCAGCTGTTATGTCTCTTATGCTTAACGTTTGGTTATAGATATATTCTAAAGAATATCCGAGGGAGGCTTTCCTTGCCGCCTCTATTACGTGCAGCGTACTTACAAGCGGTATGGCTTTTGTGTTTATGCCGAGCTCTTTCTGCACGGCAGGAGCGAAGTTCATAAGCGAACCCATGTCTATTAGGAGCAGCAGGCCGGCTTTTGCGGGGCGGCGTTCAAGATGGCCTTTAAGGCGCTTGAATACGGACTGCGGGCTCTCGTCAAGGGAGGCATCGATGCCGTAGGCGGCGCTGCCTATACCGAGCAGCCTGTTAGCCGTTTCTGCCATGGAGGTAGCGGTGGACGTACCGTGCGCAATGACGATTACCTGTACTTTCGTGTTACCGCCGATGAAGTCCATGCTGAAAAAAACGGCAAGGAAGCCAGCTTCATCTATAGGCATTTC
Organism: Ruminococcaceae bacterium UBA5413; assembly: GCA_002409585.1. Taxonomy (GTDB): domain Bacteria; phylum Bacillota; class Clostridia; order Oscillospirales; family Acutalibacteraceae; genus Thermocaproicibacter. The sequence continues at coordinate 104,647 of DHNP01000045.1, read as the reverse complement.
TACCGCGAATTTTTCATTTATTATCTGCAGGCTTTTGATGGCTGTTTTGAATTCTTCGGGATGTTTTTTACGCACGTTATTTAACTGCGGGTTTACGATTTTACGGCCGCACCTTATCCTGTTAATAGAATTATATATATGTATCGCGAGGCCGTAGCGCACGTCGTCCCTGAAGTTCCTGACAAGCTCCTTTGCCGCGAGCGACAGTATTTCGTCGGCTGTGTATATTATATCCATGCCGACGAGGTTTTTCAGGTTTAAAAAATTCTGCGTGCCGTTTTCATGTATCATGTATTTTTCAAAATAAGCATCTATGTCGTCGTTTATTTTTCTTTCTATCTGTTCCTCGTCGGCATTTATGCTTTTAAGTTCGCGCATGCGTTCGTCTATCATGTCGTAAATACTGCCTTCGCTGTCGTCGCTGGTAAACAGCGGAGTTTTTGACCTGCTGTCAAAGATGCAGAACCGCTTGTTTATGCCTATGAAGCGTTTCCAGATTTCGCGGTGCGAAGTTTCGCTGAAAAGGCCCTTGCGTATATAGTCCGGCAGGTCGAGGCTTACTATGCATATGCCGTCTTTTTTGCCGGAAACGTAGTCGGAGTACGCCCTCGCGCAGAGTATCTGTATGTCGTTTTTGAGCTGGCCTATATTGTTTGGGCATGGATAGCTTAGAAGCGAACGGACTGAGTTTACTGAAACGGATACGGGCTTTCCCAAGCGCGCCGATTCGTTAGTGAAGAAAGTGCTTATAAGGTTAAGCCTTTCGTCTGTGCTGCGTTCTGACAGGTTGGGTATTTTTATTATCATCGGGATCCTTCGCACGAACGTTTTAAGGAGGTTTGACTTCGGGTTCTCAGTTGTGGCGCAGATTATGAGGACGCATGCGCTCCGCTGTGACTCAGCTTCGCCCAAACGGCGGTAAATGCCCTTATCCATAAAAGTAAAAAGCATCTCCTGGCCCTGGGGAGGCAGGCGGTGGACTTCATCAAGGAAAAGGATGCCGCCGTCGGCCTTCTCTATAAGGCCGGGCCTGTCGGTGTCGGCACCCGTGTACGCCCCTTTTTTTACGCCCATGAGCTGGCTCAGCAGAAGCTGGGGGTTGTCGGCATAGTCTGCGCAGTTAAAGTCTATAAACGGTGCGTTTTCAGACAGGCAGCCCTTTTCGTGGGCATATTTATATATAAGCTCGGCAAACATCGATTTGCCTACGCCTGTTTCGCCGAAAAAAAGCATGTGCATTCCGTGCGGCGGGTACAGTACGGCGGCTTTGGCCTCTTCCACGCAGTGAAAAAGGCTCCTGTTGCTGTGTATGAAAGCATCAAGCATAAGCTCGGCGCTCTGCTTTATGGTATTTTCGGTGATTTTATAAAAAACCGGTTTTGAGCCGTACTTTTCAGCATCGCCGTTTTTGCAGAGGTTATTAAGGTCGCTGCTGACATTAGCCCGCGAAAGGCCAAGGTCGTCGGCAAGTTCCCCCGCTGAGATGCCATGTTCCCCCGTCAGCTCGGCAAGCCGCTTTTTAACGATGTCTATACGTTTCAAAGATTCCTCTCCTCCGTACTTACCTTCATATATTTCAAATTATATAAGTTATGTATTAAAAAGTCAAATTTTAAAGAATTAATTATATATAATGTGTTTTTACAGCGCTGAAAATGTGTTTTAATAATCAGACATATAAAAACACATTGAGAAGCATATGCTGTAAAGACAAAAAATGTTAAAATATTTCGAATTTTTTAAGCAGTATGTGTTTTGGCACGGTTTTTGCTATATAACTGATATGGAAACTAAAAAAGTGAAAAGGTGATTGATATTATTATGGATATGGAACAGGTAACGATGCAGCTTATTGTAAACAGCGGCGATGCGAAAAGCAAAGCAATAGAAGCAATCGACAGCGCAAAGTCGGGCGACTTTGGCGGCGCGGATGCTTTGCTAAAAGAGGCGGGCGAAGCGCTGTCAAAGGCACACGGGTACCAGACGGATATTATACAGGAAGAGGCAGGCGGCAATGTACCGCAGATGACTATACTTATGGCGCATGCCCAGGACCACCTGATGAACGCCATAACGGTACTTGACTTATCCCGTGAATTTGTCGACTTGTATAAGAAAATCAGTTCTAAGTAATAAAAGCTATTCTTTTTAGTAAGGAGAGATTCGATGATAAGGGTCGTACAATTTTTAAATCAAATACAGTCCGGCATGGGCGGGGACGAAAGCATGGACATTAAGCCGCAGTCGCAGAGAGGTGCGGTTGGTATGGGCATGCTCCTTAAGACAATGCTGATGAAAAAAGGAGCAGATATTGTAGGAACCGTAATATGCGGCGACAATTATTTCTTACGGAACAAGGCTTCAGCGATGAAGGAACTTTCGGATATGGTTATAAGCTATAAGGCGGACGTGGTCATATGCGGGCCAGCGCTGAACCATAAACGCTTTGGTGAATGCTGCGGATATTTTGCAAGTTATATGACTGAGCAGCTCGACACTCCGGCTTTTGCGGCCATGTCTAAAGAAAGTACCGGCACGCCTGCCTTTAAGGATAAAGTCTATATTATTGAGACGCCTAATGTCGGCGGCTCCGGCCTTAATACATCATTAAGGAAGATGGCTGATTTCGCAGTTAAAATGGCTTCAAAAACTGAAATTGGGACAGCTGAAGAGGAGGGATATTTTCCGCAGAAAAAATAGCGCCGCGGCAGCGGGCAGAGAAAAGCACCGCGCTGCCATACCTTACTGGCATTGCTGCTTACCCATTGGCCTATTACTAAATTATTATTGAGGAGGTTTTTGTATGAAGAAAATTCTATTGTTTTGTTCTGCAGGCATGTCAACAAGCCTTATGGTTACAAAAATGAGAAAAGCCGCGGAAAAGAAAAACATCGATGTCACCATAGATGCTTTTCCGGAAGCGGAAATGGCAAAGCATTTAGACGGCACCGACGTCGTGCTTCTTGGACCCCAGATAAGGTATGCTTACAAAAGGGCGCAGAAACTCTGTGAACCTAAAAATATACCTGTGGCGTTAATTAATTCGGTAGACTATGGAATGATGGACGGAGAAAAAGTACTTGACTTTGCCATGAGTTTAATTTAAAAAAATATGGAGTGAGAGAGTTATGAGTAAATTAGATAAGCTTGAAGACAAGGTAATGCCTGTAGCGGACAAAGTAGCAAACAACAGGTACCTGATTTCTATACGTGACGGCTTTTATTTAGCCATGCCTTTATTGATCATAGGCGCCATATGCTGCCTGATAGCGTATTTCCCGGCGCAGGGCTTCCTTGACTTTATGGCAGGTATCTTCGGGGCGCAGTGGAATGACTTTTTTACGGTTACATACCACGCTTCAATGGCAATAATGACTATTTTCGTAGTACTCGGCATTTCTTACAGCCTGTCAAACATATATAAGCAGGACGGCCTGAGCACGGCTGTAATAGCACTTGTTGCGTTCTTTATTTTAACTCCTTTTACAACTTCCTTTACACCTGAGGGCTCAAAGGCTGTTTATCAGGTTTCAAGTGTTATTCCTCTTGAGTGGATTGGCTCAAAGGGCTTGTTCGTAGGTATGTTTTCTGCTATTTTTGCTACTGAAATCGTACACTGGGTTTATAAACACGGCTGGGAAATCAAGATGCCCGCGGGCGTACCGCCGACTGTGGCAAAAGCTTTCTCTTCGTTAATTCCGGGGACGATTACGCTTGTATTGTTTTCAGTTCTGAGGCTTATATTTGTATACACACCATATGGAACCCTCGATAACTTTATATACACGATTTTGCAAATGCCTCTTACAGCGCTTGGCGACACATTGGGAGCTACTTTGGTAGCAAATATATTTATATGCCTTTTCTGGCTCTTCGGCATTGCGGGCGCGGATGTCGTCGGTTCGGTCATGAACCCTATATGGTACGCGCTTGCCGCGGAAAATCTTACTGCCTTCAATGAAAGCAGTACGCTGCCGCACGTTATAACTTACCAGTTCAATTCTGTTTACCTGTGGATAGGCGGCGCAGGCTGCACTTTGGCTCTATGCCTTGTGCTTATGACCATGTGCAAGTCGGAGCAGTGCAAAAAGATAGGCAAGCTCGCCATCTTACCCGGACTTTTCAATATAAACGAGCCTGTTACATTCGGCCTCCCTATAGTTCTCAACCCAATTATGGCCATACCGTTTTTACTTAATCCTATTGTTCTGTGCCTGCTTACTTATTTCCTTATATCTGTAGGTATAGTACCTGCGCCGAACGGCGTTATGATACCCTGGACTACGCCGGTGGTACTTGGCGGGTTCTTAATTTCCGGTGTGCGCGGGGCAATATGGCAGGCAATCGAAGTAGTAATTACTTTCTTTATTTATCTGCCGTTTATAAAAATAATAGATAAACAATACTGCGAACAGGAAAAAGCGGCGAAAGCCGAGCCTGAAGCAGACTGATTAAAAAAAACATCCTGTCCGCGCCGACATCCTAAAGTTATAAAATCGGAGGAAGTTAAATGAGACAAATCGGTTTTTCAATATACCCTGCGCATGCCCCGTTGGAAAAAAATCTGTCGTATATCGATATGGCAGATAAGTACGGGTTCAAGCGGATCTTCACATGCCTTTTATCTGTAAAAGGCGAGAAGGAAAAAATACTTGCCGAATTTAAAAAAACAATAGCGCATGCCAGCGGATACGGTATGAAAGTTATAGCCGACATAAACCCTGAGGTCTTTGAAGAGCTGGGCATACGCTATGACGACTTAGGAATATTTAAAGAGATGGGACTGTACGGCATAAGGCTTGACAACGGCTTTTCAGGCAAGGAAGAGTCGGCAATGTCGTACAACAAGTACGGCCTTAAGATAGAGTTAAATATGAGTGCGGGCACCAAATATGTTGACAACATCTTCAGCTACCAGCCAAATGCTGAAAATATTTTCGGATGCCATAACTTTTATCCGCACCGGTATTCGGGTATAGGATATGAGCATTTTATGAAATGCAACAGGCAATTTAAAAAATACGGCATACGGACTGCGGCTTTTGTTTCTTCAAAAGCCGCCCGGTTCGGGCCGTGGCCTGTAAGCGAGGGCCTGAGCACATTGGAAGAACACAGGGATTTGCCCATAGACGTACAGGCAAAGGACTTGTTCAATTCCAACCTTATAGATGACGTCCTTATTGCAAACGCGTTTGCAAGTGAAGACGAGATGAGGGCGCTTAGTAAGGTTGACCCGTACAAACTGACTTTGAAAGTGCATCTCAATGATAAAATATCAAGCCTCGAAAGGGACATAGCGCTTTCAAGGCCGCACTTCAACAGAGGAGACGTTTCGGAGTATATTATACGTTCAAGCGCAAGCAGGGTAGAGGACCCGGGCAATGACTTTAAGCCGTTTAATACGGTGGATATCAGGCGCGGGGACATAACCGTTGACAACGCACTGTATAAACACTATACAGGCGAGATGCAAATTGCGCTGAAGGACAGAAAAAATTACGGAAATACTAATGTCATAGGAAGAATTGACGAAGACGAGATATTCCTGATTGATTTTATAAAACCCTGGCAACAATTCTCGCTGACAGAATAGAACATACTGTATATATGTGCTTGTCCGTTCAGTCAATCTTCGGATAAGCACATTCATTATCTATGCCTTTTTATCTTGTTTACTAAAATATGGGGTGAAATTTTGATAACAATAAATGACATTATAAAAGCTCAAAGCACGTTAAAACCTATAATACGCAGAACTGACATAATACCGGCTTCAAACATAAGCGGCGGCAATGAAATATACTTGAAAACCGAAAACCTGCAGACAACCGGATCGTTTAAAATCAGAGGAGCCTACAACAAGATATCTTCGTTAACGGATGCTGAGAAAGAAAAAGGCGTCATCGCCTGCTCCGCCGGAAACCATGCGCAGGGTGTTGCTCTTGCCGCGACTAAGGAAGGAATAAGATCCCTCATATGTATACCCTCGTGCGCGCCTATCTCAAAAATTGAAAAAACCAAGAAATATGGCGCCGAAGTCTGCATAGTAGACGGTGTGTACGATGATGCGTACGAAAAAGCGTGCGGTTTACAAAAAGAGAGCGGAGCAACGTTTATACACCCTTTTAACGACGATAAGGTCATAGCAGGGCAGGGGACTATCGGTGCCGAGATACTTGAGCAGCTTAGGGATACAGATGCCGTTATAGTACCGGTAGGCGGCGGAGGCCTTATATCAGGTGTTGCCTTTACTATAAAATCGCTGAAACCTGAGTGCAAGGTGTACGGCGTGCAGGCAAGCGGCGCGGCAGGCATGCTCAATTCACTGAGGAAAAACAAAATCGAGTCCCTTGAGCGCGTTTCTACTTTTGCCGACGGAATAGCCGTAAAATGCCCGGGCAGCCTGACATATGATTACTGTAAGAAATACGTGGACGATATTGTCACCGTTTCAGATAACGAAATAGCCACCGCTATTTTAGAATTAATAGAAAAACAAAAGATTGTTGCCGAGGGTGCCGGTGCGGCTTCCGTTGCGGCTGCAATGTTTGGCAAGGTAAATCTGCACGGCAAAAAGACAGTCTGCCTGGTTTCAGGCGGTAATATTGACGTAACCATATTGTCGAGGGTCATTAACAGAGGCTTGATTGAGGAAGGCCGTTTCGGGCAGATATTTATAGATATGGCGGACAGGCCGGGGCAGGTAATGGAGATTGCTTCTATTGTGGCGAAACTCGGCGGCAATATAATGAGCATTCACCATGACCGCAACACAGGCAGTACCAGTATTAATGACTGCCAGCTGTCTGTCTGCATAGAAACTAAGGATGCGGTGCAGTTTAAGGCTATATGCACGGCTATTGAAAAAGCAGGGTACAATTTACATAATAAATAAACCGTGCAATATTCATTGTGAACCGCAAGCGTTAAAGTGACTTATAGTAAGGAGACATGACACATGAAGTTATGCGCATACAGCTGCCGTAAAGATGAGCTGGAATATATTAATAAATTTACAAAAAAATATGAATGTGAAACTGTTATCTGCGACGATGCCCCTGATCTGAAAAATGCGGATTTAGCAACCGGATGTAAGAGCGTAAGCGTGCTGACAACGCCTATAGAAGAAGACTTACTGAAAAAATTCAAAGAAATCGGCGTGGAATATATTTCTACAAGGAGCATAGGTTATGACCATATAGATATGAACGCAGCCGAAAAGTTTGGCATACATATAGGAAATGTAAGCTACTCGACCGACAGCGTTTCAGACTACGCCGTTATGCTTATACTGATGGCTGTAAGAAAGTTTAAGGCCATAACCATGCACGGCATAGTGCAGGACTACTCATTAAACAATGTGCAGGGCAGGGTGCTTAAAAATTTAACGGTAGGCGTTATGGGCACCGGACGTATCGGCCGTACCGTCATACAGCGCCTGTCGGCCTTTGGATGCAGGATATTGGCATATGATTTGTATAAAAACGACGAGACTGCTAAATATGCCGAGTATACTGACCTTGACGGCATTTATAAAAACAGTGATGTCATAACGCTGCATATGCCTGCAACAAATGACAATTACCATATTATAAATCGTAACTCCATATCGAAAATGAAAGACGGAGTTATAATTGTAAATACGGCACGCGGCTCGTTAGTAGACACTGATGGTTTTATCGACGCGGTAGAGAGCGGCAAAATCGGCGGGGCTGCCTTTGATGTGGTTGAGAATGAAAGCGAGCTGTACTATTATGACCTGCGTGACAAAATCATAAAAAACCGCTGGCTTAAAATGCTGCAGTCGTATTCCAATGTTATCGTTACACCGCATACGGCTTTTTACACTGACCAGGTTGTTAGCGATATGGTTGAACATTCTATTTTAAGCTGTTCCCTGTTCGAGCGGAAGCAGAAAAACCCGTGGCAGATTATGTAGGGCATTAACATTCTTTTGCAAAGCGCCTGACAAAACTTTATATGGTTTATAAGCCGTGCATCCCTTTACCTTAATTATGCATGTAAGGGGATACATGGCTTTTTCTGAGGCAATAGGCAAAATACACCTTAGGCTGAATTATAGGAAACGCTGCTTACGGCCGCCTTATTTTCATATGATATACATAGAAATACTCGGTTTGCGGCAAAACACGGCTTTGCATTATTTACAAAAAAATAGAAAAATATCAATAAAATATATTGACATATTCCTTAAAAAGTTATAGTATTTAATTATGAAACCGGTTACAAAACAGATTGGTGGAGTTTATGGTTAAAATCAGTGATATTGCCAAACTGGCAGACGTCTCCTCCGCGACCGTGTCGCGCGTCCTGAACGGGACGGCTAACGTGAGCAGTGAAAAGAAGGAAAGGGTTCTATCCGCTATTAGTGAAACCGGCTACAAACCGAATGAGATAGCACGTTCACTTTATAAAAAATCATCGCGGATAATAGGCTACGTTGTTCCGAGCGTGCGCAATATTTTTTTAAACGAGATTGGATGCGCCATAGAGTCTGAAGCTTTCGGCAGTGGGTACAAGGTTATTTTGTGCAACACCGATGAAAGCGCTGAAAAAGAATCCCAGTACATAGAAATGCTTATGTCCATGAATGCCGACGGCATCATTATCATGTCAAACAACGATATGATAAACGAAGAAATAGAAAAGTGCAGGATACCGGTTGTCGTGCTCGACCAAAAAGCGGATACGGACTGTTCCGCCGCCGTGGTGCAGTCAGACAACCGCAGGGGCGGCTTTATGGCTGCCGAACATCTTGTGAAGTGCGGCTGCCGCCAGATTGTGCAGATGCGCGGCCCGCAAAAATACTTAAGCGGCGTGCAGAGGTTTGAAGGCTATATTGAAGCGTGTGAAAAGTATGGCATGGAACCGCATTACGTCGATGCGGGGTATGACTTTGAAAGCGGGATAGACTCCGCCAAAGAAATCCTGAGGCTTTTCCCAAATGCCGACGGCATACTGGCTTCAAGCGATATGACTGCGCTTTCGCTGTACAAAGTTTTATTCAAAAGGGGCAGGCGCGTGCCTGACGACGTAATGATAGTCGGCTACGACGGCCTGCTGCTCAGCAGGCTTATGACTCCGGAGTTTACTACGGTAGTACAGCCTATGGAGAAGATAGGAAAGCTTGCCGCCGGTATTATAATAGATATGGTGAACGGCAAAAAAAATATAAATGCTTATAATATTTTACCTGTTTCACTAAAAGTAAGGCAGACCACTAAGCAAAAAATACGGTGATGCCCTAAATACGGCTTGCCGCCCAAAACCGGTCCTGCTGAAATAAAAGTATCTTGAAAGGTGATATGTTAATAATGAAAAGGGTCTTTATTGTTGTGCTTGACAGCTTGGGCATAGGCGAAATGCCGGATGCCGCTTTATACGGCGACGAAGGGAGCAATACTTTAAAAGCAATTTCCAAGAGCAGGTTTTTTCATGCGGAAAATTTGTCAAAGCTCGGTTTCTTCAACATAGACGGGGTAGACTGCCGCCCGGGTGAAGCTTCACCGCTGGGAGCTTTCGCGCGTATGGCTGAGGCATCTTGCGGCAAAGACACTACGGCCGGCCACTGGGAGATTGCCGGCATAAAGTCCGGCGAACCTATGCCTACTTTTCCGGATGGCTTTCCGGATGAAGTCATAAGCAGGTTTGAGCGCTTAACCGGACGCAAGGCCTTGTGCAACAAGCCTTACTCCGGTACTGAAGTCATTAAAGATTACGGGAAGGAACACTTAAAGACAGGGGGCCTGATAGTTTATACGTCTGCAGACAGCGTTTTCCAAATTGCCGCGCATGAAGAAAAAGTACCTTTGGAGGAACTTTACAAGTGCTGCCGCACGGCGCGTGAGATACTTACTGGCAAATACGGCGTAGGCCGCGTAATAGCCCGCCCGTTCAAGGGGGAGTACCCTAACTTTAAACGTACGTCAAACAGGCGCGACTTTTCGCTTGTACCGCCTAAGGCGACTATGCTTGACCAGCTCAGCGCTAAAGGAAAGGACGTTATAGCCGTAGGGAAGATAAACGATATTTTTGCCGGCAAAGGTATAACAGAAGCTGTCCATACAAGCGGCAACACTGAGGGCATCAAGGCTACAATCGAACTTACAGGGAAAAAGCTTGACGGGCTTTGCTTTATAAACCTCGTGGACTTCGACATGCTTTACGGCCACAGGAACGATGTTGACGGCTACGCTAAGGCGCTGACGGAGTTTGACGAAAGCCTGCCCGCCATAGAGGCTGGTTTAGGCAGCGGCGACATACTGATGATTACAGCCGACCACGGCTGCGACCCGAGTACGCCTTCAACAGACCATTCGCGCGAATATACCCCGCTTGTTATGTACGGAAGCAGCGTCCCAGCGGGAACAAACTTCGGAACACGCAGTACATTTTCGGATATAGGCGCGACGGTTTTGCAATATTTCGGCATAAAGCCTGAAATATACGGTACTCCGCTTTTAAAATTTTAATTTTTTCAGGTAAGGGCTGTTTTTACCTGCCATATCAAAATCCGGAGCTTAATTATTCGCATAGGTTAATTTTGTGTTATAATATTTTAATGCGGATTTTATTTTTATAGGGGGTTAATTATGGAAAACACACCGACGCCCCATAACGGGGCGAAAGCGGGCGACATAGCAAAAACCGTTCTAATGCCAGGCGACCCTTTACGGGCCAAATATATTGCCGAAAATTTTCTTGAAAAGCCAAGATGCTTTAACACTGTGCGCAACATGCTCGGGTATACCGGTACGTATGGCGGTAAGGAAGTTTCTGTCATGGGCGGCGGTATGGGCATGCCGTCTGTAGGCATTTACTCTTACGAGCTGTTTCATTTTTACGGCGTGGATAATATAATCCGCATAGGCTCGGCCGGCGGTATCGCCGACGGGGTGCATGTAAGGGACCTTGTCATAGGCATGGGTGCCTGCACGGACTCTAACTATGCGGCACAGTATAAGCTCCCGGGGACTTTTGCGCCGGTGGCAGACTACGGGCTTTTGAAAAAAACCGCAGATGCTGCGGAAGAGTGTAACCTGCACGTAGTTGTGGGTAACGTGCTTTCATCGGACGTTTTTTACGGGGACGACGCTGAAGCACTTATTAAGTGGAAAAAGATGGGTGTGCTTGCCGTGGAGATGGAGGCCGCCGCGCTTTATATGAATGCCGCGCGATGCGGTAAAAAAGCCTTGTGCATCCTTACGATTTCCGACTGTCCTTTGTCGGGAGAGAGCCTCCCGTCGAAAGAACGTGAAGTCGGTTTTAACGATATGATAAAACTTGCCCTTAAAATCTGATAAATTGCATTGCACAGGCAATATATATTGCCGCATATTAAGCTAATGGGCCGGGATTTTATTTCTTGGCATAATAAAGGAGGATATTTATGAAAAAGATCGTCGCGATTATTTTAGCTCTTGGCATGATGGCATCTGTAACGGCATGTTCGTCCGGTTCTTCTTCGTCGTCACAGGCATCGTCCGCCGCCGCTTCGTCTGAGGAGGCAAGTTCAGAGGCGTCGGGTGAGGGAAAGTCTTCAGACTTTAAAGCCGCCATGGTTACAGACACCGGCGGGGTAAACGACCAGTCGTTCAACCAGTCGTCATGGGAGGGGCTGCAGAGCCTTAACAAAGACACCGGCGCAAAGGTAAGCTACCTTGAGTCTAAGCAGGCAGCCGACTATGCTACTAACCTTGACAAGCTCGCGGATGACGACAATGACATCATTTGGGGCATAGGCTATGCTATGGCAGGCGCCATAGGCAATGCCGCAAAGCAGAACCCCGACATAAGCTACGCCATAGTAGACAACGAGTATGACGAAAAGACAATGCCGTCGAACGTGACAGGCGTTATGTTCCGCGCGCAGGAGTCGTCGTTCCTTGTAGGCTATATAGCTGGCAAGACAACAAAAACAAACAAGGTAGGCTTTGTCGGCGGCCAAACGAGCGCCATAATAGACCAGTTCCAGTATGGCTACCAGGCCGGCGTCGACTATGCGGCTAAAGAGCTTAACAAGACCATAAGCGTTTCTTCACAGTACGCTGAAAGCTTCAGCGACTCCGCAAAAGGGAAAGCCATAGCAAGCAAAATGTTTTCAGACGGATGCGACATAGTTTTCCATGCTGCGGGCGGAGCCGGCGTAGGCGTTATACAGGCTGCCAAGGAGGCCGACAAGTACGCCATAGGCGTTGACCGCGACCAGTCATACCTTGCGCCTGAAAATGTCCTGACTTCAGCTCTGAAGCTTGCGGGGCAGGCGGTCGAGCAGGTTTCAAAAGATGCCATAGCCGGCAAGGACATAGGCGGAAAGACATATACGTTTGGCCTTAAAGAAGGGGCCGTAGGCATTCCTGAAGATAACAAGAACCTGTCAAAGTCAGTGTATGAAGATGCAATGAAAATACAAAAGCAAATTATAGAAGGCACCATAGTTCCGCCGTATGATAAAACGACTTACGCGGAATTTTCAAAGAAATAACGTTTTATAAATTACGGTATTTTGCTTTTCTGCGGAAGCTGCGCCGCACGGCGCGGTTCCCGTATGAGAAGCATATATTTTAGCTATTGGAGGTTCCTATGGAGATAAGTGACGCATATGCCGTGCAAATGCGCGGTATTACGAAAACCTTCGGCTCGTTCCGTGCGCTGGATCATGTGGACCTTGATGTAAAAAAAGGAACTATTCACGCACTTTTAGGTGAAAACGGCGCGGGCAAAAGCACGCTTATGAATATACTCTACGGCTTTTACAAGGCGGACGGCGGGGACATATACCTTAACGGCCGGAAAGTCCGCATAAAGGACCCTAACACTGCCATAAAGCACGGCATCGGCATGGTACACCAACATTTTATGCTGGTTGAAAATTTTACTGTAATGCAGAATGTAATCCTCGGCAGCGAAGTTACAAACCACTTAGGCGTCATTGACAATAAAAAAGCGCGTGAAAAGGTAATGGGCATAGTTGAGCAGTACGGTTTCAGCGTTGACCCTGATGCAAAGATAGAGGACATATCCGTCGGTATGCAGCAGCGCGTTGAGATACTTAAAGCACTTTACAGGGGTGTGGATATCCTTATTCTCGACGAACCGACAGCCGTACTCACGCCGCAGGAAATAGAAGATTTAATCGGTATCATGCACAACCTCGTAAAAAATGGCAAGACTATTATCCTCATAACGCATAAACTTAAGGAAATACGGCAGTCCTCGGACGTATGCACCATAATACGCAGAGGCAAATTGATTGACACGGTCAATCCCCAAAAGGTCGACGAAGAAACGCTTGCGGAAAAAATGGTAGGGCACTCCGTCAAACTTATAGTAGATAAAACCCCGGCGCAGCCTGGGGAAACAGTTTTTGAAATAGATAACCTTTCGGTTAAAGACAGGCGCGGCCTTGAAGCTGTGAAGGGGCTTTCGTTAAAAGTACATAAGGGAGAGATACTCGGCATAGCCGGAGTGGACGGAAACGGCCAGGAAGAGCTTGTGGAGGCCGTTATGTGCCTTGCTAAAGCCGAAAACGGCACTATAAAGATAAACGGGAACGAGATACAAAACACAACGCCTGCAAACGCGGTGAAAAATAAAATCTCAACAATACCCGAAGACAGGCAAAGGCGCGGCCTTGTAATGAATTTTTCATGCGAACAGAATATGATATTGGAAAAATATAACCAGCCGCCGTTTTCTAAAAAAGGAATACTCCGTAACGGCGAAGTGCGGAAATATACGTCTGAGCTGATAGCGGATTACGACATAAGGCCGTCAGGGTGCGAGGCGATGCCTGCGCGCGGGCTTTCCGGCGGCAACCAGCAGAAGCTGATAATATCCCGTGAAATCTCAAACGACCCTGACCTACTTATAGCTGTGCAGCCTACGCGCGGCCTTGACGTGGGGGCTATTGAGTACGTACATAAGATGCTCGTGCGTGAGCGTGACAAGGGCAAGGCGATTTTGCTTATTTCACTTGAACTCGACGAAGTAATGAGCCTTTCGGATACTATTGCCGTTATATACGGCGGTAAAATAGCCGGAACATTTAAACAGGGCCAGGCCGATGAAAAAACGATAGGCCTGCTTATGGCAGGGGGGGGACAAAATGCAGTTAACAGCTAAGATTTTGAAAAAGCCTATCACTTCGGCTCTTATATCTGTTGTTTTTGGATTTCTGGTTGCCGCCGTTGTGCTTTCAGCCGCCGGTTATAACCCGTGGCAGGCTTTCGGAGCTTTGTTCAGCGGCATGTTCGCAAAACCGAAGTATTTTTCAAACGTTATCATAAAGGCGACGCCTATAATACTGACGGGCCTGAGCGTGGCTTTCGCTTTTAAAACAAGCCTTTTTAACATAGGCGCTGAAGGGCAGTACATTTTTGCGGCAATGGTTGTAACTCTGCTCGGCATGAAACTTAACATGCCGGCCGTACTGCAGATACCGGTGCTTGTTTTGGCGGGCGTCGCGGCCGGAGGCATATGGGGCGGCATAGTAGGTATATTAAAGGCAAAGTACGGCATACATGAAGTAATCACGAGCATCATGCTGAACTGGATAGCACTCTACCTTTCAAATTACGTTGTAAACCTTCAGGCGTTCCATCAGCCTAATTCAACCGGAACTTACCCTATAAACACATCCGGGTACGTTATGCTGCTTCCGACTTGGAAGTACTCTGACTCAGGCAAAGCTTTCCTTAAGCGTATACCGTGGCTTAAGGAAGTCATGCTTAAGACCGACGTCAACTTCGGCATACTCGTGGCCGTACTTATGGCTGTGCTTATGTGGTTCGTGCTTTACAGGACCACAAAGGGCTTTGAGATGCGCGCGGTAGGGCTTAACAGGGATGCCGCCGAGTTTGTGGGGATAAACGTCAACCGCAGCCTTTTGGAGTCAATGGTTATTTCCGGAGCGCTCTCTGGGCTGGCGGCAGCCATGTCCGTCATGGGGATGGCTCCGCACAACATATCCACTTTGGCCGCGTTTGAAAATAACGGCTTCAACGGACTGTCGGTGGCTTTCATAGCCGGCGGCTCGCCTGTAGGGTGCATCTTTGCGGGGCTTTTGTTCGGCGGATTTCTCTACGGAGGTAAAAACGTTCAGTCTGAAATAGGCGCTCCGTCGGAAATAATTGATATTATGATAGGCACCATCGTATTCTTTGTGGCCCTCTCAACTGTTATCTCTAAAATTGCCGACAGGCTTGCAAAGGGGGACGCCTCGCATGCTTGAAACTATCACTTTGCTTATAAGCATTACGTTTATGTACTCGGCGCCTTTGATTTTCGGCGCGCTTGGGGGCGTTACCTCGGAACGCGCTGGAGTTGTAAACATCGGCATAGAAGGCATGATGAACATAGGGGCCTTTGTCGGTACCGCGGTATGTTTTTACAGCGGCAATCCGTGGCTCGGCTTTTTAATGGCTGGGCTGGCGGGCGGGCTGCTTGCGCTGCTGCACGCCGTCGCGTCGGTAACGTTTAAAGCCGACCAGACCATCTCAGGCATTGCGCTTAATTTAATAGGCCCGGGCTTTTCACTCTTTCTGTGCCGGATGTTTTTCGACGGGGCGACAATGTCGAAACCTATAGCAAACAAGCTTCCAAAAATATTCGGTAATATAAAAACCGGCAGCACAGCTGTAAAAAATTTAAATTTGGATATAACCGCCGTACTTGCGGCGGCCCTGGCGGTTATTTTATGGTTCGTCCTTTACAAAACCAAGTGGGGGTTAAGGGTACGCGCAGTAGGCGAGCATCCCGCGGCGGCTGACTCGCTCGGCATAAGCGTTACTAAAATACGCTATACATGCGTACTGCTTTCAGGTATATTCGCGGGCTTCGGCGGAGGCTGCATGACGCTTGACATCATACCGCAGTACACTCCGACTGCCATAAGCGGGCAGGGTTTCATAGCGCTTGCCGCCGTGATTTTCGGCAAATGGACGCCTTACGGAGCGTACGGCGCGTGCATTCTGTTCGGTTTTGCACAGGCACTTACGGTAGTGCTCGGCGGAGGAAAGTTTGCCATACCGTCGGAAATACTCGCAATGCTCCCGTACATACTTACCATCATAGTACTGATACTCTTTGTAGGGCGCGCGGTAGCGCCTAAGGAAGACGGCATACCTTATGAGAAAGGGACAAGGTAAAAATTTATTAAAAGAAGGCTTACGTTTATGGATATAAAAGATATTCTCAGTAAAGTGGACCATACACTCCTCGCGCAGACCGCCACGTGGGACGAGATAAAACAAATCTGCGACGACGGGATAAAGTACCGTACGGCATCCGTCTGTATACCGGCGTCATATGTAAAACGCGCGGGAGTATATTCTAATGGACGCGTTAAAATATGTACGGTCATAGGTTTCCCGAACGGTTATGACACGACGGCCGCGAAAGTTTTCGAAGCAAGGGACGCCGTTAGTAACGGTGCGGATGAGGTCGATATGGTGATAAATATCGGCTGGGTCAAAGACGGCCTGTACGGCGCGGTGCTGGACGAGATAAAACAGGTAAAAGACGCCTGCGCCGGTAAAGTGCTTAAGGTTATAGTAGAAGCATGCCTTCTGACTGAAAGTGAAAAAATAAAAATGTGCGAAACTGTCACAAAATCCGGCGCGGACTTTATAAAAACATCTACGGGGTTTTCGACAGGCGGGGCAACGTTTGACGATGTCGCGCTCTTTAAAAAGCATGTAGGCACAAATGTAAGGATAAAGGCCGCCGGTGGGATAAAAACGCTTGAGGATGCGGAAAAGTTTATTTCACTTGGCGCCGAAAGGCTTGGAACAAGCAGGGTTGTTAAGCTCGTGAAAAAGGAAGAAGGCGGCGTTAATGCCAACTGACGAAGAAATGCTGCAAAAAGCCGCTGAAGCAAGGCGCCGTGCCTACGCGCCTTATTCGCACTTTACGGTGGGAGCCGCGCTCCTTACAAAAAGCGGGAAGCTGTTTACAGGCTGCAACATAGAGTCCGCTTCATATTCGCCGTCAAACTGCGCCGAACGCACAGCGTTTTTTAAAGCCGTGAGCGAGGGCGAGCGCAGCTTTGTGCAGATTGCCGTAGCCGGCGGCCAAGAGCATGAGGAACCGTCGGAAGAGTGCCCGCCGTGCGGTGTCTGCAGGCAGGTTATGATGGAATTCTGCGACCCCGATACATTCAGGATAATTTTAGCTGGCAGCGGCGGCTCACCGCACGCTTTTAAGCTGAAAGAGCTGCTGCCGCGCGGTTTCGGACCTAAAAATTTAAAGTAGTTAGCACGTGGTTCCGCGGGCGGCGGTATTCATTTATTTTGGTATGAAGGGGGCATTGTATTATGAGAATGTACGATATAATCGAGCAAAAGAAAAAAGGCGGGGAACTTTCAAAGGATGAGATAAATTATTTTATAAACGGCTATGTTGCCGGCAAGATTCCTGATTACCAGGTGTCGGCGCTTTTGATGGCCATATGCTTTAACGGTATGACGGGCAGGGAAACCGCCGACCTGACGATGGCAATGGCCAAATCCGGAGATATGGCCGACCTTTCATCCGTGCCGGGCATAAAAGTAGACAAACACAGTACGGGCGGAGTAGGGGATAAAACTACGCTGGTAGTTTTGCCCATAGTTGCCTCGTTAGGCGTGTCTGTAGCCAAAATGAGCGGGCGGGGGCTTGGGCATACGGGCGGCACGCTTGACAAGCTGGAGTCTATTCCCGGGTTTAAAGTTTCCATAGGGATGGAGCAGTTTTTAAATATAGTCCGTACGGTGGGCGCAAGCGTTATAGGGCAGTCGGGCAACCTTGTGCCGGCCGACAAAAAACTGTATGCTTTAAGGGACGTTACGGCGACAGTTGACAGCATACCGCTTATAGCTTCAAGCATAATGAGTAAGAAGATAGCCGCAGGGGCAGACCGCATACTGCTCGACGTTAAGACGGGAAGCGGAGCCTTTATGAAAACTGTTGAGGACTCCGTAAAGCTTGCCGAGGCTATGGTCGCCATAGGAGAAGAGTCGGGGAGGAGAACGGTCGCGCTCGTAACGAATATGGACCAGCCGCTCGGCAAAGCTGTAGGGAATGCTCTCGAAATACAGGAAGTCTGCATGACGCTCCGGGGGACTGGTCCCCGCGACCTTTATGAAATCTGTATGCATCTTGCGGCTAATATGCTCTGCCTTGCCGGTAAGGGCAGTCTTAAGCAATGCCGAGTTATGGCTGAAAAAAGCATTGCAGACGGCAGCGCTTATGAAAAACTTAAGCAGATGGTTGCCGCGCAGGGAGGTGACGTTTCAGTACTCGACGATACGTCAAAATTCGACAGGGCAAATATTGCTTATGACGTAAAAGCGGAGAAGGACGGATTTGTACACGCAATAAACGCGGAGCTGTGCGGGACGGCTTCTATGCAGCTCGGCGCGGGGAGGGAAACAAAGGACGATGTCATTGACTACAGCGCCGGTATAGTATTTAATAAAAAAGTGGGCGACAGCGTCAAAAGAGGAGAAACAGTGGCAACGCTGTATACTTCTTCAGATGAACTTTGCAAGGCCGCGGCAAAGACTTTCACCGCAGCCTTTTCGATAGACACGGCTCAGCCGGAGGTTAAGCCGTACGTTTATGCCCGCATAACTAAAGACGGAGTGCAGTACATATCTGATAAGTAAAATATGAATTTTTAATTGCAGTACAAGCTGCCGCCTTTGGATATAAACTCCAAGGCGGCAGCTTGTACTGATGTTTTTTGCGTAAAGGCGATTTACTTTGCAATCTGATTGCCGAACTTTTTTTTAGCTTCATATAATGCGTTGTCGAGCCTTACGTACCACCGTTCAGAAGACTCATCTGGCATATGCTCTACAACGCCGACGCTTGCCGTAACAGGCGAATTTGGGATAATCCTGCTGTTTTTAATATTATTGCATAATCTGTCCGCAACTGTCAGTGCGTCATTTAGCGATGTATTTGGCATTAAAATAAAAAATTCATCTCCGCCTAACCTGAAGGCTATGTCTGTTTTCCGCAGGGAATCTACTATGGTGCCGGCAAACCGCATAAGCGCGTTATCCCCGGCTAAATGCCCTTGCGTGTCATTGATGTTTTTAAAATGATCAATGTCAAGCATCATTGCCGTAATCGGCGTATTCTTTTTTTGTGAGAACATTATTTCCGATTCTATTTTTTCATTAAAATATGTACGGTTATATAAACCTGTCAGCCTGTCAGTTGCACTCAGATATATGAGCAGCAAGTTGTTTTCGATTAGGTCCCTCATTTTTTCCATGCAGTCTTTGATGTCCTGCGAAAAATCATTTTTCTTTGTATCCAACAGGCAGATTGTCCCGAAGTAACCGCCGCCTGGCAGCTTGATGGGGAAGCCCAGATAACATCTCATGTTGTATTTCATATCCGGATTATTTTTCCACTCGGCTGACTCGCCCGCATCCGGAACCATTAACATGGACCCTTGCTTAAGGACGCGCTCACAGTAAAGGCCGGAGTCTACATACCGGTTTTTATGCCCTATGCTATAAGGGTTATCAGGGGTTTTGCTTGACATGAAAACCTCCAGGTCTTCACCGGACATTTTCATAATTAAAGCTGCCCTGACCTTCCCGATACGTGCAAGTATGTCCAATATACTTTGCCACTCGCGAAGTACATTTTCGGGAATCTCCAGGCTGTTGTTTTGAGATAAAGTGAACTGATAATTTTTCATATCTATTTTTTCGGACATTTTTATCACCTGTATGTTTATGTTAATAGTTAGGTACATTAGTTTATTATAAATAAAAATATATTAAAAAATAAATTATATAATTAACTTTTTATTAAATTGAAAGCGTGTAAATGTAAACGCCGGACAAACAGCCCAGCCATATCAATTCTTATTCTTATTTTATTGTCCAGCTCAATATTATATCAGATAAAACCGAAGTTTGTAAGGTACCTGTGTACTTTATTAATAAAATAATGCTGGAAACTTCCGGATGCTTTATGCTGCCAGTTTACAGAACAGCGCAGCTTAGCGGACCTCACCCAAAAAGTAAGGCGGTATTGTGCACTGTAACCGGCAAAAACAGTGCAGCTTTTATCTAAAAAGTAAAATGAGCCGAACGCCGCATGACCGGCGTGTGGTTTTGCCATGCAAATAAGCACCCCGGCAGTACGCACGGGATGCTTAAAATACTTACGGCACAGGCGGCACAGGTTTTAAATTAAAAATAAATAGATTTTCCGGAAATATTTTCTTTCGGTGCAACATACAATTCGAAGTCGGTGCCCTTTTGCAGTCCCATAAGCGACAACGAGCACAGCGAAGTCTGAAATGCAAGCTCCGGCGTGTTATTATGCTCGCTTAAATGTACAAGGACAAAACGCGTAGTGCCCTTTTTTGCAAGCCTGCACAGTTCGGCGGCGCAGTCCATGTTTGACAGGTGGCCTGTTTCAGACATTATCCGCCTTTTTAATGAATACGGATACGGGCCGTTTTCAAGCATACCGACGTCGTGGTTGGACTCCAAAACGGCCATATCCGTACCGCACAGGCTCTCATGCACTTCGCTTGACATGTACCCTATATCCGTGCAGACGGCAATTTTCCTTTGGTCGCTTGTTTTTATACTGTATCCTATGCTTTCTGCGCTGTCGTGCGAAGTCCTGAAAGGCATTACTTCCAAGCCTGCACATTCAACACCCGAATCGCTAATTACGCAGCTTTTGAATTTTGAACCGTTAAGGCATCCCATTTTATCAAGCGACGACATAGTGCCGCCTGAAGCGTACACCGGCAGGCCATACCGCGAAGCAAAAACACGCAGCCCTTTTACGTGGTCCGAATGTTCATGTGTGATAAATATAGCTTTTACGGCTGAAATATCAATACCGCATTTTTCGAGCATATTTTCGAGCTGTTTTGCCGAACGCCCGGCATCTATCAAAATTCCTTTTTCAGATGAACCTATGTAATAACTGTTGCCTACGCTCCCGCTGAAAAGCGGGCAAAAACGCGCCATCTTTCCACTCCCAGCACAACAAAAAGGAATGGCGCAGCCAATCCTTTCACATAATAAATTTATATTACTTTAGCGTTTTCTGCATCGGGTATATGGACCCTGCGTATGTTCGCGCCTATATTAAGCAGTTTATCTTCAACGTCCTCGTAGCCGCGTTCTATTTGCCTTATATTTTCTATCTGCGTAGTACCGTGCGCGCACAGTGCGGCTATCAGTAACGCCGCGCCGGCCCTAAGGTCGGGGGCCTTTACAGGCGCTGCGTTTAAGTGGTCTACGCCTTCTACAACCGCGAGTTTACCGTCGACAGATATGTTTGCGCCCATGCGTTTAAGCTCCTCAACGTAGCGGAACCTGTTGTCCCATACACTTTCGTTTATGATACTTGTCCCATGCGCGATTGAAAGCAGTACGGCCATCTGCGGCTGCATATCAGTGGGAAAGCCCGGGTGCGGCATCGTCTTTATGTTGCACTTGTTCAACTCACCGGTTCTGCTTACGCGTACAGAGTCGTCGTATTCTTCAACCATGACACCCATTTCTTCAAGCTTTGCGGAGATAGACTCAAGGTGCTTAGGTATAACGTTCTTTATAAGTACGTTCCCGCCGGTTGCGGCAGCTGCGGCCATATAAGTTCCGGCCTCTATCTGGTCGGGGATAATAGTGTACGTAGTGCCCTTAAGTTCTTTTACACCGTATATTTTTATAACATCGGTACCGGCGCCCCTTATGTCTGCGCCCATCGAATTGAGAAAGTTAGCCAAATCGACTATATGCGGCTCCTTGGCGGCATTTTCTATAACTGTAAGGCCTTCGGCTTTTACAGCAGCAAGCATAATATTTACCGTGGCGCCGACTGAAACAACGTCAAGGTATATATTAGCGCCTTTTAAACTGTCGGCCGATACGTTGACCATGCCGTTTTCAAGCTGGTACTTTGCGCCAAGCGCCATAAAGCCCTTTAAATGCTGGTCTATAGGGCGCACACCGAAGTCACACCCTCCGGGCATGGTTACAACCGCGTGGCGGAACCTGCCCAAAAGCGAGCCTAAAAAGTAATAGGAACCGCGTATATGGCGCGCAAGTTCATCGGAGACAACGTAAGTGCTTACAGGGCGCGGGTCAATTTCCAAAGACGATTTATTTAAAACGCGGATTTTTGCGCCCATATCGGAAAGTATCCGCGTAATGGACGCAACGTCGGTAATATTAGGAATATTTTCAATACGGCATATGCCGTTTGATAAAATGGAAGCGGGAAGTATGGCAACGGCTGCGTTTTTAGCTCCGCTTATATTGATTTCACCGCACAGGCGATGCCCACCTTCTATCATAAACTTATCCAAGATATTACGCTCCAATCAATTATAAAATCAATACTTAGTATATCAAATTTTTTTGAAATTTTGCAGGTTCCGCAGGAAAAGACTATGCAATTTATTCTACATAAAGAACTAAAACACAGCAAAAATACAGGTAATAAACGTAAATATGAAATTCAAAAAAAGCGGTTTCGTTTATTCCCTTACGGAAAAGATTTTAATTCAATTTGTCAAATAAAAACTCTCCAATAAATAATAATACATACATGGTGAAAAGTCAATAATTAAAGGCTTATTCGATGAATTTTTGAGCAGTGCGATAATAAAAGCAAAAATTTTTATAAAAAAACCAACCCGGCAATCATACATGGCACAAACAAATGCTCCCTTTTTTGCATAAGGGAGCATTTGTTCATGCCGGCGGAAGCGCTGGCTTTAATTTGCTTTAGTTTTAAAATAATCCTCAAGTGATTTTAAAGTGCTTTCAAAGTCAGCGTCGGTTACAAGCAGAGATATATCCACTTCGGAAGTCGTTATCAGCCGTATGTCCGCGTTTACGCCGGCTGCTTTTTCAAAAACCGCCGCGGCAACTCCGGGGCAGTTTTTCATTTTGTCGGAGTAAATTGAAATCTTGCAGTTGCGGCTGCTGACTTTTGCGCCCAAGTGCATCTTTTTGTCGAGCTCAAGGGTAAACCTGTAAACTTTATCAAAGTCATCGTCGGAAATTGTAAAGGAAACCGAAGTGTAGGCCCCATAGGCCGGAGCCAGTGAGATCATGTCAACGTCAACGCCTAAGGAACTGACTTTTTTAAAAAAATCAGCTAAAAAATTAATATCGGACGGGCACTTTTGAAGCGTTACAAGGGTAATATCGGTTGAAGCGGATATCTCTGGAACAATATCCATGTTATATGCCTCCTTATTTTACTTCGTTTAAAAGGTCGGACATATCGTACAGCCCGGCAGGCTTGCCTGCAAGGAACACGGCGGCTTTAATGGCGCCGTTTGCAAAAATCGACTTTGACTGGGCCGAATGTGAAATTTTGACGACCTCGTTGTTGCCTGCAAAGATCACTTCATGCTCCCCGACTATAGTGCCTCCGCGGATAGAATGGATGCCGATGTCGGTTTTCCCCCTTTTCTTCCTTTGGGAGTGCCTGTCGTAGACGTAGTCCATATTTTTTCCCAAAGCGGAAGAAATGCCGTCGGCTATCATAAGTGCCGTGCCGCTCGGCGCATCTATTTTTTGGTTATGATGCTGCTCGACGATTTCTATGTCGAAGCCGTCCCCCAAAACCGCCGCGGCTTTTTTAGCAAGGCCTACAAGCAGGTTTATGCCGAGTGACATGTTGCCCGAACAAAAAACCGGCAGAGTACGCGACGCTTCCTTTATGGCTTCGTTTTGTTCTTTTGTGTAGCCTGTTGTGCACAGTACAAGGGGAGTGGAGGCCTTTTGTCCGAAATCTATCAGCGATGAAAGAAGCGATGGATTTGAAAAATCTATCAGTACGTCTGCTTTGGCCGCGATTTCTCCGGCATTTTTGTACACAGGGTAACCGGCATCAGGGCATGGGCGCACGTCTATGCCGGCCGCTATTTCACAGTCAGGGTTCTCCTTAACGCATGATGAAACGACTTTTCCCATTGTCCCGCAGCATCCGCTTAAAATGATTTTAGTCATTTGATTTTTTAATTCCTTTCATCTCAGCAGTTAAAAGTATTTACGTAAACGGGCGTAAGGCTAAATAAGGCCGTGCTTTTTCATAGCGGCTTTAACGGCGTTTTTATTTTCCTCACTTAATTCGGTAAGAGGCAGACGGCAGGGCCCGCACGCAAACCCGAGTTCATTCATCGCAAACTTCACAGGCATTGGGTTTACGTCGACAAACAGCGCGTTCATAAGGTCGATGTACTCCAAAAAAGTCCTGCGGCTGCTTTCGGTGCTGCCTGCAAAGTAGTCCGCGCATATCTTATGCATAACGTCCGGCACAACATTTGCGGTTGTGGAGATGACTCCTTTGCCGCCAAGTGATATCATGGGGAGCGTCTGGTTGTCTTCGCCTGAGTATAAAGCAAGGGCGTCGCCGCACAGCGATATGGTTTTAGCCGTAGCCGCAATGTCGCCGTTTGCTTCTTTAGTTGCAACTATATTTGGATGTTTTGAAAGCTCAAGGTACGTTTCGGGCTTTATGTTGCATCCCGTCCTTGAAGGTATATTGTACAGTATCATAGGGACGTTTACCCTGTCGGCGATGTAGTAAAAGTGCTTTACAAACCCGGCCTGCGATGTTTTATTGTAATAAGGCGTTATGGTAAGCAGCGCATCGGCGCCGGCATCCTGCAGGTCTTTAGAAAGCTCTACGGCGTATGCAGTGCTGTTGCTGCCCGAGCTTGCGATGACGGGAACCCTTTTGCCTACCCTTTTTACTGTGTACTCAACTACGGAGCAGTGCTCGTTGTGCGTCAGCACGGGCGACTCGCCGGTAGTGGCGCAGACAAGTATGGCATCGGTTCCGTTTTTAATTTGAAAATCTATCAGTTTTCCAAGGGTATCGTAATTTACAGATCCATCGGGCTTCATGGGAGTTATGAGTGCTACGGCAGAACCTTTGAAAATAAGCTTTTTCATTTTTACTGCCTCCCAGTAAAATTAAATTAATTTTAATTGATAAAAATTAATACTACCGATAAAACAATCAGTCCATATAACCCTTGGAGCAAAGGAGTTCAGCCATCAAAACACCGCCGCCTGCGGCTCCGCGCAGGGTGTTGTGCGACAGGCATACGAACTTTATGGTATACTGGCTATCGGGGCGAAGGCGCCCGATAGAAACCGCCATGCCGTTTTCAAGGTTCCTGTCAAGTTTAGGCTGCGGGCGGTCATTTTCACGGAAATAGTGGAGGAACTGCTTAGGCGCGCTTGGCAGGTTAAGCTCCTGCGGCTCACCCTTGAAGCTTTCCCACCTTTTTATGATTTCTTCCAGCTCTGCTTTCTTTTCATATGAAACGAAAACGGCGGCCATATGCCCGTCTGAAACCGGCACGCGCAGGCACTGCGAAGTTACGTTCGGCGTTTCTGCGTTTACGATTAAGCCGTTTTCGACGTGGCCCCATATCTTCATTGGCTCGTTTTCCGACTTGCCCTCTTCACCGCCTATATACGGTATTACGTTGTCAAGTATTTCAGGCATTGTTTTGAAAGTCTTGCCGGCGCCTGAGATAGCCTGGTAAGTGCAGGCGAGCACTTTAGTGACGCCTAAGTCCATAAGCGGCGTAACGGCCGGTACGTAGCTTTGAAGCGAGCAGTTGGACTTTACCGCTATAAAACCGCGTTTTGTACCGAGGCGCTTCCTCTGCGTTTCTATTACCTCCGCGTGCGACGGGTTTATTTCAGGTACTATCATAGGCACGTCCGGGGTTGCCCTGTGGGCGCTGTTGTTCGAGATAACAGGGCACTCCGCCTTTGCGTACGCTTCTTCAAGCTCACACGCCTTTTGTTTATCCATGTTGACGGCGCAGAAAACAAAGTCAACCATGCCGGCTATTTTTTTAACGTCTTTTTCCGCATCCAAAACGACCATGTTTTTCATGCTTTCAGGCATTGGTGAAGTCATAAGCCACCTTGAGCCTGCAGCCTCACTGTAAGTCTTCCCCGCCGAGCGCGGGCTTGCCGCAAGCACGGCTACGCTGAACCACGGGTGGTTTTCAAGCAGCGTGGCAAAACGCTGGCCTACCATGCCCGTCGCGCCGATTATACCTACTTTATACTTTTTCATCAGAACTGAACCTCCATTGTATGATAATATTTCACATATATATTATATTGCGGTAATGTACCCGCGGACTGCGCCAGGCCGCGGGGTAAAAGAAAAACCGGTTGAAAACCGGTCATCAGTCGAAAGCGGAGCAGCACGCCGCCAGACACGCGCGGGAAAAGCAATCTGACAACAACTGCAATAGCGCTCCACCAATTCAAATTGATGACAGTCGTTATGCTGTTGACATAACGACCAAAAGAATATTCTGCCAAAACATCCTTCTTCGGCGGATTCCCCTTTCACATGCGGCCCTGGCGGCACCACTGCACACTACTCTTGAAATCCGCGCCTCTATTCCGATTTTATTAAGTTTTGAATTATAATAACATGTATTGCTATTGCTTGTCAATTTATTTATAATAGATATTGATATTTTTTAAGTATATGGCCAGTTTAAATAATGCATGTGGGAGATAGAATTAATGACGCTTGACTTAAACAACTTAAAAACAAAGGATTTCTACTATGATTTACCGGAAGGGCTTATCGCACAGACGCCTATAGAGCCGCGCGACGCATCAAGGCTGCTTACCCTCGACAGGAGGACGGGTAAAATAGAGCATAAGCATTTTTACGATATAATAGACTGCCTTAACCCCGGGGACTGCCTCATACTGAACGACTCGAGGGTTTTGCCGGCAAGGCTTTACGGCATAAAAGAAGGCACCGGAGCAAAAGTCGAGTTCCTTTTGCTTACACACAGGGACGGAGATGTATGGGAAGTGCTTACAGGCCCCGGCAGACGGGCAAAACCAGGCTCAAAATTTATTTTCGGCGGCGGCGTCATGAGCGCCGAAGTCCTTGAGATAATAGATGACGGAAACAGGCTCGTAAGGTTTTCATATGACGGCAACTTTTATGATATACTTGATAAGATAGGCCAAATGCCGCTTCCCCATTATATAAAAACAGAGCTTAAAGACAGCGAGCGTTACCAGACGGTTTACTCGAAAGAGAACGGTTCGGCGGCGGCGCCGACGGCGGGCCTGCACTTTACGAAAGAGCTTCTTGAAAAAGTAAGGCAAAAGGGCGTCAAGCTTGCGTTTGTCACCTTGCACGTGGGCCTTGGCACGTTTAGGCCGGTAACGGCCGATAAGGTAACGGACCATAAAATGCATTCGGAGCATTACCACATACCGCAAAAGGCCGCTGACATGATAAACGAAACGCATAAAAACGGCGGGCGCGTCATCTCAGTAGGCACAACAAGCTGCCGGACGGTAGAGTCGGCTTACGCAAAGTACGGGGATATAAGGGAATGTGCGGGGTGGACGGATATATTTATTTATCCGGGCTTTAAGTTCGGCGTGCTTGACGGGCTTATAACAAATTTCCATTTGCCTGAGAGCACCCTTATCATGCTCGTTTCGGCTTTTGCCGGGTACGATAATATTATGAACGCCTACCGCACCGCGGTTGAGGAAAAATACCGCTTTTACAGTTTCGGCGACGCCATGTTCATATACTGACCGAAAGGATAACATAACAAGATGTTTCGTATAATTAAAGAAGAAGGCAGCGCGCGGCGTGGCGAGCTTACAACGCCGCACGGAACCGTGCAGACACCGGCGTTTATGAACGTAGCGACGTGCGGAGCCATAAAAGGGGGCGTTTCAGCGCTTGACCTTAAGGACCTCAAGTGCCAGGTACAGCTCTGCAACACTTACCACCTGCACCTGCGCCCGGGCGACGAAACCGTAAGGAAGCTCGGCGGCCTCCAGAAATTTACACGCTGGGACGGGCCTATACTGACAGACAGCGGCGGCTTCCAGGTGTTTTCACTTGCTAAACTGCGCAATATAACCGAGGAAGGCGTCACGTTTCAGTCGCATATAGACGGTCACAGCATATTTATGGGGCCTGAAGAAAGTATGCGCATACAGTCGAACCTTGCCTCAACCATAGCGATGGCATTTGACGAATGTGTTAAAAATCCCGCCGAATACGATTACGCGCGCGCTTCATGCGAACGTACCGTAAGGTGGCTTTACAGGGCAAAAGCTGAAATGGACCGTCTTAACTCGAGCCCCGGAACGCTTAACAAAAAACAAATGCTGTTCGGCATAAACCAGGGCAGCACTTACGGTGACCTGAGGGTGGCATGCATGCGCCGTATAAATGAGCTTGACCTTGACGGTTATGCCATAGGAGGGCTTGCGGTAGGGGAAAGCGCCGAAACAATGTACCGCGTGATAGAAGAAGTAGAACCCGAAATGCCAAGGGGCAAGCCGAGGTACCTCATGGGAGTAGGCAAACCTGAAAATATACTTGAAGCCGTTAAACGCGGCGTAGACATGTTCGACTGCGTAATGCCGTCGCGCAACGCACGCCACGGGCATATGTTTACTTGGGACGGCTGCCGCAACATAATGAACTCAAAGTACGCTTTGGACGAAAGCCCGGTGGATGAAAAGTGCGGCTGCCCGGTGTGCAGGAACTTTTCACGCGCGTATATACACCATTTGTTTAAAAGCGGCGAAATGCTCGGCATGCGCCTTGCCGTAATGCATAACATTTACTTCTACAATACTCTTTTTGAAAAAATACGTGATTCACTCGATAATAATTCGTTTAACGGATTTTTTAACGACAATCTTCCTTTAATAAGCAGAAGAATATAGTTTATGGGCTTGAAAGATAAAGATTTTACTGTTATAATTTTAATACTAAGATAGGAGGTGTTGTTCAAATGAACTTTTCACACATTATGCTTGCAACGAATACCCAGTCAAATTCCAGCGGAAACGGTTGGGTTTTGATTTTAGAGTGCGTAGTATTTATAGTTATACTTTACCTTTTAATGATTCTCCCGCAGAAAAAGAAAAGGAAAAAAGAAGATCAAATGCGTGACAGTGTCCAGGTAGGCGATAATATAACGACAATCGGCGGCATCAGCGGCAGGGTTGTCGGTATAAGGGAAGACAGCGGAATTCTTGTTATAGAAACGGGTACCGACCGTGCAAAGATGAACATTAAAAAATGGGCTATCGGAAGCGTCGACACGGTACATGAAGAGAAAAAATAATAGTCCGATTTTAAAGTAATACAACCGGCCTTTTCTGAATATTTATTAGTATATTCAGGGGGGGCGGTTACCATTAAAAGTACTGCGGTCAGGGGATCTTCATTTATTATTTTCCGTGCGGTAGTCATAGGCTCCGTGTCGGGCGCCGCGCTGTGTGCGGTTCTGCTTGCGGTTTTTTCACTGCTGTTTGTTTCTTCTGAGCAGATACCGCAGGGCTTTATACCTGCTTTTGTTATAGCCGTGTCCGTACTGTGCTCGTTTGCAGCTGGCTTTGTTACAGCAAAAATCTCGAAAAAGCGCGGGCTTTTGTGCGGCATGCTGTCGGGGCTCTTGCTTTTTTTGTTATTTCTTGCCGCCGGTCTTATAGCGTTTAAGGAGCCTTTGGGCGCTTCATCATGTGTAAAAATGCTTATTATGGCAATTTCAGGTGCCATGGGCGGGTTTTTGGCCGTAAATAAAAAGCATAAACGAAAATAATTTTGACTATCCCAAGGTAGATTGATATAATAATTATTGTAATTTAACGGAGGTATAATAAAAATGAAACATATTAAAACACTTAATAGGGCAAGCCTTAAAGAAAGCGCAGTTAAAGGCGGATGCGGCGAATGCCAGGCTTCCTGCCAGTCTGCGTGCAAAACTTCATGCACAGTTTCGAACCAAAAGTGCGAAAATAAAAACAGGTAACACATACATAATTTTGCCGCCGCTATACGGCGGCAAAATTATGCCCGTTTATACTTTACCGGGGACTGCGGCTTGCTGAGAATGTAAAAGCCGCGCGCGTTTTTTTGCCCGCAAATTTTTTATAGATGGAGAAAACAGATGATACATAAATACTCGCTAAACGGCTTTAATATTGTGCTTGACACAAACAGCGGCGCCGTACACGTCTTTGACGATATCCCGTTCAAAATGCTTGACTACCTCACAGACAGCGTCCCAGACGACCCGCCTGAAAAGATGATTGCGGATTTAAAGGGCGAGTACGGCGAGCCCTCGGTGCGCGAGGCTTACTGTGAGCTGAAGGAGCTTTACAGGGACGGGCAGCTTTTCTCATCGGATGATTATGAAAAATTTGCCTCAATGATGATAAATGCTCCGATAAAATCCATGTGCCTTAACATAGCGCATGACTGCAACCTTAGGTGTGCCTACTGCTTTGCTGCACAGGGCGACTTTGGCGGTGAGCGGATGCTTATGCCGTTTGGCGTTGCAAAAAGGGCGATAGACTTTCTCATAGAAAAAAGTAAATCAAGGCATAACCTTGAAGTAGACTTTTTCGGCGGCGAGCCTCTGATGAATTTCGACGTTGTCAGGCAGACCGTAAGCTATGCGAGGGGACTTGAAAAAAAGTACAATAAAAATTTCAGGTTCACCATAACAACTAACGGTTTGCTGCTTACCGATGACAAAATAGATTTTATAAATAAGGAAATGTCAAATGTCATACTGTCACTTGACGGGCGCAAAAACGTGCACGACCGCCTGCGCATAAGGACAGGGGGAGCGGGAAGTTACGACAGCATAGTCCCTAAGTTCCAAAAGCTCGTGTCTAAGCGCGGTGAAGGTAAAGACTACTATACGCGCGGGACTTTTACAAAGTACAACCTTGACTTTACTAATGATATTGCCCATATGCTTGATTTAGGTTTCAATAAGATATCTGTAGAACCAGTCATGTCGGACCCAAGGCTGCCATACTCTATAGGCGAGGAAGACTTACCGAGAATTTCCGAAGAGTATGACCGGCTTGCGAAATTTATCATTGAAAGGACAAAAGCGGGTAAAAAGTTCGATTTCTTTCACTTCATGGTAGATTTGGATCAGGGGCCGTGCGCGATAAAGCGCCTGCGCGGATGCAGCTGCGGAAATGAATACGTTGCCGTTACGCCTTTGGGCGACATTTACCCGTGCCACCAGTTTGTAGGGAACGAAGAGTGGAAAATGGGCAATGTGATGGACGGCTCGTTAGATGAAAACGTTAAAAAACGCTTTGCAGGGATAAATGTGTACTCAAAACCCGAGTGTAAAAGCTGCTGGGCAAAGTTTTATTGCAGCGGCGGTTGCAACGCCAACAACTGGCAGTATACCGGAGATATTTTCAAGCCGCATAAGATTTCATGCGAACTTGAAAAAAAGAGGCTTGAATGTGCTGTAATGATACAGGCCGCGCTTGCTGATAATGCGGAAAATGCCTGATGGAAAGAAAAACGCCGCGGCGGCGCATCAGGCGGCGGTATATCTTTTATGGCGCGGTTTGCCGCGTTATACTGGCGGAAGATTATTTTTACACAACACGTAAAAGGTAATTTTGTGTAGATTTCTATATTGATTAGCAGAACGAAAAGTATTAGTATATTATATACAAATAAAATCAAATTAATGCGGCGCTTTTATTAGATTGATGGATTTTGCATGCGGGCGTGCCCGCGCCGGTAACTGCCGGCGCGGCTGCCGCCGTGTGTGTTTAAGTAAAACTAACGCAGTGCGTATGTGGTGCGGAAAATTATACGGAGGAATATAATGGTGCTTGGAGCGGAAGATTGGAAAATAGGCTTTATAGGCGGCGGAAATATGGCCGGAGCCATAATCGGAGGAGTAACCTCCTGCGGAAAAATATCTCCGCATAGGATTTTTGTATATGACAGGCATAGCGAAAAGCTTGACTCGCTAAAACAAAAATACGGTGTAAACAGTGCGGAGTCCGACGTTGACGTTGCAAAAATATGCGATATTATTTTTTTAGCCGTAAAGCCTCAAAACTTTACAGACCTTTTGAGGAGTTTAAAACATACGGTAACAGAGAAAAAGGTCTTCGTTTCCATAGCGGCCGGCATTTCTTCAGAGTTTATTGCCAAAAGCCTGTCTTGCCGCTGCCCTGTTGTACGCGCTATGCCAAATACACCGCTGCTTTTGGGCAAGGGGGCAACGGCTGTTTCAAAAACAGAGAACGTTCCGAGGGACGTGTTCGTGTTTATAAGGTCACTCTTTGAGTGCTGCGGCACGGTTTCGGTTATAGATGAAAGCCAGATGGACGCCATAGTTTCAGTAGGCGGCAGCAGCCCCGCGTATGTGTATCTTTTTGTGAAGTCTGTTATAGACAGCGCGGTGGGGCAGGGGATAGACTCCGGCACAGCATTTGACATTATATGCCAAACAATATGCGGCAGCGTGGAGATGCTTAAAAAGTCAGGCCGTACTCCTGAAGAACTGATAAAAATGGTTTCAACTAAGGGCGGTACGACGGCAGCGGCTGTGGATGTTTTTAAAAAGGAACATTTTGAAGATATAATAGACGATGCCATGAAGGCCTGCACGGCAAGGACCAAAGAATTAGGCCTTTAAAAAACATATAGCGGCTTTGTAGTTCATACATTTCTATTAGGTACGATGGAGGAATGTATGAATATGCCTGTCAGTAAAAAGCTGTGTTTAAAAAAACAATCCGTACGGTCTTTTTCGGAAGATGTGTTATATGCGGTAAGAAATAATCTGCCTTTTGTGCTGTTTGCGGTTATCCTGCTTGCGGGAATGGTTTTCGGGTCTGTATACGCGCGCAATACAGAGGAAAACGTCTTAAAAAAGCTGGATTTCCTTTTCGCGTGCGATTTTCAGGCACGGACTTCGCAGCCGTTTTCCACGGCGCTTCTCGCTTCGTTCGCTTCGGCGTTTATATTTGTTTTTGCCTGCTTTTTGTGCGGCCTTTCAATGTGGGGAGTATTTTTTATTCCGGTAATACTTTTTTTCCGTGGCTTCGGGCTTGGCCTTGCGTCGGGATACCTTTACTCGGCTTATAAATTAAAAGGCGTCCTATTTAACCTTTTTGTCATCTTGCCTGGAGCGTATATATGCTGCATAGCCATTATATTTGCGTGTGTAGAGAGCAGCGGCTTTTCGAGATGCCTCATGTCGGGGAAATCGTATAAAATGCGTACGTACCTTTTTCATTTCGGGTTGATTTTACTCATAGCGTTTTTGTCATCCGTTATTGATTTTCTGCTTTCAATGTGCCTTAGCGGTTTATTTGTTTTCTAAATAACTTTTATTGCGGCATTTATTTTAAAACATCTTTGGACGCTTGATTTTTGCTGCGATTTATTGAAGGGAAAGTAAAAATGAAAGAATTGTGTGCGGATTTCGGAGAATATTTGTTAAAACAAAAATCAGTGTCCGGCAATACGTTCGATTCATATGTACGGGACGTCAATTTTTTCTTGGAATATGCTTCTAAAAACGGCATTTGCAACCCGGCCCAAGTCGACAAGAAGTTTCTTGACGGTTATGTCGTTTACATGAAAAGTAACAATAAGTCCTGCGCTACGGTGGTGCGCAATATAGCGTCCATACGTTCTTTCTATGAATTTTTAATATATAAGGGAAAATCGGATAAAAATCCAGCAAAATTGGTCAAGCTTGAAAGGCAGCCTAAAAAATTTCCTGAAATACTCAGCGGCGATGAGATAGAGCTTTTGCTTTCACAGCCGGATATTTCCGAAAGCAAGGGCTGCCGTGACAAAGCGATGCTGGAACTGCTCTACGCAACAGGCATAAGAGCCTCTGAGCTTGTAATGCTCGACGTCGGTGATATACATTTAAACGCCGGTACACTGAGCTGCAGCAGCGGAAAAACAAAGAGGACAATCCCTGTTTATCCTACAGCTGTCGCCGCCGTGTCCGACTATATCTTCAGGGTACGAAGCGAAATCATAACGCCTGATGGAGGGAATGCCCTTTTTATAAATTTAAACGGAAAAAGGCTTACAAGGCAGGGCTTTTGGAAAATTGTAAAAGGATACGCTAAACAGGCTAAGATAGTAAAGGAGATAACCCCGTGTACGCTGAGGCATTCTTTTGCCCTGCACCTTCTTGAAAACGGCGCCGAACTTAAAGATATCCAGGCAATGCTCGGCCACGCCGATATTTCATCAACACAGATGTATGTCCACCTTTTAAACGACCACTTCAAAGAAGTATATAATAAATGCCACCCACGTGCTAAATTAGGGTAGGGGAGGTCAAAATTGAAGCTGTTCCAACTTAATTATAACAGGCCGGGCCCAGGGGTCCGAAAGGATGCACCGCCGCAAAAGCCGTTCATACGTTTTTTTGCGGTACTTGGGCGCAAATTTTTTGACTTAATAAAGCTGAACCTGCTTTTTATGATTCCCGTGACGGCAGCCTGCGTACTTGCATGGCTGCTTACACTGGTACCGCAGGTTGCCGACACATACATAACATATCTGCCGTTCGTTTTTGTTTCACCCTTTGTTGCCGGGCTTACGATAGTTACAAGAAATTACGCAAGGGAAGAACACGCGTTTATTTTTTCTGACTTCAAAGATTGCGTAAAGGAAAATTGGAAAGCCTTTTTAATAAACGGGTTCGTATATTACGCGGTAATGTTCATAATAGGCTTTGCGGTAAGGTACTATTCATCGATGCTCGGTAAAAGCCAGGTTAATTTTATTTTGATGGTAGTATGTATTTCAATTTTAGTAATTTTTATTTCTGCACAATACTATGTACCTGTTATGATAGTTACTTTTGACTTGAATTTAAAGCAGATTTATACTAATTCTTTGATGTTTGCCATTATCGGCCTGTGGCGCAATTTACTGCTGACGGCTGTTTTTGCGCTGATAGCTTACGGTTTTTACCTTATGCAGTCTACGCTGCTGACAATAATAATAGGAATATTGATTATTATTTTCTTTTTCTTTTCTTTCTGTATGTATCTTATAAATTTCACTGTTTACCCTCTTGTAGAAAAACTTATGATAAAACCTGCGGAGACGGAAAGCAGCGGGGATGAGAAAAATTAAGTGCGGCGCGCAGTCACGCGTTTCCGCTTTTTTTTGGCGTATTGTTTTCGGATTTTATTTTAGCCTGCTTCTGTTTAACGTTTGCAAGCGGGTTTGAGTTTGCGGCATTTGCCATCTGTTCGCTCGAAAGGTGCGTGTAAATTTCTGTCGTACCGAGGTTTTCATGCCCTAAGATGTCTTTAAGCACACGTATATCGACGTGGCCGTACTGGTACATAAGGGTTGCGGCTGTATGCCTAAGTTTATGTACAGAGTACCCTTTGCCGCCCATATCTATTTTACCTAAATATTTTTTAACTATGTACTGCACTGTTTTAGGGCTTATGCGATTTTTGCGGAGGCTCAAAAACAGTGCGTTTCTGTCTTTTACGCCGTCGTGGGGACGCACGGCAAGATAATTGTTTATGGCGTTTGTGCAGGCATCGTTTAAGTATACTATACGTTCCTTGTTGCCCTTCCCCGTTATTTTCATAGTGGAATTACTAAAATTAATATCGTCTAAATCGAGCCCGACAAGTTCGGAAAGGCGTATGCCGCAGTTAAGGAACAAAACAAGCATGCAGTAATCGCGCACCTTGTTGCTGCCGTCTACACTCGAAAGAAGATCGAGGCTTTTTTCAAGCGTGAGGTACTTTGGCAGTGATTTTTTAAGTTTAGGCGTCTCCAGTTCTTTTACGGGGTTGTTTTGAAGCTGACCCGTTTTATTGGTAAGGTAGTTAAAGAAGCTTCTCAGGCTTGAAACTTTTCTCGAACGAGCGGCCGCCTTGTTTTTTCTTTCGGTGCTCAGAAAGTTCATATACTCGAAAACCTGCGTAAGGTCTATTGTTTTTATCAAGTCAAGGGTTACGTCGGCAATACTTATCTCACTGAATTCCACGCCGTCGGGCACTAAACCGCGCGCTTGTTTTACATACCTGAAAAAAGTGCGCAGGTCTAAATAGTATTCTTCAACTGTTTTTGGCGATTTTCCTTTTATAGTCCCTAAATATCCTAAAAAACCTCTGATTACAGGCGGAGCTTCATCAATAAGATTCTTTTTCATAAGCAGCCCTCCGTTAACGTTTTTTTCATTGTAGTACTTTAAGCTCAAATAATTTTAATAATCAGGAATTAAACTACCTCAATTATACAAAATATTTATTTTGTATAATTGCTTGGAGCGCAATTTTCGCTCCGCATACAAAATAATGCGTTTTGCGCAAGCTCTAAACAAACGTCTTATTCTATGCCCGCTTAGTTTGCGGTCCCTTGTGGAGTATAAAAAGCGGCTACACAATTTGTGTAGCCTGAAAAAGTGAAAATCATCCCGAAAACCGGCAGCAGCCGGTCAATAACGTCTCAAAGCATCCACTGGCTTTAGCTTAGACGCTTTATAAGCCGGATAGACACCGAAAATAATACCGGACATCAGCGCAAGCCCGGCAGAAAGCAAAATTATTGCCGGCCTGAAAGAAACGGATATCTTATAATACAATGCACCGAAATACGAAATAGCGAATCCGGCCGCGATGCCCAAAAGACATCCCATGGCTGATATGAGCACTGCCTCCGCCAAAAATTCAAGCATTATCATGCCACGTGTCGCACCGAGGGCTTTTTTAACGCCTATTTCGCTTGTACGCTCATTGACCGAAACAAGCATGACTGTCATTATACTTAGGCCCGCGACTAAAAGCGAAATCCCTCCGATGGAAGATAATATAATTGTAACTATATTTAAAATATTTATAAGGCTGTTTTTTTGCTTAGCCAGGTTGTTCGCTCTGTACGCTTCTGACGTACCGTTGCTGCTGTCAAGCCTGTCGGCAATTATACTGCCGGCTTTGTCGGTATCTATGCCTGCCCTGACTTTAACGGCTATTTGGCTGAAACTGTCCGTTCCCGCCAACGACTGCGCTGTCGTGTAAGGAATATATATAAAAGTCGGTATATAGTCGCCTATAATATTTTGCAGGAGGCTCGTTCCGGTTTTTACTATGCCGACTACACTGAAATCCTGCTCTATGCCGCCGCATTCTATCGGTATGGTTTTTCCGGTTATATTTCCCCTACGATATATTTTTTCAGCAAGGTTTTCGTCAATCAGGCATACATTCTGTGCATTTGCCACTTCCCTCCTGCTGAAGGTACGGCCGTAAAGTACCTGTATGGATATAATTTTATCAGCGTTAAAATCTATGCCGCATAAAACGGTTTTTAGATAAGCGCCCCGCACGCTTATATGTGTCGTTTCCATGGTTACAGGTTCGGCAAATTCGACCTGCCCCATACTTTTAATAGTTTTTAGATCATTTTCGTTCAGCTTTGCGCTGCTGCCGGATGCAGTAACGCAAATGCCGTCGAGCCCGAGGCCGTCCATCTCTGCGGTTACTGCCCCTGTACCGGCCAAACTTATATTTGCAATTACTATAACGGATGCAACGCCTACGGCAATGCCTGTAACAGTGAGGAATGTACGGGCGCGCTTGCTTTTTAAATTTCTGAACGCTGATTTTATGCAGTCAGACATTTACGCCGTCACCCGCTTTCCGGTCAAAGGGATAACGTGCTCGCCGTCCGAGACTCCGCCGGGGTCAAGTACTATTTTATCGTTAACTTTTATACCGCTTTTTATCTCGAAGCCGTCGTCAAATTCCTCTCCTGTTTTAACGATGGTTTTTACCGCTTTTTTACCTACGATGCGGTAAACATACTCCTCGCCGCTGCTGTCTTCCATAACGGTTTCATACGGCGCGACGATGACGTTTGAAATCTGTGACGTTATTATTTTAGCTTTTGCTGTAAATCCCGGTTTTATGTCGGTGCCTGCTTCATCAACCGCCAATATCACATCTATGACTGTTTCTGTTCCGGAAACCGAGGTAACTTGCGTAGCATCCGAAGCGATGCTGCGTACAGTGCCTGAATAAACGGAATGTTTAAAGCCCGTACCGGTTATTGTTGCTTTTTGCCCAGTACGTATATCTGAAATTTGTGACTCGTTAACCGAAAGGCGCACCTGCAGGCCCGTGCCGCTTTGTATGACTACGGCGGGTTTTGACGGGCTTATATATGAACCGCTTTGGGAGGCCGATATGGATGTGACAGTGCCGCTTACGGGCGACGTCAGCGTTTCGGTGCTGTTTTCACTGCCAACTGCCTCCTCATCGCCTGCCTGCGAAGCGGAAGAACTGCTTAAGTATGAGCTGTATGCTTTACGCGCATCTTCATAACTGTTTATAGATGCCTGCCGCGTTTGCGAAGCAGTGCTGCTAAGTTCCATAAGCTTTTGCCCAGCCTGTACCTTATCACCCTCAGCAACGTAAATTTTTTTCAGAACGGACGCCGACGGCGCGTAAACTTTTCCGTTCTCGGTGTTTTCTACCTTGCCTGTACAAATAACGGAATTTTCTACTGTTTTAGGCACAATGTCAACTACGTTTACTTTTGCGACAGCATTTTTACCCGCCTGGCCGGCAAAGCAGACTGCGAAAAAAGCGGCAAAAGTGAGTGAAAAAAGCAATATATATTTTTTCATAATTAAAACCACCCCGTCTAAACTATTTTGTGACGATGGGCGTAAATTATTAGCCGATTTATAAAATAATGGCAATGAATATTTTATAAACGATATCTAATAATAACGGCGAGGTGGGTTTACATGAGCCTTATTCAATGTGATGAAGACTGCGTTTACCAAAAAGACGGCTACTGTACGTTGGACATGCCGTCAGCTATTACAAATTACAAAGGGGACGGCTGCGTACACTGCATAAAGGTCACTGCGCGCTCGGACAACGACGTTAATTTATCGCGGCCAGAAATGCCTCCCTCACATTTTTAGCGCCTACTGTTTCAATACCGTCATGACGTGCGTTAAGGTGCTTTAAGTTGTTGTACGGCATTATACATTTTTTAAATCCGAGACGCTCTGCTTCGTTTATACGCAGGTCAGCGCGCGTTACCGCGCGCAGCTCGCCTGCAAGGCCGATTTCACCGAAAACTATGGAATTTTCGCCTATAGGCTTGTCCTTAAGGCTGGATATAAGCGAGAGTGCTACGGCAAGGTCACAGGCCGGTTCGTCTAAGCGCAGCCCTCCGACAACGTTTACATATGCATCTAAATTGGAAAAATAATAGCCAGCGCGCTTTTCCACAACGGCAAGCAGCAGCGACATCCTGTTGTAGTCGAACCCTGTCGCCATGCGCCTTGGCGTGCCATAGCCAGAGGTTGTCGCAAGGCCCTGTATCTCAGCTAAAATAGGCCGCGAACCCTCAATAACGCATGTCACACATGTGCCGGCGACATTTTTAGGCCGCCCTGAAAGCATTGCGAGAGAGGGGTTTTCCACCTGCTGCAAGCCGCTGTCGCCCATGTCGAAAACACCGATCTCATTTGTTGAACCATACCTGTTCTTAACGGCGCGCAAAATCCTGTATGACATTTGCCTGTCGCCCTCAAAGTACAGCACTGCATCGACAATGTGCTCCAAAACCTTAGGGCCCGCGATAGCGCCGTCTTTGTTTACATGGCCGACTATGATAACAGGTATTTCAAGTGACTTAGCGGCACGCATGACGGCAGTTGTACATTCGCGCACCTGCGTGACACTTCCAGGCGAGGAATTAAGCTCCGTGAAATCCATAGTCTGTATGGAGTCTATCATTACTATATCAGGTTTTTCAGACTTTATATGCTCTATTACTATCTCTATATCGGTCTGCGTAAGAATGTATAAGTTAGGGCTGTTTACACCAAGCCTCGCCGCGCGCAGTTTTATTTGGCGTACTGACTCTTCGCCGGAAACATAAAGTATTTTTAATGTTTGTCCGAGGTATTCGCATATCTGAAGCAGAATAGTAGACTTGCCTATGCCAGGCTCCCCGCTTATAAGTATAAGGGAGCCTTTGACTATGCCTCCGCCAAGCACACGGTCAAGTTCGCTGGAGCCGGTATGGTAACGTTCCTCCTCAACTGTGCTTATGTCGGCAAGCGTTACCGAACGGTAAAAATCACTGTGCAAGCTGCCTGCCGCTGGCTGGTTTTTCTTTACAGGCTCGACAATTTCTTCATTCATAGTGTTCCATTGGCCGCAGCCGGGGCATTTTCCGTACCACTTTGCCGACTCGTAGCCGCATTCGGAGCATATGTAAACGCTTTTAGTTTTACCTGCCACTTTGCTCTCCCCCCTACCATGCCACATGCTTTTTTATCAATTCCCTGAGGCAAGGTACCCCATCAGCCCGCAGTAAATGGCGAAGGCCATTTGCTGCTGGTATTCGGTATTGTTAAGTTTTGCCGCTTCAGCCTCATTAGAAAGGAAACCGCACTCCACAAGTACCGCCGGAACCTTGGCGTGCCACAGAAGAAAGATGGAGCTTGTAGCGGGCTTGCTTTTCCTTTCGTTGTCAGGCTGGATAAGCCCTTTTATTTCATCGGCAATTATATCCGCGAGGGCTTTGCTGTTTTCATTGTTTTTTGAGTAAAAGACCTGTGCGCCGCAGTAACGGCTCTGTGTAAAAAAATTTTGATGTATGCTTACGAAAACGCAGCTGCCCTGCGACTCTAAAATTTTAAGCCTGTTATGCATATCGCTTGTTTTACGCCCTTTTATGGTATCTATATTATCGTCAGCTATGGACACGTCCGCATCACGCGTCATAACCACCTTATAGCCCGAGACTTCCAGCAGTGACTGCAGGTCTTTCGCTATGGCGAGGTTTATATTTTTTTCGGGTACGCCGCCTTTACTTGAAGCCCCTCCGTCCTCGCCGCCGTGGCCTGCGTCTATAACAACCGTATCCACATATCCGGCCATCGCGGCCGAGGCCATTTTGTCTATCCTTTTATATGTAATAAACGAAAGCAACAGGAAGAAAAGACAGCATATGACGAGGACGGCTATTGCGATATAATTTTTTTTTGCTGCTTTCAAAATAAATCACTCCCCGCACAATTTATATGCGGAAAGTGATTTTAAATATGAGATAATTTAAATTATATATTATTTAAGGCATGCTTTATGTCATCAAGGATGTCTTCAATGTTTTCTATACCGACGGACATGCGTATCATGTTAGGGCTGATGCCCGCATCCCTGAGCTGGCTGTCTGTAAGCTGCCTGTGCGTGGTGCTTGCCGGGTGCAGCACGCATGTGCGCAGGTCGGCTACATGTATAACTATTGACGCGAGCTTAAGGCTGCCCATGAATTTCGCAGCGGTTTCCCTGCCGCCCTTTACGCCAAACGACACTACGCCGCTTGTTCCGTTAGGCATGTACTTTTTAGCAAGCCCGTAGTATTTGCTGCTTTTAAGGCCAGGGTAATTCACCCACTCTATTTTGTCGCTGCTTTCGAGGAACTCCGCGACTTTTTGGGCATTTGAACAATGGCGCTCCATGCGTAGAGCGAGCGTTTCGAGCCCAAGGTTAAGCAGAAAAGCGTTCATGGGCGCTGCCTGCGCACCGAGGTCACGCATCATATGTACACGTGCTTTTACTATATAAGCCGACTTGCCGAAAGCTTTTGCGTATACAGTGCCGTGGTATGATTCGTCAGGTTCGGTAAATGCGGGGAATTTGCCGTTGGTCCAGTCAAATTTGCCGCTGTCAACTATAACGCCGCCCGTCTGTACGGCATGACCGTCCATATACTTAGTCGTTGAATGTGTGACTATGTCGGCGCCAAATTCAAACGGCCTGCAGTTTATAGGCGTTGGGAAAGTGTTGTCAATTATAAGGGGAACCCCGTGCTTGTGGGCGGTTTTAGCTAAAAGCTCAATATCGGTGACGACAAGCGACGGATTTGTCAGCGTTTCTGAAAAGAGGCAGCGTGTGTTGTCTTTAAATGCGGCGTTCAGTTCTTCCTCTGAACAGTCGGGCTTTATGAACGTAAAGTCTATGTCCATCGCGCGCATTGTCTTGTTAAACAGGTTAAACGTACCGCCGTAAACGGCGCCAGAGCAGATAACATGGTCGCCGGCACTGCAAATATTGAGTACGGATATCAGCGAGGCGGCCTGGCCTGACGACGTAAGCATGGCGCCGACACCGCCCTCAAGGACGGCAATCTTTTTTTCGACTGCGTCGAGCGTCGGGTTGCTTATGCGCGTGTAAAAAAATCCGTCGCTTTTTAGGTCGAAAATGGATCCAAGCTCCTCTGCTGTATCATATTTGAAAGTAGTGCTTTGCACGATGGGAAAAACGCGCGGTTCACCGTTTTTAGGTTCATATCCTGCGTGTATACAGTTAGTATCGATGCGATATCCCATATTCATGCTCCTTTATTTGATTTACTACAGATGCAGCATACCGATTATGCTGTCGGCCGCGGCAACTACGCCCCAGATAAGAAGCATGAAGATAACGGCCGAGATTATCCTTACCGCGGTTCTTTTAGCCGGCCCCATTGACTCAAAGTCTTCTTTTTCGGAACGTTTCATTCTGTGCTGCCCTTCTGAAAATTATTTAATACATATAATAATATCAATTTTTTTATTGAAATACAATATCAAAATTATCATGCCATTGAGTTGGATAAAGGTAGTATAATTGATTCTATAAAGCATACTAAATCAAAGCTATTTACTCGCCGAACGCTCTGTGTGTCCAGCAAATTTACTAAGAACAAGTGGCGCTAAACAAAAGATACCGCAAAGCGGGCTTTACGGTACTCTTGCCTTTTGCGGTAAGCTTTTACGCCTCGTAAAATACTTTTATGCCCTTGTACGTCATAAATATATCGAGCTTTGAGATGACTTCAAACGGAGCGTGCATTGAAAGGACCGGAACGCCTACGTCAACGACGTCGACATTAAGGTTTGCAAGGTACATGGCTACCGTTCCGCCGCCGCCGCCGTCTACTTTACCAAGCTCGCCTATCTGCCAAAGGACATCGTTTTTATCGAACAGGTTCCTTATTTCCGCGACAAATTCAGCTGAAGCCTCGCTTGTTTCGCTTTTTCCGCGCCCGCCCGTATATTTGCACATACCGACGCCGTTGTTTATATAGCATGAGTTGTTAGGCTCATATGCGTCGGCGTACGTCGGGTCATATGCCGCTGTAACGTCTGCCGACAGGCACTTTGAACGGCTTAAAACGTGCCTTGCCTCGAGCCCCTCGGCTGCGGCGAGGTCAGCGATAAAGTACTGTAAAAACTGTGAATTAAGCCCGGTGTTACCCACGCTGCCGATTTCTTCCCTGTCGGCAAGGACGGTTACCGTGGTGTTTTCAGGTTTTTCGGTTCCAAGGGCCGCCATAAGCGCCGGATAAGCGCAGACTTTGTCGTCATTGCCGTAAGCGCCTACCATGCTGCGGTCAAAGCCGATATCAACGGCTTTAAAAGCGGGCACAAACTCTATGTCGGCGGAAACAAAGTCTTCTTCCGTCATGCCGTACTTTTCATTTATAATTTTCATTACGTTAAGCTTGAACAGGTTGTCGCCTTCATCAAAACGCAGCGGCCTGCTTCCGACCAATATATTAAGGTTTTCTCCCTCTATAGCTTTCGAAAGAGTTTTTTTCATCTGCTCAGAAGCAAGGTGCGGCAGCAGGTCGGTAACGCAGAACTGCGGGTCGCCGTCTTCTTCCCCTATGCGGATATCGACTTTAGTGCCATCTTTAAGGACGGCGCGCCCGTGCATTGAGAGCGGTATGGCTGTCCACTGGTATTTTTTAAGCCCGCCGTAGTAGTGCGTTTTAAAAAGCGACATATCGTCCTTTTCATAAAGGGGATGCGGTTTTAAGTCAAGGCGCGGCGAATCTATATGCGCGGCAGAAATGCGTACGCCGTCGCGGCAGCCTTTCGTCCCTATGGTTGCCAAAACAACGGCTTTCCCGCGATTGTTGTAGTATACTTTATCGCCGGATTTATAATGCTTTGACGGGTCGAATGGTACGAAGCCGGCTTTTTTTGCGGCTTCAACGGCAAATTCAGTGATTTCACGTTCTGTTTTTGCCGTATTCATAAATTTCTTATATCCTTCACAGAATTTATCCGCCTCTTTGACGGTTTCATCTGTCATCTGAAAATAACCGTTTTTACGGTTTATGAGTAGCTTTTCAGCCAAATTGCCGGCACTTTCCTTTACAGTTTTTTTAGCCATAAAAAAATCCCCTTTTTATAATAAATTTAACCAAAATCATACAGTTCGTTGTATTGGTTATAATTGTTCTCTACTGACAGGGCGTAATTCTTTGTTTCCTTATAAGGTATATTAGTTAAATTTTTCCCGTCGGTGGAAACTGACGGGTCGCTGAGCCACGAATTTACCGTACCTATGCCGGCGTTGTATGCACAGAGGGCGGTGCGCCTGCTGCTGTATTTTCCGAGAAGTATGGATAAGAACTTACAGCCGTACTTTATATTGACGGATGGATTGTAAAGGTCGCTTTCAGTATATTCTTTTTCGGGCTTAAGTTTGGTCTGCAGCCACTCGAACGTGTCCGGCGTTATCTGCATAAGCCCTATGGCGCCCGCGGCAGACTTGGCGTCCGGGTTAAAGTTGCTTTCGGCCCTTATTACTGAGTAAACGAGCGCCGGTTCTAAGCCGTTAGCGGAGGACTCTTTCGTCACTATATCGGAATATCCGAGCGGATAAGCTTTTTTAAGAAGCTTTTTATGCTCGGTTTTTAAGGCATAAACGGCGGAAACAATCAGCAAAACAAGCAGTAAAACACATACCAAGCGATGCTTTAGCCTTTTATGCTTTATGCTTTTTCTTTTAGTATAAGGCGTAAAAGCTCTCCTACTTTCTCCTCAAGAATACTCCAGTCAGTGCTGCCGTCAAAGCAATACTGGGCGCGCTCTTTATAATAAGAGCTGCCGTGCTGGGCGTCCATGCGGGCCTTTGCGAGTTCCTCTGAAATATTGTCACGCGCCATAATTC
The DNA here is from genome assembly GCA_002409585.1 of Ruminococcaceae bacterium UBA5413. Lineage (GTDB taxonomy): Bacteria > Bacillota > Clostridia > Oscillospirales > Acutalibacteraceae > Thermocaproicibacter. The sequence goes on along the minus strand of DHNP01000045.1, from coordinate 59,777 downwards.
TTTTAAGCCTTGAGGCTATAGGAGCTATGACTGCCACTGTTGTGTCACACAGTATGTCAGCTCCGCTTTCAAACAAAAGCGGGGCATCAAAAATAACCGCACGGGCGTTTGAATTTTTTGCTGCATTAATCTGCCGCCTTGATTCTTCCATAATAGCCGGATGTGTTATAGCGTTCAGTTTCTCGGTATTTTCAGCGCTTGAAAAGGCTATTTTTGCGAGCTTTTTACGGTCAAGGCCGCCGATGCCCGCAATGTCAGCGCCGAACGCTGTTTTTAATTTTTTAAGGCAGTCATTATTATTAACTGTATCGCGCGCGATTATATCAGCGTCTACGGCAGCACAGCCGAGTTTAACGAAAATTGACGCCGCCGTTGACTTGCCGGCACCCGTAGGGCCTGTAAGCCCTATGACAATGTCAGCCAACATTCAGCACCTCAAATCCCGCGGCGCGCATGAGCCTGTTGTAAACGGCAAGGCCTACACCGTCAGGTTTAGGGCAGCGCGCGTAAACGGTTTTGGCGTTTATCTCGTCGAGCCTGCGCAAAGCGCCGAAAAGCTCCTGTGCCTGCATTTCATAATCCTCCTCGCTTCCGTAGCATACCGCGGGAACCGTTAGCTTTTTTACATCTTCGTCGTAACAAAGCGCGGCTACTCCCGGGGAAGCTTTGGAGTTTACAAAGGCGATATAATCCCGCTCCGAAGCGTTTATTATTATAACGTCTGCTTTCGGTGAATAGTGCTTGTATTTCATGCCAGGAGAAAGCGGATGCACGCCCTTAGGGAGCGGTTTCATAACGGCGTTGTCAACGGTTACTTCGCCTAAAACATCCCTTAACCCGTCAAGCGTAATCCCGCCGGGGCGCAGAAGGCGCGCCGGCTCGGATGCGAGCGTAACGATGGTTGATTCGACGCCAACGCGGCAAGGCCCGCCGTCAAGGACGGCGTCAATTTTTCCACCCATATCGCGCATAACGTGCTCAGCCGTAGTCGTGCTCGGCAGGCCGGATATATTTGCTGAAGGCGCCGCTATCGGCAGTCCAGCTGCTGAAATCAGCGCGCGTGCGACAGGATGCGACGGGAACCTAACGGCCACTGTGGGCATCCCGGCGCTTACTTCGTCAGGCACTGCTTCAGATTTAGGCAGCACCATGGTGAGGGGGCCGGGCCAGTATTTTTCTGCGAGCCGTTTGGCTTTGTCGGGAAAATTTTTTACGAGCATGTGTATCTGCCCTATATCGGATATATGGACTATCAAAGGGTTATCCTGCGGACGCCCTTTCGCTATGAAAATTTTACGCACGGCCTCTACGCTTAAAGCGTTTGCGGCAAGCCCGTAAACTGTTTCTGTAGGCATACCGACAAGACCGCCGCCGCGCAGTATAGCCGCGGCCTTATCTATATCTTCTTTTTTTTGGCCGTTAAGCAACAATGTCTGCAATTATATTCTTCCCTTAAATTTTATTATCAGGTAAAAACAATTATACAATCATTAGACATTTTTTTCAAGGCACGCTATACTGATTCATTGAGTTTTGCGGCTCTGTCTGCTGAAATAAGCGCGCTTATTATCTCACTTAAGCCGCCGTCAAGCACACTTTCAAGCTTGTACAGCGTAAGCCCTATCCTGTGGTCTGTTACCCGCCCCTGGGGGTAGTTGTAGGTACGTATCCTTTCGGAGCGGTCGCCTGTGCCGACCTGGGAGCGGCGTTCAGCGGCAATCTTGTCGTCCTGCTCTTTCTGCTTCATATTATAAAGGCGTGAGCGCAGTATCTTCAGCGCCCTGTCTTTGTTTTTATATTGGCTGCGTTCATCCTGGCACTCCACTACCATACCTGTCGGTATATGGGTGACGCGTATGGCCGAAGACGTTTTATTTATATGCTGCCCGCCCGCGCCGCTTGAACGGTAAGTGTCTATCTTAAGGTCGGACGGGTCAAGCTCAAACTCCACTTCGTCTACCTCAGGCAGTACGGCAACGGTGGCCGTTGACGTGTGTACCCTGCCCTGCGTTTCGGTTTCAGGGACGCGCTGTACCCTATGTACTCCGCTCTCGTACTTAAGCATGGAGTAAGCCCCAGCGCCGGTTATCATAAAGCTTATTTCTTTAAAACCGCCAAGCTCTGTTTCATTTGCGTTAAGTATTTCGGTTTTCCAGTTTTTTGACTGGGCAAACATACAGTACATGCGGAATAGTACCGCTGAAAAGAGCGCGGCCTCCTCCCCGCCTGCGCCTGCGCGTATTTCGACTATAACGTTTTTTTCGTCGTTCGGGTCTTTTGGTATAAGGAGTATTTTAAGCTTTTCCGAAAGTGCTTCAGCACTTTGCTTTGCGGTGCGGAGCTCTTCCTCAGCCATCAGCTTAAGTTCTTTGTCACTTCCGTCGGAAATAATATCCATTGCCTCTTTTTGGTCTGAAAGCGCCTTCTTGTACTCACGGTATGCCGCTACTATGGGCTCTATGCCCTTTATCTCTTTCATAAGCTTTTGGTATGCCTGCGGGTCTGAAGCGGTGGCAGGTTCGTAAAGCTTTGCGCTTATTTCCTCATATCTTTTTTCAAAAGCTTTTATATTTTCAAACACATTTTTTACCTTGCCTTCATAAAAATTTACACATGGCCGTTAAAAGATTCGGCTGTTGGCTGAAGGCGGCTACAAAGTATCCTGTGTGTTTTCACGTATAATTTTTTTGATATTTTTTTCACATTTAAGCCGGGGAAGCATAATTTCATGCCCGCATTTTGTACAGCGTATCTTAAAATCCATGCCGGAACGCAGTACAAGGAATGTCTTGCATCCGCACGGGTGCGCCTTTTTCATTTGAAGTATATCGCCGGGCCTTACGTCCACCTGGAACACCCCTCCCGTTACATATATCCCTTACATTTACACATTACGAATTTTTATCCACGCTATGAAACGCCTTGAGGTTGCCTGACTTACGGCTGCGTTTTTCAAGTTCGTTTTTAACATCAGCCGGAGCTATCCCCTCGTTAGCCATAAGTACGGTCAAATGGTAAAGCAAATCTGAAATTTCCATAACAGTTTCGCGGTTATCGCCGTTTTTGGCGGCTATGATTACCTCGCTGCACTCTTCGCCGCATTTTTTAAGTATCTTGTCTATGCCCTGCTCAAACAGGTAGCATGTGTAGGAGCCTTCCTGTTTTTCCGTTTTACGGCTTAACACCGTTTCATACAGTCCGTCTAAAACATCAGCCATCAGTATCCCTCCATATTTCATTGAAGAAGCAGCTGTGACGTCCCGTGTGGCAGGCCGCGCCAGTCTGCTTTACTATGACGAGAAGCGTGTCGTTGTCGCAGTCCCCTAAAATCCGCACTACTTTTTGGAAATGCCCCGAAGTCGCGCCTTTGTTCCACAACTCTTGTCTTGAACGGCTGTAAAACCATGTGTAGCCCGTGCCCAAGGTCTTTTTAAGCGACTCGCGGTTCATATATGCAAGCATAAGGACTTCGTTTGTACCGTACTCCTGCACGACTGCCGGAACAAGCTCCGATTTTTTAAAAAAACGTTCTGTAAAGTTATAAGACTTTACAGCGTCCCTGCTGTACCGAATGATTCCGTCCACTCAAAACATCCCTCCGTTTTTTAGGCTCCGCACAGCTTTACTGCGCTGCCGAGGTCAAGCATGCCTGTGTACAGCGCCTTACCGCTTATGGCGGCGTAAAGGCCGAGGTCCTTAAGGTTAGCTATATCTTTTATGTTCGCAATGCCGCCGCTTGCTATAATGCGGCAGGACACGCCGCGGTTAAGCTTATCAAGCATATCAAGGTTAGGGCCTGTCTCAGTGCCGTCACGGGAAATATCTGTAAAGATAATATGCTTTACACCAAAGTCCTCCATCTTTTCGGCCAGCTCGAGGTAATTTACATTTGAGGATTCAGTCCAGCCGTTTTGTTCTACAATGCCGTTCCTTGCATCTATACCGACGGCAATCCTGTCACCGTATTTGGCAACGGCAGTTTTAACCAGGCCGCTGTCGCCCACTGCCGCGGTGCCCAGTATAACCCGGGAAATTCCGTTTTCCAGGTAAAAGTCTATAGTATCCATACTGCGTATGCCGCCGCCGACCTCTACCTTAAGGCCGGAACGTTCAGCAATTTTAAAAATCAATCCGGCATTTTCGGGCACGGCGCTTTTCGCACCGTCAAGGTCTACAGTGTGAAGCCACTCGGCACCGGCAGACTTAAAAGAGGCCGCAGCTTTTACGGCATCGTCAGCTACTTTCTGCGCGGTAGAGTAGTCGCCTCTGAAAAGGCGCACACATTCGCCGCCTTTAATATCTATTGCAGGTATTATAAACAAAATAAATCACCCCATTAAATCAAAGAGAGCCTTTTGCAGAGAGGACGCTTTTTCCGTAAGGGGCTACAGCATCTCTGAGCGCGTGCGCAACGGCCTTAAACATCGCTTCTGTTTCGTGGTGGGCGTTAACCCCGTACAGGACTTTAGTATGAAGCGTTACGCCCGCGTTAACAGCAAAGGCGCGCATAAATTCTTCAGTCATGCAAGTGTCATACGAGCCGACTTTCTCTTGTTTAAAATCGGCAGAAAAGACAAGGAACGGCCGGCCGCTTATATCCACTGAGGCGAACGCAAGCGACTCGTCCATCGGTATGGTACAGCTGCCAAACCTCTTTATGCCAGCCCTGTCGCCTAAGGCGGCCTCAAAAGCCTTTCCGAGGACAATGCCTGTATCTTCTACAGTATGGTGGCAATCTACGTTTAAATCCCCTTTTACCGTTACTTTCATACCGAAACCGCCGTGTACAGCAAAAGAATTGAGCATATGGTCAAAAAATCCTATGCCGGTTGAGATGTCTTTTTCCCCGCCGTCAAGGCATATACCGACCGAAACATCTGTTTCCAATGTTTTTCTGTGAAGATTAGCATTCCTCATCCGCAAGCCGCCGCCTTTCCATATCAATTATATAAAAGAGTAACGCATTTAAAATTCTTTTGACATTACAAATTACATATTATGGATTTAAATACATCTATAAATTCAGAATTTTCCGCTGAGGTACCGGCCGAAACCCTTAAAAATTCTCCCAAATACCGCACTGCGATGCCTTTGTCAAGCAGTGAGCGGAAAACAAAGTCGGCCATTGGTATCTTCATAAGAACAAAATTTGTCACGCTGCCGTACACGGTAAGCTTTTCGGGGTACTTTTGTTCTATGGATTTCAGGGAAGCGTAAAGGCTGTTTTTAGATTTTATTATCATATCAATGCATGAGCGGATCCACGTGTGTTCGCTTATGACGGCAGAGCCGATTTTCTGTGTTACAGAGTTAACGTTGTACGGTGATTTCACAGCCTTGAGCGCATTTGTAAGTACGCGGTTCGCCGCGGCGAAACCGAGGCGTATGCCTGCCATACCGAAAGCCTTGGAGCACGTGCGCAAAACAATAAGGTTATCATAGCTGTTTATTTCTTTTATAAGTGATTGGTCCCAAAAGTCCATGTATGCTTCGTCAAGTACGACAAGGGCATTTACCGAGCTGATTAACCGCCGTACGTCCTCCCGCCTGAGGCCTGACGCCGTGGGGTTGCAAGGATTTGAAAAGATGAGCATCTTTACGCCGTTTCCGTTTACAGCTTTTATAAGCTCATTTATATCTACCGAAAAATCAGGCCTTTTTTGATATTCGATGCATTTTGTTTCGCTTATAAATGAATAAAAATTATACATCGAAAAGTCCGGCGACAACGTCATAACCTTGTCGCCTTTCATCAGGAAGGCGCCTGTTATCAGTGATATAAGCTCGTCTGAGCCGTTGCCGGCAGTTACGTTTTGCGCATGAATACCGTAAAAATCCGCAAATGACCTGCAGACTTCACCCGCGGACGGGTCCGGGTAGCGGTTATACTCTGCCGCCGAGGCTGCGGAGCTTATTTTTGCCGCGATATCTTTATTAGGGAGCATAAAGGATTCGTTTGCGTCAAGCCTTACGTGAAAACTGCCTTTTACGGGTTCGTAAGGTTTCATGCCGCGTATTTTATCATTTAAAATGTATGCCATTATTTTTCCCTCACTGTAATAGAGTTAGCGTGTGCGGTAAGCCCTTCAGCTTCGGCAAGGCGGATGATATCGTCGGACGCGGACCTGAGCGCTTCTTCCGTATAATATATAAAGCTTGATTTTTTAACGAAAGTATCTACCGACAAAGGGGAAAAGAAGCGGGCGGTCCCGCCGGTAGGCAAAACGTGGTTAGGGCCGGCAAAGTAATCCCCTAGAGGTTCGGGGGAATAATTGCCGAGGAACACGGAACCTGCGTTGTCGATCCTGCCTATATATTCAAACGGCTTGCGTGCGCATATTTCTATGTGTTCAGGCGCAAGCTCATTAGCAAAGCCGACGGCTTCGTCCATGGAGCCGCTGACTATAACCGCGCCGTAATTTTCAAGTGACTGTTCGATTATTTCTTTTCTTGACAGGCTTTTTGCCTGCTTATATATTTCCTCTATGGTCTGTTCAGCTATTTCTTCTGAATTTGTAATAAGGACGGCGGATGCCAAAACGTCATGTTCTGCCTGCGAGAGCATGTCCGCCGCCAAAAACTTCGGGTTCGCAGTCTCGTCTGCAACAATTAAAATCTCACTTGGGCCGGCAACCATATCTATGCCTACCGTACCGAACAGCTGCTTTTTGGCCGTGGCGACGAAGATATTGCCGGGGCCTACTACTTTGTCTACGCGGGGGATTGTTTCTGTGCCGTATGCCAAAGCAGCGACTGCCTGCGCGCCGCCCGCTAAAAACACCCTGTCGACTCCGGCGGTGTAAGCGGCGGCCATAATGTTTTTGTCAGGCGTGCCGTTTCTGCCGGGCGGCGTCACCATTATAATTTCGCCGACCCCGGCTATCTTGGCAGGTATGGCGTTCATAAGTACGGACGACGGGTAAGCCGCGGTCCCGCCGGGGACATATATGCCAACTTTATGAAGCCCGCGTATCCTTTGGCCTGTTATGACGCCGTCGGCGCGTGTTTTTATCCAGCTCTGCTGTTTTTGGCACATATGGAAATCCTCTATGTTTGAAGCCGCCTTTTTAAGCGAATCGATAAAAGGCCCTTCGCACTGCATGGCGTATGCGCGCATCTCATCTTTTGAAACTTCTGTTTTTTCCGGTACCCTGCCGTCGAATTTCAAAGTATATCTGCGCAGTGCTTCGTCACCGTGGAGGCGCACGTTTTCTATTATTTCAGCAACAGTCTTTTCTATTTCAGGATTTGACTTCTGCATCCTTAGTTTAAGGCGCCCTATAAGCTCCGCCCTGTTCTTTTCTTTAACGCCAGTTACTTTGATCATCTGGTTCAATCCCCCTTCTCAGGACTTACACACGTGTTCCATTTTTTCCGTGAGCGACTCTATCTCCATTTTCCTCAGTTTCATGCTTGCCGGGTTTACGATAAGCCGTGCGGAGATACCGCATATCGGTTCTATTACCTCAAGGCCGTTTTCCTTTAGCGTAGTGCCGGTTTCGACTATGTCCACTATGGCATCTGAAAGGCCGAGCAGAGGCGCAAGCTCCACAGAGCCCTCTATTTTTATTATTTTTACGTCCATTGCTTTGCTCTCGAAATAATTACCGGCCACATGCGGGTATTTGGAAGCCACCGTTTTTGCCGAGTAACCTCCGAAAAAGTCAGTGCCCACAGGCCCAGCCAGCGCAAATTTGCATTTGCCGAAGCCTAAATCCATCACTTCGAAAAAATTGCCGCCTTTTTCGAGTATCGTGTCTTTACCTACTATGCCTAAATCACATACACCGTACTCCACATATGTTATGACATCGGCCGCTTTTGCCAGGACAACCTCGAACCTGCCGCCGTCTACAGGCAGGATAAGCTTCCTGCCCTTGTTTCTTGCCGCCGTGCAGTCGCAGCCTACCTTTTCAAACAGCGACAGCGCGTTTTCTTCGAGCCTTCCCTTTGTAAGTGCAATCCTTAACGGTTTCATAATACGCTCCTAAGTATAAAATATACATCTAAACGGTTCACTGGCAGCAAACCACTGTCTTTATTTTCTTACCTACTATATCGACGCGCTTTATGCCGCAGGCCTTAGCATATGCTACGGCTTCGTCTTCACCTGCAAAAACGCTGTTTTCACATTTAAGGCCTTTTTTTGCAAGGCTGCCGGCGTGGTTCAGGGCATTTACCTCATACCCGTCCGCGCCGTGCACAAGCACGTCGGCCGGGCGCACGCCAGGCGCCATTTTCCTTCTTATGAGTATTTCTGAAATATCGTCGATATTAACGGCAAAACCTATGGCCGGCATTGGGCTGCCGAAGTACGCGAGCAGGCTGTCGTACCTGCCGCCGAAAAGCACGGCATCCCCGAAGCCCTCCACATATGCGCTGAACACTATATTGGTGTAGTAGCTGTTGCGCTGCACAAGTCCAAGGTCAACCATAAGCCGGCCGGGAAAACCAAGCTCTGAAATAAGTCCGTATATTTTATGCAGGTAGTTAAGCATGGGGCTGAGTTCGCTGTCGCCGCCTAAGAACGCGGCTTTTTCAAAAACATCCTCTCCGCCGAACAAGTGCGGCAGCTTACGTATGGCACTGACCGTTTCGCTTTTTTCGAGCCCGTTAAGCAGGGCATCCAAAGCCGCATAGTTTTTTGTTTCTATATAAACCCGTATATCTTCACGCACGTCGTCGGAAACCGGCAGCCTGTCGGCAAGCGCACGGAAAATGCCCGCGTGGCCAAGCTCAAGGCGGAAACCTGGGAGGCACCCGCCTAACGCGGCCACAGCCGTAGATATCATCTCAAGGTCAGCCCTTATGCCGCCGGCGCCGAGCAGCTCGGCGCCGGCCTGTGTTGTTTCATCACGGCGGCCTGAAAGGCCGGGGCAGTTTCTGTAAACAGGCTGTGTGTAATAAAGGCGTATCGGCTTAGGCAGGTTCTGCAGGCGCGTCGCCGTAAGGCGCGCTATCGGCAGTGTAAGGTCGGGGCGCATGACTACTATGCGGCCGCTTTTGTCAGTCATCTTGTACATTGACTCCTGCTTTATGCCTGAAAGGTCAGGGTCAAAGACATCATAAAATTCAAATCCCGGCGTAATCACTTCATTGAAGCCGCGTGACGCGAATACACCAGAAACAGTTTTCTCAATGCTCCGTTTTGTAAGGCACTCCTCAAAAAGGAAATCCTTAGTACCCTCCGGAGTTGTTTTATTGTTCTTTTTCATGTTCCCTCCGAAAATCATGCCGCTGTTTTTAAGCTGAAAGGCATATGCGGCCGGATGAGAGCGGTGATGGATGTTAAAACGTACGTACGTAATAATAAAATGCATCGCTTTACCATGCTAATATAATAGCACAGTGAAGCGATGCTGTCAACCTAAAAAAATGTGATTTGGCTGCTTTTTGGCAAACCCGCCAAAACATTTGCTCCGTCAAGCGTTTCTATAACCGACTTTGAAACGTTTGCGCGTGTCCGCAGGTCGTCCGCAGAGATATACCTGCCTGCGTTTTTCGCTTCGGCGAGGCTTTTAGCGGCGTTCTCACCCACCCCGGCGAGCGACATGAACGGCAGCCTTACCTTACCGTCCTCCACGAGAAATTTTTTGGCGTCGGATTTATAAAGGTCTACCGGCAGTACTTCTATGCCGCGCGCAAGCATTTCATTGACTATTTGCAGCGTGGCGTACTCCGCGTTTTCCTTTGCGCTTGCCTGCTTGCCCTTCATGGTTATCTCGCCCATGCGGCGTTTTACAGCATCGCGCCCGTTAATGACAAGCGCGCCGTCGAAGTCTTCACCGCGCACGGTAAAGTAAGCGGCGTAGTACTCTACCGGCCTGTGCACCTTGTACCAGCCGAGCCTTAACGTTGATATCATGTATGCGGCCGCGTGTGCCTTAGGGAACATGTACTTTATTTTCATACATGAATCTATGTACCACTGGGGCACGCCGTGGTCTTTCATAGCTTGTATGTACTCGGACGTAAGTAATTTAGGGGCTTTGCCCTTTCTGGTAATCTCCATTATCTTAAACGCCATTTTAGGCTCGAGGCCCTTTTGCAGCAGGTAAGTCATTATGCTGTCACGCGTACCTATGACTTCCGCAATGGTACATGTTCCGTTCTTAATAAGTTCCTGCGCGTTGCCGAGCCAAACGTCGGTTCCGTGTGAAAGCCCCGAAACCTGAAGCAGGTCGGAAAAAGTCTTCGGCTTTGAATCTATAAGCATCTGCCTTACAAAATGCGTTCCCACCTCAGGCAGCGAAAACGTACCTGTCTGCGAGTCTATGTCCTCGGGCTTGACGCCGAGGGCTTTTGTTGAGGTAAAGAGTGACATAACATCAGGGTCACTCATGGAAACCTTCATCACGGGTATGCCCGTGTAATCCTCAAGGTACCTGTAGATAGTCGGCACATCGTGGCCAAGCTCGTCGAGCTTGCATATGGTGTCGTGTATTGAGTGGAAGTCAAAGTGTGTAGTAATGCTGTCAGACTTTTGGTCGTTAGCGGGATGCTGCACCGGGCAAAAGTCGTACACGTTCATTCCTTTTGGCACGACTACCATACCGCCGGGGTGCTGCCCCGTAGTGCGCTTTACCCCCGTACAGCCGGCGGCAAGGCGCGACTCCTCCGCCCTGTGCAGGACCAGCCCTTTGTCCTCTTCATATTTTTTTACAAAGCCTATGGCCGTTTTTTCCGCTACCGTGGCTATGGTTCCGGCTTTGAAAACATTGTCCTTGCCAAAAAGTTTTTCCGTGTACCTGTGTGCCTGCGACTGGTATTCTCCGGAAAAGTTAAGGTCTATGTCCGGCGTTTTGTCGCCGTCAAACCCTAAAAATGTTTCAAACGGTATAGTATGTCCGTCACGGTTGTACTCCGTACCGCAGACGGGGCATTTTTTAGGCGGGAGGTCAAAGCCGCTGCCTACACTGCCATCGGTTATAAATTCACTGTGCTTGCAGTTGGGGCATATGTAATGCGGCTGCAGCGGGTTTACTTCGGAAATGCCGGCCATATTTGCCACAAAAGAAGAGCCTACTGACCCCCTCGAGCCAACAAGGTACCCATGCGCGACAGAGTCTGCGACAAGCTTTTGAGCCGTCATATACAAAATTGAAAATCCGTGCTTTGTTATAGAGCCGAGTTCCCTGTCAAGCCTGTCTTTAACTATTTTCGGCAGCGGGTCGCCGTATACCTCTTTTGCGCGCGTCCACGTGATATTTGTAAGCTGCTCTTCCGCGCCTTCTATGAACGGCGGATACGTACCCTTCGGTATGGGGCGTATCTCCTCTGTCATGTCCGCTATCAGGTTTGTGTTTTCGACTACTACTTCGTGGGCTTTCTTTTTGCCAAGGTACTCAAATTCGTTAAGCATTTCGTCCGTAGTGCGGAAGTAAAGGGGGGCCTGCTCCTCTGAGTCTTTGTATCCCTGCCCGAACATGAGGATTTTCCTGAACTGGCCGTCCTTAGGGTCCAAAAAATGCACGTCGCCCGTCGCTACAACGGGCTTATTTAAGGTTTCGCCGAGTTTAACTATTGTCCTGTTAAACTCTTTAATCTTTTCGACGTCAGGCACCATGCCTTCGCGTAACATAAACTGATTGTTGCCGAGCGGCTGGATTTCAAGGTAATCGTAAAAAGATGCTATATCGCAAAGCGACTTCCACGGCTGCCCGCCGAAAACAGCCCTGTAGAGTTCACCGGCTTCACAGGCACTGCCGACCAAAAGCCCTTCGCGGTGCTTAACAAGTTCCGTTTTAGGTATACGGGGGGTCCTGTAAAAGTAATCAAGATGCGACTTAGAAATCAGCTTATAGAGGTTTTTAAGGCCGGTGCTGTTTTTTACAAGTATTATCATGTGGTATGATTTCATTTTTTTAACGTCGCCGCCGGCAAGCGATGTATTTATATCTTTTATATCCGCTGCACGTGTATCTTCCTTAAGGCGCTGCAGGAGCTGTATGAAGATTTCGCCAAGGACCCTTGCATCATCGCAGGCACGGTGGTGGTGGAACTTGTCAAGCTTGAGGTACTTTGCCACCGTGTCGAGCTTGCAGTTCTTTATTCCTTTAAGCATGGAACGGCACATAGGAACCGTGTCGATGTACGTATTGCTGAACTCCATGCCACTGCGTTCGGCGGCTATGCGTATAAAAGAAGTATCAAAGTCGGCGTTGTGCGCGACAAGCACCGCGTTTTCACCGCAGAATTTAAAGAAAGCCTGCAGCGCTTCTTTTTCCTTCGGCGCGTTTTTCACCATATCGTCAGTTATGCTTGTAAGCTCTGTGATTTTATTGGGTATATGCTTTTCGGGGTCTACAAACGTGTCGAACGAATCGGTTATTTCGCCGTTTTTTATGCGCACGGCACCGATTTCCGTTATACGTTCTGAAGTAGGGCTCAGCCCCGTGGTTTCTATGTCAAACGATATGAACTCACCGCTGAAGTCACGTTTTTCACTGCCTTTTACGGCAGGGACGGAGTCATTGACGAAATACGCTTCTATGCCGTAGATAACCTTTATTTCTTTCCCCTCTTTTTGCAGGGCTTCGGCGGTATTCATAGCTTCGGGGAAAGCCTGCGCGACGCCGTGGTCGGTTATGGCTACAGCTTTGTGGCCCCACTGCGCGGCGCGCCTTACGAGGCTTTCGGCCGAGCTTACCCCGTCCATAGCGGACATATTAGTGTGCAGGTGCAGCTCGACGCGCTTTTCAGGGGCCGTATCATTTACCGTGATTTGCTTTACCGATGCTATGCCGCGCGGGCGCATGACGATTTCACGGTCATATTTGTCGTACTCAACGTTGCCCTTTACCATGACAGACATGCCCCTGCAGAGTTTGTCAAGAGTTTTGCACTGAGAAACCGATTCTATGATTTTAAGCGTGATAGAGCTTGTGTAATCCGTAATATCTATTGAGTAAATTTTACGCTGCTTATCGCGCGTTTCCTTTACAGAAACTGAAAAAATTTCACCCCATATGACGGCGCTTCCGATGTCAGGAGTGATTTTTGATATAGGCACGGTATTTACTTTTGATTTTGGGAAATGGCCGTAGATTTCCCTTACGCTTTCAGGTATGTATGAAGGCAGGAGATTTTCCCCGTTTCTGACGCTAACCGTCTTTTTAACCGGAGCCGCTGCCATATTTGTTTCAAAATCCTCGTTTTTTTCAATGACGGCCTTACGCCTGCTTGCTTCCGCAGCCTTTTTCTTATGCTCTATAAATGCGGTGCTGTGCTTGTCCGTCACAAGCATGCCGTCAAACTCCACCTTCATGTTTATGCCGAATTCCTCATAAATAAGCTTAGAGAACTGCCTGTCCACATGGCGTGACAAAAGCAGGTCACCTCCGCCGTGCTTCAGCGTTATGATTAGCCGGCCGTCTTTCACTTCCGGCAGCGAATCCTTAAGCGACCCGTTTACGCTTGCCTCACGCCGTTTAATCTCATTTACAAGGCTTCCGTAGTATTCAAGGGAAAAGCACTCGCTGGGAAAAGACGGCCTTAGGCAAGCGTTTGAAAGGTTTAGCGCGGGGCATGACTTAATGGAGTCCTCAACGCCGTAAAGCACGTCGTACCTTACAAGCGACGGGAAAGAAACTTCGGCCGTCAGCCGCCTTTTGTATGAATCTATAAGCAGTGAAGATATGATGCCTTCCCTCACGTTTTCGGGAAAACTTCTGACGTTTATGTACCGGCCGAAAAAATCCCCGAATTTTTTCATTTTAATCCGTCCTTACTATTTCATTACAGGTGCCGGACAATACTGTAAAGTTTAATTATATGTATGTGTCATATCATATTGTCTATCTCACCCATAAGGCTGTCTATAAGCTCGTCTTGCGGAACTTTGCGGATGATAACGCCCTTTTTAAAGATAAGCCCCGCACCGTCTCCGCCAGCTATGCCTATGTCAGCTTCCCTTGCTTCTCCGGGGCCGTTTACGGCGCAGCCCATAACGGCTACAGTAATATCCTTTTTGCAGCCTTCAAGGCGTTTCTCGAGTTCCTTCTCTATAGGTATAAGGTTTATGCGTGTTCTGCCGCATGTCGGGCAGGAGATTATCTTTACGCCTTTTTTTAAGTTTAAAGCCTTTAAAATCGCTATGCCGGCTTCTACTTCAAGCACTGGGTCGTCTGTAAGCGAAACCCTGATGGTGTCGCCTATCCCGTCCATCAGCAGCGAGCCTATCCCCATGGAGGATTTGACAATGCCCGAAAGGCCGCCGCCGGCTTCGGTCACGCCGAGATGCAGCGGGTAGGCGAATTTTTCAGCAGCCAGCTTGTTTGCCGCTATCATTTTCTTTGTATCGGAAGATTTTATCGATACAGCAATATCATAAAAACCGTTTTTTTCAAGTAACGACGCGTGGTATACGGCGCTTTCCACAAGCGCCGCGGGCGTAGGCCCTTTGTACTTTTCCAGTATGCTTTTTTCAAGTGAGCCTGAGTTAACGCCTACCCTTATGGGTATGCCGGCGCTGCCGCAGGCATCGGCCACGGCCTTAACACGTTCTTCCGAGCCTATATTTCCGGGGTTAATCCTTATTGCATCCGCGCCTGCTTTTACGGCGGCGACGGCAAGCCTGTAATCAAAATGTATGTCGGCTACCACTGGCATGCCGCAGTTTTCCTTAAGGGTCTTTATGAGGGAAGCCGCGCCAATATCCGGCACCGCTGCCCTAATGATGTCGCATCCGGCTTTTTCGAGACGTTGAGCCTGTGCGACGTTCCCGCTAATATCGTCTGACGGAACATTGAGCATTGACTGTACCGACACGGGCGCCCCCCCGCCAACATTTATATTGCCTACAGATATCTTTTTGGATTTTCTCATTATGCGCCAAGCCCTTTTCCGGTTACCAGCCGAAGTATGTCGCTGTAAGTGACTAAGAGCATAAAGCCAATCAGTACGACAAAGCCGGCTGCCTCTATCCATGAAACGTATTTTACATTTATCGGTTTGCGGCGTATACCTTCGACTATGAGCAGCAGCAGTTTGCCGCCGTCAAGCGCGGGAAACGGCATTAGGTTTATTACGCCGAGGTTTATAGTCAGTATCATCATAATGTATATGACGTTGTTAAGCCCGGCAAGGAAGCTCTCCTTAAGCCCAGACGAAACCGCCTGGCCTATGACGGTGGCCGCGCCGACCGGGCCGGCCATATCGTTAAGGGTAAACTTTCCGCCTATAAGCCCTATGAGGCTGTACCAAACCATGCGCACGGTTGAAACAACGTCCTGCATGGACTTAGCAATCAAAGTTCCGGCGTTCTTTTTTATGGCAAGCACGGCAAAGTCAAGCGTTACTACATTTTTTCCGTTGTATTTAGTGCTTTGCAGGCGTACATTGTCAAACTTTTTAATTTCGCCGCCGCGTTTTACCGTTATATCGACTGACGACGGGTCTGCGGTCGAGAGTGCAAAGCTCAGGTCCATATCGCCGTAAGTACGGTAATTGTCAACCGACACAAACGTGTCGCCTACCTCAAGCCCGGCGCTCTGCAATGCTGAGTTTTTGCTGAACTGGGCAATGGTTGTAGAAGAAAAAGCAGACTGCTGGCCTAAAATTATCATCATAAGGATAATGCCGAGTATGATGTTCATTACGGCGCCCATAACAACCACAAGGATGCGTTTCCACACGGGTTTACGGTTAAAAGCCCTGTCGTCTAGGCTGTCGTCGTCCTCGCCTTCCATAGCGCAAAAACCGCCTATGGGGAAAAGCCTCAGGGAGTACTTGGTTTCGCCTTTTTGAAAATGAAAAAGCGTCGGTCCCATACCTATCGCAAATTCGTTTACCCTTATGCCTGAAAGTTTAGCGGTGAAAAAGTGTCCGAACTCGTGTATAAATATCATAAATCCGAAAAGGAGGACCGCTATTATTATAAGGAGAACCTTAATTATCACACATCACCTCATGCGCCGGCGTGGGAGTAAACAAATTTTCTTGCTTGTTCGTCGGCATTTAATATATCATCTGCCGATACAGGCCCCGCAGAGTCAGGCTGGCTGAGCATTGCATCGGTCACTAATTTTCCGATATCCAAAAAAGTTATCTTGCCGTCCATAAAAAGCTTAACGGCGGCCTCGTTAGCCCCGTTAGCCGCGGCAGGCGCAAGGCCGCCCCTTTTAAGGGCTGTTTTGCACGCCTTGAGGCACTTAAAGGTTTCTTCGTCAGCCCTGCCGAAAGTTATGCTGCCGTACTTTGCCAAGTCGAGCTGCTTTACGGGCGACGGCAGCCTATCGGGAAACGTGAAGGCGTACTGTATGGGTATGCGCATATCCGGCACGCCGAGCTGTGCTATGACTGAATTGTCAATATATTCTACCATGGAATGTATTACGCTTTCCCTCTGAACCAAAACGTCTATCTTTTCCAAAGGAACATCGAAAAGCCAGTGCGCCTCTATTATTTCAAGGCCCTTGTTCATCAAAGTAGCCGAATCAATAGTAACTTTAGCGCCCATGTTCCAGTTTGGGTTTTTCAGCGCATCGCGTACCGTTACATTTTTCAGTTCTTCGGCCGTACGGCCGTAAAAAGCTCCGCCTGAAGCCGTAAGTATAATGCGCTTTAGCATCTTTTTGCCGGGGCAGCCCTGAAGGCATTGGAAAACGGCGGAGTGCTCGCTGTCTACCGGTAAAATAGCCACGCCATTTTTCCGCGCCGCTTCCATTACGACCGCGCCGCCGGCAACAAGGGTTTCTTTATTGGCAAGAGCTACGTCTTTACCGGCCTCTATGGCGGCTAAGGTCGGCTTAAGCCCCACCATGCCTACTACCGAGTTTAAAACAAGGTCGGCTTCTTCCATGGCGGCGGCTTCACACAGGCCGTCCATACCGCTGAGAATTTTAACCGGAAGGTCGGAAACCGCCTTTTTTAACTTTTCGGCCGCCATGCCGTCGCAGGCGACTGCCGCTTTAGGGCGGAATTCCCTTATCTGCTTTTCAAGCAGCACCGTATTTTTATTTGCCGCCAAGGCGCAAACGCCTATGTGCAGGTGCCGTGCCACATCAAGGGCCTGCGTACCTATGGAACCTGTAGAGCCTAAAATAGAAAGGCATCTTTTCATTATTATTCACCAAACCGTTGCATTATAATATTTTGCCGCATAAACAGGAAAATATTAATACCATATATCAAGCTACCACTATGGGCAAAAACTGGACGAGCAGGTAAACGAAAGGCGCTTCAAAAATAACGCTGTCGAACCTGTCCAAAATTCCTCCGTGGCCGGGTATGATTTCGCTGAAATCCTTTATATGGCAGCTTCGCTTGATAAGAGAAAAGCTTAAGTCGCCGAGGACTGAAACCGCAGTGCCGGCAGAGCCTATGATAAGCAGCGGGATATATGAGATCCGCGTACCGCACGAATAATATATAGCCTGGAATATATAGCCGAAAAGCAGCATTGCCGATATATTGAGTACAAAAGAGCCTATGAGCCCTTCCACCGTTTTTTTAGGGCTTACCGTCGGGCAGAGCTTATGCTTCCCGAACAGGCTACCGGCTATATAGCCGCCTGCGTCGGCTATCCATGCGGAAAATATCGCTATTATTACATAAAACATGCCGTGCGGAACCTCAATGGAGCGCAGACTTACTATCGTATCCAGTGAAGTCGGTATCATAACTGACATGCTGTATATAACCCCGACTTCTTTAAATGTGATAAAAGAATGATAACATATCAGTGCGGTAAAAATAACTATAGTATATAAAAAATAAGCGCATTCACGCAAAAAAACGGACTCAATAAACGGAAGGGCCGCAGCGAAAATGAGGCTCGGTATAAACAAAATAAGTTTTTTTGAGAGGCCTAAGGCCGAAACAATCTCATAAACAGCCAGAAGCGAAACAAGCGCCACGGCTATATTAAGAGCAAGCGGGAACCAACTGTTGAACACAACTATCGCGGCAAGGAAGAAAACCAGTGTAAACGCTGATGCAATTCGTGTTTTCAACATCAAATTCCTCCAAAGCGTCTGCTGCGTCCGCAATAAATTTCTATGGCGCGGTCAAGGTCCGCGGGCTTAAAGTCGGGCCAGAGTATATCCATGGAAATAAATTCGGCATACGCTGACTGCCACAGCATAAAATTGGAAAGGCGCTTTTCCCCGCTGGGCCGTATAATAAAATCCGGATCGGGCTGCCCTGCGGTGTACAGCTTTTTTGAAACAGCTTCCTCCGTTATGTCTTCCGGAGTTATTTTACCGTTTTTTACATCACGCGCCAGCATAGAGCAGGCACGCACGATTTCAGCGCGCCCGCCGTAATTCATAGCGAGGTTCAGTACCATGCCGGTACGTTTTTCCGAAACATGGACGGTTTCCGCAATAAGCTCCTGAAGTTCCGGCGCAAAAGCGGTGGTATCCCCTAAGAAACGCACTTTAACGTTTTCGTCGAGAAAATTTGTCAGCGCATCATTGAGGTAAACTTTAAACAGCTTCATAAGCGAAAGCACTTCGTCGTGCGGGCGTCTCCAATTTTCAGTTGAAAAGGCATATACGGTAAGATATTTTATACCGATTTTGCTGCAGTACATAGTTATGGTTTTAAAAACAGCGGCGCCGGCCGCATGGCCGGCCGCGCGCGGCAAACCTCTTTTTTTGGCCCACCGCCCGTTGCCGTCCATAATTATTCCTATATGCTCGGGCAGTACCCTGTCAGCCATTTTTTATATCTCCATAATTTCCTTTTTCTTGTCTTCACATACCGTGTCGGTTTCTTTGCAGTACTTGTCAGTTAAATTCTGCGTATCTTTTTCGAGCTTTTTAAAGTCGTCCTCCGCTATTTCCGCATCTTTTTTAGAGGCCTTCAGCTTATCCATCGCATCGCGCCTTATGGAGCGTATGGCAACTTTGCATTCCTCTGCCATTTTATTTACTTCTTTTACGAGTTCGCGGCGCCTTTCCTCGGAAAGGCTCGGGAAGATAAGGCGTATTACTTTGCCGTCGCTCTGCGGGTTTATGCCGAGGTCTGACGTTTCTATGGCTTTTTCAATCGCTTTGCATGAAGATATGTCCCACGGCTGTATCGTCAGGATGCGCGCCTCGCTTACTGAAACGGCCGCAAGCTGGTTTATAGGGGTCGGTGCGCCGTAATAATCAACCTTTATCTTGTTCAGTACCGCCGGGTTAGCCCTTCCGGCACGTATGGCCGCGTAGTCCTTTGACAAGACGGATATACTTTTCTTCATACGGGTTTCGGAGTCTGCCAGTATTGCGTTCATTTCAAATCCCCCTTAACAACTGTTCCGATAGATTGGCCGCATACTGCCCTTACGATATTATACGGGTCGTCAATGCTGAATACTAAAATAGGTATATTGTTATCTTTGCACAGCGAAGCCGCGGTGCTGTCCATTACTTTAAGGTCTTTATTCAAAACATCCATAAAAGTGAGCCTGTCAAATTTTACGGCGTTTTTGTTCGTTTTAGGGTCGCTGTCGTAAACGCCGTCGACCATTGTGGCTTTAAGGATAATGTCGGCATCTATCTCAGCGGCTCGCAGCGCCGCGGCGGTATCCGTAGAGAAAAACGGGTTGCCTGTACCGCACCCGAAAACCACCACCCTGCCCTTTTCCAAGTGCCTTACGGCGCGGTTCCTGATGTAAGGCTCCGCTATCTGGCGCATTTCTATGGCCGTCTGCACACGCACCGACATGCCGTACTGCTCCAAAGCATCAGCTACGCCGAGCGCGTTTATAGTCGTAGCAAGCATGCCCATGTGGTCTGCGCGCGTCCTGTCCATCTGCCCGCTGCTGCGTCCGCGCCAAAAGTTACCTCCGCCTACCACTATGCCAATCTGCACGCCCATTTCAACGCAGTCTTTAATCGGCTTGCATATCTTCAAAACCGTATCAAAGTCAATGCCGTGGTCCTGCCTTCCGGCAAGGCTTTCGCCGCTGAGTTTAAGAAGTACACGTTTATATTTTGGCTGCAATAAAAAACACCCCTGTTCTGTTTATATTATTTTACATGAAGAGCCGTTTAAAGTAAAGGATTTTATGATTTACACGACTAATTCACGGCAATTTTTACAGTTTGGAAACAATTTGCCGTGAAGCCGGCTTGAAAACAGCCGCCGGTATCCTCCGGCGGCTGCAAAAAACAAACTACTTGGCTCTGCTGCTTATTATACGGTTAAGCTCATCCCTGAAAGAATTTATATCTTTAAACTGGCGGTACACAGACGCAAAGCGCACGTATGCGACGTCGTCTATGCTTTTAAGCTTTTCCATCGCGTACTTTCCTATCAGGCTTGACGGCACCTCACGGTCAAGGGAATTCTGTATCATGTTTTCGATTTCCGTAACGACGCCCTCGAGGGTTTCGACTGAAACGGGGCGCTTTTCACAGGCGCGCATGAGGCCGTTAAGAAGCTTGTCGCGGTTAAAAATTTCTCTTGATTTATCTTTTTTAATAACGACGATAGGGACAGTTTCTATTACTTCATAAGTCGTAAAGCGCTTCCCGCATTTCAAGCATTCGCGCCGCCTGCGGATCCGCTCGTTTTCGTCTGTCGGGCGCGAATCTATGACTTTACTTTCGCTGTAACCGCAATATGGGCATTTCATTTTTTCACCGCCACCTTTACTGATTTATTATGATTATATCATATTATGTATAATAATAGCAAGAAAAAGCAGTCATTTTTACATGCTCCGGCCTGCCGGTCAAAGGCTGTTGTAATATGCCGCAAGCTTGCCGGAAATTTTTCCGGCGGATTTTAACTCGTCAAGCCCGCCGAAGCTTTTGCGGTAAACCTCGGTAACAATGTCGCCGCCGTAGCCGAAGCCTTTAAGCATATCCATAAGGCGCATATAGTCCATGCAGCCTCTCCCCGGCAGGAGGCAGTCTGAACTTTTGTCGTTGTCATTCAAGTGCAGGTGTATTATTTTGTCTCCCATTGCAGAGCAGATTTCAAACGGGTCGAGGCCTCCCCTTACGGCCTGTTTTATGTCTAAAACGAACGCGCAGCTGTCGCCGCAGAATTTTTTCATACGGCATATAAAACCGGCGTTATTGCTTAAAAACATGTTAACGTTTTCCTGCGCCACCGTAACGCCGAACTTTTTGCCGAGGCCGAACAGCCCGAGGTAACGTTCAAAGTACCTTTCATCGCCCAAACCGTCGTTTTTATCAGCCCTTTTTCCGTGCAGTACGAGTATGTCCGCCCCTAAAATATTGCATGCCTCAAAGTAGCGTTTGTAAAACTCAAGGCTGTCGTAAAAACGGCGTTCGTAACCTGAAAATAATAAGAAGCTTTCGTACCCTGAAGTAAACGGGTGGACCGACCTTACGGTGCAGCCGCCTGCATCCGCTGCCTTTTTTAACGTTTTCATATATTTTGCGTCAAGTTCGCTGAATGTATTTACAAATATTTCAAAAAGTTTGAAATTCATAGAAATAAGCGTAGAAAAGGATTTCTCGAGCAGCATGGGATAAAGGCACGCGGTGGATATACCCGAACGCATAAAAACACCCCTTTTTTACAATTATAATACCGTGCGGCATGAATGTCCATATAAACGCCGGGTTTTGAAAATCCGCAGCCGCAAGCCTTAAGACGATGAAAGGAACGGATATATGCGTAGTGACAGCGGACGTCTTACAATAGTAAGCGAGCTTTATAAAATAGCAAGGATGGGCATGGAAGCTTCAGAAATAATTATCCCTGACATAAAGCATGAACAGCTTAAACAGCAGATAACCGAGCAGGAGGCAAACTACCGCAGCATAGCCGAGCAGGCAAGGAATATCATCATAAAGTCCGGCGAGCGGCCGGAAGACAAAAACGGCTTTTCAAAGCAAATGCTGCGCGCTTACGTGCGCACGGCCAAGCTTTTCAACAAAAAGCCGCAGCATATAGCGGAAATGATGATAAACGGTACGCTTATGGGCATAATCGACATGACAAAAATGATTAACGGCTTTCCGGATGAAGATATAGAAAACAGGAAACTTGCGGAAAGCTACATTTGTACGGAAGAAAAAAATATAGATAATCTGAAGGCTTACTTATAGCCCTTTTTGTGGAAACGGCAGGCTTGATTTAACGGTGGTTTTTCGGTATAATAGCTAAAGCCGCCGCCCCGCGGCTTCTTGTGCATACAAACTGCGGGGCATGGCTTTATAATAAATTCGAGGGAAAAAATGAGCCTTTTAAGCGTAAACAATTTACATAAAGCATTTGGTTCGGAAGAAATTTTTTCGGACGTTTCATTTGAAGTACAGAACAGCGACCATATAGGGCTGGTAGGAAGAAACGGCTGCGGTAAGACCACGCTTTTTAATATACTCACCTGTGAAACCGATGCAGACGGCGGAGCCGTAAGCAAATCCGGCAAAACAAGCATAGGGTATATGCGGCAGCACGTATGCCGTAACCTGCAGAGGAGCGCGTTTGACGAGGTACTCTCGGTTTTTTCACCGCTTATAAAGCTTGAAACCGAGCTTAAGGAGCTTACGCTGAAAATACAGGGAAACCCTGAGAACATAGATGACGTTGTCGCAAGGCAGACGGCCGTCAATGAGCGCTACATCTCAGA
The DNA here is from genome assembly GCA_002409585.1 of Ruminococcaceae bacterium UBA5413. Classification (GTDB taxonomy): domain Bacteria; phylum Bacillota; class Clostridia; order Oscillospirales; family Acutalibacteraceae; genus Thermocaproicibacter. The sequence goes on along the minus strand of DHNP01000045.1, from coordinate 37,234 downwards.
CGGAGGGCTTACCTTCCGCGCGCGCACTGATTCGGCGCTTTCAGGGCTCGGCTTTGACACAAGCGTGAAGCATATGCCCGTCGCTAACCTGAGCGGCGGGCAAAGGGCAAAGCTGCAGCTCGCAAAGCTGCTGCTTTGCGGTGCAAACCTGCTGCTGCTTGATGAGCCTACAAACCATTTGGACATGCCGTCGGTTGAGTGGCTCGAGGACTTTTTATGCTCATTTAAGAATGCTTTCATAGTTATCTCCCATGACCGTTACTTTCTCGATAAAGTAACAAGCCGCACATTTGAACTTAAAAACCGACGCCTTACTGCATATAACGGCAATTATTCTTCATACATACGGCAAATGGAAGAAAACGAAAAAGCGGCGGCCGGAAAATACGAAAACACCAAAAAAGAAATAAAACGTATAGAAGGCATAATAGAACAGCAGCGCCGCTGGAACCGTGAAAGAAATATAAAAACGGCCGAAAGCAAAATGAAAGCCGTAAACAAGCTGGAAAAGTCACTTGAAAAGCCCGAAAGTGAAGCTCCTTCTCTAAATTTTTCTTTCAGCGGCAACGGGCGTTCAGGAAATAACGTGCTGTCTGTCGACGGAGTTTCGCTGGCTTTCGGCGGGAAAACAATTTTTGAAAATGCTTCAATGGATATAAAACGCGGCGAGCGGATTTTCTTAATCGGCGCTAACGGATGCGGTAAAAGCTCGCTTTTAAAAACCATAACAGGCGTTAACAAGCCCGCGAAAGGTTCATGCAGGTTAGGCGTCGGGGTAGACATCGGGTATTACGACCAGCTGCAGGAAGGCTTAAACCCTGAAAAAACAGTTATTGACGAGATATGGGACTTTTACCCTTATATGTCCCAAACTGAAATAAGGAATGCCCTCGCCGAATTTTTATTCAGGGGCGACGATGTTTTTAAGCAGGTTTCCTCTTTAAGCGGAGGCGAAAAGGCGCGGGTGCTGCTTTTGCGGCTAATGCTTTCGAAAAGTAATTTTCTGCTACTTGACGAACCTACAAACCACCTCGACATACCTTCGTGCGGCGCCCTTGAAAACGCGCTCGCAAACTACGGAGGTACGCTGCTCATAGTTTCGCACGACCGCTACCTTATAAACAAGCTGGCGGAAAGGATATATGTCCTCGGCCGGGACGGCACCGCGGCTTATGACGGGAATTATGACGATTATACGGCGGCGAGGCAGAAGCAGCGCGAAAACCGCGGCGTGCAGGCCGACGGTAAAAAAAAGCCGCTTTCCGTAAAGGGAAGCGAATATAAAGAACAGAAAATGCGCGAGTCAGCCATGCGCAAGGAGAAGTCGCAGATAAAAAGCCTTGAAACAAAGATGGAGAAAATAGACTGCGAAATAAAAAAACTTGAGAGGGAACTTGCAGACCCCGAAAACGCAAGCGACTACCAAAAGGCTATGGATATAGCGGACAAAATCCAAAAACTCAAAGAGGAAGACCGGTCAATGTTTGCGCGGTGGAGCTTTTTAGCGGAAAAGCAGGAAAAATAAAAAACGCCGGTTAAAATAACCGGCGCCGTTTTTCTTAAGCTTCAACAGCAACTTTGTCGTATTTAAAGGTTTCAAGGCTTTCAATAAAGTCATTTACTTCGGCACTGCCGTCATCTTCAACTTCAAGCGTCAGCGGCTTTGACAAGTCCAGACTGAAAATACCCATGATGGATTTTGCGTCTATCATATATTTGTCCGTCACAAGGTTAACCGGAAAATCGTATTTACTTGATAAAGTAACAAATTTTTTAACCGATTCAATGCTCGATAAAAAGATTGATGTTTTATACATTGCAATAACCTCCGTGTTCCAAATTTCAATCGATAGCTACAAATATAGTCCTTTTTTGTTTTTGGGTCAATATTAAAATTAGCTATACATTTTCAATATTTAAAAGGTAAAATATCTATTTTTATGGAAGGTCAACAAATGAAAGTAAAAATAATTACCCTTGGATGTAAAGTTAACCAATACGAGTCACAGTATATGATGAAAAGCCTTGTCTCGTCCGGGTTTTCGCTGTCTGAAGACTGCGGGCAGAGTGACGTCGTTATAGTAAACTCATGCACAGTAACAGCAACAAGCGACAAAAAAGTCAGGCAGACGGTGCATAAGGCACGCCGTGAAAACCCGCTTGCCGTAATAGTGCTGACAGGATGTATGCCCCAGGCTTTCCCAGAAGCTGCTGAAAATATCGTCGAAGCGGACATAGTTTTGGGCAACTCAAACCGCGCGTTCCTCATTCCCCGTATAAGGCAGTTCCTTTCATCGCGGCGGCGTATCATAGACATTGAGCCGCACGGCGATTTGTTTGAGCCGATGGACGTCATCGATTTCCATGGAAAGACCCGCGCTTCGGTAAAAATCGAGGACGGCTGCAACCAGTTCTGCTCGTACTGCATTATTCCGTATGCACGCGGAAGGGTGCGCTCAAAACCGCTTGACGACTTAAAAAGCGAACTGCGCGGCATCTCCGGAAAAGGGTATAAGGAGGTTGTGCTGACAGGCATAAACTTGTCCGCTTACGGGCAGGAAAACGGCCTTTCACTCTGTGATGCCGTTAAAGCTGCGTGCGGGTATGACAGCATAAAACGCGTGCGCCTCGGCTCGCTTGAGCCTGAAAGACTCAGTGCGGAGGTCATAGCAAGGCTCGGACGGCAGCGCAAACTCTGCCCGCAGTTCCACCTTTCGCTCCAAAGCGGCTGTGATGAAACCCTAAAACGTATGAACCGCAAATACGACACGGAAGTTTACGAACAAATAGTCTGTGACATAAGAAAAACATTCGGCAACGCCGCCATAACAACTGATATAATGGTAGGCTTTCCGGGCGAAACGGATGCGGAATTTGAAAAGTCGCTCAATTTCGCAAAAAAAATAGGTTTCGCGAAAATACACGTTTTCGCTTATTCACGCCGTCCCGGAACGGCTGCGGACAGGTTCGACGGGCAAATCGGCCCGAAAGTAAAAGAGGAGCGCAGCCATGAGATGATTGCGGCAGCGCAGACACTAAAGGAAAACTTTTTCAAACATCAGATGGGCCTAAGGGAACCGGTACTGTTTGAGCGCGCGTGCGCGGAAGGCGTGTACGAAGGGTACACTGAAAACTATACCCCCGTACATGCTGAAAGCGCGGCTGATATATCAGGAGAAATAATAGACGCTGTTATTTCAGGAGTTTGCGGGGACTACTGTACTGGGACGTTATGCTTATGAGCCAAGCGCCGCTAACATATTCGCGACTTCGGTTTTTGTCTGCTCCCTGTCAAGGTAGTCGCATGAGTAAAACATAAAACCGTCGCACGGCACATTACGCCCGTACTTTACTTCACCCGCTAGTATTGCGTCCGACTTTTTCCATGTCCCGTTGTCGGCGTCGGAGTTAGCTTTATAGAGCGCAAGCCCGAAGTAAAGTTTTATATCCTTGCCTGAGGCCATGTCCTTCCACGTTTGCGCGGCTGTGCCGAACGGCAGCACGGAATTTTCAAAATTGACATATAACTGTGGGCATATGTAGTCTATATATCCTTTCGACGAACACCATGAGTACACGTCGGCACCCATATTAAGGTCGTTCTGCACGTTGGCCTGCGGCGCTATGCCGAAAACGACGCTTGGCTTTGCAGCCTTTATCTTGCGGTAGCACAGTGATACGAGCGCGTTTATGTTGCCGCGACGCCACTCTGCAAGGCTGAGCGGAGTGCCGGACTTTTTTGCTGAAACGCTGTACGCGTCGTATTCCTTTTGGTCAAACGAAGCATCCTGCGACGGATAAAAATAGTCGTCGAACTGTATGCCGTCCACATCGTAATTTTTTGCTATCTCCCCTACTCCTTCGGCAATAAATCCGCGTACACCCTCATATGCCGGGTTGTAGTACTTACCGCCGCCGAAGTCTACGGTCCAGCCTGATTTAGAAGTATCCTTTTTCCATATATTATACGGGTTCCCGTCCGAAAGCGCAGGAGTAGCCGCCGAAGTCTGTATGCGCAGAGGGTTTACCCATGCGTGTATTTTCAGCCCCGCAGCGTGTGCCTGTGCTGTCATATCGGCAAGGGGGTCATACCCTGGGTCGGTCCCCTGGGTTCCGCTCAGTATGTGGCTCCACGGGAAATTAGCGGACTTATAAAGGGCATCCCCAAAAGGACGCACTTGTACTATGAGTGTGTTCATTCCGCAGCTTTTGGCGTTTTGTATTATAGCACCGAATTTGTTTTTAAACGCCCTCTCGCTTTTGTCCGCTTCCCTGCTGATGTCAAGGCTCAGGTACGGCACCCATACCGCACGCATTTCGTTTGAAGATGATGTAACTGACGCGGTGCTTTCCGAGTTTAAAACAGCACTTGAATTTTTTTTGCCCGAAGATGCGCTTGCCGCGCCGGCACCCGAAAGCATCCCGCCTGACGACAACGTACCGGATGCGGCGCTTGCCGGACTTAAAACAGCGCTTGAATTTTTTTTGTATGAAGATGCGCTTTCCGTGCTGACATCCGATGACGCCGGCAGTCCATCTTTTACAGAGGCTTTTTCCGAAGTACCGCGCGCGCGGCTGATATTTACGGCCATAGTTACCGCCACAACCGATGCAAGCGCGCACAGGCAGACAAGTACGCTGTGCTTTCCGGATATTTTTATTACCATGATTTTCCCCTTCCATGCAAATAAAACGGCCTTCAGCTGTTAATTTTAACCTCGCATCGCGTATTATTATTATAATATTATAATAATAATCTTGATTTTCTGATTATGCAAATCAATTTTATTACAGTTTAAAAGCAAATATAAAGCGGCACGGTGCTTAAAAAACATAAAAAGCTTTGAATGCCGCTTCCGCGCGCAGCGCACGGATATAAAACTTAAGGGGTGGTTTTGTTGTTTTTTTTCATAGGCGTTACAAACGGCACGTCAGACCTTGGCAGCAGGAAGTGCGGCTACCTGCCGTGCTGCGGCATATACGGAGCCAGCGTTGAGGTAACGTGCGTTTACAGCAGGCTCATACTTTTCTTTATTCCGCTTTTCCGGTTCGGCAAACGCTACTTTGCTGCCTGCCGCGGCTGCGGCGCCGTATACGAGATAAGCGGCGATGATGGCCGGCGTATAGAGCATGACTTAGGTGCCGAAATCGATCCCGCCAAAATGGCGCGAACGCATATGTCCGCGCATAAATTCTGCCCCCAATGCGGCACCGAAGTAAATCCGGAATGCAGGTACTGCCCTAACTGCGGCGCAAGGCTGTGACGGTGCGGCAGGCTGTCCCTTAAAGTATATATATTTTGCCTGCGGTAGGATTATTAATGAATTTTTATGCTTTGAAAGACCCGCCGGTCAGTTGGCCGTTATGTCAATATGTTTAAAAAAAATCCGTTTATAAGCATTAAAATATTAATGATTAACCTATAATTCTATTTCTTTTTATGTTATCATGTATAAATAAAATCATAATATAGTAATTTGAACCAATTACTTCAATGCGGAAGCGGCATTGCCGGTCAGGGAGGGCAAAATGAAATTCAGATATATTAGCGACAGCCATATGCATACGGACTGTTCACGTGACGGCGCAAACTCTGCGATGATGATGTGCGAAAGCGCCGCTAAACTTGGGCTGCACTCCGTAACCATAACGGATCACTGCGAATGCAACGCGTATGTTTCCGAAGGTTACGACAAATCCATACGCCAGTCGTACTTTGAAACACGAAAAGCGGCGGCGGCGTTTAACGGCAGGCTCGCTGTGTACTCAGGCGCTGAAATAGGACAGCCCGCGCAGGACTTTTCCGCTGCGGAAGATGCTCTGGGCTCGTGCGGGTTCGACTTTGTTCTCGCTTCCGTACATAATGTAAAAGGTAAAGAGGACTTTTTCAGCCTCGACTATTCAAAAGAAAGTATCGGCGATTTACTTAACAGGTACTTTGATGAAATAATGGAAATCATAGAATGGGGCAAATTTGATTCGCTTGCCCACCTTACATATCCGTGGAGATATATAACGGGAGAGCACAACATACGGATAAATATGGACGACTGGCTCGGCCGGATAGACTGCGTGCTGAACGCGCTTATAAAGAAAGACAAGACCCTTGAGTTAAACACGTCTGGCTACAGGCAGAAGCTCGGCGATGCCATGCCAAACATGGCTGTCATACAAAGGTACTTCGACCTTGGCGGCAAATTAATAACCGTAGGTTCCGATGCCCACAGGTGGGCCGACGTGGGGGCCGGTGTCGAAAAGGGACTTGAAATGCTTAAAAGCGTGGGGTTCCACCATTTTACGGTTTATGAAAACCATGAACCTGAATTTCTCCCGATTTCATAATGAAATTTTTCACTGCGCCGGGCATATGATGTAACGAATTCCATGTAAGCATATATAATCGGGCATCAGTGGTATAATATTTATTTAATAATAACCATTTAATACACAAATTAAAATACATATGACGGTGTCGAGGAGCGTGCACGGTAAATGGATAAATTGCTTGAATTATTAAGCGAAAACGCAAAACTTACTGCCGAACAGTTGGCCGTTATGCTTAACTTAACCACACAGCAGGTTTCAGAAAAAATAGAGCAGTATGAAAAAGACGGCATAATAATCGGCTACAAAACACTTATTAACTGGGAAAAAGTTGACAAGTCCAAAGCAATCGCACTCATAGGGCTGCGCGTTACGCCTAAGCAGGACAACGGCTTTGATGAAATAGCGGGCCGTATTATGCAGTTTGACGAGGTTGAAAGCGTTTATCTTATGTCTGGAGGTTACGACCTTACGGTCAAAGTATGCGGTAAAAGCATGCAGGATATAGCCGCATTCGTTATGAGGCGCTTGGCTCCCCTTGATTCTGTACTTTCCACTGCAACTCACTTTATACTTACGCGCTATAAAGACGGCGGCGTCATTTTGAACAAAGATAAAGAACAAGACGAGCGAAGGAGTGTGCTGTGTGACTGATTACTGTCAGAATATGAGCAAAGCCGTCGTTAGCCTGCAACCGTCGGGCATACGCCGCTTTTTTGATATTGCTAATGAAATGGATAACGTCATTTCGCTTTCCATAGGCGAGCCTGACTTTACAACGCCATGGCACGTAAGGCAGGAGGGCATAAGGACGCTTGAAGAGGGCAAGACATGGTACTCGCCAAACCGTGGGTTTATAGAGCTTAGAAATGAAATCAGCCGCTTTATGGAGCGGCATTACTCTTTATCATATAAACCTGAGTCGGAGATACTTGTCACGGTAGGCGGCAGCGAAGCCATAGACCTTACCATACGCAGCCTTATTAACCCTGGGGACGAGGTTCTGATACCTGAGCCGAGCTTCGTCTGTTACAAGCCTCTTACAATTATGGCCGGCGGTGTACCGGTCATAATAGAAACGAAAAAAGAGGACAAATTTAAACTCACCGCTGAAGAGCTGGCCGATAAAATAACCCCTAAAACAAAGCTGCTGATACTTCCGTTCCCCAATAACCCCACTGGCGCGGTTATGAGGCGAAGCGACCTGGAAGCTATTTCAAAGATAATAATTGAAAATAATATAATGGTCCTGTCCGATGAAATTTACGGCGAACTTACATACGGCGGCACAAAGCACGTTTCAGCTGCAGAAATAGACGGCATGAAGGAACGTACCGTCGTAGTGAACGGATTCTCCAAAGCTTATGCCATGACAGGGTGGCGCCTCGGTTTTGCGGCCGGGCCAAAAGCCGTAATTAAGCAAATGACAAAGCTCCACCAGTACGGGATTATGAGCGCGCCTACAACGTCGCAGTATGCGGCTATAGAGGCGCTTAAAAACGGGGACGACGACATTTCATATATGCGTGGAGAATATGATATACGCCGCAGGTTTATAGTAAACGGCTTTAACTCCATGGGACTTAATTGTTTTGAGCCCGAAGGGGCTTTTTATGTTTTCCCCTGTATTTCCGGCACGGGGCTGTCGTCAGAACAGTTCTGCGAGCAGCTTCTGCATTCCGAAAGAGTGGCCGTTATACCCGGCGCAGCTTTCGGAGCCTGCGGCGAAGGTTTTGTGCGCGTATCATATTCTTACTCACTTAAACATATAACCGAGGCTTTGTCGCGTATAGAGCATTTTATAAAGTCTGTCTGAGGAGAAAACATGAATTAATGTCTTTGTCTATGAATGCGTATGCCAAAATAAACCTGGCATTTGATATAGCAGGCCGCCGCGATGACGGTTACCATGAACTGAGTTCTGTTATGCAGAGCATTTCACTCCATGACGAAGTGACGGTTGAAGGCTCTTCTGACAATAAAATATGCGTTTACTGTGATGAGCCGTCGCTCCCGCGTGATGAAAAAAACACCGTATATAAAGCGGCAAGTTTATTTTTCGCCTATGCAGGCGTTGAAAATGAAGGCGTTTCGCTCAGCATAAAAAAACATATACCTTTTCAGTCGGGGCTTGGCGGCGGCAGCGCGGATGCTGCGGCGGCCCTAAAATTGCTGAACCGTTTTTTCTGTGCGGGCCTTTCCATGGAGCAGCTTTGTGGCATAGCTTTAAAAGTAGGCGCCGATGTGCCGTTCTGCATAAGGTGCGGGACCGCCGCCGCCGAAGGCATAGGTGAAAAACTGACGGCCATTTCTCCCCTGCCCGACTGCCTTATACTGGTCTGCAAGCCTGGCTTTGGCATAAGCACGGGGCAGGCATACTGTGAAGCCGACAAACACGGCTTCGGCAGTAAAAAATATTCACCGGCAATGGTAAAAGCTTTAGGCTGCGGCAGCCTTGCGCAGTCAGCCGCATGCCTTGGCAACTGCTTTGAAGACATATTAGGCTTAAAAGAAATAACAGCCGTCAAATCTGCAATTCTTTCAGCCGGAGCCTTAGGTGCCTGCATGACAGGCAGCGGCAGCGCGGTTTTCGGGCTGTTTGACAGCAGCGAAAAAGCCGAAAGATGTAAAACCCGTCTTTTGACGCGGTACAAAGACGTGTTTTTATGCAAGCCTGTACGCGCTTGATTTTTAACTTATCATTGTAAGGTGATTTGAATAAAAGAACTTTTAATGCCAATAATCTCCTTTGCACAGAAAGTAAAGGAGAATTTTTTATGAAGACTTTCGAAAAAGCGCTTTGCCTTGCGCTTACACTTACTGTACTGTTTACATTCAGCGGTTTTACCGCATGCTGCGAAGACATACCGAACCATGTGCTGCGCCTACATGTTCTCGCTAACTCTGACTCGGCTTCTGACCAGTCGCTTAAGCTTAAAGTCCGCGACAGGATAATAAAAGAAAGTTCAGGCTTCTTCGACGGGGCTGAAAATAAAGACGAAGCGGAAAAAATCGTATCGGAACATATACCGGAGCTGCAAAAGGCCGCGGATGATGAAGTTAAAAAGCAAGGCTACAGTTACCCGGTAAATGTTACCCTTACAAATATGTATTTTACAACGCGGCAGTACAGCGAGGTTACGCTGCCCGCAGGCAGGTATGACGCGCTGCGCGTTACAATAGGTTCGGGGAAAGGGCATAACTGGTGGTGCGTTATTTTCCCGCCTATGTGCCTGCCGGCAGCGGAAGAAAAAGAAGAGCTTAAAGACGTGCTAAGCAAAAACGAATTGGAAATAGCGGAAAGCAGCGGCGGCTACACGGTTAAATTCAAAACCGTTGAAGCATATGAACAGCTCAGGGAATGGCTTAAAGAGAAAGGGCATTGATTACCCATTGCCGCCGCTGCAGGCTTACCTATCTATAATAATTTTGCGGAAGATGATTTTCGCTCTGTAAACGGGCAGATAGAGTACCTTTTTACTGAATGTGTGAAGCAGAGGCATAGAAACGGCCAATACGTTACGTACGACTAAATAACAACGGCAAGTAAAGCATAAAAAAATCCGCCCGTGTAAATTCACAAGGCGGATTTTTTATATGTAAATCTGCTTACATTTGAGAATTATTCTTTGCCTGCGTTTATAAAATCTATGCCGGACTGCGTTGAGTTAAAGATAATGCCGGAGACTCCGCTGGCCATGGCGTAAAAATGCTTGCCGTAATACAGCGGATAGAAAACGGCGTTGTCGCTTAAATATTTTTCAGCTGAAGCATAGGCTTGTATGGCTTCGCTTCCTCCACTGTTTTCCGCCTTTGCGAGCAGTGCGTCGTAACCTGTGTTTTTAAAGCCCGCCGGGTTACCTGAGTAACCGCTTGCAAACTGTGAAAGGACCGAAAGCGCATTGCTCCCTGTTTTGGTAACAGGAGCAACGGCAAGCTGGTAATCCCCGCTTTTAACACGCGATATAAGTTCGCTGCTGTCGAGTATTTCCATATTAAAATAATTATTAAACGCTGCATTCCAAGAAACTATCATTTCATTGAGCATAAGGTTAGCGTTGCTTCCGTCTGGACAAAGTACGGTAACCGAGCCTGCGCTGTCAGCTCCGGCCTCTTTAAGCCCAGCCGCTAACAGAGCCGCCGCATTATCGCTCTGCTTGATGTAGTACGGCCCGCCGTATGCGGAGAGATACTTTTTACCTGAAAGTTCTGCCGACGGCAAAACCATGCTTTCAGCCTGCGGGATGTTCGACGGCAAATGCGAAATAACCTTTTCCCTGTTAAAAGCCTGTATAAAAGCTTTCCTTACATTTATATTTTTCATAATTCCGGACTGCGTGTTAAAGCACAGACCCCAGGTTGTGTCTTTAAATGAAACGACGGTACAGCCGTTTTCTTTTGCCTGTGAAGCCTGCCCTGCCGAAAGCGATGCGGCATCTATAGTGCCATTCTGCAGAGCCGCGACAGGATTGCTTACATCAACGGATTTGTTGCCAATGCTGAAATCCACCTTTGACGGCAGCGGCTTGCTTGTGCCGGAATAAGAACCAGAACGCTTTAAATTTAAGTATTTACCGTGTTCCCACCCGTATTTTCCGTCTATGCAGAAAGGGCCGTTTCCCATAACGTATTTGCTGTCTATGCCGTACCTGCCGGCAGTTTCAGTAAAAAATTTTTCGTTGCACGGCATAAAGACGGCGTTGGCAGTAAGCTTTGGAAAATCCGGATATGAATATTCAAGCTGTACAACGAGCGTATATTCGTCTTTTGCGGTAACACCAAGGCTGTCTGCCGAAGCTTTGCCTTCGTTTACGGCACGCGCGTTTTTAATGCAGAACATGGTGGAACACGTTTTAGAGCCTGTCTGCGGGTCAAGCGCCCTCCTGAATGCGTAAACAAAGTCTTTCGCAGTCACCGGTGTGCCGTCGTCATCCGTCCACTTCGCATCCTTGCGCAAATGAAATGTAAACTCAGTACTGTCGTTGCCGGCCTCCCAGCTTGAAGCAACGCCGGGGGCCGGGTTACCGTTTGCATCAAGCCTTATAAGCCCTTCAAAAATAGAGCCTATTGCTATAAGTGACGGTGAGTCGGAAGCTATTTGGGGGTCGAGCGTTTCAGGTTCGGCCGTCAAGTTGTAATTTATTGTTTTGTCAGCGTTTTTGGATTGTTTGTTTCCGCACGCCGCGAGTGGGAGCAGCAAGCCGCAAATTAAAATTAAAGCCGTCAACTTTTTTATGCCCAACCTAAAGCACCTCCGTTTTATACCGCCGCTTAAGGCAACATTAAATTTAATTATTTATATTGAGCCAATGCAATTAATAGCTGTAAACCGCATTGAAAGGCAGTTTACAGCTTTATATTTAAATTATATCAACTATATACGTAAACTTCAACCTGTTAAGTAATTAAAACATTGCGAATATGTTAATTTACATCCGACAGTATTATATCTATTAGAAAAAATTAAAAGCCGCGGAATTTTTTGTTTCCATAGCGGCTTTTATGCGGTTATAAATAATAATATTGACTATATCCGCGCTGTTATATCAAAAAACATCTTATCCCCAAACTTCTTTAGCAATTTTCTGCACGAGCTTCACCTTTGCCCACTGCTGCTCCTGCGTCATTACATTGCCTTCTTCTGTCGACGAAAAACCGCACTGCGGGCTGAGGCATAATTGGTCGAGAGTTACGTACTTAGATGCTTCTTCTATCCTTTTCATTATGTCACCCTCCGCCTCAAGCTCAGGATATTTTGAAGTAATAAGGCCGAGAACTACCTGCTGGTTTTTAATAAACCGCAGCGGTTCAAAACCGCCCGCCCTGTCTGAGTCGTACTCAAGGAAGAAGCCGTCTACGTTGGCGTGCCCAAAGAGTATCTCTGCGACAGGTTCATAGCCGCCTGAAGAAAACCACGTGGAGCGGAAATTGCCGCGGCATATGTGCATGGTTATAACCATATCGTCCGGCTTGGCTTCAAGCGCCAGGTTTATCATCTTAACATACTCTTTTTCTATGGCGTCAAGGTCAAGGCCGCGTTCCTTGTAAGCTTTACGCTTTTGCAGGTCGCAGAACTCGCCCCATGACGTATCGTCAAGCTGCAGGTAGCGGCAGCCGGCGTCATAAAAAGCGCGTATGGCCTTTTGGTACGCCATAGCTATATCATAGTAAAGTTTACTTTCATCTTCGTATTCTTTTATAGGCGTATAATCCGTCGCCCTTACACAGCATATTAGGTGCAGCATTGACGGCGACGGAATCGTCATTTTACACAGGGAACCGCCGGCAGCGGAATATAAATATTTAAAATGCTCAACAAAGGGATGGCCTTCAAAGCCGATTTTACCGACAATTTTTATGGTCGCGGCTTTAGGCTGCCTGCCTTTAAACTCAACCGACCAGTGTTCGGCTTTAACTTCCTGTATGCCTTTTAAAGCGGCAAGGAAGTCAAGGTGCCAGTAGCGCCTCCTAAATTCGCCGTCCGTGACGGCTTTAAGGCCCATTTGTTTTTCTTTGGCAACTAAATCGCGTATGGAGCCGTCTTCGGTTTTTTTAAGTTCCGCCATACTTATTTTATTTTCCGCATATAATTTCCTTGCATGCTTTAAATTTTGCGGACGCAAAAAACTTCCTACGATGTCCGAACGGAACGGTGCTGTTTTACGTTCTGCCATAAACTCACGGTCCTTTTCAATTAAATTTATTTTATTAAATAATATCAGCATTGGAGTGCATGAAAATGCCGTAAAATAATAAAGCGAAATGGCACGCATTACCCTGTAAATATCTGCATTATACAATGCCTGCGCAGCAAATATAAGTATTCATATGTAATTACTAAACTTTACATTGGAAAACGCATCTTGCATCCTAAAGTATATTTGCCTTAAAAAGTTTGGACTTGCAACAATAATGCCCGCCGTAACATATAATGGCAATAAGCGTTTAATTTGCCGCAGGACCGGCATCAAAAGCGGCAGGCACTGCGGCAGTATAAAAACAGGCTGTAAATAATGTGAAAGCCCAGGCTTTGCCCCCGCCTCAGGAAGGCGTATACTACATAAAAGGAGCGTCGCCAATGTTCGGTGCCATATTTAGCTTAGCTTTATCGGGCCTGATATTTTTTGTGCTGCACGTTACAGGTTCCGGCTCTTTTCCGCACCCACTTTCTGCTAAGGAAGAAAAAGAATGCCTTGAAAGGATGAAAAACGGCGATGCAACGGCGAAAGCTACGCTTATAGAACACAACTTGCGCCTTGTGGCGCATATAATCAAAAAGTACTACTCAAATTATAACGAACAGGACGATTTGATTTCTATAGGAACTATCGGACTCATAAAGGCAATAAACACGTTTGACAGCAGCAAAGGGATACGCCTTTCAAGCTATGCGGCAAGGTGCATAGAAAACGAAGTCCTTATGTACTTCCGCGCAAACAAAAAAAGTTCACAAGACATATCCCTTAACGAGCCTATAGACACAGACAAAGACGGCAACGCGCTTACCCTTTTGGACACGATGTCAACCGAGGATAATATACTTGATAATTTAGACTGCAAAATAAAAGCCGAGCATCTGAAACAATATATAAATGAAATGTTAACCCCGCGCGAGAGGACCATTATACAGCTGCGTTACGGGCTCGACGGCTACAAGCCCTTGACGCAAAGGGAGGTAGCTAAAAAAATGGGCATCTCGCGCTCCTATGTTTCAAGGATAGAGAAAAAGTCGCTTGCGGCGCTTTACAAACGGTTCAATAAATAAACCGGATTCTTTTACGGCTTTATAGCCGTTTCATCGGCTTCAGCCTCGTATTCGCTCTTGATTTCTTCTATATCTTCACTCAGCTTTTTATTCTTCCCGAGTTTTATGCCCGGCACAAACGAGATAAACGAGCCTATTATGATTAAAATTATACCGGCGAGCATATTTAACGTGATAGGCTCGCCAAGGACAGCTAAAGCAAAAATCGGGGCGAGTACCGGCTTTAGGTAAAAAACAAGCGACGCTGTGGCGGCGGACGTTTCTTCCATAGCCATAAAGTAAAAGGTGTACCCCAGTCCGGTTACAAAGACCCCTACATATATCAGCCCGCCTAAAGAGTCTGCGGATATACCGGAAAAAAGCGGTATCTTCGCAAGCATCGGAAGGCCGGAAGAAGCAAAGGCCCGCGCCGCGGACGGTATGTAAGTAAGAGAAATGAGCACCGCAAGCTCTGCGCAGCCAAACAGGAAGCTCAGGCACGTAAGCGTTATGCCGCCGTACCTGTCACTGCGCGTGCGGCCTATGACGTTATAAAGTGCAAAAGTGACCGCTGCTATAAGCGAAAAGATAACGCCCTTAAGGCTTGCCGACATGTGCAAAGGATTTATTATAACCATCATGCCCGCGACGCTGACTATAATAGAGATAACCGTATGCTTATATATCTTTTCCGCAAGCATGATATATGCAAAAAGTACTACGAAAACAGAGTTGCAGCTAAACAGTACGGCAACTACTGACGCAGGGCAGTACACGACACCGAGCTGAAACATGATCATGCTTACGACAACGCATATAAAGCCCGTCATGGCAAAAAAACCGATGTCATTGAGTTTAAGCTTCAGTTTTTTTGACTTTATCTCGCGCACCGCAAGCGGTACGAGCACGACACCGCCTATGAGGAAACGTAAAAACGTAAGCTGAATCGGGTTGTAGTTACCGGCGGAGATTTTCAGCGCTATCTCCATAGTGCTGAAAAATAAAGTTGCCAATGCTATTGAGATAATACCTTTTTTCAATTTCTCTAACGCCTCTGAATTTTTATTTTTTAAAAATGCACAACGTTGCATAGTATACCACTCGTTCGCATAGTGTTAATTTGAAAATAATAATATTTAGGGAAATAAATAAATTATTTTTTTAACATTTTACTTACTTGACATAAAAACTTAATACAGATAAAATTAAATTGTTGAATAAGCTAAACAGCATAATGTGAAAGGAAGTTTAACTATGGAAAACAAAGGCCTTGACTTATTACTTACACGGCGTTCAGTCAGGTCGTATAAGCCTGACCCTGTGCCTGAAGAAGCGCTTGACTCCATACTTAAGGCAGCAAAGTACGCGCCGTCGGCCATGGGGCTGCAAAAAAGGTTTTTCACCGTTGTAAAGGACCGCGTAATTTTACAAAAGGCAGTGGCTGCCGCAAAAGAAAACGGCGCTTCGTTCATCCCGGGCCATATGCCGTTTTATAACGCCCCAGCCGTCATAGTCGTTTCCGCCCCAGAAGATGCCAAGTACAACAGGGAGGATGCCGCCTGCGCGATTATGAATATCATGCTTGCGGCGCATGCATGCGGCTTAGGCTCATGTTATATATGCTCAGTACTTCCCGGCCTGCAGGACAAGCGCATAGTATCTGAGCTTGGCATACCGCAAGGGTACCTGCCTTACGGATGCGTGTGCCTCGGCTATGCCGAAGGAAAGGTGCCGGAAGCAAAACCGCGCAGAGAGGGCGGAATTTTCTTCGCCGGCTGACATTATTTACAGACATTACATATAAATGAAGCCGGAAATACCTTATGCCGCCGTTTTTGTACGGTGTGTGTGAGGTATTTCCGGCTTTTATAAAATATAAACTGCTGTAAAGCTATGTAAAAAATAACTAAGTTACAAAAGTTTTTCGCACTTTAAAAAGCTAACTAATTCATCGTGCCCCTTAAACCTGTGCCCGTTTATGCCAACGCTGCCGGCACCGTCTATATTGTCCTGAAGGTCGTCTATAAAAAGGCATTCGTCCGCTTTAAGGCCGTAGCGTGAAAGAATGAGGCGGTAAATTCTTTTGTCCGGTTTTACAAGCTTTTCTTTGGCGGAAATCACTATGCCGTCAAAGTACCCGAACATGGATATGCATTTGTAAAACCTGTAAAAGCGTATGCTCGCGTTAGAAAGCAGATACAGACTGTACCCGTTCTCTTTAAGCTTTGAGAGGATATCTTCCATACCTGGAAGCGGTTTCATAAGGAGATGCCAGTTTTCCATTACGGCAGCAACGTCATCGGCGTACGCAGGTATCCTTGCCTGCACACGTTTAACAGTTTCTTCGTCCGTTATGGTTCCTGCGTCAAGCATCGGCCATTCCGGCCCTCCGAAAAGCTCCCGCAGTATTGCTTCGGCAGACTCAGGGGACTTTGCGGTAGAGTAAACATACTTTTCAGGCTTGAAGCTCATAAGTACCTGTCCCATATCGAATATTATATTTTTTATCAAAAATATCCCCTCTTTAAACCTTTATGTGATTGTGTAAAAATACATTGTCAAAGCATATGGCGCAGGTACTGCCCGGTGTACGACCCCTCCGCTTCAGCCACTTGCTCCGGAGTGCCGCAGGCGACTATATTGCCGCCTGCATCTCCGCCTTCAGGGCCTAAGTCGATAATGTAGTCGGCCGTCTTTATAAGGTCAAGGTTATGCTCTATGACGACGACCGTATTTCCGCTGTCGACAAGCTTCTGCAAAACGTTTATGAGCATATGCACATCCGCTATATGAAGCCCTGTGGTAGGTTCGTCAAGGATATAAATAGTACGTCCGGTTGAACGTTTGCCAAGTTCCGACGCAAGCTTTACGCGCTGTGCCTCACCGCCAGAAAGCGTAGTCGCCGGCTGCCCTATCTTTATATAGCCGAGGCCAACGTCGTAAAGCGTTTGCAGCCTGCGTGCTATGCCCGGCAGGTTAGAAAAAAAGGCAAGGCCTTCTTCAACAGTCATTTCAAGTACGTCGTATATGCTTTTGCCTTTGTACTTTATCTCAAGCGTTTCACGGTTATACCTTTTGCCCTTGCAGACGTCGCACGGCACATAGACGTCGGGCAGAAAATTCATCTCTATTTTAATTATGCCGTCGCCTTGGCAGGCCTCGCACCGCCCGCCTTTTACGTTGAATGAAAACCTGCCGGCATTGTAGCCGCGCAGCTTTGCGTCCTGCGTTGAAGCGTACAGCTCGCGTATATTGGTAAAAACGCCCGTGTACGTAGCCGGATTGGAACGCGGCGTCCGCCCTATCGGTGACTGGTCTATCTGTATGACTTTGTCAAGTTCTGAAAGGCCCGTTATTTTTTTGAATTTTCCCGGCTTGGTCCGTGCGCGGTTAAGCTGGGCGGCAAGGTATTTATAAAGTATCTCGTTTACCAGTGAAGACTTTCCCGAGCCTGAGACGCCTGTCACGCACACAAACTCGCCCAAGGGTATATCTACGTCTATACCTTTAAGGTTGTTTTGGGCGGCGCCTGTTATGCGCAGTTTTTTGCCGCTGCCCTTTCTGCGCTTTTCAGGCACTCCGACTTTTTTGGCTCCACTGAGGTACTGGCCGGTGATGGACTCTTTGCAGTTTACGATATCCCCGACTTTGCCGCTGAAAACGACTTCACCGCCGTGTATGCCCGCCCCCGGGCCTATATCGACTATATAGTCCGAGGCACGCATGGTTTCTTCGTCGTGTTCCACTACTATCACAGTGTTGCCGAGGTCGCGCAAATGCTTCAAAGTGGCGAGCAGGCGTGCGTTGTCGCGCTGGTGCAGCCCGATGCTCGGCTCGTCGAGTATATACAGTACGCCTGTAAGTGACGAGCCTATCTGCGTGGCAAGGCGTATGCGCTGGCTCTCACCGCCCGAAAGGGTTCCCGCGGAACGCGACAGGGTAAGGTACTCAAGGCCGACGTCCTTTAAAAAACCGAGCCTGCTTTTTATTTCCCTTATAATAAGATGTGAAATCATGCTGTCGCGTTCGTTTAACTTGAGGCCGTTTATAAAGTCCAGTTCTTTAGTTACAGGCATGTCGCAGAACTGCGCTATGTTTATTCCTCCGACCGTTACGGCGAGGCTCATGGGCGACAGGCGCTTTCCGCCGCAGGCATCGCATGGGATGGCGCTCATGTACGACTGTATTTCCTCTTTTATCCAGTTGCTTTTAGTTTCACGGTACCTGCGTTCAAGGTTGTTTACTACTCCCTCAAATACTGTGTCGTAAGAATTTTTACCGTAACCGTTCTCACGTGTAACGCGTATTGTTTCGCCTTTTGTTCCGTAAAGCAGTATATCTACAACCTCCTGAGGAAGTTTCTCTATGGGTGTGCTAAGTGAAAAACCGTATTTTTTTGCAAGGGCGCGGTAGTACATAGCGGCTATGGTGTTGCCTTCCATCGCCCAGCCGCCCGCCTTTATACCGCCTTTATTTACGGAAAGCGATTTGTCCGGTATGACAAGGTCGGGGTCTATTTTCATAAAAAGCCCGAGGCCCGAGCACTTTGGGCAGGCACCGTAAGGATTGTTAAATGAAAACATGCGCGGAGTCAGTTCTTCTATGCTGACTCCGTGCTCGGGGCATGCGTAATTTTGTGAAAAGAGCGTATCCCCCCCGCCTGCCTCACTGATTATGATAATTCCGCCTGAAAGTTTTGACGCTGTTTCGACTGAGTCGGCAAGCCTTGACCGTATGGACTCATGTATTACAAGGCGGTCTACGACTACCTCGACCGTATGCTTTTTATTTTTTTCAAGTTTTATGCTGTCAGACAGGTCGTATATTATGCCGTCTACGCGCACACGCACAAAGCCGCTTTTACGTGCGGCTTCGATTTCTTTTGCATGCTCGCCCTTCCTTGCCCTTACGACAGGCGACAGAACCATTATTTTAGTTTTTTCAGGCAGTGTAAGCACCCTGTCGACTATTTGGTCTACGGTCTGCTGTTTTATTTCGCGGCCGCACACCGGGCAGTGCGGTACGCCTATGCGCGCGTACAGCAGCCTTAAATAGTCATATATCTCCGTTACGGTGCCTACTGTCGAGCGAGGGTTTTTCGACGTGGTTTTTTGGTCAATGGATATTGCCGGTGAAAGGCCGTCTATATAGTCTACGTCCGGTTTATCTACCTGCCCAAGGAACTGGCGCGCATAAGAAGAGAGCGACTCTACGTAGCGCCTCTGCCCTTCAGCATATATGGTGTCGAACGCAAGGGAGGATTTTCCCGACCCTGAAAGCCCTGTAAAAACTATGAGCTTGTCACGCGGTATTTTTAAATCTATGTTTTTTAAGTTATGCTCGCGCGCGCCCTTGATAAAAATATATTTTGAAGGCATACATCCCGTCTCCCGTTATTTTGAACTTTTCAGTTCTTTTATCCTGTCACGCAGGTAAGCTGCGTGCTCGAACTCAAGCATTTTTGCGGCAATTTTCATTTCTTTTGTCATCTGCTCTATAACACGTTCTTTTTCATCCGCAGTAAGCTTGCCGCGTTTTTTCTGAGCGTCAGGCTTGCGTGAAGTGATTTCGAGTATTTCAGGAACTTCTTTGACTATGGTCTTAGGCGTAATGCCGTGCTCACTGTTATAAGCCATCTGCAGGCTGCGGCGGCGTTCCGTCTCGCGTATGGCCTCCTCCATCGAAGGCGTAACAGAGTCGGCATACATAATGACCTGGCCTTCCGCGTTCCGCGCCGCGCGGCCTATGGTCTGTATAAGTGAGCGCGAGCTGCGCAGGAAGCCCTCTTTGTCGGCGTCGAGTATTGCAACAAGTGAAACTTCGGGGATGTCAAGCCCTTCGCGCAGCAGGTTTATGCCAACGAGCACGTCAAATTTGCCAAGGCGCAGGTCGCGAATTATCTCCATGCGTTCTATTGTGTCTATGTCATGGTGCATATAGCGTACTTTTATGCCCATGCCTTCGAGGTATGCGGTAAGGTCCTCAGCCATCTTTTTAGTGAGCGTTGTAACAAGCACGCGCTCTTTTTTCTCAGCGCGGATGTTGATTTCTGAAATAAGGTCGTCTATCTGCCCGTCAGTAGGCTTTACGATTATCTCAGGGTCTACAAGGCCTGTAGGCCGTATGACCTGCTCAACCGTTTGTGCCGCTTTTTCCTTTTCAAAGTCGCCCGGCGTCGCGCTGACGAACACCGCCTGGTTTATATGGCTGTAAAATTCATCGAAATTAAGCGGCCTGTTGTCATAAGCCGACGGCAGCCTGAAACCGTAGTCTACGAGGGATTTTTTCCGCGCGCGGTCGCCGGCGTACATAGAGCGCACCTGCGGAAGGGTAACGTGCGACTCGTCTACAAACAGTATGAAGTCTTTAGGGAAATAGTCCAGCAGCGTAAAAGGGGCGCTTCCGGGTTTACGGCCCGACATTATGCGCGAATAGTTTTCAATACCTTTGCAAAAGCCTATTTCGCCCAGCATTTCCATGTCGTACCGCGTACGTTCTTCTATGCGCTGCGCCTCTATCAGCTTGTTTTTGCTTTTAAAGTACTCGACACGCTCTTCCATTTCGCCGTCTATATCCTGCAGGGCGCGCTGCATTTTTTCCCTTGGGACAATGTAGTGCGAGGCAGGATATATTGCCACATGCTTAAGGTCTGCCTTTACTTCGCCTGTAAGCGGGTTTATCTCCCTTATCCTGTCGATTTCATCGCCGAAAAACTCCACGCGCACAGCCGTATCGTTTGACTGTACGGGGAAGATCTCCACTACATCGCCGCGCACGCGGAATTTATTCCTTATAAAATTGACGTCGTTGCGCTCGTACTGGATTTCCACAAGCTTCTTAAGCAAATCGTCGCGGTTTTTCTGCATGCCTGGGCGGAGCGATATCACCATCGTGCGGTAGTCAATCGGGTCGCCAAGGCTGTAAATACACGAAACGCTTGCCACTATAATGACGTCGCGCCTTTCAGAAAGCGCCGATGTGGCTGAGTGGCGGAGTTTATCTATTTCGTCATTTATTGCCGAGTCTTTTTCTATATAAGTGTCGGTAGTCGCTATATAGGCTTCGGGCTGGTAATAATCATAATAACTGACAAAATATTCGACGGCGTTTTCGGGAAAAAACTCGCGGAACTCCGAACAGAGCTGCGCCGCGAGCGTTTTATTATGCGCAAGCACAAGGGCAGGGCGGTTCATCCCGGCTATAACATTAGCCATGGTAAACGTTTTTCCCGAGCCGGTGACTCCGAGCAGCACCTGTTCCCTGTCACCGTTTTTAAGGCCGTCCGTAAGCTGCTTTATGGCCTTGGGCTGGTCGCCTGCCGGTTTATATTTTGAAACGAGTTTAAAGTCCATATTTTACTCCGCATCGGAAGACGAATCGAAAATTTCAGGCATCATTTTACTTTTTGCTATTGATAAAAAATTATTTCCGCTTACTATGACGTGGTCAATGAGTCTCACTTCTACCGTGTCGAGCGCTTCGTAAACCCACTTGGTGGTACTTATATCCTGCTTGGACGGCAGGCAGTTACCGCTCGGGTGGTTATGCGAAATAATTGCGTAAACAGCGTCATACCTGGCCGAAAGCCTTATGATTTTCTTGATGTAAATATTTGCCGCGGTGGCCGTGCCTTCGCATATAACGTCGCAGAAAAGAACACGCATTTTGCTGTCAAGCAGCATTAGTACAACGACCTCGTTCTGCCTGCCTATAAACTTCTTAATAAGCTGCCTGCCCGCCTCGTCGTAGCTGTAGATAACGGTCTTGTCACGGTCGAGGTCTTCCTGGTACCTGCGGCTTAGCTGAGGCACCAGCTTAAGGAGTATGGCCGCGGACTTGCCTATGCCGCTGACCTGCACCAGCTCTTCTATCGGCGCATCAAAGACGCCCGAAAGCGATCCGAATTTCTGCAGGAGATCATGTGCCACCGGATTTGTGTCCTTAAGCGGTATGGCGTAAAAAAGGAGCATCTCCAAAACCGTATGCGGCTCAAACGAATCAAGGCCGTTTTTAAGGAACTGGTTTTTCAGCCGTTCGCGGTGGCCGCTGTGAACGGATTTGCCGTTGCTTTTTTTACTTTCGGGATTACTGTACTTGTCCAAAGCAGCTCCTCCGGTCCTTAAAAAAGCAGGATAGAACCGTTAAATCATATTTTCCTGCTGCCTGGTTTTACGGGAGCAGGCGCGCCTGCTTTGCACAAGGGGCAGTCCTGCGGCTCCCATGACTCCACGTCAAGTGAAATGACTGAGCAAAACGGCACGCCGAAGTCTATCCTGCCGCCTGTACGGTCAACAATAGAACCCACGCCCACGACAACGCCGCCGGCTTGACGGACTATATCCATAACTTCGCGGACAGAACCGCCGGTAGTAACCACGTCCTCTACAATGAGCACTTTCTGCCCACTGCTTACGGAAAATCCGCGGCGCAAAGACATCTTGCCGTTTTCATCGCGCTCGGCAAAAAAGTTTTCGCATTTAAGCGCGCGGCTGACTTCATACGCCATCTGTACGGCGCCCATTGCAGGCCCTATAACGACCTGTATGCCTTGTCCGGAGAATTTAGCGGCAAGGGCGGCGCAGAGTTCTTCGCTGTACTTTGTATTGCGGAATATCTTGGCGCACTGCAGGTACCTGTTGCTGTGCCTGCCCGACGTAAGCTTGAAATGCCCCTCAAGCAGGACGCCGGCTTCTTTGAATATTTCCATTACCCGTTTGTCGGTCATACTTTTCCCTTTCCATCTTTTATTTTTTCTTATTAAAACTGTCTTTCAATGAAACGGAGCGGTTAAACACGGGGTGTTCGGTTGTGCTGTCGCGGCTGTCAATGCAGAAATATCCGCTGCGCATAAACTGAAACGGCTGTGAACTGTCTGCATCGGCAAGCCACGGCTCTGTTTTGCAGTTTTTAAGCACCTTAAGTGAATCGGGATTTAAAACCTTCGTTATATCGTCGCCGGCCTCCGGATCCGGTACGGAGAACAGGCTTCCGTAAAGCCGCACTTCGGCATCCCGGCAGTTGTTCGCATCTACCCAGTGTATGGTTCCCCTTACTTTCCTTCCATCGGGGGTATTTCCGCCGCGTGTCTGCGGGTCGTACTCAGCCGTTACGGCTGTTACGTTACCTGCCTCGTCCCTTTCGCATCCCGTGCAGCGTATGACGTAAGCCGTTTTTAGCCTTACTTCATTTCCCGGGAAAAGCCTGAAATATTTTTTAGGCGGATTTTCCATAAAGTCACCGCGTTCTATCCAAAGCTCACGGGAAAATGTAACCGGCCTGCTGCCGTCTTGCGGGCATTCAGGGTTATTTTCAACCATAAACGTTTCTGAGCTGCCTTCAGGATAATTTGTGATTATGAGCTTAACGGGGTCGAGGACAGCCATTACGCGGCGCGCCTTTTCGTTAAGGTCCTCGCGCAGGCAGTGCTCAAGGAACGCGTACTCCACGGTGCTGTTTACTTTGGCAACGCCTATGCGTTCACAGAAGTTACGTATGGAAAGTGGCGTGTACCCCCTGCGGCGCAGACCGCTTAGTGTAGGCATGCGCGGGTCGTCCCAGCCGTTCACATAGCCGCCCTCTACAAGGGCGCGCAGCTTCCGTTTGCTCATTACCGTGTTGTTTATGCCAAGCCGCGCAAACTCTATCTGCCGCGGCTTATCCGGCAGGCCGATATTGTCTATGACCCAGTTGTAAAGCGGCCTGTGGGCTTCGAACTCCAAAGTGCAGAGCGAATGTGTAACGCCTTCTATGGCATCTTCTATGGGGTGTGCAAAATCATACATGGGATAAATACACCATT
>DHNP01000045.1:0-13252 GCA_002409585.1 Ruminococcaceae bacterium UBA5413 | reverse complement strand
TACATGGGATAAATACACCATTTTGTTCCGGTACGGTGATGCGGCTTATGGCTTATCCTGTACAGAACCGGGTCGCGCATGTTAAAGTTACCGGAAGAAAGGTCTATTTTTGCGCGCAGTGTCATGCGCCCGTCTTCAAATTCGCCGTTTTTCATACGTGCAAACAGCTCAAGGCTTTCTTCAGACGGCCTTTCACGGTAAGGGCTTACAGCCGGGTGCGTAAGGTCCCCCCTGTTTTCTTTCATCTGTTCGGGCGAAAGCTCGCAAACGTACGCAAGGCCTTTCTTTATAAGGCCGACTGCTATGTCATACATCTGCTGAAAATAATCAGAAGCGTAATAAAAGCGGCTGCCCCATGAAAAGCCGAGCCAGCTGATATCTTTTTTAATCGCCTCTACGTATTCTTCGCTTTCCTTAGCGGGGTTGGTGTCGTCCATGCGCAGGTTGCATACGCCGCCGAACTTCTCAGCGGTGCCAAAGTCTATGCATATCGCTTTCG
Source organism: Ruminococcaceae bacterium UBA5413 (assembly GCA_002409585.1). GTDB lineage: Bacteria > Bacillota > Clostridia > Oscillospirales > Acutalibacteraceae > Thermocaproicibacter. The sequence goes on along the minus strand of DHNP01000045.1, from coordinate 12,753 downwards.
CATGGCCTATGTGCAGGTAGCCGTTAGGCTCAGGCGGAAAGCGGGTATGGATTTCCCTGCCTTCGAAACGCCCGCCCGGCGCGATATCTTCCTTAATAAAAGTATGGATAAAGTTGCCGGTATCTTCTTCCGGATTTTTAATTTCTTCACTCATTTTTAACAAGCTCCTTGCGCGTCAAGCTTTTCAATGCCTTTATTGAGCCTTTTTAATGATTCTTCCCTGCCAAGGAATGAGAGTATCTCCATAGCGCCGCCAGGCGTGACTGTCTGCCCCGCGGCAGCTATGCGCACCGGCCACATGAGCGTCCCGTTTTTAACGCCAAGGCGTGAGGCAAGGCCGGTAAGCGTGTTATAAAGGGAGTCCACCGACCAGTCGTCAAGCTTTTCGAGTACAGGTACGGCTTCCTTTAACATCTTTAATGAAACCTCCGGATTTGTTTTACTCTTTTTATTTGTAAAGTAATCCGCCGGGTACTCCGGCAGTTCTTTTAAGAAGCCTATCATATCCGGTATTTCCGTAAACTTCTGTACACGTTTCTGCAAAACTCCGGCAAGCACGTCCCACTTATGCACGCCTTCAGGGAAAACCTGCCTGAAGTACGGCATTGCGTTCTTTATAAAATCCTCCGTGCCCATAGCGCGTATATATTCGCCGTTCATCCACAGAAGCTTATCGTAATCGAAAACAGCCGGGGATTTGCTTATGCCGTCTATCGAAAAGTTCTCCACCAGCTCCGGCAGGGAGAATATCTCCCTGTTGTCTTTTGGGCACCAGCCCAAAAGCGCTATATAGTTAACTATGGTCTGCGGCAGGTACCCGTCCTTTACAAGGTCAGCAAAGCCTGTCGAGCCGTGGCGCTTTGAAAGCTTGGAAACACTGCCGTCAGGGTTTTTACCCATTATAAGCGGCAAATGTACGTAAACCGGTACGTCCCACCCGAACGCTTCGTAAAGCAGGTTGTACTTAGGGGTGGACGTAAGGTACTCGCACCCGCGTACAACGTGCGTTATCTCCATAAGGTGGTCGTCTATAACGTTCGCGAAGTTATAAGTCGGGTAGCCGTCTGTCTTTAACAATATCTGGTCTTCAAGCTCGCTGTTTTCTATTGTAATAGGCCCGTAGACAATGTCGTCAAATGTAGTGGAACCCTCCACAGGCATTTTTTGGCGTATTACGTAAGGCCTGCCCTCGGCAAGCAGCTTTTCCGTTTCCCCTTTGGTGAGGTTCCGGCAATGCCTGTCATATCCGCCGAAACCTTTTTCATGCAGGGACTCAAGCCTTTCTTTAGAGCAGAAGCAGTAGTACGCCTTGCCCTCCTTTACAAGCTGCTCGGCGTAACGTTTATAAATATCCCTGCGGCTGCTCTGTACATAAGGGCCGTACTGCCCGCCTATGTCGGGGCCTTCGTCGTGTCTGAGGCCAACCTGCCCAAGCGTGTCGTATATTACGTTAACGGCTCCTTCAACTAAACGTTCCCTGTCGGTATCTTCAATACGGAGTACAAAGTCACCTCCGTTTGATTTTGCAATAAGGTATTCAAACAAAGCCGTCCTAAGGTTGCCTACGTGCATAAATCCCGTCGGGCTTGGGGCAAACCGTGTCCTTACTTTTTTCAGCCGCATTGGCAAAAGCCCTCCCAAATATAAATTTTATAACTGCTGTAAGCTTTTAAGGCAATAAAACATTATACATGTTAATTGTAACAAATTTTTACGTTTTAATCAAATCCGCGGAAGCGTTTATTTACTTAAGGTTAATCTTATGGTATATTTTTTTGCCTTTTCGGATTATTATATATTTTTTACCGAAATCATTTAATGAAACTGTTCCGGCAGGGTCGGTGGCCTTTTCACCGTCAACAGCAATGCCGCCCTGTTTGATAAGGCGCCTGCCCTCGCCCTTTGACGGCGCAATGCCTGACTTTACAAGGAGGTCGGGCAAGCTGATATATCCGTCGGTGAAATCCGCCTGTGTAATATCGGTTGAAGGCATATTGTCCGTATCTGTGCCGGAGGCAAACAAAGCCTGTGCCGCGTCGCGGGCTTTTACAGCCTCGGCTTCGCCGTGGATCTGCTTTGTCACCTCAAACGCAAGCAGCTTCTTTGCTTCGTTCAGTTCGGCGCCTTTAAGGTGTGACATCTCGTTTATCTCGTTCATAGGTACGAACGTGAGTATCTTAAGGCACTTTATTACGTCCTCATCATCTATATTGCGCCAGTACTGGTAAAACTCGAACGGGGAGGTCTTTTCAGGGTCCAGCCATACGGCTCCCTTTTCGGTTTTACCCATTTTTTTGCCTTCACTGTTCGTCAGAAGTGAAACCGTCATGCCGTAAGCTTCCTTATTTTCCTTGCGGCGGACAAGTTCGACACCGCCTATGATGTTGCTCCACTGGTCGTCGCCGCCAAGTTCCATAACGCAGTTATGGCGTCTGAAAAGCGTGAGAAAGTCATAGCTCTGCATTACCATATAATTAAGTTCAAAGAACGACAGCCCGCGTTGCAGCCTCTGCTTGTAGCACTCGGCGCTCAGCATCCTGTTTACCGAGAAGCAGACGCCTATGCTGCGGAGAAATTCGACGTAATTAAGGTTTAAAAGCCAGTCGGCGTTATTTTCCATTATGGCATGCCCGTCGGAAAAATCTATAAGGCGCGACATCTGCTTTTTAAAGCAGGCAATGTTATGCGCTATCTCCTCTGCCGTGAGCATTTTACGCATATCCGTTTTACCTGAAGGGTCGCCTATCATGCCGGTTCCGCCGCCGAAAAGCGCTATGGGCGTATGCCCGGCGCGCTGTAAATGCGCCATCACCATTATAGGTATGAAGTGTCCCACGTGAAGGCTGTCAGCCGTAGGGTCAAAGCCTGTGTAGAACACGGCCTTGCCGTTGTTAAGCAGGTCGCGCACCTTTTCTTCATCGGTTACCTGTGCTATCAGGCCTCTTTCTTTAAGATCCTCGTAAACTCCCATTTTTATCCATCGCTTTCTATAAAATTTTCGGCAAGGGAGCAGACAAAACGCCCCCTGCGTTTTGCAGAGGGCGGCAATAACCGCGGTACCACCTCAGTTTACCGCATCCTCACGGATGCGGCCTCACGGGTACGTTAAAATACCACCGCGCTTTAACGGACGCCTGCGGCACGGCCTACTTTGATGCATTTCAGCCGTGCGGCTCAGGGATGTATTTCGTCCGGCCTCAGGTCCCGCTTTCACCAAGCGCGGGCTCTCTGCGCCTTTGTACCGGAGTACTTCTTCCCTTCCCAGCCTTTATTAATACAAGCATAAACATACCGGCGGGTTTTGTCAAGCTTTCGCTTTATTTTGCCACTATATTTATAAGTTTACCCGGAACATAGATTTCCTTTATTATTTTTTTGCCGTCTACGCCAGCCGATATCTTTGCGTCCTTCTTAGCAGCGGCAAGTGCTTCGTCCTTGCCGATGCCGGCAGGCGCTTCCATATGCGAACGGACTTTGCCGTTTATCTGCAGTACTATCTCTACGGTTTTGTCGACGCACTTCGACTCGTCATACGCAGGCCACGGCTGCTCACATACCATTTTGCCGCCAAAAGCTAATTTATCCCATAATTCTTCACATATATGCGGGGCAAAAAGGTTCAGAAGCACGGTAAATACTTTAAGTTCTTCCTTTGTAACGCTGCCCGTGTCATAAATGTCGTTTATAAGGGACATAAGCGCAGCTATGGCCGTGTTAAACTTAAGGTTCTCAACGTCGTCGCCGACTTTCTTTACCGCTTTGTTAAACGGCACCTCAAGGCAGTCCCTTATGCCTCCGTCCACTAATATATCCTGCAGTGCCCAGTACCTTTCAAGGAAGCGGCGGCAGCCCTTTATGCCGTTGGTGTTCCACGGGGCAGCTTTTTCGAAGTCGCCTATAAACATCTCGTAAAGCCGCATGGTGTCGGCGCCGTACTCGCTTACTATGTCGTCCGGGTTTACAACGTTGCCGCGCGACTTGCTCATTTTCTCCCCGTTTTCGCCGAGTATCATGCCGTGGCTCGTCCTTTTTGCATACGGCTCGGGAGTAGGCACTTCGCCTATGTCATAAAGGAATTTATGCCAAAAGCGGCTGTAAAGAAGGTGCAGCGTCGTATGCTCCATGCCGCCGTTGTACCAGTCTACCGGAGTCCAGTATTTAAGCGCTTCCTTACCCGCAAGGGCATTTTTGTTGTGCGGGTCCGTGTAGCGCAGGTAATACCAAGATGAACCCGCCCACTGCGGCATTGTGTCTGTTTCACGTTTTGCTGGTCCGCCGCACTTCGGGCACGTAGTATTTACCCATTCCGTCATATGCGCGAGGGGCGACTCGCCCGTGTCGGTAGGCTCATACGACTTTACCTGAGGCAGCCGGAGCGGCAGCTCGCTTTCAGGTACCGGCACATATCCGCACTTTGGGCAGCTGACTATAGGTATAGGCTCGCCCCAGTAGCGCTGGCGCGAAAATACCCAGTCGCGGAGTTTATAGTTTACCTTTGCCCTGCCTATCCCGTTTTCAGTCAGGTAGGCTGTTATCTTCTTTTTAGCATCGTCTACTGAAAGGCCGTCAAGGATGCCTGAGTTTACCATGATACCCTTTGCGCAGTCCGTGAAGGCCTCTTTCTCAACGTTGCCGCCCTTTACCACTTCTATAATCGGCAGGCCGAACTTTTTAGCGAAATCCCAGTCGCGCGTGTCATGCGCAGGTACAGCCATTATGGCGCCGGTGCCGTATGAAACAAGGACGTAGTCCGAAATAAAAATCGGTATCTCTTTTCCGTTTACGGGGTTTATGGCTGAAACACCGTCTATGCGCACGCCTGTTTTATCCTTGGCCATTTCAGTACGCTCAAAGTCGGACTTTTTGGCAGCTTCGGCCTGGTACGCGCGTACCTCGTCCATATTTTTAATTATCCCGGACCATTTTTCTATATACCTGTGCTCCGGGGAGATTACCATGTAAGTAGCGCCGTACAGCGTATCGGGGCGCGTTGTGTAAACCGTCATTTTGTCGCCTGCGGTCGTGCTGAAGTCAACCTCGGCACCCGTAGAACGCCCTATCCAGTTTTTCTGCTGCGCTTTTACCCGCTCGGGGTAATCGACAAGGTCGAGGTCGTCTATGAGCCTTTGGGCATAGTCGGTTATTTTAAGCATCCACTGGGACTTTACTTTCCTTACGACTTCACTTCCGCAGCGCTCGCATACGCCGTTGACCACTTCTTCATTGGCAAGTACGCATTTGCACGAAGTACACCAGTTCACGGACATTTCTTTTTTATACGCAAGGCCGTGCTTGAAAAGCTGTAAAAATATCCACTGCGTCCACTTGTAATACTCAGGGTCAGTAGTGTTTATCTCGCGCGTCCAGTCAAACGAAAGCCCGAGTGACTTCAGCTGTTCTTTAAACCTTGCGACATTTTTTTTAGTTACGACGGAAGGATGGACATGGTTTTTTATGGCGTAATTTTCACTTGGCAGCCCGAATGCATCCCAGCCTATGGGGTAAAGCACGTTGTAGCCCTGCATGCGGCGTTTGCGCGCTATAATATCCATGGCCGTATAAGAACGCGGGTGGCCTACGTGAAGGCCCTGCCCAGACGGGTACGGAAACTCTATAAGAGCGTAGTACTTGGGCTTAACTGAATCATTTTCCGCGTGGAAAACTCCGGCCTGCTCCCATTTGTCCTGCCACTTTTTTTCAATTTGCCTATGGTCGTATTTCATTTTTTTCGCCCCTACAATTTTATAACTGTCTGTTTTCTTTTATTAAAACAACTTAAAAAACATAATGTGCGGTTTTTTACTCGCTTGTAAGAAGATTTCCTATATCTATTGCCTCGCCGTCGCGCCAAAGGTGGTCAAGGTCGTAAAAGGCGCGCGCGTCCTCGGTAAAGATGTGCACTATCACTCCGCCGTAGTCAAGCAGCACCCATGAATTGGAGCGGTAGCCCTCCGTGTGGGCGGGCTTAACGCCCTCTTGCTTTAGAGCAAACTCCACTTCATCCGCAAGTGACTTTACATGTGTGCTGCTCGTCCCTGTGGCAATAACAAAGTAGTCGGTCAGGACGGAGATGTCTTTTATGCCCACCATTTTTATATCTGCCGCCTTTTTTTTATCAAGTACCCTGACGGCTTCGCACGCAAGCTCTTTAGATGTCATAGCAAACGACCTTTCTTAATTTTATTTTTTGCCGTATGAAAGTACCGCCCGGTTGTACGCCGACACCGTGTCGGGGTGTATGGCTTTGCGGTTGCCCAAAAGTTCTTTTATAGTGAATGAAATGCCCTCTACCATGACTTCGTCGAGGCTCTTTTTTGCGGCGGCGCGGAGTTTGTCAACCCCGTCGTAGTCGCGGTCAGCCGAAATAAAGTCAGCGATAAACAGTATCTTGTCAAGCAGCGTCATATCGGCCCTGCCGGTAGTATGGTAACGCACGGCGTCGAGTATCTCGCCGTCGTTTATTTTAAGCGTATTTTTTATATAAGCCGCGCCGAGCATAGCGTGCCAAAGCTTCGGCGCTCCGCGTTCAACCTCGCTGAGCTTTATGCCGTACCGCTCCATCAGTTTTAACTGCTCGTCCTGTGGGGTGTCTTTCATAATGTCGTGCAGTATGCCGGCTGTTTCGGCTTTATCCGCGTCCGCACCGTACCGCAGTGCAAGCTCTTTTGCTTTTTTTGAAACGCATACCGAATGGTGGTAGCGTTTTTCGCTTAAAAGCGGTTTTATAACGGCCTTGTACTTTTCTATATCCAAATCAGCAATCACTCCGAATACAAATGTTTTTTTAATATATAGCAGGCGACGCTCTCAGGCACATACGCACTCAGGTTTTCTTTTTTCTTTACGGCCGAACGCACTGAAGTCGAAGACACCGGCAGGTAATCAATGTCGGCTATAAGCACGTCAGCCCCTTTACGTCGGAGCTTAACGGCATAATCCGTTAATTTGCCGCATCCGCCTTTGCCGCGCGGCGCCGCGCATAAAGTCGCGAGGGAATAGATAACCTCCGGCTTGTGCCACCTGTCCACAGTTAAAAACATATCTTCTCCGACAATGAGGTAAAGGGAGCTGTCCCGCCCGTAAATTTTTTTAAGCGCCGTGAGCGTGTCAGATGTATAGCTTGGGCCGCCGCGCTTTACTTCCATGTCACTTACCCCGAAAGGCGTCCCTTTTACTGCGAGGCGGCACATCTCGAGCCTGTCTCGGGCCGCCGCAAGCTCCACAGGCGCCTTGTGCGGGGGAATATATGTCGGGATAAAAAGCAGCTCGTCGGCATGTATTATATTATAAAAATTTTTCGCCAAATGCAGATGCCCGTTGTGTACAGGGTTAAAAGTGCCGCCGAAAACCGCGATTTTTCGCATTGTGTCACCAGACTTGTATTCTCATTTAAGTATAACGCCAAAATAAATGCCATAAAAAGCCGTATATATATAATATTACTTTTTTGATGCTTTTGGAAGTACTATTTTGGGTTCTTTAGGGTTTTTACGGTAAAGTACGAACTTTGAGCCTATAACCTGGACCGTTTCCGCGTTAACCGCCGCTGATATTTTATCGGCTGCCTCGCGCGCCGATATGGGCGACGTAACGAGTACCTTGCCCTTTATAATCTCACGTGCCGTAAGCGCATCGTCCGCCTGTTTTATAACGGCGGCGCCGACTCCGAATTTTCCTACCATCAACACGGTTTCCATATCGCAGGCAATGGAACGCAGGTAGGCCCGCTGTTTGCTTGTAAGCATGCAAATGCCCCTTTCAAATATTGACGTTTTCCATATGGCTTTTAAGTTTAGCCGCAAATGCCCTGAGTGCTTTTCCCCTGTGGCTTATGCTGTCTTTTTCATAAGGCGTAAGCTGTGCGAAGGTTTTTTCGCCTACGAGGAAAACTGGGTCGTAGCCGAAGCCACCGCTCCCCTGCGCGGAAAACGCTATATCGCCGCGGCACTCCCCCTGCGCGGTTACTTTGCTTCCGTCAGGGAAAACGCAGCATATGGAGCAAACGAATTTCGCTCCGCGCCCGCTTTTTGGCACTGACTTTAAGTTTTCCAAAAGCTTTGCTATGCGGTCGGCATCAGCAGCATTTTCGCCGGCATACCTCGCGGAAAAAACACCGGGAGCGCCTCCGAGCGCCTCCACCATAAGTCCGGAGTCGTCGGCTACGGCAGGTTTGCCAGTCTGGCGGCAGGCTGCCTCTGCCTTTAAGAAAGCGTTCTCAGCAAACGTGGAGCCTGTTTCTTTCACTTCACCGAACTCTGCCTCAGCAACATTTACCGAAAGCGGTTCAAGTATCCTTTTAAATTCTTTTACCTTATTATTATTATGCGTTGCAATAACAAAATCCATACTTTACTCCTATTTTGAAAACAGCGCTTTTGCAAACTCGTCAGCATCAAAAGGCTGTAAATCGTCCGCCTGCTCACCTACGCCTACAAACTTCACCGGCAGGCCGAGGCCTTCCCTTACGGATAAGATCACTCCCCCGCGCGAAGTGCCGTCAAGCTTTGTAAGCACTATGCCCGTTATGCCGGCGACGCTTTTAAACTCACGCGCCTGGTTGACGGCGTTCTGGCCTGTGGTGGCATCGAGCACGAGGAGAACCTCCCTGTCGCACTCAGGCGCTTCGCGCTCTATGACGCGGCTTATCTTTGCAAGTTCGTCCATAAGGTTTTTCTTGTTGTGCAGCCTTCCCGCCGTGTCGCATATAACCACGTCGGCCCCGCGCGACTTTGCGGCCGCTATGGAGTCAAACACAACGGATGCAGGGTCGCTGCCCTGCGGCTGTTTTACTATGCCGCTGCCTGAGCGGTCAGCCCAGACTTCAAGCTGTTCCACTGCCGCAGCGCGGAAAGTATCGGCCGCGCCGAGTATGACTTTTTTGCCTTGCTTTGTGAGCAGCGACGCTATTTTGCCTATGGTAGTCGTTTTGCCTACGCCGTTTACCCCTATGACAAGGATTACGGACGGTTTCGTGCTTATGTGCAGTTCCTCTCCGCCGCGCAGCATATCCGCTATGACTGTACGAAGCATATCGTATATCCGCGACGGGTCTGTAACGCCCTGTTCCTTTACTTTATCCTTAAGGATACCGCATATGCGTTCGGCTGTTTCGACGCCGACGTCACCCATAACAAGCAGTTCCTCAAGCTCTTCAAAAAGGGATTCGTCAATTTTAGTGAAAGAGCTGAGCATTGATGAAACGGAAGCGCTCATGCTCTCACGCGTTTTTTTGAGGCCTTCCCTGAATTTTGCGAATAAGCCCATTGTTATCCCCTTCCATATTATGTTTATTCTTCTGCAATGGTTATATATTTATTCTGTATAGATAAAAAATTAAACGTATGTTATATTTTAACGTTTTATCCCCATTTTTTCTTCGATTTCGGCGACAGGCATTTCGAGCAGCTTTGAAACTCCCTTGTCCTGCATAGTAACGCCGTAAAGGACGTCTGCCTCCTCCATGCTGCCGCGCCTGTGCGTTATGACTATGAACTGCGTGTTTTCGTTCATACGGCGCAGGTAAGCCGCAAACCTGTTGACATTTACGTCGTCAAGGGCGGCCTCGATTTCATCAAGCACGCAAAACGGCGGCGGGTTTACCTTCATAATGGCAAAGTAAAGGGAAATGGCGACAAGAGCCTTTTCACCGCCTGACAGCGACTCTAAATGCGAAACTATCTTGCCGGGCGGCTGGACGGATATCTCTATGCCGGAGTTAAGGACGTCGTTTTCGTCTGTAAGGCTTATGCACGCGCTTCCGCCTCCGAAAAGGTCGCGGAACGTCTGCGCGAAGTTTTTATTTATCTTATCAAACTTTATAGTAAAAAGCTCCTGCATCTGTTTTGTCAGGCCGGAGATAAGCTTCAGCAGCTCGCCGCGTGATTTTTCGACGTCAGCCACCTGGCTTTTCATAAATTCATACCGTTCTGAAACTTCTTTATATTCATCCACAGCTGCAACGTTTACGCTGCCGAGGGACTTAATGGCGCTTTTGAGTTCGCCGAGTTCCATTTTGGCTTTTGCAGCATCTTTTATTTTTCCGCCGTATATATCTTCAGCTTCCCTGCGTGTAAGCTCATACTCCTCCCACAGCTTTGCTATTGTTTCGTCATAGCCCTTCTGCAGGTTGGCTTTCTGCTCGTCAAGGCGTGCAAGCTCATGGCTGATTTTTTCCTTTTCCTCAGATTTAAGCCTTTCCTCCGCGCGCAGTTCGACTGACTGTTTTTCAAGTTCCATACGTTTGGCGTTTAAGGCGTCTATTTCGCTTTTTGAAGATTCAGATTTTCCACGGATTTTGACGGCCTCGTTTTTAAGCGCGTCTATGCGCTTTGTTATGCCGAGTATGGAGTCCTCAGACAATGCTATTTCAGCGTGCAGTCGGCTGGTTTTTTCACTCTGCCCTTTTCTGCGCTCCTTTATGTCTTTCACTGAAGCTGCAAGCGACTCTATATCCTTTTGCGCCGACAGGCGTTCCATCTCGAGCTTTTTCACTTTTTCCGAAAGTTCGTCATAGCTTTTTGAAAGCTCTCCCCTGCCGCCGCTTACTGACTCAAGCTGGCCTTTCAGTTCATTTATCTTTCCGTTTAATTCTCCGCCGAGCTTTTCGGCAGCTGCGCGTGCTTCTTCCTGGTTTTTCAGCCTGCCGCGTTCGCTCTCCTCTTCACGTGAAAGTTCTTCCTGCGTTTTTTTCTCTGAAGCGCAGGAAGCGAGCAGGCGCCTGTGCTCGGCGTCAAGGCGTATGCACTGTTCCTTAGCCGATGAAAGCTCGCCCTTCGCGCCGGACAGCAGTGCTTCAGCCTGTGAAGCTTCTTCGAGCGCGGCCTTTAAGGCGGTCGCGGACTGCTGCTCCGTTTTTCTCAGTTCGGCTATGTGGCACTTTATTTTTTCTATTTCGGAAGCGCGGCTTAAAAGCCCGGAATTTCTGACAAGCGAACCGCCGGTTAACGAGCCGCCGGCATTGACAACCTGCCCGTCAAGCGTAACTATTTTGAACTTATATCCGTACCTTTTGGCCATATCGACCGCGCAGTCAAGGTTTTCAGCCACTGCCGTCCTGCCGAGCAGAGAGTCAAGTATGCCCCTGTACTTTTCGCCGCAGCTGCACAACCCTGAGGCTATGCCGACAAATCCCGTGCATGAAGCGGCGCCGCTTAGGTCAAGCGTCCTTCCATTTACAGACGACACGGGCAAAAACGTGGCGCGGCCGGCTTTTTTCTGTTTAAGGAGGCTTATGGCGCGTTTAGCGTCGGTTTCATTTTCAACAACTATGTGCTGCATGGCTCCGCCTAAAGCCGTTTCTATGGCTGTGGAGTATTGTTCCGGAACCTTTATAAGCCTTGAAACTGGGCCGAGTATACCGTTTAAGGCGCCTCTTGACGACTCTTTCATAACGGCCTTTACGCTTTGCGCAAAGCCTTCCATATTATTTTCGAGGTCTTCAAGCAGCCTTGCGCGCCTTGACTGCTCGTTTATATCCAGCTTAAGCTTGTCGTCCTCATTTTTTGCGCGTTCGGCCCTCGCTCGGCGGGACTCAAGTTTAAGCTCGTAGCCCTGCGCTTCGTTGGTGCATTTTACGGCCCTATCCTTTGCGCTTTCAAGCTTAAGGCCGTAGTCACCGGCGGCGCGGCAAAGCTTTTCAATGTATTCCTTTTTATCGGAAATACTTTTATTTAAATTCAATATACGCAGCTTTATATCAGATATCGACGAAACCGCGGTCATTTCATCTACTTTTGCCTTTGTAGCCTCTGAAGTAAGCTCGGCTATGCCGCGCGTAAAACCGTCTATCTTATTTTCCGATTCGTTTATGCCGAGTTTTAGATCTCTGATTTTTAGAGACAAACCGGAAAAATCTTTTTCATTGTTATGTAAAAAATCTTCTTTTTCGGATATCTGTTTTTCCTTAGCTTCTATCTCTTTTTGCAGGTCCGAGTCTGAAACGCCGCTTATCTCTATTTCTTTTTTTATGCGGCTGATATTTTCCCTGCAGTGGCTTATATCGTTTTCGAGTACGGAGACCTGGCCGTCTTTTTTTACGGCTTCTTCGTCATAAGCGGCGGATTTCCTCCTTATGCCGTCTATCTGCGCTGAGTATGAATTCGACTTTCGGAAGACGCCTTCTATCTTGTTGTCTATATCATTAACGGCACGTTCGGCATCGTCATACTGGCTCTTTGATATCAATATCCTGTCTTCCTGCTCATGGAGTGCCTGCCCGCAGCGTTCCAAACCGTCAAGCCATATGGATATTTCAAGCTGCTTTTTCTTCTCGGCTAAGCCAAGGTATTTTTTTGCTCTTTCAGACTGTTCCTTCAAAGGGCCAACGCGGCTTTCAAGTTCCGAAACTATGTCGCGCAGGCGCAGAAGGTTATCCTCCGTCTGTGAAAGCCTGTGCTCGGCCTCCCCTTTCCTGTAACGGAAGCGTGAAATACCCGCAGCCTCCTCAAATATCTCTCGCCTGTCCTCGCTTTTAGCCGAAACTATGGCGTCGATTTTGCCCTGGCCTATTATGGAATAGCCGTCGCGGCCAAGGCCGGTGTCCATAAAAAGCTCGTTTATGTCCTTGAGGCGGACGTTTGTTTTATTAAGCAGGTATTCGCTGTCGCCCGACCGGTAATACCGCCTCGTAACAACAACGTCGTCGGACTCAACCGGAAGCTGCCTGTCGGAATTTTCTATATTGACTGTTACCTGCGCGAACCCAAGGGCTTTGCGCGCGGGAGTGCCGTTAAAAATAACGTCCTCCATTTTTGT
>DHNP01000013.1:20235-45648 GCA_002409585.1 Ruminococcaceae bacterium UBA5413 | reverse complement strand
ATCACTAATTAAAAGTTAGTACAGTACTTTTCAAGGCTTTCTTTTCAGATTTACTCCTTGTTTTAGTAAAATTCATAACTTTGCAGCCCGCATAAACGCACTGTGAGGCAAAGTTTGTACAGTCACCGCCCATGCCGTCAAAGTTGGGGAAGCCGGGGTTACGTTTTAAAGCCCATGTTTCGGCGTACTTTACTGCGCCCGCGCGGTCGTATGGTAATTGTATAAGCATTGTTAATTCTTCCGTAAAAATAAATTGTGTTAAGGCATTATTTTATAAATATCTAATTACCATTCATAAATGAAATAAGCTCTTTATTAAAGATATCCATTTGGTCGTAAAAAAGGAAATGTCCGCACTGTCTTATCGGGACGAGCCTTGCCCCTTTAATCCCTTTGCTCTGTGCCACGGCGAGAGGGTACAGGCAGACCCTGTCGTTAAGGCCGTGTAAAATAAGTGTGGGCACATTTATTTTTCCTAAGTCGTTAAACAATACTTCCTTTATCCATGTGTTTGCAACGGCTGCTGTCGACCAGTTCGCGGCCTGCAGGCCGAGCTGGAAGATCCAGTCGGATATGGCCTGACTGACACGGTGAAAAAAGATCATGCTTCCGAAGCCGCGCAGCATTTTAGGGCGGTCTTTGTAGGTGCCGCTTATTATGTTGAGTACGGCCTGACGGCTTATACCGTAGGGAAAATCCGGCCGCCGTATAAGGCTGGGGGCAGCTGCCGCGAAAAGCGCAAGCTTAGAGACCCTGTAATTGCTGTAACGCGCCATGTAGCGTATGCATATGGCGCCGCCCGTCGAGTGGCCGCATAGGATTATGTTGTTAAGCTGCATTGTGTCTATTACCGACTTTAAGTCGTCGGCGAGCCTGTCGTAACCGTAGCCGCCCCACGGTTTGTCTGAAAGGCCGAAGCCGCGGCAGTCTATTGCGACACACCTGTAACCGAGTTTGGGCATAATGTTGAGCTGGTACTCAAAAAGGTTGTGGTTACCCGGCCAGCCGTGTACCCACAGTATGGTTTTTCCGCCGGACGGGTTTAGGTCTTCGACATATAGGTTGACGTTCTGTTCCACCTTTATATAGTATCCCATAAAGCTCACCCCTTGACCGGCCGCGTTAATTATCAGCCGCATTAAAAAGTATGACGCCGCGGCAGAGCTTAGAACCTAAACAGCTTTGCGCGCCGCAAAAGCAGGGGAGCTGCCTGCTTATGGCGGCAAGGCGCGAAAAAAAACCGGCCGCCGCTTAAAAACGGAGGCCGGACTTTTATTTTTAGATTTTGCTATAATAATGGGTTAATCTCAGTCGCTGCTGTAAGGGAGCAACGCAAGATGGCGCGCGCGCTTTATAGCTATGGTAAGTTCGCGCTGGTGGTGCGCGCATGTTCCGGTTACCCTGCGGGGCAGTATCTTTGCCCTTTCGGAAATGTAACGGCGCAGTTTAGCGACATCTTTGTAATCTATATAATCGGCCCTGTCCACACAGAAGCTGCACACCTTTTTGTGCCCTTTGCGTCCGCCCATCCGGCGTCCGCCGCGGTCGTTCCTGCTGTCTCTGCTGTCTCTGTTGTCTGCCATGAAGTTTCACCTCTTTAATTTTATCCGCACATAAATACATGAATAAAAAATACTTAACGTTAAGAGTACGGGCGTAAACGGCCGCCTAAAACGGCAGGTCGTCATCCGAAGGGATTTCCTCAAAGTCGCCTGTGTCGCCGTTGGAGTAAGCCGGCGCGGGCTGCTGGTTTTGCGCCGATGCTTTGTCCTGTGCCTGCGGCCTCTGCTGATAGCCGGGGTTAGCCCCGCCGTCGCGCTTAGGCTCCGCGAAATGCACGTTGTCGGCGATAACTTCAACCGCCTTGCGCTTGTTGCCGTCTTTATCCGTGTAAGAACGTGTCTGCAGTGAACCCTGCAGGGCGACAAGCTGCCCTTTACGGAAGTACTTGCACACGAACTCGGCTGTGTTGCGCCATGCGACTACGTCTATGAAGTCCGTCTGGCGCTCTGAACCGGCCTTGACGTAAGAGCGGTCTACCGCTATGCGGAAATTCGTCACAGATATTCCGCTTGACGTTTGTTTAAGCTCAGGGTCGGCGACAAACCTGCCCATAAGTGCGACAACATTAAGCATTTAAGTCACTCTTCCTTTTTATCGTCGGCTGCTGGTACGGCTTTCACCTTTTTTGGCTTTACCTTTTTAGGCTGTTCTTTTTTAACAGTCAGGTAGCGCAGTACGCCGTCGGTAATCTTGTAAACCCTTTCGAGTTCCGCAATGAACGACGGTGCGCTCTTAAAGCTGATTAAAGTGTAGTAGCCCTCTTCCTCTTTGTTTATAGGGTAAGCAAGCCTGCGCTTTCCCCATTTGTCGATATTTTCGATTTCAGCGTTGGCTTCGATAAGGCCCTTGAACTTTTCGGAAAGGGTCTCTATGCCTTCGTCACCGAGTTTCATAGAGAGGATGAAAACAGTTTCGTATGAATTTTTGATATCTGCCACTTGAGTAGCACCTCCTTTTGGACTTAAGGCCCCGCGCCTTAAAAATATTTGCACGGAGCAAGGAGAAAAGCAAATATAGCTTTTCTGAATATTTATTAGTATACCAGTACATTAAAGGCGTGTCAAGAGCGGGCGGCGAGGGTTAAGGCTGTTTTTTCAGCGCCGCCGGAGCGTACTCAGCCGTCAAAGTCTTCTATGAGCTTTTCAACGTCGCCAAGGCTTTCTTCCCTGTACCCTTCGCTGCTTTTAAGCTTCATCTGGTTTTCTATGGGAAGCGTGCTCACGGGCACGTCGTACTCTTTAAAAGGCTTGTCCGACGTGTTTTTAAAGACGCCGATATGGCCGTTGTACTCTTTTACAATATAAAATGTTTTTGTGGCTTCACTGCCGGCGAGGCTTTCAGGTGAGCTGCTTCCTTGACTTGAAGTGCTGTTTAAGGTATTATTATATAATATATCTGACTCTGACACATCACCTGTTTTACCGGATATGGATTTGTGCGGGAAATCCGCAAATATAACTATCATTAAAATCAGAGTTGCGCACAATAATAAAACCAATGATTTTTTCACGATAATCACCCCGGTCTTATTATTTGAAGTAATTGGCTGTATATTCATTAATTGGTAAAAATATGCCGATATTTTGTTTCATTATGGATGTGATATTATTATGAAGACCGATATCAACAAGTATGCCGCGCGTGGCTATTCCGTTTTCGAAACTTCTACGCCGAGGTGCATGGTGAAGATGTTCGGCAAATTCCTTTTCACATGCTTTTCGGTTTTGTTTTTAGTCGGTGCGGCGCTGATTATTTTCACCTTTTCTTATTTGCACAGCCTGAAAGATGAATCTATAAATTACGACCTTAATAAACTGCAGATAAATTACACGAGTTTTATATATATTGGAAACAGCACCAGCGGAGTAAAGACCGTAAGCCTGCAGAGCAGTGAAAACAGGGTTTGGGCAGACTACGACAAGATCCCTAAAACCATGAAAGACGCGGTTGTGTCCATAGAGGACAAACGCTTCTACGAGCACAAGGGCGTAGACTGGATACGCACAGTAGGGGCGGCGAAGGCGCTGTTTACAAGCGGGGGCAGCTACGGAGGCTCAACCATAACGCAGCAGCTTGTAAAAAATATCACCGGTGAAAACCAGGTCAGCATAACACGCAAGGTGAAAGAAATTTTCAGGGCGCTGAACCTTGAAAAAAAATACTCTAAAGAAGAGATACTGACGGCATACCTTAATGTCGTGAATTTCGGGGACGGGTGTTACGGCGTGCAGACGGCCGCCAACACTTACTTCGGGAAAGATATCTCAGAGTGCGACATAGCGCAGTGCGCCAGCATAGC
Source organism: Ruminococcaceae bacterium UBA5413 (assembly GCA_002409585.1). Taxonomy (GTDB): domain Bacteria; phylum Bacillota; class Clostridia; order Oscillospirales; family Acutalibacteraceae; genus Thermocaproicibacter. The sequence continues at coordinate 41,786 of DHNP01000013.1, read as the reverse complement.
CGGCATAACGCAGAACCCCACCGCGTACAACCCGCTTTTGCATCCGGACAAAAACAAGGAGCGCCAGCAGACGGTGCTTAAAGAAATGTACGGCCAGAACAGGATAACGAAGGCACAGTACGACGAAGCCATGGCGGAGTCCGAAAACATGAAGTTCACCGGTACGAAAAAAGTCAGCACTTCAAGCAGCGACAAGTCGTGGGACTGGTACACGGACACCATGTTCGAAGATGTAAAAGAAGACCTTATGAGCCACTACAACTGTTCTTCCGAAAAGGCTGTGGACATGATATACCACGGAGGGCTGAAGATATACTCGGCAGAGGACACCGAGCTGCAGAAAATAGCCGAGGACGCGTTTACAAGCGGCAAAGTTTTCCCTTCGAGTGATAAAAAGCTTCAGGGCGGTTATGTTGCCATGGACTATGCCGGCCGCGTGCTCGCCATAGTAGGCGGGCGCGGGGAAAAAACGGGCAACCGCCTTCTAAGCCTTGCGACGGACACGAAAAGGCAGCCCGGGTCTACAATAAAACCGCTGGCTGTGTACGGGCCGGCCATAAATATGGGAAAAATCAACTACTCAAGCCTTATAGAGGACGAGCCGCTTCCGAACTGGAAAGACGGCCAGTCCGGACCTGCTAACGCGCAGCTCAAGTACTACGGCAACGTAACGGTCGAGTACGCGCTGCAGTGGTCGCTCAACGCGGCTTCGGCAAGGCTGTGCAAGGCGATTTCGCCGAATACAAGTTATAATTTTTTAAAGGACAAACTGCACTTCACAAGCCTCGAACCTGCCGACAACACGCTTGCGGCCATGGCCGTCGGCGGCTTCACACAGGGCGTCACGGTGCGTGAAATGACCGCTGGATTTCAAATATTCGGTAATAGCGGAAAATACTATAAGCCGTATACCTATTACTATGTAAAAGACCATGACGGCAACGTCATACTCGACAACCGTAAAGAAACTTATACGCAGGTTATAACACCGGAAACCTCCGCCGTCGTCCATAAACTGCTCAACAATGTCGTTAAGAACGGCACAGGCTCAGGCTCAGGCATAAGCGGCTGGGACGTCTACGGCAAAACAGGTACGACGAACTCAAACAGGGACAGTTGGTTCATAGCCGGAACGCCGTATGCCGTCGCGGGCATATGGACGGGCTACAGGCAGCCTGCTACCATTAAAAATACATCGACCGCGAAAAAAGTCTGGAAGACGATAATGTCGCAGTATTTGAAAAATAAACAGAAAAAGGACTTTGAGCTTTCAAAAAACGTTGTGTCTATGACATATTGCAAAAAGAGCGGGCTCCTTGCGGTCCCCGGCGTGTGCGAGTCTACCGCCGTAGGCTGGTACGACAAAAACAACCTGCCTAAACAGTGCAGCCTTGACCACACGCCCGAGCAGGTGGAACCTGCAAGCTCGGCCGGAACGGAAGATGAGTCGAGCCAGCCCGAGGCTTCATCCAGCCAGTCAGGCGAAACGCTTGAAAATTCTTCGCAGGGCGGAGAAGGTATTTCGTCGGGAGAGACAAAGACTGAGCGTGAAGCGGAAGAAAAACAGGTATCTGAAGGCGCGTCGGGGTGAGGCCGTAGGCCAGCGCCGAAAATGCAGAATTTAAAGCCTTAATTGTTGAATAGAGCGGAAAAATATGATAAACTTATAAAGTATATAATGCAGGTATGGTTTGTTCACAGCTTTATTTCGCGGTTGTTCTTTTTAAACCGGGCTTTGGCGTCTGCCGGCACCCGGCGCCGCGCAGTGCGGCCTGCTGCAGGCGGGGGCTTACCCGTTTAAGCGGAATTTGCGCGGCGCGGAGTAAGGCAGGATGGTTAGTTTTAGCCGCTTTTACTGCCTGGTTTGCGGAATTGATGTAAAAGGAGTATCGAGGTATGATTGAGGTAGCGGTCATGGGATTTGGGACCGTTGGTTCAGGCGTTGTGGACGTCGTAGAGAAGCACGCCGACAGCATAGAAAAAAGGGCCAACGTCCGCATAGGGATAAAATATATATTGGATCTGAGGGACTTTCCAGGAAGCCCTTATGAAAAGAAATTTATAAAGTCTTTTGACACCATTATAAATGATCCGGAAATAAAAATAGTTGTCGAAGTCATGGGCGGCATACATCCGGCTTTTGAGTACACTAAGCGCTGCCTTTCTTCCGGCAGGAGCGTTGTTACTTCAAACAAGGAGCTTGTAGCGTCAAAAGGCGCCGAGCTGCTCAGGCTTGCAAAAGATAACAACACTAATTTCCTTTTTGAGGCAAGCGTCGGCGGCGGCATACCTATAATAAGGCCCATAAGCCAGTGCCTTGCGGCAAACGACGTCGTGGAGATAGCAGGCATACTCAACGGTACGACTAATTTCATACTTACAAAAATGATAAGCGAAAAGAAACCTTTTGCCGAAACGCTTGCGCTGGCCCAAAAACTCGGCTATGCGGAACGCAACCCTGACGCTGACATCAAGGGCTACGATGCGTGCCGCAAAATATGCATTTTGGCTTCGCTTGCGTACGGCAGGCACGTCTACCCTGAGCAGGTGCATACTGAGGGCATAGAGCATATAACGCTTAAAGACGTAGAGTACGCTTCAGCGTGGGGCGGCGTCATAAAACTCATAGGACAGGTCCGCAAGCTTGAAAATGGTAAGCTGCAGATAATCGTGTGCCCGATGTTCCTGCCGTGCGAAAGCCAGCTTGCAAACATAGACGACGTTTTTAACGGCATACTCGTGCGCGGCGATTCCGCAGGCGACGTCGTTTTTTACGGCCGCGGCGCGGGAAAGTATCCGACGGCGAGCGCCGTTGTGGCTGATGTGATAGACTGTGCGAAACATCTTAAAACGCGTAAGTACCTGTTTTGGAGCGACGGCGACAAAGACTATGTCGAAGACTATAAGCAGAATGAAGTAGCAATGTACATACGCGCGGAGACAGACGACGACGCGCTTGCGTTTAAAAACATTGCGAACTGCTTCGGCAGCGTGGAACGCCTTTCAAGAAAAGATGCGGAAAAAGGCGAGATTGCGTTTGTAACAAAACCGATGAAGGAAAAGGATATAGACGATAAAATCAAGGCCTTGGCTGGGTTAGGCATAAAAACTGTAAATGAGATCCGCATAAGTGATTTATGAATTTGATTTGAGGTAGGTTTAAAATGGTTCATATAAAAGTTCCGGCCACGAGCGCGAATTTAGGCTCCGGATTCGATTCGCTCGGCATAGCTCTCACACTTTACAACGAGGTTTGGATGGAAGAGTCGGACACTTTGGAGATTTCAAGCAAAGACAATGTAAAAGTACCGACTGACGAAAGCAACCTGATTTTTTCCGCCGCGAAATGCCTCTACGAAAAGTGCGGACGCACGCTTAAAGGCCTTAAGATAGTGCAGCTTAACAATATACCCATGGCACGCGGCCTCGGGAGCAGTTCGGCGTGCATAGTGGCGGGCATACTCGGCGCAAACAGGTTCCTTGGCAGGCCGCTTACACGGCATGACCTTATAAACCTTGCGGCCGAGATAGAGGGCCACCCCGACAACACAACCCCGGCCATAGAGGGCGGGCTCGCGGCTTCAGCTATTGAAAACAAAAGCGTTTACAGTGTAAGCGTGCCTGTTTCGGATAAAATAAGGTTTGCGCTGTTCATACCGCCTTTCGAGCTTAAAACGGAAAAAGCCCGTTCGGTTCTGCCGCAGCAGTACCCGAGGGCGGACGCGGTTTACAACCTTTCGCGCTCGGCGCTTATGGTTGCATCGCTGTTTTCGGGCAGGCTTGAAAACTTGCGCGTCGCGGTTCAGGACAAGATACACCAGCCGTACCGTTCGGGGCTTATAAAAAACCTCGACGACGTTTTCAGGATAAGCTATGAGATGGGTTCCCTCGGCACATATATAAGCGGCGCTGGGCCTACAGTGGTTTCGCTTATCAAAGCCGAAGACGCCGGGCTGTTTTCAAAGTACGCCCCCGGCAGGCTTAAAAGCAAGGGCGCGAACGGGTGGCGCATTGAAATTTTAAGTACTGATTCGCAGGGTGCGGCCATACTTCCGCAGTAACGCGCGGCTTTATGCGGCTTATCCGTGCAATGACGGCTAAGAGTTAAATAAACCTTTAAAATATGCATATAAAAAGATACCTACAATGCTTTATTAATTTGGGAGGGCATAACCATATGAGCCTTATCGTCCAGAAATTCGGCGGTACTTCGGTTGCGGACAGGGAACACGTGTTCAACGTTGCCGAAATCATAACAAAAACTTATGCAAAGGGAAACAGCGTCGTTGCCGTTGTCTCTGCCCAGGGCGACACAACGGACGACCTGCTTGAGAAAGCGCGTGAAATCAATGCAGACCCTTCAAAGCGTGAAATGGACGTGCTTCTGACGGCGGGCGAGCAGATGTCGGCTTCGCTTTTAGCCATGGCTATTGAAAAGCTCGGCTACCCGGTGGTTTCGCTGCTTGGGTGGCAGGCGGGCTTTGTAACAAGCTCCGACTACGGCAAGGCGCGTATAAAACGGGTGGAGCCTGAGCGCATACAAAAGGAACTCGACAAAAAGCATATAGTCATTTTGGCGGGGTTCCAGGGCATAAACAAATACGACGACGTTACGACTTTGGGCCGCGGAGGCTCCGACACAAGCGCCGTCGCGGTGGCAGTTGCCATGAAAGCCGACCTGTGCCAGATATACACGGATGTTGACGGCGTTTATACTGCGGACCCGCGTAAAGTAAAGCATGCGAGAAAGCTGGACGTCATTTCGTATGATGAGATGCTTGAGCTCGCTTCCCTCGGAGCCCAGGTACTTAATAACCGTTCTGTGGAAATAGCAAAGGAGTACGGCGTTGAGCTTGAGGTACTCTCAAGTATGACTAAAAAACCCGGTACTATCGTTAAGGAGGCAGGTAAAGTGGAAAAATTGTTCATAAGCGGCGTCGCAAAGGACGAAGACGTCGCGCGTATCTCTATAATAGGTGTTCCGGACCGCCCGGGGCTTGCGTTTAAGGTGTTTTCACGGATTTCAGCGAAAAATATAAACGTGGATATCATCCTGCAGTCTGTCGGACGCAACGGCACGAAAGACATAAGTTTTACCGTTGCGCGTTCAAACCTTAAGGATGCACTTGAAACCATCGACTCTTTCTTGCCTTCCATAGGGGCTACGAAGCTTGTTTACGATGAAAACGTGGCGAAGATTTCCATAGTCGGCGCCGGTATGGAAACCCACCCGGGGACCGCGACTAAAATGTTTGAAGCTCTGTATGAAAAAGATATAAATATTAAAATGATTTCCACGAGCGAAATTAAAATCTCTGTCCTTATCGACATTAAAGACGCCGACAAGGCGGTTTCCGCTATCCATGACAAATTTTTTCCTGCTGACTGATTAAAACCGTTAAATGTAAGCACGGAGACTTGAAATCGGATTTATTTTATGGTATAATCAAATGCATTGTATGTCAGAATGAGATTATCCGTACGAGAGGTGATTGAAATGAAGGAAAAAATACATCCGCAGTACAAGGACGCTACCATTACGTGCGCCTGCGGCAATGTGATTCATACAAGGTCGACAAAGCAGGACATCCACGTTGAAATCTGCTCAAAGTGCCATCCGTTTTTTACCGGTAAGCAGAAGCTGGTTGACTCCGGCGGGCGCGTGGAAATGTTCAAAAAACGTTACGGTATGACAAAATAATATCCTGCGGATTTATTGCGGCACTTTTTACGTGCCGCTTTTCTTTTTCGCGGCCGGATTAACCGGCGGCATATAACTCTAAAGGGGGACTTAGCCGTGGAAGAGTACAAGACCATAGGCCGTGAGTCACGCTCTGAGTTCACCGTAAAACGTTCTAAGTTCATATCCTCGGCAAAGCCAGTTGAAACGCCTGACGAAGCGGAGAAGTTCATACGCTCTGTGCGCGCGGAACACTTTGACGCAAAGCATAACGTCTTTGCATACCGCACTTTGGGCGGCGCGCAGAAATGCTCAGACGACGGCGAGCCGCAGGGTACGGGCGGCGTTCCTGTGCTTAACGCCGTAATAAAGTCCGGCGCCGTAAACGCGGCGGTAGTGGTTACGCGCTACTTCGGAGGCGTGCTGCTTGGGGCAGGCGGGCTGATACGCGCTTACTCGCGCGCGGCCTCGGACGCCTTAAGCAAGGCAGGCATAATAACGATGGAGCCGTGTATTTTTGCGCAAACCCATTGCTCCTACGGAGAGTATAAAACGGTATCAAGGCTTATACTGTCATGCGGCGCGCAGGAGGACGGCACCGTCTACACCGACAAGGTAACGGTAAAATTCCATATAAAGTCCGTAATGTTTCAGGAATTCCAAAAAAAACTTGCCGATATGACCGGAGGGCAGCGCAGCGCTTCAGTGCTGAAAGAGGGTTTCTGCCCAGGAAAGCAGTAAAACCGCGGGCTTTTTTTCGCATACGGGTATCAACTTTCGATATTATACCTTTAAACTGAAAAAAATTTTATTAAAATCGCTGATTTTTTTATATTTTGCAAGGTGATAGCGTGTGCTTATGCGTATATAACTATAAAAAGGACAGTATTGTGTACGACGGCTGCTTTTTATAGCGAGGGTTGTTTGCCATGACAATAAGGGAACGCACGGAGTATTTTGAAAAACAGATCTTAAGTCCGTATGCAGCTTTATCTGAAAACACAAAAGGGCGCAGGCACCCTGAGGAAAAGTGCGGCATAAGGACAGACTACCAGCGCGACAGGGACAGGATAATCCACTCAAAGGCTTTCAGGCGCCTAAAGCATAAAACACAGGTTTTCCTTTCGCCTGAAGGCGACCATTACAGGACGCGGCTCACACACACGCTTGAGGTTTCACAGATAGCGCGCACCATAGCCCGCGCGCTGCGCCTTAACGAGGACCTTACCGAGGCCGTCGCGCTCGGGCACGACCTTGGGCATACGCCGTTCGGGCATGCGGGCGAACGCGCGCTTGACGGGATAATGAAAGGGCAAGGGGGCTTCAAACACTACAGGCAGAGCGTGCGCGTAGTGGACAAGCTCGAAAAAAACGGGCAGGGGCTTAACCTTACGTTTGAAGTGCGCAACGGCATAGCCTGCCATACCGAAGGCAAAGAAGCCGAGACCCTTGAAGGGCGCATAGTCAGGCTTGCCGACCGGATAGCCTACATAAACCACGATATCGACGATGCCGAAAGGGCAGGGGTAATAAAGGAAAGCGACATACCGGCGGATATAACGGATATTTTAGGGCACAGCAAGTCGAAAAGGATAAATACCCTTGTCGTATCGGCAGTAGAGAACAGCACGGAGAACTCCATATGCCTTTCGGAAGATATAAACGAAGCGTTTGAAAAGCTTGCCGGCTTTATGAACAGCAGCGTTTATAAAAACCCATATGCAAAATCGGAAGAGAGCAAGGTGCCTAACCTTATGGAGGCGCTTTTCGACTATCTGCTTAAGCCCGGCAACCTTCCTGCCGATATGGCTGCCATAGCCGCGGACGACGGCGGTGAGCGGGCTGTGTGCGACTACATAGCTGGCATGACAGACCACTTCGCGGTGGAGCTTTTCAAAAAAATATACGTGCCGGACGCATGGAAGCTTTGACGCAAGGCAGGCCCGCATGTTAGGGAGGTGGAAAAAATGCGGCTTCCTGACGCTTTTATACAGGAACTTAAAGACAGAAGCGATATAGGGGAGATTGTATCGGAGTATGTCGGCTTAAAGCGCAGCGGAAGGGACTACGTGGGCCTTTGCCCGTTTCACAGCGAAAAAACTCCGTCGTTCCACGTACATCCCGACGAAGGTTATTTTTACTGTTTCGGCTGCGGCGCAGGCGGCGACGTAATAACGTTTATAAAGCGCATTGAAAACCTCGACTATATGGAAGCCGTCGCTTTCCTTGCCAAGCACGCGGGCCTTGCAATGCCTGAAACTTATGCCGACGACGGCATGGCAAAACTAAGGACACGTATTTTGCAGGTTAACAGGGAAACCGCAAGGTACTACTATTCGGTGCTTAATTCTGACGCCGGCGCCGACGGACGCGGGTACCTTCAAAAAAGGGCGCTTAAGCCTGAAACGGTGCGCCGCTTCGGCCTTGGCTTTTCGCCGCCGGGAAGGTTCGCCCTTGTAGATTACCTTGCGGGCAAAGGCTTTACACAGGAAGAAATGATTATGGCGAACGTTGCGTTTAAAAGCAGAAGCGGCAGGGCCGTCGACCGCTTCTTCAGCCGTGTGATGTTTCCTATAATTGACCTAAGGGGCAACGTGGCTGCCTTCGGCGGCAGGACGCTCGGCAGCGGCGAGCCAAAGTACCTTAACACGTCCGAGACGCCGGTTTTTAACAAAGGCAGCATGCTTTTCGCGCTTAACTTTGCCAAAAAGTCAAACGGCGGCAGGCGCCTTATTTTATGCGAGGGCTACATGGACGTCATTTCCATGCATCAGGCGGGTTTTACGGATGCGGTGGCTACACTCGGAACGGCGCTTACGCCTTCGCAGGCAAGGCTTATGTCTAAGTACGCCAAAGAGGTAGTCGTTTCGTATGACTCTGACGAGGCGGGGCAGAAAGCCGCGTCGAGGGCAATACCGATTTTGCGCGAGGCGGGGCTTAGTGTAAAGGTGCTTACAATATCAGGCGGAAAAGACCCTGACGAGTACATAAAAACATATGGTCCGGCAAAGTTTAAGCAAATGCTTAACGCGTCCGGCAACGACGTGGAGTACAGGCTCGGAAAAGCAAAGCTTAAGTATGACGCGGGCAGCGCCCAGGGGCGCGTCGGGTACCTTAACGAAGCGGTTGCCGTTTTAGCCGGTGTGGATAACGCCATGGAGCGCGAGATTTACGCTGGGAAGCTTGCGGCGGAAACCGGCATAAAGACCGAAACGGTCATGGCGCAGGTAAACAAGCATGGACGGATTGACAGTAAAAAAGAACGTAAAAAGGAATTTAAAGCGTTCCGCGTAAAGAGCGCGGGGCTGAAAGACAGGGTAAACCCGGAAAAATCACGGTATTTACGTGCCGCGGGCGCGGAAGAGGCAATTATCGCGTATATTATTAAATACCCGGAGAACGCTAAGGAAATCGGAGAAATGCTTACTCCCGGCCAGTTTGTCACGCAGTTTGACAGGCGCGTGTACCAGGCGCTCATGCAGCTTGCTGAAAACGGACGGCCTGTGGGCATAACGGGCCTCGCGGAAATGTTCAGCCAGGATGAAATGTCGTCCGTCGCGCGGATGCTGCAGAATTTATCGGGTATTTCATATAATGAAAGCGACGTACGTAAATATATAGAAATTTTAAATGAAGAACATGAAAAGCAAAAATTATTGGCTGCGGATGCTGCGCAGCCGCGGGAAATAAAAAATTATCTCGATGAACTCAGGCGGCAAAAGAAATAGGGGGAAGCAATATGCCGGAACAGGACAAAAAAACGGTTATAAAGGACTTGCTCGAGCAAGGCAAAAGCAAAGGGCAGCTTACGACAAAAGAGATACTGGATGCTTTGGGAGAACTGGAGTTTGACCCTGAGCAGATAGAAAAATTTTACGATACCCTTGAAAACCAGGGCGTCGAGATAGTCGAGGACTTCGGCGACGACACTTTTACCGACATAGACATCGATATGCAGGAAGACAAAGAAACCGACGTAGACTCGGCCCTTAGTACGGAAGGCATTTCCATAGACGACCCCGTAAAGGTTTACCTTAAGGAAATAGGCCGTGTGCCTCTGCTTACGCCTGAGGAGGAGATAGACCTTGCCATACGCATTTCAAACGGCGACGAAGCCGCTAAAAAGCGCCTTTCTGAAGCTAACCTCAGGCTTGTCGTAAGCATAGCAAAACGCTACCTCGGCCGCGGCATGCAGTTTTTAGACCTTATACAGGAGGGGAACCTCGGCCTGATAAAAGCTGTGGAAAAGTTCGACTACACTAAGGGCTTTAAGTTCTCGACATACGCCACATGGTGGATACGCCAGGCGATAACGCGCGCCATAGCCGACCAGGCGAGGACCATACGTATTCCCGTCCATATGGTGGAAACCATAAATAAGGTAAAAAAAGTTTCGTCGCAGCTTCTTCACAGCAGCGGCCACGAGCCGACGGCCGACGAGATTTCGGAGGAGCTGGACATGCCCGTCGAAAAAGTGCGCGAGATAATGCGCGTAGCCCAGGAACCCGTGTCGCTTGAAACGCCTATAGGCGAAGAGGAAGACAGCCACCTCGGCGACTTCATACCTGACGACGACGCGCCGGCGCCTGCCGACGCAGCTTCGCATACTCTTTTAAAGGAGCAGCTTTCCGACGTTTTGGATACGCTTACCCCGCGTGAGGAAAAAGTGCTCTGCCTGCGTTTTGGGCTTAACGACGGACGCTCGCGTACGCTTGAAGAAGTAGGCAAGGAGTTCAACGTAACGCGCGAGCGCATAAGGCAGATTGAAGCAAAAGCGCTGCGCAAGCTCCGCCACCCGAGCAGGAGTAAAAAACTGAAGGATTTCCTTGACTGACGGCAATGCGCATTGCGCATATAAAAAGATGTAAAAATAATATTTTTGCCTTGACAAATGCCATACCTTGTCATATAATACATTTAATATCTTAAACCTGTGAGTAAGGAGAGTAACCCGTAACGGCATGGATTAAGAGAGCCGCGTTTGGTGTGAAGCGGTGAAGTGCTTCGGGTGAATGGGCTTACGAGGGCGGAATGAAAAGCTCAGTGCCGAGTAGTTTCCGACGGGGTCTTTACCCGTTACCAAAAAGAGTGTATTTATGTACATGCAATGAGCGGGCGTTTTACGCCAAGTTGGGTGGTACCGCAGGATTATGATTCTCCTGTCCCTTTGTTGGGACAGGAGTTTTTTTGTTTTTTTGCGGAATGCCTGCGGGAAAGGGTGATGTTTATGAAACGCGGCTGGCGAAAGCCAAGTAATATGTTATATGGAAACACGGCCGGTTACACACACTTTCGAAAGGGGTATTATTAATGAAAAAGGTATTTAAAAAAATAACAGCCGCCGCTGCGGCATTTTCGCTGGTAAGCATGTTCTGCGCATGTTCTTCGTCGGGCGCATCGTCGGGGCAGTCATCTAATGTAAGCGGTGAAAAGACAGTCACCGTAGGCGTCATACAGTACGCGACGCATCCTTCCCTTAACGACTGCTACACCGGGTTTAAAAAGGGCCTTGAGGAGTCCGGCTTTACAGAAGGCAAAAACCTGAAAATTGACCTTGAAAATTCTCAGGCGGACGGTTCCAACGCCAACATGATGGCTAAAACAATGGTATCGAAAAAATATGACATGATAGCCGCCATAGCAACCCCTGCGGCAATGTCCGCTTACAGCATGGCTAAAAACACTGATATTCCGGTAGTATTTACAGCGGTTTCCGACCCTGTTTCGGCCGAACTTGTAAAGTCGCTCGACAAACCGGGCTACAACTGCACGGGCAGCGCGGACGTGCTGCCGCTTGAAAGCCAGCTCAAACTGATACGCGCGCTTATGCCAAGTGCTAAGAAGATCGGCGTTTTGTACACGACAAGCGAGCCTAACTCCCTTTTCCATTTAAAAATACTCGAGAGCCTTGCGCCTAAGTATAACTTTGAGGTAGTCAGCAACGGCATTACAAACGCCTCTGAAGTCGCGAGCGGCGCGGCGGCCCTCGTTTCTAAAAAGGTAGACTGCATAAACAATTTCACTGACAATAACGTTGTAAATAACCTGTCTACGCTGCTAAACGCCGCCAACGGCGCCAACATCCCCGTCTTCGGTTCTGAGGTGGAGCAGGTCAAAAACGGCTGCGTTGCTTCCGTCAGCATAGACTACGTTTCACTCGGTGAAGAAACAGGTAAGATGGCCGCTAAAATCCTTAAGGGAGAGGCTAAGGCAGCGGATACAAAGGTCTATACCGTAAGCGAGGGAAAACCGGTGTACAACGCCGAGCTGCTTAAAAAGTTCGGCATGACTCTGCCGGCGGAGTACTCGGATGCGCAGGCGGTATCGAAATAAAGAAAGCTGTGTATTTTTGATATGGATATTGTTCTCGGGCTTATCGTAAGCGTACTCCAGGACGGCTTTATATACGGCATAATGGCCATAGGGGTGTACGTGACATACCAGGTGCTTAATTTTCCGGACCTTTCGGTAGACGGCACGTTCCCCTTGGGGGCGTGCGTTGCCGCAGCGCTTATATCACGCGGCGCAAACCCGTTTTTGGCATGCATAGCGTCCATGCTGTGCGGCGCAGCGGCGGGCGGGGTGACGGGGCTTCTGCACGTAAAGCTACACATTACCGACCTTTTGTCGGGCATACTTGTTATGACCGGCCTTTGGAGCATAAACCTTGTCATAGTCGGCGGCAGTTCCATTTTGGCTTACTACAACAAACCGACCGTCTTTACGTCAGGGCCGGCGGCGCTCATACCGCAGTCAATGTTCCAGCTGCGCGACCTGATAGTCGTGTTCCTGTTCTGCATGCTTATAAAGTTTATTACCGATATATATTTAAAAACTAAGTCCGGCCTGCTGCTGCGCGCTTCCGGAGACAACCAGCAGTATGTTGTTTCACTTGGAAAAGACCCGGGCAACATGAAGATACTCGGCCTTATGATAGGCAACGCCTTTACGGCTTTGGCGGGGTGCGTACTCAGCCAGCAGTCGGAGTCCGCGGACGTTACGAGCGGCACGGGCATGGTTGTAATGGGCCTTGCCTCCGTTATAATCGGCATTAATATTTTTTCACGGTTTAAGCACGTTAAGCCTACGCTTGCGGTCATTTTGGGGGCTATTGTCTACAAAGCGTGCCTGATGGTGGCTTTGCAGCTCGGCCTGCCGGCAAATTACATGAAGCTCCTTATGGCGGTGCTGTTTACCGTAGCGCTTTTGGCTAACCGCGTGGCATCGCTTGCCGGAGGGAGGAAGGAACACCATGCCGCAAAAAACTGAATCTGAAAAATCCGAGTCCTCGTTTGTGGAGATGCGCCATATCTATAAGACCTTTAACAAAGGCTCGGTAAACGAGTCCGTGCTTTTTACCGACTTCAGCCTTTCAGTGCGGAAAGGCTCGTTTGTCGCGGTAGTCGGCAGCAACGGCTCCGGAAAAACAACTATGCTTAACCTTTTATGCGGCAGCATACCGGTTGACGGCGGCGCAGTCTTTATTGACGGCAGCGACATCACAGCGCTGCCTGAGTACAGGCGCTCCGCCTTTATCGGCCGCGTTTTCCAAGATCCGGCCGCCGGCACGTGCCCTAAGCTCACCGTTTTGGAGAATATGTCGCTTGCGGACAACAAGGGCGGCAGGTTCGGCCTCGGCAGGGGCGTTAACCGCCGCAGGACGGATTACTACCGTACACAGCTCGAAATGCTTAAGATGGGCCTTGAAGACAGGCTTACGGTACCTGTCGCGAGCCTGTCGGGCGGGCAGCGGCAGGCGCTCGCGCTGCTCATATGCGCCATGTCGCCCATAAAGCTGCTCATACTCGACGAGCACACGGCCGCGCTCGACCCTAAGTCAAGCGAAACAGTCATGGAGCTTACGCGGCGCTTCGTTGAAGAAAAGCGGGTGACGACCGTCATGGTGACGCACAACCTGCGCTTTGCCGCCGGGTTCGGCGACCGTCTCATAATGATGCACAAGGGCGCCGCCGTGCTGGACGTGTGCGGTGAGCAAAAGGCAAAGCTCGGCGTGAAGGACCTTACCGCAAAGTTCGACGAGATAAGCATCGAGGTCGGCAACTCCATATGACCCGTGCTTTTAAAAGGCGCCACGCAAAAGCCGCGGCGCCTTTTCTTTTTGCGCGCCCGCGGATATACTGCCGGAGCCGCGGGAAACTTAAACTTGTAAATGCGGTTTACTTCCCGCTGCGATTATTAAGCTTTTGTATTCAATGTAATATATATAAATAAAACAGATATAAAGGAGGCGGCGCGTTGAACGTTTGCGTTATCGGCTGCGGCAGGTGGGGCAGCTTTTTGGCGTGGTACCTTAACGGCCTGGGGCACAGCGTAACGCTTTACGGGCGGGAAAGCTCGGCTAAGCTTGGTGAACTTAAAAAAAGCCGCTCAAACGGCCTTGTTACGCTTGACGAAAAAATAAATATCACGTCCGGCCTTAAAAGCGCGTTAGAGCCTGCACAAACAGTTGTCATTTCCGTGGGGGCGCAGAGCTTCCGCGGGCTTATGCGCCAGCTGTCGCCGCTCGACCTTACCGGCAAGACGGCCGTGCTGTGCATGAAAGGCATAGAGGCCGGCACCGGCAGGCGGCTTACACAGGTGTTTGAGGAGTACAAGCCCCAAACGCCCGTCGCCGTGTGGGTGGGGCCGGGCCACGTGCAGGACTTCACACGCGGCATACCTAACTGCATGGTAATAGACAGCAAAAGCATGGAAGTGAAAAAGTACCTCGTAGACGCCTTTTCGAGCAGCCTCATACGCTTTTACTATGGCAGCGACCTTTTGGGCAACGAAGTCGGCGCCGCCTCAAAAAACGTTATAGGCATAGCGGCGGGCATGCTCGACGGCCTCGGCAAAACAGCCCTTAAGGGCGCGCTCATGTCGCGCGGCACGCGTGAGATAGCCCGCCTGATAAAGGCTATGGGCGGGCAGGAGATAACCGCCTACGGCCTTGCGCACCTCGGCGACTACGAGGCGACGGTCTTTTCGCCGTTCAGCCACAACAGGCGCTTCGGCGAGATGTTCGTCAGGCGCGAGCCGTACGGCCAGCTTGCCGAGGGCGTGGCGACCACCTCGGCCATGCTTGTTTTGGGCGAACGCTACAACGCAGACCTGCCCATCTGCAAAGCTGTAAACGACGTGATAAACGGCGGGCAGGACGCCAACACCGTACTGTCTAATTTATTTTTGCGCAGCATAAAAATGGAATTTTAATTATTGGGTATATGTTATAAATACAACTTCCGGAGCTTGATTTTTCCGTGCCGGTATGTTAAAATGCAAAATACGGATTTCAGGCATATGCCATATATGAAACAGCCTTAATATATGAAAAGGGGAATTTACTTTGAGCGAGGAAACCTGCAACCATAACTGCGGCGCGTGCGGCGAGGACTGCCCGTCGCGCGGAAAAAGCCCGGCCGGCTTTGTTGAAAAGCCGAACAGGCTCAGCAGCATTAAAAAAGTGATAGGCGTTGTAAGCGGCAAGGGCGGCGTGGGCAAAAGCTTTGTCACGTCGCTTTTGGCGGTACTGTTAAACCGGCGCGGCCTGCACACGGCGGTGCTTGACGCCGACGTGACAGGCCCCTCCATACCTAAGGTTTTCGGCCTGCACGGTATGGCGCGCGGCAGCAGCGACGGCATCCTTCCGGTTAAAACAAAGACGGGCATAGACGTTATGTCGGTTAACCTGCTTTTAGAGGACGAAACCGCGCCGGTAGTTTGGCGCGGCCCGCTCATAGCCAACACGGTAAAGCAGTTTTGGACTGACGTCATATGGCAGGACGTGGACTTTATGTTCGTAGACATGCCCCCCGGCACGGGCGACGTGGCGCTGACGGTGTTTCAGTCCATACCGCTTGACGGCATAGTCATAGTGACGTCGCCGCAGGAGCTTGTTTCGATGATAGTCGCAAAGGCCGTCAATATGGCCAACATGATGAACGTACCCGTTTTGGGCATGGTCGAAAACATGAGCTACGTTTCGTGCCCGAAGTGCGGCGAAAAAATCAAGCTTTTCGGCGAGAGCCACCTCGACGAAACCGCCGGCCGCTTCGGCCTTAAGGTTTTGGCAAGGTGCCCGCTTGACCCGCAGGCCGCCGCCGCGTGCGACGCCGGCAATGCCGAGGGCATAGCCGCGCCGTGGCTCGCAGAAGCCGCGGACGCCGTGGCCGGAGTGTAGCCCCCCCTGCCCCTGTACAAATGAACACAGCCCCGTAAAGCTGGGCGGCTAAGCAATACTGTGCCGCCGGTGAGAGCTTTGCGGGGCTGCTTTAGTTACGGTTTATTCTTAATAAAATAGTAAGATTTTAAAATACAAGAAAAATCAGCAATACGCTAAAATAATTTAGAAATATAATAAAAATTCTTTATTACATATAAAACACAGTAAAATAATACTATAATCAGTATAAAATACTGTTTAAAGCGCAGAAATAACAAGGGAGGGCTTTTTGTGCAGCGTGAGGAACGTAAGAAACGTTACACCAAAGACTTTACACGGGCGTTTACTGAAAACGGAATAGACAAAACATCTATAAAGAAACTCGCGGGCGCGGCCAACATAAATGAAGCCTCTATTTACCAGTACTTCAAAAATAAGGATGACATTGTAGTCGAGTGCGTGCGCCAGCTTTTCAGCATGGTTGAGGGTGAGCTTTCACAGGTGGTTACGGACGCGTCCCGCCCGCTTGACGAAAGGCTCGCCTTTGTTTTGCGGTACAGCGAAAGCGAGTCCGAGCACTGCGCGTTTGTGTGCCAGGTGCTGGCGAACCCGCTCTACAGCCGTATGTGCAGGCCGATTATAGACGACTTTATAAACTGGATGTACACACAGGGCGAGAGCATCTCAAGGGAGTCCGGCATAGACGCCGGCACGGTAATGCCGCTTATGTTTTTGTACTGCAGCGCCGTTTCGTCGGGCAGGGTGCTTAGCAGCCGCAGGACGCTCGCCGTGCAGGCGGACTTTCTCACCGGCATAGTGAAAAAGCTGTGGAAGGGCGGCACGGGCTAAGCTTTGGCGTGGCGCGGGTTTTTGCTGACTGTTTCGGCGCCGTCGTAAATGGCCGTTAAGACGTCAACCTCAAACTGGTGCGACAGTGTGTCCACCTTGGCGAGCGCCGCGCCCAGCTCGGTGTTGGCGTACTTCGGCTTAAGGCGGTTGAGCGCGTAAGAGATGATGTCTGAGCGGCACTGCTCGCACGTGCAGCAGCCGAGCGTGCCTATGACTTCGTCGAGCTTTTCCGCAACTATGTCTTCCATTACATTTTTCATAAAAAAACCAGCTTTCACATAATTTACATACGGCTGTTTACATATTATATGTATATTTTAATATACCATTATATGACGGTGAAGTAAATAGCCCCCCGTAAATAACCGCGCGCGTTTTTTTTAGATTTTTTGCCGCAAAGGATTGCATTTTTTAAAACAGTATGCTATAATAGCGAAGCACTGTGAAAAGAAAACACAGTCTTGCGGGCCATTAGCTCAGTTGGTTAGAGCAACCGGCTCATAACCGGTCGGTCCAAGGTTCGAGTCCTTGATGGCCCACCATACAAATCCATATGTTGTTAATTCCATATGTTTCTCTTATTGCCTTTCGGGTAAAGGCAAAGCACCGTAAAGCTTCTGTTGTGGCTTTACGGTGTTTTTTTTCGCGGACATAGTCCGTTTCGCCGCGGGGCAGGTTTCAAAGTACCGTAAGAGTGCGCACGCGGAAACCGGCAGTGCAAGAAACTGGCCGCGCACCCTGTAAAGCTTGCAAGACGAAACGGCCTGTGGCCGCGCACCCTGTAAAGCTTGCAAAACTACACAGGCTTTGCCTGCGCCCACCCGGTATGAGGACGCTGGCCGTGCCTGTGCCTTCCATTAAAAAATAAAATTTTTGTACAGCAATAAAACACCCTCTGCCATGCCGAGTAATATATGGAACAAACATTGCCAAAAGCCCCGCCAGCACTGTAAAAAAAATAGATATTAAGCAAAAAATATCTAAAAAAAAATCCGTTATGTACTTGACATTCGTTTCTAAATATCTTATAATCCAATTAAACATATGGGCGGTATGCGCGGTGCTGCGTTCGAGCGCGCTTTTGGAATGCACTTACCGCGTTGCCGTAAATTTAAGTCAAGGGGATATTTTTAACACCCGTGGCGTACATGTATGTTAAATTCTCATAGCACACGCAAATGCACAAAAACTAATTTTTAAGGAGGACAAAAAGGATGAAAAAAACCACAGGAAAAGTTTTGTCTCTCGTGCTTTCTTTGGCACTTGTTTTGACAAGCTTTCCGGCAATGTTTGCTTCGGCAAGCAGCAAGCACACAGTGACCGGCACCCTCAGCGACACCGACAAAGATAAGATTTATCTTGTTAATGGTGGCGATAAGGACCGTAGGACAATTACGGATTTGCAGAAATACATTTTCGGCAGCAACGATGCTACTTTGGAAACTGCAGATCATCAGTACAAAGAGAGTGCCAACATAGCGGCTATCTCCCACAAGTCGGGCGACAGGCTCGTCAAGTGGTATGACGCTGACAGCGACGATAAGGACAGCATTGATGACGACACCAACAGTGTAGCCCTTGAACTTCGCAGCTCTTCTTCTGAAGGCCATGAAGTTCTAAGCATACTTTATAAGGCTACTTACACAGATGACGACGACAATGATGTTACTATCAAAGGCACAAAGACTTTTGATGTCTATGTTTATGATAACGGTGCAACCGTCATAGGCAAGGCTGACGATGACCTCACCGCTGACTCTGATATTGGAGTTGGCAAGGATACAGTTGAACTCGACGACAACTTTGCTGAAAAGAAAGTTTCCCATGAACTGGATGATACCAAGTCGGCAGACTCCATGAACCTGACTGTTTGGGAAGCTACGGCTGGTACTGAGGCCCCATATATTACATGGGTTGCACTTAAGACAGCTGCGGATGACAAAGAGTTTGACCAAGATGCAAATACTGATACTTATTATACTTTAAAATCAAGCAATAATAATATTGATTTAACTGATGGCAAGACTGCTGCAACATCAGATACCATTTATGGTACGATGGTTGGCGGCACGCCTAAGGCTGTTACGGAAACGAAAACTTACACTGTAACAGGTACTGCAGCCGCAACTGATACAGCAGCAGGTGTTGCTTTCACAACTGGCGGCACGACACTTGATACTACGAAATCTACTGCTGATACCGATGATTCCAAAGCATGGGCTTATTATTACAAAGTTGGTGCTGATAAGGCAGAGAAGACTGATACCACAGTTACATTGGCTGATGGCATAGATTTAACTTCTGTAACTGATGGACAAAAGGTTGCTGTTACTGCTTTCGATAATGATGGTATTGAAAAAGGCACTGTAGTCGTAACAGTTAAAGTAGCATCAACAGCTGCTGTCGAGGCGGGCGACTGCCCGACCATTGCGCAGGATGCAACAGATTTGAATACACTTACTGTAACAAAGGCTGCAAACGATGCAGACGGTAAGTGGACTTATTCTTACAGCGTTGATGGAACTGACAAGGGGACAGTAGCCCTTGATAGTGGAAAAATTACAGTTCCTTCTACAATTAAAGAACACACAATAGTAGTTACGGCTAAAGACACTGATACCGTTAAAGGTTCGACTACGGCTACTGTTGAAGTAACAAGTAAATCGAACAATGACAGTAAAGACGCTGTTACTGCAACTGTGAAGAAAGCTTCCAGCGGGAGCATTACTTTTACAGCTGAAATAACAGATTGGGCAAAGAAAGATACAACAAAAACTCCTACAGGCGTAGAACTTTCTACAACAAAAGACATTAAGGTTAAATCAAAGATCGAGAAGAAAATCATTGTTGATCTTCCGACTTTTACAAACCTCGTAAAGTACAGTGGTTCTACTTACATTTCAAGTGAAACTTCACTTGATAAAGAATCTGTTAAAGCCAGTGAGAAGAAAGCTGTTAAGGTTAACAGCCTTGAAGTTAACTTTGATAATGGCGAGCAGGATATAAAGGTAGCTGATAAGGCTTCCGTAGCAAAGATTACCGGTAAAGTTAAGGCTATTGATATTTCGGACGGCAGCAACGTAGGTTCTATTGCTCTTGATACGCTTGATTCTTCTTCTGACCCGTCAATAACGGTCTCCGATGCGAAGGTCGGCGACATTGATTTCGACGACGCTAACGATGAAGACTCCGGTGGCAATCAACTTAGTGTAAACTCTACTAAGGCTTCCGTAGGCAATGTAACAGACGCTACTAGCATTGAAGTTAAGAGCGGCAAAACAGGCGACCTTACAGCAGCTAAGAAAATAGACATCAGTGCAGATGATGATGAGTCAGCTACTACTGTTGGCAATATCAAAGCTACTGAGATTACTATTGACTCTGAAGATTCTAAAGTAACAACAGGTACGGTAACTGCAAAAGATACTGATACTGAGATTACGCTTCAGGGCAACAATTTGTCAGTTAAGGGCTTCGACTTCGACAATTACAATGCTTCCCTTAAGTTTGACGACTTCCAGGGAAAAATCGCAGCTCCGGATAATGCTACTCAGGACGGCGCCAACATCAGCACAACTAACGGCGACGACAGGGTTGAGATAACGAATGACTGTGACGTCGACAGCGTTACAATCGAGGACGATAGCCAGATTACATTTGACGGCAAGCTCGATGTTTCCAGCATTGACGGCGACGGCACGCTTGCTATCGCGGCCGGCAAGATGTACATTGACAGCGACGTTTCCGGCACAACTCTTAAACTTACAGACGCCACAATAGCTAAGGGCACAACCGCTTTCACTTCTTTGAGCGACACGGTTGACGAAGACGACTTTGAATGCTACGGCTTTACGCTTGCTAAAACAGAAGGCAGCAAGACCGATACTTTCAAGGTTGACTCCATAGTCTTCAAGGGCCTTTCAGTTAACAAATCTTCTTCTGAAATAGCCAATGGCTACAGCGAGACATTCACAGCTTATGCGTATCCGGGCGGCACAACAATGCCTTCAGGCTACACAGTTAAGTGGGCGATTGACGCTGACGACTCTATCTTCGAACTTACAACAAACGACAACGGTACAGCTACTGTTAAAGTAATCGGCTACGACGCAGACTTCGCTTCCAACGACAAAGCAACGCTTACAGCTACGCTTGTTGACCCGGACGGTGAAGAGTGCGACACAGACGAGTACGCGGTAGGCGAGTGCGCTTTGACAGCACTTCAGGTACCGAAGGTAACATGCACTTCTGACACTAACGCAAACTTCAGCCTTGCACAGGGTGCTTCTTACCAGTTTAAGATTACTTCTTCCGACGGTGCAGAGCCGACATTCGGCGTAGGCAGTGGTTCTTTGGCAGTAAGCAAAGTCGGCAAGTCCGGCAATGACTACTTCTACAAAGTAACGGCTGTTGGCAAAGTCGGCGACCAGGTTGGCGTTTACCTCAACAAGACACGCCTCCTCGTTGTAACGATTTCCGCTCCGTCCATTCAGCTTGATACAGGTGCGACGATTAAAGTTGCACAGGGCAAAACTTACCAGTTCAAAGCAACAAGCACAACTACTGTTAACCCGACATCAGGCAACAGCGCGGTATTCCAGGTAGTAAAGGTTACAAAGACCGGCAACAACACTTACTTCACAGTAAAGGCTGTTGGTTCTAAGGGCCAGAGCACTGGGATATATGTCAACGGTGTACGCCGTACAGTAGCTACAGTTGCTTAACCTGTAGGAAAAGTTCTTAATTAAATAACAACAAATCTCAACAAAATTTAGTCAGTTGTATTTGCGTAGCGGCGGTTTGAGCGTTAGTTCAGGCCGCCGCTTTGTGCTGCCCGCGCGGACATAGTCCGTTTCGCCG
>DHNP01000013.1:0-20093 GCA_002409585.1 Ruminococcaceae bacterium UBA5413 | reverse complement strand
CGCGGACATAGTCCGTTTCGCCGCGGGCAGTGCCCGCAGACAAGACGCGGGGCAGGTTTCAAAGTACCGTAAGAGTGCGTACGCGGAAAGTAAGCCCAGCTTTAATAAACACGCACCCTGTAAAGCTTGCAAGACGAGACGGCCTGTGGCCGCGCACCCTGTAAAGCGCAGGAAACGAAACACACTGCCTTTAGAGCTGTGTACGTAGCAATGAAAAGCACTTGAGTGCTTCGTTCGTAATAACCCTTGTGACAGTCCCTGAGGGGAGCAGGGGGGATTTTGTCGAACCGATACGAAGGAGGTTAAAAATCCCCCCGCGCGTACTTTGCATACTTTCGGACAAGACCGAAAGTATGTGCCCGTCCGGCATGAGGACACAGGCCGCGCCCGTCCGGCATGAGGACATAAAGCAGAAAGAAAAGAAAATAAGACAGCTTAAAAATTAAACAAGCCTTATTTATAGTGTTAGTGTTATTATGTGCGCACGCGGAAAGTAAGCCCAGCGTAAAAGAATAGCGCACCCTCTTAAGCTTTCAAAACGAAACGGCCTGTGGCCGCGCAGGAAACGAAACGGCCTGTGGCCGCGAAAAAAAGCCCGCACCCTCGTAAAAGAGGATGCGGGCTTTGGGCTTGTGTGTTGGGTTTACGCTTTGTTTTCCCTCAGCTTTTTAAAAAAGCCGGTTAAGAGTGCCGCACATTCGCTTTCCAGTACGCCGCCTGTCAGCTGCGGCCGGTGGTTGTACGGCAGTTCGAAAAGGTTCACTACAGAGCCGCAGGAGCCGGCCTTTTTGTCGTAAGCGCCGAAGATAACCCGCGGTATGCGCGCGTTGATTATAGCGCCTGCGCACATGGGGCACGGCTCAAGGGTAACGTACAGCTCGCATTGCCACAGCCGCCAGCCGCCGAGTGTGCGGCACGCGGAGTCTATGGCCTCTATCTCAGCGTGGCAGAGGGCGTTTTTTGCGGTTTCGCGGCGGTTCTGCCCGTGCGCGATGACGCTGCCGTCTTTGACTATGACCGCGCCTATGGGCGCTTCGCCCCGCAGGGCGGCCTCACGGGCGTAAATAAGGGCTTTTTCCATGAAGTAGGTATCTTTATTATCCATACCTTTAAAAGCCTGCTTTGAGCATTGCCGCGGAAGAAAAGACAAAGAAAATCAGCGTGCAGATTACCCCCGGGTTTGAGAAAAACGCGGCAATCCTGCTTGAAAGCGGCAGCAAAGGCACGGGCCTGTTCCGCCTGAAAAATTTCTTTTTAGTGCTTAGGTATAAAAAGGAGATTATGCCGAGCGCGAGGGACGCGAAGAAAATATAGGTGGAAACGCTGTCTGCCGTGCTTGCGCCGTAGTTTGTCTGCAGCACGTCGAGCAGCGAGGCTATAAAGTTGTTGCAGAAGTGTATCAGCAGCGAGGGCAGCAGCGACTCTGTGCGCACGTCAACGTAAGCCATGGCCAGTCCGGCGATGAAAGCAAAAACAAACTGCACCAGGTTGCCGTGGTACAGCCCGAAAAGCAAGGCTGAGCAGACCACCGCGAAGCCGTCGCCGTACCTGCGCAGGCTCTGCAGCACAGCGCCGCGGAAGAGCATTTCTTCAACGAGCGGGGGTATTACGGCAAAAAATAAAAAGTACAGCAGTAAAACCAGCGGGTCGTTTGAGACGGGCATCTGCGGAAATGTTCCGCTGAAGCCGAACTTTTCTTCCCACTCTATTACGACGTTTGCTGGTATGTTTGCCAGCTGGCAGACTGCCGTGCCGAAGGCCGCGCACGCAAGCACTGTCGGCAGGCCGGTTTTTTTGAACGGCAGGCCGCGCGACGCGGTCATGTGGCTTGCGCTGAAGTATATCAGCGGCGGTATGGCCATTGCGATGTAGCTTATGTCGTTTAAAAGGTAAAACAACACGAGCGGCATGCCGTGCGACGTGCCGCTGAATGAGTAAGTGTAGTAGCCTGACTTAGCGTACGCGGCCGTCAGTATTTGAAAGAGCGTCTCAACGGTCAGCAGCGACAGGAGTATGGTGAAGCTTGTCCTGCTGGCCGCCTTGCGCAGGCCGTGCTTTTCTTGGTCCATCATTTGGTAGTAAGGCGGCGGGTAAAAGGGTGCTTGCTGCGTGTAAGGCGAGTAATACATGGAACCGTCTCCTATAACAGTATTTTAGTATATTGTTATTATAATACAGTTTAAGTATAAAAGTAAATATCGGGTTCCGCTTCGCGTCTGATGTTAATTTGCGGCGTTCTTGGCTTTGACGGAGTCGTTCTTGTCATAATAAATAAAGGAAGCAAGTACGGCGCCAACGCAGACTGCCGCGTACAGCAAAAACATCCGATTCTGTATGCCGCCGGCAAGTATGAACAGCGAGCCGAGCGTTGCCATTATGGGGTAAAACACTCCGCGCACGGCGCTGTGTATTTCGCCGCTTTTGTACATCTTAAAGACCATGCAGTAAAGTACTATGTAAAAAATATAGTTCATTACTATGGAAATTTCCGAAACGTCCGAATTTGGCAGCAGGTTAAACTTTACTGTAAGCACGTGTATGCATGTCCAAAAAAGCATCAGCAGGTAGCAGAAAAAGGCTGAACGTATGGGCATATTGAATTTTTTATTTAAAACTGAAAGCTTGTCTGAGAACGGGAACATCGCTTTGCCCCGCAGCGCCATGGCGTACGGCATGCGTATGTAGCCTAAGACTATGCCGTTTACCGTGCCCATCACCGCGAGTATGACGAAGATGAGTATCAGCTCCGCGCCGAAGTTGCCGAAAAGCTTTTGCGCGACTGTGTACACGTGCGCGTCGCCGAGCCGCATTATTGTTTTGGTGTCCAGCAGGCTCGTTATGCCTACGAAGTAAGCTACGTAGGTTATAAGTATAATTATTGGAGAAATAATCAGTGCGCGCGGCAGGTTTTTCTTTGAGTCCTTTATTTCGGGCGCGATGGTTGTCGAGATGACCCACCCGTCAAACGAATAGGCTATCGGCCCTACCGCGGCAAGCCAGTTAGCGCTCCTGAACGTCTGCATTGATACATGCTTAAAGCCTTCCGCCGGGTTCCCGAAAATAAGGCCGCATATGGCGATGACCAAAAGCGGAAGCATTTTACTTACAGTAGAAAAGTTCTGAAAATTTCCTCCCAGTTTAGCCGACAGCGCGTTTACGATAAATGCAAGCGTATAAAACGCCGTGCCTATGAGCATTTGGTTTTTCAGCGTACCGTCCCATCCGAACAAGATACATGAGTAAATGCCGACTACCCACGAAACTACTGTGGCTATGGTTGGGTAGTAGACGAAGATTTGAAACCACCCTATGCCGCAGGCGAGTTTTTTACTTGCGAACTCTTCCATGTAGGCCATTATGCCGCCTGGGGTGTCGGTTCGCGCGGCAAGCTCGCTCATGCACAGGCCGCCGAAGATGATGCTTGTTGCGCTCAAAACGAAAGCGACAACGCCTAAAAATACGCTGCCGCCGGTAGCTATCAGGATATTGTCGCTTTTAAAAAATATACCCGAGCCTATGCAAATGCCTATAATCATTGCTATGGTGGTAAAAAGCCCGTATGTCGGCTGTTTTGTCTGTGCGTTTTTTTCCATTATAATTTAATTCTCCAATATTAAATTTATGCTTAAATATTTTCAGCGCAAGCCGCCGGAAATATTTAAGGATAGTCTTTCATATACGCCATAATGAAGAAAAGTCCAAAACCCGCATAGCAGATTTTGGACTTTTGGCAGGGGCAGAAGGATTTGAACCCTCGGCACGTGGTTTTGGAGACCACTGCTCTACCAACTGAGCTATACCCCTAAATGTAAACGACGGTATTAATTATACCATTTGTTTTGACAGGTGTCAATAGTTTATGACGGCACTTTAGGCGCATTACTGTTGAATTTTAGGTAAAAACGGTTTATGCCCGGCAGATCCCCGCGTATTATGCAGTATGTAAGGGGAT
Source organism: Ruminococcaceae bacterium UBA5413 (assembly GCA_002409585.1). Lineage (GTDB taxonomy): Bacteria > Bacillota > Clostridia > Oscillospirales > Acutalibacteraceae > Thermocaproicibacter. The sequence goes on along the minus strand of DHNP01000013.1, from coordinate 16,141 downwards.
ACCGGGCATTTTTCATACAAGAAGGTATAAGAGCGCGAAGATAAGGCTTGCGTCCGCTTTTTCTTCTATAAGGAGTATGAGCAGAAATAAAATAAGTGTCCGCTCGCCGTCTTTCATAAGGTAATCAAACAGTTCGCCGGGGCGTTCGGGGTCTGCGTTTTTTGCCGTTTGGGCGGCGTCCGCATCCGCGCCGCTTTGGGCAGGCGCCTTCTCGGGAGGCTCCTCATGCGGCGGAGGCACAGGCGCTGCTGGCGGCGGCCGCCCGGCTGGGTTTCTTTGCTGCTGCGGGTAACGCGCCTTTGCCTGCATTTCGCGCGCGCGGCGTATGGCATCCTGCTGAAGCCTCGACATATGGTTAGGGTCGTAGTTCATATTGTCGGCCATGTCACACCTCACAAAATTCCGGCTTTTTTTATCAAAGGTATTATCTTAATTATCTGCATTAACTTAATGGACTCATCCAGCTTTGACTTTCTTTTATCGCTTAAAAACGGCCTTAGCGCGCGCAGCAGGCGGGTGCTGTCGTTTTCTTTTTTAAAGCATGACATTATGGGGGCAAACTTAGCCGCCATTTTTATTGCGTCTATGTCCGCGGAATAAGGCGCGGGAGCTGGGCTCTGCCCGCAGGCAGGCTCGGCCGGCTTCGGCCCGGCGTCCGGAGTACCCGACACGCCGAGCATGCTTGCCATATTCTTAAGTTTTTCCAGGCTTTCCGGGTCATTTAAAATGCCGTGCAGCTTAGACGTTAAGTCATCCATTTGTTACTTGCCCCCGTTGAATTCCCTCATTATTTTTTGTGCTTCAGGTGTTTTAAGGAGTTTTTCACATGCGGACTTATCCGCCAAAAGCGCTTTTACACGTTTCTGCTCCTCAGGGCTGAGCTTTTTCATAAGCATTTCGACTGTGCTGTCATTGCCGCCTTGATTTTGCATTTTATCACCCCAGTTTATAATTATGACTTATAGCGGATATATATAACTGTAAAAAAGGATGATTATTACCTGTAATCCAATTTAATCCCTTATATGATATTATAAATTTCCAATTATCCGTTTTACTTGATAATTGTCGGTTTTTAGTTTATAATCGTACTTGAATTAAGCTGTATATTTTGGTATTTGCTGTTGTAAATAATATACTTTTTGTATTTTTGATATATTAAAAAACAATTTGGAGTGGTTAGGATTGCCGAAAAACTTAAGCAGGATTATTGCCGCGGTATTGGTGCCGGTTTTATTTATATTAACTTTGGCTGTGTATGTTCCGGTTACGGCGGCTTTGACTGCCGTAACGACGGATTACCTTAATCTGCGCAATGGCGCCGGAACCAACACTGGCGTCATATTAACGCTCGGTAAAAACGTCACTGTTACAGTTACAGACAATAATGACGCAAAGTGGGCTAAGGTGCGCACCCAAAGCGGCAGGGAGGGGTACTGCTTTAAGCAATACCTGAGTTTCGGCAGCAGTTCATCTCAGAGCGCGTCGGGTACCGGCAGCACGGATGCTTCATCCGCAAGCGCCGTAACGTCTTCAAATTTAAACCTGCGTGACAGCGCGTCCATGAGCGGCCGTGTCATCTTAGTCATATCAAAGGGATTGTCCGTAACGGTGCTGGATAATTCGGATGCAAAGTGGGCTAAGGTCAGGACGCAGAGCGGTAAAGAAGGATACTGCTCTAAAACGTATTTAAAGATTTCGGGCGGTTCGTCGTCCGGCACCGCAGGCACGGCAAAAACATCTTCCGATTCGTCGCAGACAGTGAAAACAACCGATTACCTCAACCTGCGTGAAGGCGCGGGGACAAGCTATAAAAAGATCCTTACCATGGCGAAAGGGCTGCAGGTAACGGTGCTTGACAGCTCAAGCGCAGATTGGGTTAAGGTCAGGACGCAGAGCGGTGCGGAAGGGTGGTGCAGCAGGCAATACCTCAACATGGCATCCTCAGGGAGCGCGTCGGCTTCGTCTGCGGAACCGGCCTCGTCATCAGAATCTTCACAGGCTTCAGCAGCCGGTACGGGCGAAAGCACCCATACCGTAACCGGAGCCGTTGTAACGGCGGACGTTTTGCGGATGCGTGAGCAGCCAAACACAAACTGCTCCGTAGTGGAAAACCTGCCTAAAAATACAGTGCTGAAGGTACTTGAGACTCCGTCTGACTCTGGGTGGCTGGAAGTTGAGGCTCCGTCGGGAAAAACTGGTTATGTAAGCAGCGATTATGTTAAAATAACTTATTCCGACGGTGATAATGAAGTACCGAGCGGGGACGGCAATATATCAATATCGGCCGCGCAGAAAAACATACCAGCGGGGAAGACGTTTTACCTTAAAGTCCTGACAAATTCTTCGGGCGGCAGCGTAACCTGGACAAGCAGCAATTCATCCGCTGCCAGCGTGTCCGACGGTTTTGTTTTCGCCGCTGGAAAGGGAGAAGCCGTCATCACCGCTTCCAATGGCTCCGGCTCCGCGACATGCAAAGTTTTAGTAACGGATGCCGAGGCTGTGCGTACGGCTTATGCTTCACCAAACGTTGCCTCATTAGGCGAAAGCGTCACTTTTACCGCCGTCACGGACAGTACGCGCGACGGAGTGAAGTTCGTCGTAAAATCGCCAGGCGGGGACACTGTAACCGTCAATGCATCAGGCTGCACGGAAGATACGGTTTCGGGTATAACTACTAAGAACTGGACGGGCAGCACGGCGCTTTCGGAGGCCGGCGCGTACACGGTTTCAGCTTATTCGTCTGTAAGCGGGACATGGAGCCTTACGTCATATGATACCAATGTGTACGTTACGGCAGACAGCGATGCTTCCGCCTCTACTTCGGAGGAACACCATGTAAGCGATAAAATGCTTGCGCTTATAGCCTCATGGGAAGGGTACCGCCCCGAAGTTGAAAAGGACGCGCTTACTTCAAGCCTTATACCGACGGTAGGTTACGGTCAGACCATAAGCCAAAACGCCCTGTTCTATGATTCCATAAGCAAAACCGAAGCGTTTTCAGACATGGTTAACCTTATAAATAAATCTTCATATACGACCGAACTTAATAAAATGGTAAAAAATAATAATTTTAAAATAAACCAGTGGCAGGCGGACTGCCTGATAGACTTTGCGTACAACGTTGGCGCGGGCTACTTTAACGGCAGCAGTGAGCCTGACTTTAAGCAGATAATGAAAAACGCCGTAGTCCCGCCGGACCTGAGCGGCGGAGCGGGCATAAGCGCTACGGTAACGAAAGAAACGTCATTGATGGGCAGTGCGGGCAGCCTTTCGGACAAATTGTGCACGGTTTCAAAGGGCGCTTCTGTTACGGTTACCGACAGCGGGTTCCAAAGCAAGAATGACGGCTGGTACAAGGTAAGCCTTTCGGACGGTACAAGTGGGTGGCTTAACTCCGGTTATGTCAGCCTTGCTGGTTCTGAAAACATGGTCCACGACCTGAACTATACAAACGCGTATGCGTTCGGGACTGAGCTGATACGCTGGAGCCTTGCGAGCGGCAAGTTTTATACGGGCCTGTTTTACAGGCGGCTTGTTGAAGCAAACGTGTACAGCTACGGGGACTATGACGTGGTTAAATACAATAAATACGGCTACAGCTACCCGTCCTCGGCGGTAAACGCGGGGCTTAGCTGACGCCGTAAATTAACGGTGGCTTTATAAATTGTTATAAAAAAAATCGGGGACTGCGATTCGTTCACAGCCCCCGTTTTTGCGTTTAGCAACCGCAGTTATTCCCGCAGCCGTCGCCGCAGCCACCACAGCTGCCGCAACTGCCGCAACTGCTGCCACTACTACCGCAGCTATTGTTGAGGCAGCCGCAGCAGCATAAAATTACAAGCAGGATTACAAGGCAAGAGCAACTATTTCCGCAGCCACATGAATTACACATAATGTTTTCCTCCTTTCAATTTACAATACATAATATTGTAACGGAGCAAAACTTGTTACAATAAATTCTTCCTTCCGTAATTCATGCTCTTATAAGCGGCCTGCGGGGCAGCCGGAATTTCATACGGCATGCCGTTCAGTCATGGAATAAAAAATCCGGATTTAAAAGCGCCGCGCTGCGCTTTTAATGCAAAATAGAAAATGATGAGCCAATTATTGGCAGCGGCCTTTCACGGCCGGATATGGCGTTTACAATGCCTATAATTACATATACGGCCGTTATTGCGCCGTATATATAAGTAAGTATATTATTTATTAACGAACCGGCTGCCGAAATAATCGGAACCATGGAAAACGGCATAATCAAAAAGATTTTTATTACGGCGTGAAGGATGAAAAGTATTATTCTAAAAATAAATTCAAATATTGTAAGTATAATGCCTTGGTTTATGTGGTACCTGACTTTGCTGTCATACCGGCCGAAGATAAGGCCTATTATCCATAATATGCCGACGTATGACAGGGCCGAGAGCAGTTTTTGGACTCCGCGGCCGTAACTTCCGGGCGTGCTGTCGTTGTTATAACCGTAGTACATGGTTAACAGTTGACCTCCGTATTATTGAAGTAATTGTTTTTAATCGGTAGTGTATTTAACTATCTGGGCTTTTTTGATGATGACAGGTTCGAGCGGCTTATTGTTTTCATCGGTCTTGACGGCGGCTATTTTGTCAACTGTATCCATACCGTCAAAGACCTGCCCGAAAACCGTATACCCGCTTTCGTCTATATTGTAAGCGCCGTCAAGCAAAGGGTTGCCGCCGTATTTTTCATAGATACTCTTATACTCCTTTGTGACTTTGCTCATGTCGAGGAACGCGGAGCCGTATTGCGCCGTAAAAGCTTCGGGGCTTGCCTTATACGCTTCGTAATATTTTTCACAGTTATCCCAGCCAGGCAATGCCGACACGGGCGCCTGGTTTATGAAGAACTGGCTCCCGTTTGTATTTTTGCCGCTGTTGGCCATTGCCACGGCGCCGCGCAGGTTTAAAAGGTTAAGGCTGAACTCGTCTTCAAAAGACTTGCCCCAGATGCTTTGGCCGCCTGTACCGTCGCCGTTTGGGTCGCCTGTCTGTACCATGAAGTTATCTATGACCCTGTGGAATATTAATCCTGTATAATAGCCTTCGTTTATAAGCCCTTTGAAGTTTTCCACAGCTTTAGGCGCCGCTTCGGGGAAAAGGCGCATTTTAACGGTTCCCATGCTGGTTTCAAAGACGGCAATCTCTTCGCCGTCAGCCGGTTTTTCAAGCTGGTAGCCCATTTGTTTGTCCTTTCCTGTACTGCTGGCGGCTGAACTTGCCGCCTGCGATGATGCCGATGTTTTACTCGAAGTTTTTGCCTGTGAGGAGGAAGATGATGAAGTACCGCCGCCGCCGTGCGAACATGCCGTCAGGCAAAAAAATAAGGCGGAAAATGTCACAAATGATAAAAAAATAGTCTTTTTTTGCATAAAATTAGTTCCTTTCCACGTTTATGCCTTGTATATTTCATTTTTATATTTTATAATAGAATATGTATAAAAATAAGATAATGAAAAGCTATGTTTACATACCGTAACGCCATTTGAAAAAGCGGATGGCATATTTACCGCAGCATTAATATTTTTTGTACGTCTTACCGTTTTATTTATAGCATATATATAGATGAATGTAAACAAAAGGAGGGAATAAAATGACTGAGTATTATCCTGAAGGTTGGAGGATAGATACCCTGGAAAACCATGCGGCGACGGCAAATTTTTCTTCACTTAACGATGCCTGCCGTGAAGGTAAGATCCTCGAAGGGCGCGCGCTTGTCTGCGACAGCGCCCATAATCTGATAGTAGATCTCGGGTGCACTAAGGGCTTTATACCGCGCGAGGAATGCGCGGTTGGTATACGCGACGGCACTGTGCGCGACATCGCCATCATTTCGCGCGTCAACAGGCCGGTATGTTTTATAGTGACGGGATTTGAAAAGCAGCCTGACGGAAGCGTTACGGCCATACTCTCAAGAAGGGCCGCCCAGGAAAAATGCATGGAGGGTAAAATATCCAAATTAATTCCCGGCGATATTATAGATGCGCGCATAACGCATCTCGAAAATTTCGGGGCGTTTGCCGACATTGGCTGCGGGGTTGTGGCCCTGCTGCCCATAGACTCTATTTCCGTTTCACGCATTGACCACCCGCGCGAAAGGTTTGCGGTAGGCATGGACATAAGGGCTGTCGTAAAGTCGGTAGCCGACGGGCGCATTACGCTTAGTCATAAGGAACTGCTCGGCACTTGGGAGGAAAACGTGTCCATGTTTTCCGCTGGGGAAACGGTTGCGGGCATTATCCGCTCGGTAGAACCGTACGGTATATTTGTAGAGCTTACTCCGAACCTCGCCGGACTTGCCGAAACGAAAGAAAATGTATACTCCGGCCAGCAGTCAAGCGTTTACATAAAGAGCATAGTGCCTGCCAGGATGAAGGTAAAGCTTGTCATTGTAGACACGTTTGACATTTCGTACAGGCCAATGCCCCCTAAATACTTTTATACCGGGAACAGGATGGAGCGTTTCGTTTATTCGCCTTTAGACTGTGAAAAGAAGATAATAACCGACTTTACGGTTACAGGCGTACCTGTAAAATAATAAAACAATTTAAATGCCTCCACAGTAAACGGCAGACTGTGGGGGCACTATTTTTTTGCGCTGAATAAAATCGGGCGGCATAATACCCGCTTCGTAAGTCATTTAACCGAGTTTATGGCGTAGATATACTCTTTACCGGTCTTGGCGTTCGTTTTAAGGACGTACTCCATGTATTTTGCAGGCGTAGGCGTACCGCCAGACGAAGCCTGGGCCGACTGCGCCCGCGTTTCATCGCTCGGAGGCACGTACCCTACGCGCAGCACAACCTCGTCGCCGTGCTTTTTTGCGCTTTCTGTGTAAGGGGTATAGGTACTGTCAAGGGAGTAAAGCGCGACGTGGAACTGTGCCGCGTCGGCATCATAAGTGTAAAAGGTCTCTTTATCCGGATTTTTAGGTTTAAGCTTGCAGTCAGGGCCGAAAAGCTCGTGGCATGCATCGGAAACGTCGCCGAGCGGCACAATGGTTTTACCGGCATCGTCGTAATTTGTATAGTTGGCGGCACTGCTGTCGGTCATTGTTTTCCAAAGCGAAGCGTTTAAAATAAAATCTGAGTCGGCCTTGTCGGGCGAAGCGAACGGTTTGGGGTTTTGTGCCACTACTACGGTAAGAAAGGTATCATAGGCCCTCAGCTTTGAGTCATCATTAAGCTTTGAGTGGACGGAGCTGCCTATGGAGTAAGCTATGAAAACAGCGCCGGTAAGAGCGAGCAGAAGGACTACCGTGCCGGAAAGTATGCCGTAGCGGTGCCTGCCGCGCTTTTTTTCAGCAGGCTCCGGCGGCTCTTCTTCGCCGCCGTCCCATTTTGTCAGCAGTTCATCGGCATCGTCGGTTTCATTTTCAGGAAGGAAATCGTCAATTTCCATATCGTTGTCCATCTTGTTTTCACGTATGGGGACCGTACCGTCAAAGTTTAAGCCCTTTTCTTCACCGCCCGCGTTTTCGCTTTTTGCATGGGTGCCGCCGTTCATCCCGCGGTAATCGGCCGAGAAATCGCTTATGCTTTTTTTCTGCTTTTTTGCCATAGCCTTGACTCCTTTTACCGGACCTGGCCGTTGCCGGTTATGATGAATTTAGACGATGTAAGTTCGTTTACGCCCATAGGGCCGCGCGCGTGCAGCTTTTGCGTGGATATGCCTATTTCGGCACCGAGGCCGAATTCACCGCCGTCTGTAAAGCGCGTGGAGGCGTTGACGTAAACGGCGGCGGAGTCTATGCGCGACGTGAATTTGCGGGCGCTTCCGTAGCTTTTTGTTATTATGGATTCACTGTGCCCGGTGGAATATTTTGATATGTGCTCTATGGCCTCGTCTATGCTGTCAACTACTTTTACAGCTAAGATATAGTCGAGGTACTCCTCAGACCAGTCTTCCTCAGTTGCCGGCACAACGCTGCCGCCGAGGATTTCACGCGTGCGGCTGCAGCCGCGGATCTCAACGTGTTTTTCATCAAGCCGCGCTTTTATGGCTGGCAAAGCCTCTTTTGCTATGTCCTTATGTACAAGCACCGTTTCTATTGCGTTGCATACGGACGGGCGCGAGGTTTTAGCGTTGAATATTATATTTGCAGCCATATCTACATCCGCCGTGTCGTCTACGTATACGTGGCAGTTGCCGGCGCCGGTTTCAATAACCGGTACGAGCGAGTTTTCCGCGACGGCGCGGATAAGCCCGCGCCCGCCGCGGGGGATAAGGACGTCTATATACCCGCGCAGTTTCATCATTTTGCCGGCTGACTCGCGCGAGGTATCGGTTACAAGCTGCACGCAGTCTTCAGGCAGGCCGGATCTTTTAAGCGCTTTGCGCATCGCCGAGCAGATGGCGGTGTTTGAACGTATGGCTTCTTTTCCTCCGCGCAGGATAACGGCGTTTGAAGCCTTAAGGCACAGCGCGGCGGCATCAGCCGTCACGTTGGGCCTCGCTTCATATATAATGCCGACAACGCCTAATGGTACCCGTATTTTTTCTATTTTCAAGCCGTTCGGACGCATGCCGCCTGAAATAACTGTGCCTATGGGGTCTGACTGCGCGGCTACCTTGCGCATGCCGTCGGCTGCCGAGGAGATGCGGCTGCCGGTGAGCTGGAGCCTGTCGAGCAGGGAATCTTTCATGCCTGCCTTTTTGGCAAACTCCATATCGCCTTTATTTGCCGCTAAAATCCCGTCCGCCGATTTTTCAATTTCATCTGCGGCGCACAAAAGGGCCCTGTCCTTAAGCGAGCCCGAGGCCGCGAGGAGCTTTGACGCGCGCTTGGCTTTTATGCCCATTTCTTCCATGTAATCCATATGACTTTCGCATCTCCCTTACTTTTCCGCCGGAAAATCCGGGCGTGGTTTTTATGTATGTATATTTATTCTAACATATAAAACATGCTAATTCTCGCCGAAAATTGTCCCAATCTGCGCTCCCTCGAAAAGGTCGTACAGCTTTTCCGGCACGGCGCCGCTCATCACGCAACAGGTTATCCCTCCTGCGTTGGCGGAACAGGCCGCTTCAACTTTTGTGCGCATGCCTCCGGTGCCCCGCGCTGAACCGGCGCCGCCGGCTATCTGCCTTATATCGTCCGTTATATGCGGCACGTACGGTATACGCTTGGCTTTTGCGTTCTTACGCGGATTGCCGTCGTAAAGGCCGTCTATATCGGTCAGTATCACAAGAAGGTCGGCATCGACAAGCCGCGCTACTATGGATGAAAGCGTGTCGTTGTCGCCTATCTGGTTGCCGGCAAGCTCGTCTACCGCTACGGTGTCGTTTTCATTTACAACGGGTATAACGCCCATCTTGAGAAGCTCGCTGAATGTATTCTGCGTGTTTATTTTGTTGTGTTCGTTTGCTATGACGTCCCCAGTAAGCAGCACCTGCGCCACGGTCCGGTTGTATTCTCCGAAGAATTTGTCGTAGATAAACATAAGCTCGCATTGGCCGACGGCTGCAGCCGCCTGTTTACCCTCGGTTGTGACGGGCCTCTCGGCTAAGCCGAGCTTGCCGGCGCCAACTCCTATGGCACCGGAAGTGACAAGGATTATCTCCTTGCCGGAGTTCTGCAGGTCGCTGAGTACCTTGCACAGGCGTTCCACCCTGCGCAGGTTGAGTTTACCGTTTTTGTAGGTCAGTGTGGACGTGCCTACCTTTACAACTACTTTTTTTGCCTGTGTGATTACCGACATTTATTTTACCCTCTTCAAATTATTATTTATATAAAAACGCAGTAAAACATAATGAATGGCAGAATGTGCAGAATAATTTATAACGAGCTTGTACCGCCGCAAAGTGCCGCGTTAACGGGTTTGTTTGGCAAAGGCGCTCCCCTTAAGCCAAATCACCTTATTATACCACAAATAAGCAAAAGATACGAAATGAAAAAACACGCGGCCGGCATTGCTTAAAAACGCTGGAAACAAATACAGAAGCAATATCGCTTTACAGATTAAAAATACATTGTTTTATCCTCTTTTAGCGAACAGCAATCGGTTACACTCATTTTAAAGGAGCTGACCAGTAAAAATGATATTTGATTTCGGATACCGTCTCAGGGAGCTGCGTAAAGGCAAAAACCTTACGCAGACTCAGGTGGCAAAAAGGCTTAACCTTTCCAAAACGACCATAAGCGGCTATGAAAACAACATCAAAACGCCATCACTTGATGTTTTAGTCAAGCTTTCGATACTTTATGATGTGTCTGCGGACTATATCTTAGGTTTGGAAAACAGAAAGATGCTGCTGCTTGACGGTGTGACAAAAAACCAAATGGAAATCCTCGACGCCTTGCTCAAAGAGTTCAAAGAAAGTAATAAAAACTGTAAAATGTACGGAGGAAAACAGGAGTACTGAACGTTTTACAGCTGATAACCCAAAAAACCAATGTGCGGCTTCAAACGCACATTGGTTTAAACATAGATATAATTTAAGAACTAAAAGGGATATTACATCCTGTGGCTGTGGTCACCGTGCTGCGGAAAACGATGCGGGCGCCTGTTGTACGGCTGCTGCTCCGTATTGTTTTCAGGAGTAAGCCCTTCAAGCTCTATACGTGCCGCACGGCGGGAAAGGTTAAGCCTGCCTTTTTCATCTATATTGAGGACTTTTACCGTAACCTGGTCGCCTACGCTTACAACGTCTGTTACCTTCTCAACGCGCTTTACGTCGAGCTGTGAGATATGGACGAGGCCTTCCTTGCCGGGAGCTATCTCGACAAAAGCGCCGAAGTCCATGATGCGCGTGACTTTTCCGCAGTATATCGTGCCGGGAACAGGGTCGTTTACTATGGTGTTTACTATTTCATATGCTTTTTCGCATTTTTCCTTGTCTGTTCCGGAAATGTAAACGTTGCCGTCTTCTTCGACGTCTATTTTAACGTCGCACTCAGCGCATATTTTCTGTATTACTTTTCCGCCGGCTCCGATTACGTCGCGTATTTTTTCAACCGGAATTTTTATTGACATCATTTTCGGAGCGTATTGCGAAAGTTCCTTACGCGGCTGCGCAATGGCTTTAAGGAGTATTTCGTCTATAATATAGTCGCGCGCCTTATGCGTCTTGTAGAGCGCTTCTTTTACCATTTCGGGGAGAAGGCCTTTTATTTTAAGGTCCATCTGTATGGCTGTTATACCTTTGTGGGTACCGGCGACTTTAAAGTCCATGTCGCCGAAAAAGTCTTCGACGCCCTGTATATCAACCATTGTCATCCAGCGCTCGCCTTCGGTTATAAGCCCGCAGGATATGCCGGCGACAGGCGCTTTTATAGGCACGCCCGCATCCATCAGCGCGAGAGTTGAACCGCAGATGGAAGCCTGGGACGTCGAACCGTTAGAAGAAAGCACCTCAGAAACAAGGCGCATGGTGTAAGGGAACTCCTCCTCTGGCGGTATGACCGGTAAAAGCGCGCGTTCGGCGAGCGCGCCGTGGCCTATCTCACGGCGTCCGGGGCCGCGGCTCGGGCGGGTTTCACCTACTGAGTACGACGGCATGTTGTACTGGTGTATATAGCGCTTGCTTTCCTGCTCGTCTATGCCGTCAAGCTTTTGTTCCTCGCTCATAAGGCCCAGGGTGGCAACGGTGAGTACCTGTGTCTGGCCGCGCGTGAACATGCCTGAGCCGTGTACCCTTGGCAGCAGGCCAACTTCAGCGGCAAGCGGGCGTATCTCATCCATCTTCCTGCCGTCGACGCGCTTCTGCTCATCTAAAAGCCAGCGGCGGACTACGAACTTCTGCGTTCTGTAAAGGCACTCGTCTATTTTAGCGCCCTGATCGGGGTAAACCGGGTCAAGCTTTGCGTGTACGTTTTCATATATGGGGAGAAGCCTTGCGTCGCGCACTTTTTTATCGTCTGTATCCATGGCGGCGCGTACGTCGTCAATAGCCATATCCTTTACAGCCTTTAGCATTTCTTCGCTTGGCTCACTGCTCTGGTATTCGAATTTCTCTTTGCCTATCTCGGCTTTTATGCCGTTTATGAAGTCTATAATGGCTTTGTTTGCTTTATGGCCGGCCATTATGCCGCAGTACATGACGTCGTCAGGGATCTCGTTTGCGCCGGCTTCAATCATAACAATCCTTGAGTCGCTTGAAACCACCGTAACGGCCATCTCAGACTTTTTGCGCTGCTCGCTTGTGGGGTTTATAACGTATTCGCCGTCGATATACCCTATTGAAACGCCGGATATAGGCCCGTTCCACGGGATATCGGAAATGCTGAGCGCTATGGACGTGCCCGCCATGGCGGCTATCTCAGGCATGCAGTCGTTGTCAACGCTCATAACGGTGCATACAACGGAAACGTCGTTGCGCATATCCTTTGGGAACAGCGGGCGTATGGGACGGTCTATCTCGCGTGAAGTGAGTATCGCTTTCTCGCTTGGGCGGCCTTCGCGCTTCATATATGAACCGGGGATTTTCCCTACCGAGTACATCTTTTCCTCATAATCTACTGAAAGAGGGAAGAAGTCAACGCCGTCGCGCGGTTTGTCCGAAGCCGTAACGGCAACGTGCACTACCGTGTCACCGTAACGCACCAAACATTCGCCGTTTGTAAGCTGCGCCATCTTACCGGTTTCTACTACGAAAGGGCGCCCGGCAAATTCGGTCCTGTAGACCTTGTAATTTTCAAACATTTTTATCCTCCAAACCCAATTTTATTTTCCGGAACGCGCTTTTTGTAATGTTTAGCAATAAAACCGGTACCGGCTTCACGCTGGACGGTATCTGTTTCATTGCTAAAATACGGCGCATTCCGTAAGTTTAATGATGAACGCTCGCAGCGGCACGAAGCTCCGGCCCCTTTTTTCAGGGCCTGATGGGCAAAACGTTTCCGGCGCGGCAACCGAACGGATATTAACTGATATTTTAGTATTTCCGCTGCCATCCGATGCAATTACGGATTACGGCGGATAAATTATAACAGGCAAAGGCAGGCGGCCACCAGAACCGTCTGCCTTTCTGCTGTTTTGTTTATTTGCGGATATTAAGCTTTCCGATTATTGTGCGGTAACGCTCAATGTCTTTCTTTTGCAGGTAATTGAGTAAATTCCTTCTGTGGCCGACCATTTTGAGCAGCCCGCGGCGCGAATGGTGGTCTTTTTTGTGTACTTTCAAGTGCTCGGTAAGCGTGTTTATACGCTGTGTCAGAACGGCTATCTGCACTTCCGGTGAGCCTGTGTCGCCTTCGTGTATGGCGTACTTTTTGATAATTTCGGTCTTTTCTTCTTTTTGCATATTTATTCCACCTTTTTATAATATCCCGTCTTTCGCAGAAAGGGCCGGTGAAAGTCCCCAAAAGGGCTTGCTCCACAGTCCGCGGAAGCGGTTCAGTCATTGATGTATTATACCACAGTAAAAAGATTTTGTAAACGAAAAAATAGCGGCTTGCGTAATTAACTGCGCCGCACTGAAAAGGGCGTGCCGGCGCCATGAAAGGCAGCTGCCTTAGCGCGCGTGCTGCGGTTAGAAAAACAGGATATAAAGTATTTATTGCCGGTATTTTCGCAAAGTATGATAAATATGCCTGTTTGGGTGAAAAAAATGCCGGATATATTGCAAATATGAAATCATATAGTATAATTATAAATATCTTACCAACATAATGCTATATTTGCAAATATTGAAGAGGGAGTGATTAGGAATGTTTTGTCCTAATTGCGGTGCGGAGAATCAGGATGATGCCATTTTTTGCGAAAGCTGTGGCGCGGACATCGCAAAGCAATTCAGCGAGGCTAAAAAATTGCAGGGGGAGGAGCAGCGGAGCCAATACTCTCCGGCGGCGAAGCAGCAGGTGCAGATGACGCCGTACGTCTACAGCAGGTCGCCGGCAGCTCTGGGAAAGCCTTTGAAAAAATCCACCAAGGTGGTTGCAGCGGTGGCAGCGGCGGTAATTGTTTTAGCGGTAGTCCTTTATAATGCAGGGCTTAAGGTGTGCAGCCCGCAGACGGCTGCTAAGAACTTTTTTGAGGCGGCCAGCGCCTCTGACTGGGACAAGGCTTACTCTTACATGAGTGTGCCTGAAAACGAATTTGTCAATAAGTCAAACTTTATAAAAAAGGCGAAAAGCTCGAAAATTCCGAAAATAGTAAATTACAGTATAAAAGACACGGACACAAGCAGCGTGCTTGCTTCAACTGATACTTCGGATAAAAGCAAAAGCGGGCTGAGTGAAACGGTAACAGTGGAGTTCACTACGCAGGACGACGCTACGCCGCAGCAGCTACAGCTCAGCCTTATAAAGCAGAAGGACAAAAAGTTCTTGTTTTTTGACAACTGGAAGGTAGTCCCGGCCGATTTTGTAACTTCGGGCGTGATTTTCAGCGTGCCGGACGGCTGCTCCGTTTCTTTGGACGGAACAAAGCTTGCGGACAAGTATATATCTAAGGCGGCGGCTGGGGATGACGGCAGCACTGCAGAGGACTCTTCCTTTGTAACCTATACGCTTCCGAGTGTTTTCAGCGGAAGTTACGCATTGAAAATATCATCGCCTTATACCGATGACTACAAGTCCGATATCAACATTAACAGCAGCAGCAGCTCGTTCGGTGTTGAAGCCGACATGCTTAAAGTTAAGCAGTCTGTAAAAGACAAAGTAAAAGAGATGCCAAAGCAGGCATTAAACGATATCTATGCGGCTGCTTTTGCCGGCAAGGACTTTGACAGCGTCAAAAGCTACTTTACAGCGGACGAAGACACACAAAGCTATGCGGCGTCATTGTACAGCGATATGTTAAGCCATGTATATAGCGAAAACAATGACGGGTTTAAAAACATAACTTTTACAAACATAACCGCCGAAGAAGAAAACTCGCAGAACGGTAGCGGCGGCATGTCCATGGTACTCGGCGTGAGAGCCGATTACTCTTACACGTATACTTATCAGCCGTATTTTGGCGATGGCGGCACACAGGACTATACAGGCACGAACAGCAGGTATATGAGCTTTACTTACAGGTTATGCGACGGCAAGTGGCTTATTTCAAATTGCGACGGGCTTGCAATTTATTATTAAGGAGGTAAGGATATGGCAAAATTTTGTGTTTATTGCGGCAAACCATTGAAAGACGGCGAGGTATGCGACTGCCGTAGCAGGCAAAACGCCGCTCAGCAGCCGGCTGACGGTGACAAGGAGACGCCGGCGGGGGACATTACGGAAAAGGTGTTCGCTGTGCCTGACGGTGCGCAGGCTCCGGCGCCTGCCGTGAGTTATTTTAAAAATATGTGGAGGTACATAGCGGGCGCGTTTAAAATGCCTGTTCCTGTACTCGGCTCGTTTGCGGCCGCAGGGGACATGAAAACGGCGTTCGGAATTATTTCCATATACTCCCTTTTAAATTCGCTGTTTGTTATAACAGTGTTTTCTCGTATGAATTCCGCTATAAGCGGCATGCTGAAAAGCGTGCCATACATTGGAGCGTACCTTTCACAGTCCCGGCTTGAAACGGCCATAAGCTTTCCCATCGGAAGGATATTTTTAGTGTCTTTTGTGACGGCGTTCGGGCTTGCCTGCCTGTTTGGGGCTTTGCTGCTTTTGGCAGGCAAGGGCTTTTGCAGTTTTTCCGTTTCGTACGGGAACACGCTCGCAGTTGCGGCGGCGGCGGCAACTGCGGCACTGCCGTTCATAATTATTGGCATTATATGCGCCTTAATAAGCGTGAAAGCAGGCATCTTTGTGGCGATGCTTTCCGTACTGCCGAAAATACTTTTCACGGAGCTTTCTTCCGAAGGCATTTTTGCTGACAGGAACAGAGGGCTGTACACGGTTCTTTTTTCACTTATAATCTTTGCGCTTTGCCTTTGCCTTGTGCTGCACCTTACAAGGTCCGCGTATGTTCCGGACGGTTTCGGCGACATAGCGGGCATAGTGAATAAGGTTAAGACAGCTGTTTCACAGGGAAGCATGTCGGGCCTGTTCTAAGTATAAGGGCGCGGAATGTACATATGCGATGCTTCATGCGCCAGGATGCATTTGCCTTTTATAAAATCAGTACGTTGGGCGCATAATAATCTCAAGCAGTGAAAGTATCCTTAATCTGATTAGCGGATATTCTCCTGTTAGGGCGGGCTTTATGCCCGCCCCAGCCTGAAGACAAAACGCC
>DHNP01000034.1:45785-67918 GCA_002409585.1 Ruminococcaceae bacterium UBA5413 | reverse complement strand
TGAACCATTCTTGACAACTCCAGTTGGCGTGTGCTGTTGTAGTGGCTCCGTGTGGCTCTCTGTTGGCGTTTTGTCTGCGAGTGATATAGAACACATCAACAGCATTAGAACACCTGTATAAAGCCCTGTGAGCCTGTGAGAGCGTACACGTTGCGCCGCCGTCCTACCTTCCTACCTAAAAAGGATTTTTGACCGATTTTTTCAAGGAATCCGAGACGGAACACCACCCGGGCGAGGTGTTGCGGTTCGTTTGCAAGCTCTCCACCAGCTCACAGCAAAACGGACACCACCAGCGGAACACCATACACCAGTTACAGCAAGCCCCAACAGATAACACCAGCGAGGACACCGCCGCCCGGAGTAGTGCAGAGCTACCAACACTAAGAAAACAGGCGATTTATTACACATTTTTCAAGCGAAATTTTCAGATTTTCCCGGGTTGGTACTATTTCGCCCGGCTTGACACTGTGCGACACTGTTGCACTGTGCCATTGAAAAGATAAATACTAATCTGTATGGTATCAACAGGCAACAGAAAAGAGATAGTAATATAACACTATTCGTTTTTGACACTAACGGTACTGCTCCCGGGCGAATAGGTACATATATATTTTTATATTTGACCGCCGCCGGGGGTGAATTGGTGAAGCCGTTGATTTTCCCGGCTCTGTTGATTTTCTGTTGATTTTTCATCAAAAATCGGAGTTGTAAAAAGCCTGTGAAGCGGCGAAAACCGCACAAACACAGGCTTTTCTAAAATTTACGGTTTATTTTTTATAATATAAATAATATTTTACTGAAGGACGGCAAGTACAATGAAATTCAGTATGAACAAAATAGCTGACACGAGAAGGATTGGGTGTATCTCTTTAAATTTGCCTTTTGCCATTTTTACGATGCAGTAGAAAATAAATCCTGCCGCTATGCCGTATGAAATGCTGTAGCACAGGGCCATGAAGATGCCCGCGCCAAAAGCCGGGATGGCTTCTTCAAGGTTCGGCCAGTCTATCTCCTTAAACGAACTCATCATCATAATGCCGACTATTATCAACGCTGGTGCGGTAGCCGCTGCCGGTATACATCCCGCTACAGGCGCAATAACTATTGAAATAAGGAACATGACTGCCGTAGTAACGCTCGTAAGGCCCGTGCGGCCGCCGGCGCCTATGCCCGCCGCGCTTTCTACGTAAGTAGTAGTGTTTGATGTACCGAAAATCGCGCCTATCGACGTCGCGATGGCATCCGCAAAAAGAGCCCTGTCCATTTTTGTGTTAAAGCCGCGGCTCTTTTCAAGCGCCTTCTCATCGGCTTCGCTGAAAATGCCGGTGCGGCGGCCGGTGCCTATGAACGTGCCGATGGTGTCGAACGTGTCTGAAAGGCTGAAGGCAAAAATCGTCATTATAACGAGCAGCGTTTTACTTGAGTCGGCAAAAAGCGAACCCATGCCCTGCGGGCCGAACGCCGCTCCGAACGTAGTGCCAAGCCTTGAAAAAGACTCGCCGAGCGTCGCGAAAGAAATAGATGCGCCTGAAAAGTCCGTTACGCCGAACGGTATGCCGACTAATGTCGTCGCGATTATCCCTATGAGTATAGCGCCTTTGGTGTTTAACATCAGCAGCACTACAATGAGGACTATGCCGAACAGGGTGAGAAGGACCGACGGCGTGTTGAGCGAAACAATAGCCGGCACTGCGCTGCCTGAGGCCACGACCGTTTTGCTGTCGGTAAGCGTATATGTTCCCGGGTCGCTCGTAAACTGGAGCAGGCCGGCGTCTTTTATGCCTATATAGGCTACAAAAATGCCTATGCCGCCTCCGATGGCGTTTTGCACGCTTCTTGGAATGGACTTTATAATTGCTTTACGGAATTTAGTCACAGTTATGAGGATATTTATAAGCCCGCATATAAATACCATTGCGAGGGCCTGCTGCCACGTAAAATGGAGTGCAAAACAGACCGTGTACGTAAAGAAGGCGTTAAGCCCCATGCCCGGAGCCAGCGCGTAAGGCACGTTGGCAAACAGGCCCATAACGAGTGTGCCTATAGTGGAAGCTATGATGGTCGCTAAGAAAACAGCCTGCTGGTCCATGCCCGTCTGCCCGAGCACCTGCGGGTTTACAAACAGAATGTACGACATTGTAAAGAATGTTGTCAGCCCCGCGAAAATTTCCTTACGTACGCTTGTACCGTTCCTTTTGAGGTCAAAAAAGTCCCCCTTTGGATGGTACGGTGTCTTCTTGCTTTCTTCCATTGTAATTCCTCCTGCAATAAAATTGGCCGGCAGGTCTTGCCGGTGCAACTGTTTGTCTTATTTATTCAGTATAATGGATTTTCAACACGAACGCAATGGGTTATTTACACAAAAGTTCTACTTTTGTAACAGTTTATTCATACTTATTGCAAATTATTTGACATTTTTTGCTTTTAAGCGCTTTTATTTTGTCAATATACTTCAAAAATGTCAATCATTCCAATCAAATTTACAGTAAAAGCCAATACAGGCAGGCACCTTAACCCGCCGGTCAAAGCGCTTGCCTGCTATTTATCCGCCGCAGTTCCCCATCAGAATGCATAAACGCAGCGCGTAAATGCATCAACTAAACGCGGAAGCGTCCGAGGGCCGACTCACCTTCGATTCTCGGGGTGATGCTGAAGTTAGCCGTAGCCGGAAAACATGCACGCGGCCATAACAGCCGACATCGCAAGTGAAATAACTCTTACTGTCTTTTTCATAAAAATCCTCCCTGATATATAATAATTTTATATAAATATATTAAACTTTTTGCTTTTGGCAGTCTATCCTAAAAAAAAACTAAATTGTCAGCAATACGCAACACTCACATTAAAATTCTGCACGGTCATATTTTGGAACGCCCGTGCAAAGGCGGCCGCCTGGTATAAAAGCCCTTTAAAGGCTGTTTTTATAAAATTTAAAAGAAAATCTTTATATTGGCAGGCTTCATGCATATTAAAAAAGTGTTATAATAGAAAAGTAAAATATTGTTTTTAACTTTCATTACGGAGGTACAAGCTATGAAGGAAGTATACGATTTTTTAAAGAAATGCGGAGCTTATTATTTAGCCACTATGGACGGAGACCAGCCAAGGGTGCGCCCTTTCGGCACCATTGATATTTTTGAGGGCAAGCTGTATATACAGACCGGCAAATCCAAAAAAGTTGCTGAGCAGATGCGGGCAAACCCTAAAATAGAAATCTGCGGCCTGCTCGGCGACGATAAATGGATAAGGGTGGAAGCCGTCGCAGTCGAGGACGACAGGCGCGAAGCAAGGCAGCATATGCTTGACGCATACCCCGCTCTTCAAAAATTATATTCGGCAGACGACGGCAACACCGAGGTCCTTTACCTTAAAGATGCTACTGCGACAATATACTCATCGTCAGGGGACACAAAAGTCATTAAATTTTAACACACCGGCGCATTAACAGTCATCCATGCCTTCTCCCTGCTAAAAACCGGGAAAGCTCAATGTCAGGGGCTGGGGCTAACCCCAGCCCCTGACATTGAGCCAAAAAGAATAAAAAACAGAGAAAAACCCGCACGGCAAAAAGCCATGCGGGTTTATTCTTGGTGGAGGAGGTTGGATTCGGACCAACGAAGCCGTAAGGCAACAGATTTACAGTCTGCCCCATTTGACCGCTCTGGAACTCCTCCGTATATGGGGCTTTGTAAAAAAAACAAAGCCCGCTTTTACCACTAATCTGTGGAGCTGGCAGAGAGACTCGAACTCACGACCTGCTGATTACAAATCAGCTGCTCTACCAACTGAGCTACGCCAGCAAACCGCTGTTTTAACAGCGCTTTATTAATATATCATTTTAAAGTGATTTTGTCAAGGCCTTTTGAGAAAAAGTCGATAAGGCGCGAAGAACAGGGAATCACGCCGTGCTGCCGCATAAGGCAGGCACGGCCCTCAAAAAAGTCCCCGTGCTTTCACGCGCGGCTTACATACCATGGCATGTAAGCTATGTTAAAGCCATTTTTCCTCAAGCTCGCACATCATGCGCTCATATTTCTGTTCACACTTAACGTTTTCGCCTGTCTCTAAAAGGCCAAGGCACGGCATTAGGTATGAATCCCATATCCTGCCGTACTCCCTTTCAGGCTCAGGCGAGCTGTTTATAGCGCTGACCACAATAGGCGCAAAAAGGTAATACTCCGTCACTTTAGCGCCGCCGTCTGCCGTGCCAAGCATCCAGTTGTCACGGAAACTGCGGAACATGTTGAGTTCACGGCAGCCGTCGCCTTTTTTCAGCGCAAGGCACGTAGCCGTCGTAACAAAGCAGTATTTCTTTTTAAAACCTTTTAAAATCATATCATATGAAGCTTTTCCAAGGGGGCGCTTAGGATACTTTTCGTTCCACTTCTTGAGAAAAACATCGGCAAGCTTTTCGGAGGCTTCATTCTTACGCTCAAGTATGGCAGGTATGAGCAGTGCCGTGATTGTAAAGCGGCAGTCAAAGTATTTGTTTGAGTCGTGTTTTTTATCATCATCCGAAACCTGTGCCGAGTAACCTGAAACAAGCCTGTCCGATATTTCTTCGGCGGTTCTCTCCGGAGCCTGCGACGCGGCCCTTTCAAAAGCCGGCCAAAATGGCGACATAACTTTCTGGAAATTTTCAAAGACCGACGGATACACTTTCGCATTCATTTGGTCTAAACTTATTTTAAATGAAAATATCCCTTCAGGCACAGCCGCTTTTGCTTCACCGACCGCCGCGGGCTCTTGCGCACTTTCCGCGGCGGGCGCACCCTCCGTGCCGCCGCCCATAATGATAGGCTCAGCGCAGAACATACATACGATTTTTTCGGCATCAGCGGGGACTTTTAACTCTTTCCCGCAGTGCGGGCATTTTATAGAGACGTAATCCATTTGGTTTCTACAATCCTTTCACAGCGGCTATTGGCCGTTTTCCGCTTTTTTGACATATTTTTTGATACGGCTGAAGCTTTCCTCGCTTATTATGTGTTCTATGCGGCATGAGTCCTGGGTTGCCGTATGCTCATCAACGCCCAAAGTCAGTTCGAGGAATTTGGCAATGAGGTTATGCCTCTCGTAAATGGCCTCGGCGCGTTTCTTGCCGGATTCGGTAAGCACAAGGGCTCCGTCAGGTTCCATTACAAGGTAGCCGGCCTTTTTTAAGATGCTCATTGCGCGGCTTACGCTTGCCTTAGTATAACCGAGTTCGTTGGCAACATCAATCGAGCGCACAAACCCGTTCCTGTTTTTCAGGATTAAAATGGTTTCGAGGTAATTTTCCCCTGATTCCTGAATCTTCACACAAAGTCCCCCCCGTGCCGGCTGAAACCGTCATTAAGCATAAAATAACATCCGCCGGGTCTGAGAATATTTAGATAATTATATCATTCTTTTATAATATTGGCAAGCCGGCCTTTTATACGGCCGGCTTATAGAAAAAGTCCGTGGGCAGCAAGCCCACGGACAATAAAAGCTTAGCTCAAAGCATTTTACACGTCCTCGGGGTCAACCTTGGTTTTATCAGGTGCCGAAGCATAAGCCAGCCTGTCGACAATGACCTTGGTGTCACGCGCTATAAGCAGTTCCTCGTTGGTGTTTATAACGTAAACCGATACCGAGGAGTCAAACGTTGAGATTTTTCCCTCTTTGCCGTGTACATACTGGTCGTTTAAGATTGGGTCTATTTTTACTCCAAGGTACCTAAGGTTCATACATACGCCGTAACGCATCGACGGCTGGTTCTCGCCGAGCCCGGCGGTAAACACTATGCAGTCCAGCCCGTTCATAGACGCCGCGTAAGCGCCTATATACTTTGTTATCTGGTAATTAAGCATTTCATGCGCGAGTATGGCTTTCGGCTTGCCTTCTATTTCCGCCCTTGTGACGTCGCGGTCATCACTGTACCCGCACACGCCGAATATGCCGGATTTCTTATTTAAAATCTCGTTCATTTCCTTAGGCGTCAGGTTTTCCTGTTCCATTATGAATGTAACGACAGACGGGTCGAGCGAGCCTGAGCGTGTACCCATCATAAAGCCGCCGAGCGGAGTAAGCCCCATGCTCGTGTCTACGACCTTGCCGTTTTTTATGGCTGCTATCGACGAGCCGTTCCCTATGTGGCACGTAACCATTTTAATATCTTCCAAAGGCTGGTGCATGAGATGCGCGCAGTGGTGGCTGACGTACCTGTGCGACGTCCCGTGGAACCCGTAGCGGCGCACTTTATATTTTTCATAGTACTCATAAGGTATGGGGAACATGTACGCTTTTTCAGGCATTGTAGAATGGAACGACGTGTCAAACACAACGCACTGCGGCTTGTCCTTGCCGAAAACCTCGCGCGAGGCGAGGAGCGCGTCAACTTCGGGGCCGTTGTGGAGCGGAGCCAAGGGTATGAGGCTTTTTATTTTCTCTATTACCTCGTCGTTAACTAAAACCGATTTGTCAAAGACAGACCCGCCCTGCACTATGCGGTGGCCTACCGCCGCTATTTCCGAGGGGTCGGAAACCACTCCCGTTTTTTTGTCAATGAGCGCATCTGTAACCATGCGGAAGGCATCCACGTGGTTTTTTATTTCAACGTTTTCCTTCCGCACAAACCCCTTGTTGTTTTTATACTCAAAAATACCGTCAATACCTATCCTCTCACATATGCCCTTGGCCACTGCTTTCCCTGTGTCCATATCTATAAGCTGATACTTTAACGAAGAACTTCCTGCATTGATAACTAATATATTCATTGCGTTTCCTCCTAAAATCACGGTATCCCACCGTGCGCAAGCGCAGAACGTTACCGCCAAACGCCCGCGGCACATGCACGGCTATTGAAAAAAAAGCTTAAATCATATAATATATATGATATTACAAAAGCTGTACATTTTCAAGTGATTAAGGGTTATACTTAAAGGCCATAAGATTATACATTATATAGGGGTACTAATGATGTTCACAGCCGGAATCATTGCCGAATACAACCCGTTCCATACAGGTCATCTTAAGCTCATAGAAAGCCTTAAAGATGCCGGCGCAACGCATATAGCCGTAGTTATGAGCGGCGATTTCGTGCAGCGCGGGGAAGCCGCCGTCATGTCAAAGCGTGCGCGTGCGGCACAGGCGGTTTCATGCGGCGCGGACCTTGTAGCCGAGCTGCCGCTGCCGTGGTCAGTCGCCGGCGCGGAAAAGTTCGCTGCCGGCGGCATATCGCTGCTTAACGCAGTCGGCGCCGACGCCGTCGGCTTCGGAAGTGAAAGCGGCAGCATCGCGGAGCTTTCGGCGGCTTCCGAAGCGCTGTTTTCGCCGGGGCTGCATGAAAATATTAAAAAAAAGCTTGCCTGCGGCGCCACGTTTGCCGCGGCAAGGCAGGCCGCAGTCGAAGAAATGTTCGGCAAAAGCACAGCTGGCCTTCTGCGTCAGCCTAACAACATACTCGGTATCGAATATTTAAAGGCAATAAAAAATTTTGCGCCCGGCATAACGCCGTTCACCGTTAAGCGCTGCGGCGCGGCGCACGACGCCGCCGATTGCAGCGGAGGCACGCCCTCCTCGCGTATGCTGAGGAAAATTCTCTCGGAGCGCGCCCAATGTGAAAAATACATCCCCAAAAGCGCATATGAAATTCTTAAAGCCGAAGTGATGGCCGGCCGGGCGCCAGCAAGCCTCTCTTACCTTGAGCGCGGCATGCTCGCAAAGCTGAGGCAGATGGGCAAAGCAGACTTCCGCATGCTGCCTGACATAAGTGAAGGGCTCGAAAACAGGGTCTTTTCAGCCGTAAGGCAGGCAACTTCTTTAGACGGGCTTTACTCACTTATAAAGACTAAAAGATACACCCACGCGCGCGTACGCAGGATAGTACTTTCTGCGTTTTTAGGCGTCACCGCCCCCATGGCCGAAGGCCTGCCGCCTTATATCCGCGTTCTTGCCATCGGCAGGAACGGCGCCGGCATACTGCATAAAGCAAAGGAGCACTCCGCGCTTCCCATCGTCACGCGTTTTTCGGATATAAAACTGCTCGGCAAAAGGGGCGCCGACATACTGCGGCTTGAAAACAAAGCCGCGGATACCTTTTCACTGTGCCTTCCGCAAGCGGCTCCATGCGGCGCTGATATGACAGCGAAAATAATAACCGCGGACAGTTTCTTTGCATAATATAGTATATTTTCCGGCAATGGCATTAAAATAATAAACACCGGTATTACTCAGTGCGGGAAAGCCGCAGGCTTTTTACAATATCCAAAATAAATTTACATGCGCGGACGTAATACGGCGGTTTACAATACTTTTCCATGACTTTGTTTAAGTATGCAAAACTGATCAAACGGACGATAGCCTTCAGTCTAAGAAATCGGTTCCGCTTGGAAAGGAAGAATTACTTTGGATATAAAAGAAGTACAATTTGAAAATTACGGTAAATGCCTGCTTATGACAAACGGGGTTATAGAAGCCGTCGTTACCATAGAGGCCGGTCCGAGGATAGTGCGCCTTGGCCCGTGCGGCGGTGAAAACCTGATGTTCACAGACATTGAGCGCAAGTATGTTGTCCGCGGAAAAGACGAGGAGTCGCTAAAAAAAGGCAGTTCTTTTTATTACTACGGCGGCCACAGGGAAGTTCTCATGCCGTACAAGCAGGAGCAGACATTTTACCCTGACAATTCCCCCGTTGTCTACAGCATACTTAACGACGGCGTCTTGTTTGCATCGCAAAAGCAAAAGACAAGCGACATGAAGCTGGAGTATGAGATTGTCATGGGCAAGGACGCTACCGACATAATGGTAGTGCACACCGCGGAAAACTGTTCAAAAAAAGTCCAGACGCACGGCATAGCCGCCGCCACCATGCTCTGCGGTGAAGGCACGGCCGTACTGCCCCAGTCGCAGGAAAGCGGCTGCAAATACATTCCGGGCAGGATTGCCGCCGCCTGGCCTGGTACTTCGCTTAACGACCCTAATATATTTTTAAGCGATAAATATATTTTTTTGAACCGCTCTGCCCAAAACAATACCCCGGTTAAAATAGGGTTAAACGACACGTCCGGCTGGGGCGCCTACGTAGGCAAAAAATACGCCGTTGTGAAGCGCTTTGTCCACACTCCACAGGCAGCGTACCCCGACTTCGGATGTTCCTTTGAGGCTGAAGCCACCCGCGACTACGCCGAGCTTACGTCCTTAAGCCCTATATACCGTATGGAACCGGGTGAAATCATAAAACATGTTGAAAATATTTCTATTTTTGAAACAAAAATTATACCTGATACCGGTGACAAAGGCAGCATTGCCGGATATATCGACAGCCTTGGCCTTAACGGGTGACACCTCTTACTCCGCCGGGTTTGAAATACGGTAGCAAAGCGTCATAAGGCTGTCGTTCAGATGTACGTTTTCCACAACCGCATCCGGGTACTCCATAGCAATGTCGTAATGGCTGAAATTCCAAAAATTCCGTACGCCAAGCTTGTAAATACGCGACGAGAGGTCATCGACCGCGTTGCGCGGCACGCAAAAAACAGCCATGACGGGTTTCTCCCTTTTACAGAAATCCTCGGTGTTTTTTACGTCCTGTATCGTTATGTCCGCAAGCGTTTTGCCGATTTTGTCAGGCGAACTGTCGAAAATACCTATAAGCTTAAAGCCCTCTTTTTGAAAAGACATATGGTTTGCTATGGCAGTGCCTAAGTTGCCGGCGCCGAACAGGACTGTCCTGTAACCGTTTGAAAGCCCCAGGATATTGCCTATCTCGTCGCACAGCTGGCTAACTATATAGCCGTACCCCTGCTGGCCGAAACCTCCGAAACAGTTAAGGTCCTGCCTTATCTGTGACGCGGTAAGGCCTATCTTCTGCGAAAGTTCGGTGGAAGATATCCTTACCACGCCTTTGTTTTTAAGCTGGTATAAAAAGCGGTAATACCGCGGCAGCCGCCTTACGACAGACATAGACACGTTCCTGCGCTTTGGCATGTGCATTCCCCCTTATAAAGTCATATATGATTTCGCACATCATAGCCTTTTTTGGACCTCATTTAAAAACGCTTCCGTGTCCACCGTTTTTTTATCGGGCAAAGAGGATATGCGCGCAAGGTCGCCTGTCATTACGCCGCCCTCAATAGTCTGCAGCGTCGCTTTTTCAAGCCTGCCGGCAAAGTCGGCAAGTTCCGGCGTGCCGTCAAGCTCGCCGCGCTTTTTCATGGCGCCTGTCCACGCAAAAATAGTCGCCACGGAATTTGTTGACGTTTTTTCGCCTTTAAGGTACTTATAATAATGGCGCTGCACTGTGCCGTGCGCCGCTTCATACTCATATGCGCCGGTAGGTGAAACGAGTACGCTCGTCATCATGGCAAGGCTGCCGAAAGCCGTAGCTATCATGTCGCTCATAACGTCGCCGTCGTAGTTTTTGCACGCCCATATGAAGCCGCCTTCTGAGCGTATGACGCGCGCTACCGCATCGTCTATAAGAGTATAGAAATACGTTATGCCTTCACGTTCAAATTTATCTTTATATTTTTCATTGTAAAGCTTATCGAAAATATCTTTGAAACGCCTGTCGTAAATCTTTGATATGGTGTCTTTTGTAGAAAACCACAGGTCTTTTTTATTTTCAAGCGCAAACTTAAAGCACGACTCTGCAAAGTTCTCTATGCTTTTGTCCACGTTATGCTGCCCCTGTATTATGCCTGCGGAGTCAAAGTCATGTATCGTGCTGCGTTCCTTTGTGCCGTCGGCTTTAGTAACCACAAGCTCGGCTTTCGCACCGGCAGGCACGGACATTTCAACGTTTTTGTAGACGTCGCCGTATGCGTGGCGCGCGATGGTTATGGGGCTTTTCCACGAGGGCACAAGCGGCGTTATACCTTTTACCAAAACCGGCGTGCGGAAAACCGTGCCGTCAAGTATGGCCCTTATGGTGCCGTTGGGCGACTTCCACATTTGTTTAAGGCCGTACTCCGCGACCCTGTCCGCGTTAGGGGTTATGGTGGCGCACTTTACGCCTACACCGTATTTCTTTATGGCTTCAGCCGCATCGGCGGTCACACGGTCATCGGTTGCGTCGCGGTTTTTGAGGCCAAGGTCATAGTACTCTGTTTTCAAGTCAACATACGGTTCAATTAATATCTCTTTTATCTTTTTCCATATTATCCTTGTCATCTCATCCCCGTCCATTTCGACCAAAGGGGTGAGCATTTTTATTTTTTCCGTCATAAAGACCTCCTTTGCTTACGCAAAAACCTTAATTATTCCCAAAACGAGCAGGTGCAGCGGGTAAAAGATGTAAAAAGCCCACTTTGACTTTTCCCCGCCGCCGCGTTTACCGTTGTAGAGCGCGAGTATAGGCAGGCAGAGGAAAACGCCCGCCTGGAAGAGCTGGCTGTAAAAATGCCTGCCGTGCAGAGCCATGGCAGCCGCGCTGAAAACGACAAGGCCGGCCGAAACCACCGAAAACCAGCGCGCCTGCTCTTTGAAGCTGCCCCTGTACTCCCAAAATATAAGCGAGTACAAGATGTCTAAGAACATCCAGTCCCCCCGCAGGGAAAGGATACATAAAGCTATTATAACACATGTTTTAAGCCATCTGTTTTCTATTTTGTCATATGCCCAAACGGCAAGCAGGCTTAAAAACAGCGTATATATAACGCTGAACTCCGAAAGTGAAAAAATTTTCCCGCTGTTGAACAGCGAATACGGCATTTGCGAAGCCAACGCAAAAATCCCAAGCCGTGCTGCGTACTTTTTTACATTTTTAGTATAATAATACCCTTCCGCTATAAAAAAGCACATTATAGGCGCCGTCACCCTGCCGACTACGTGCATGGCCTGCCCAGCGGCGGAAGCAAACGGAACAAAAGCCCACGCTGTGTGGTCTATGAGCATTGCCGCTATGGCTATCCATTTTATCCGGCTGCCCGTAAGCCCGTCCGGCAGCAGCCCATGCCGTTCCGCCGGCAAAGCGGTGTTATCCACGGTTTTTGCCGGCACCCGAATGCTTAAGCTTAGTGTACTCAAGCAAACCGCCGCAGAGCACCATTTCGCGCTGGCGGCCGCTTAAAACCGCCTCGACTTCAAACGAAACGTTTTTAGTCCTGTTATAAACCGTAATCGCCGCGCCTTTCTCCACTGCGCTGCGCACGTCAGGTATTTCAAGTTCATCCATAAGCTCTATGCGGCCGTAATCCTTTTCATCTTTAAATACCAGCGGCAGTATGCCCGCGTTTGCAAGGTTCGCACAGTGTATCCTTGCGAAGCTTTTCACTATGACGGCTTTTATGCCAAGGTAAAGCGGTACAAGCGCGGCGTGCTCGCGTGACGAGCCCTGTCCGTAGTTTGAGCCGCCTATGATGATTCCATTCCCGTTTTCAGCGCATCTTTCGGGGAAACCTTTATCGCATACGGTGAAGCAGAACTTTGAAAGGTACGGTATGTTTGAACGGTACGGCAGTATTTTAGAGCCTGCCGGCATAATATGGTCGGTAGTTATATTGTCGCCTACCTTAAGCATCGCTTTTGCCTTTATGGTGCCTGCCAAAGGTTCAGTTTTAGGGAAGCCTTTTATATTCGGCCCGCGCAGTATCTCAACCTTCTCCGCATTCTCAGCCGAAGCCGGTGGGATAATCATGTTGTCGTTTACAGTGAAATGCTCCGGCATGCCGATATGAATTTCATCCCCCAAAAACGACGGATTGGTAAGCACGCCCGTTAATGCCGATGCCGCCGCCGTTTCAGGGCTTACAAGGTAAATCTTAGCGTCCGCGGTGCCTGAGCGCCCGAGGAAGTTCCTGTTAAATGTTCTAAGTGAAACGCCCGCCGAGTTAGGCGACTGCCCCATACCTATGCATGGGCCGCAGGCACACTCAAGCACCCGCGCGCCGGCGCCTATAAGGTCGGCAAGCGCGCCGTTCTGCGCAAGCATATTGTAAACCTGTTTCGAGCCTGGCGATATGACAAGGCTCACGTCAGGGTTTACTGTTTTACCCTTCAGAATTGAGGCGACGCGCATTAAGTCGCGGTAAGACGAATTGGTGCAGGAGCCTATGCAGACCTGGTCGATTTTTATTTTTCCTATCTCATCGACCGATTTAACGGCATCAGGGCTGTTCGGGCAGGCCGCCAGCGACGTTACCTGTGACAAGTCAACGTTTAACGTTTCGTCGTAAACCGCGTCATCGTCCGCCTTAAGTTCCGTCCAGTCTTTCGCGCGCCCCTGGGCCTTTAAGAACTCCCTCGTGACCTCGTCCGACGGAAAAACTGACGTTGTCGCGCCAAGCTCCGCGCCCATATTGGTTATAGTGGCGCGTTCCGGAACAGTAAGCGTTTTAACGCCCTCGCCGCAGTACTCCACTACCCTGCCTACGCCGCCCTTTACCGTAAGCTTTTTAAGCACGTAAAGTATGACGTCTTTCGCGCTCACCCACGGCCTTAGCCTGCCAGTCAGGTTGACGCGGAGCATTTTAGGCATGGGGATGTAGTACGGCCCGCCGCCCATGGCCACCGCCACGTCAAGCCCTCCGGCGCCTATGGCGAGCATGCCTATCCCGCCGCCTGTGGGCGTATGGCTGTCGGAGCCTATAAGGGTTTTGCCCGGTATGCCGAACCGTTCGAGGTGTACCTGGTGGCATATGCCGTTGCCCGGGCGTGAAAAATAAATGCCGCGTTTTTTCGCCACCGACTGTATAAAGCGGTGGTCATCGGCATTTTCAAAGCCCGTCTGCAGCGTGTTATGGTCTACATAGGCAACCGAAAGCTCTGTCCTGACACGCGGTATGCCCATTGCTTCGAACTCAATGTACGCCATTGTGCCCGTAGCGTCCTGCGTAAGCGTCTGGTCAATTTTCAGCCCTATTTCGCTGCCCGGCACCATGTCGCCGCTGACGAGATGGCGCTTTATTATTTTTTGCGCTAAAGTCAAACCCATTGCGAATCTTCTCCAATTTCTATATATTACAAATATCACTGTGCCCTGATACGTACTGTAAAGTATTGTACTAATTATGATATAAAATCATCGAGTTGTCAACATTTTAACTCTTTACAGGGCGTAAAATGCACTTTAACCGCAAAAAGGCGGCTAAAGTGCGTTTTAATCTTAAAATATAGTACTTCCCGCACGCAATCATGCAAAAAGCGGCGCGGGAATTTTCCTCAAAAGGTTTTTCACTTCCTCATGCGCGGCGCCTTCCCCTTAATCAGCGGTCTTTCTGCTCACCGCCGCCGTTCACGCAAAAACAGCGCCTCCTGCGGCAATTACGGCAGCCGCACATCTCCCCCTCGGCTTCACCGGCGCACAGCCTGTAATTTCCGCCTTCTATCCTGAGGCTTTTTCCGTTTACGATACAGTCGGCAATCTTTTTCCTCGCGCCGTCGTATATCCTCTGCACCGTCGAGCGCGCCACGCCAATCCTTTCGGCCGTTTCGTCCTGGTTAAAATCGTCAAGGTCCATAAGGCGTATAACCTCGTACTCCTCAACGCTCATTGTAACGGTTTCAGCCGTGCCGGAAGCCTCGGCAGGGATGAAATTTTTTACCCGCGGCAGGCTGCATACCCTTCGGAATTTTTTAGGGCGCGGCATAGACTAAAGCCCCTTTCTTAAATATGCACGTCAAAGTTTCAATTCTTTCTTTACTTATGCCCGCAAAGGCCTAAAATAATCTTTTTTATTTCTTCTGTACCATCGCCGTTAAACGACGAAACCGGTATGAACTCCGTATTTTGCCTGCGGCCAAAAAGTCCGTCGTAAAGGCCGAGCTGCTTTTCAGTCTGCGCACGGTTCAGCTTGTCCGACTTAGTGGCGGCAACAATGCACGGCACGCCGAGCTCCTGCACGTAATCTATCATCTGCATATCCTCCGCAGAGGGCGCGCGGCGGATATCCGTAAGCTGCACGACGGTTTTTATGTGCCTGCCTGACGAAAAGTACCCCTCAACAAGGCCGCTCCAGCGCAGCTTTTCCTCGTAAGGCACTTTGGCGTAGCCGTACCCCGGCAAATCAACAAACCTGCAGAACCCGATATTGTAAAAATTTATAGTTGCGGTTTTTCCCGGCTTTGAGCTTACCCTCGCTATTGACTTTCTGTTGAGGAGTTTATTTATAAGCGACGACTTTCCGACGTTTGACCTGCCGGAAAAAACTATCTCCGGCAGCGTACAGTCCGGCAGCTGCGAAGCAAGCCCCGCAGACATCTCGAACTCAGCGTTTTCAAAACTCATGGTACACAACCTTTACTGCGGTATGGCGGCGGCGCCTGCCGGTAACTGCTGCTCCGGTTTTGGGTCCCCGCCGGCGGCGCCTTTCGCGGTACAGCGCCCTGGCGACGGCATCCTCTGAAGGGCGAGGCGCAGAACCTGGTCTATCTTTTCAACCGGTTTAAAGTCTATAGACTGTTTAACGGCCGAATCTATTTCCTCCAAATCCGAAACGTTGTCTGCGGGGATTATAACCGTTTTTATACCTGAGCGGTACGCCGCCATCGTCTTTTCCTTAAGGCCGCCTATAGGCAGCACCCTGCCCAGAAGCGTTATCTCGCCTGTCATGGCGACGTCGTGCTTTATGGGTATGTCGCACAGTGCGGAGGTAATAGCCGTTGCCATGGCAGTACCAGCGGACGGGCCGTCCTTAGGTATCGCGCCCTCCGGCGCGTGTATGTGGATATCGTATTTAGTGTAAAAGTCGTGTTCTATGCCAAGGCTCGACGCCCTTGTGCGTATGCAGCTTATGGCTGTTTTGGCGGACTCCTTCATAACGTCGCCGAGCGAGCCTGTAAGCTCTATCTTACCCGTGCCGTCCATGACTGCCACTTCAATGGGCAGTATAGTGCCGCCTACGCTGGTCCACGCAAGCCCGTTTACAAGGCCTACCATATCTTTTTTACTTATGCTGTCGTCCCTGAATTTCTGCGGGCCGAGAAGCTCCGGCACTTTCTTTACGTTTATAATAATTTTTTTATTTTTATTTTCCACAAAATACTTTGCGCATTTGCGGCAGACAGAAGCTATCTGGCGCTCAAGGCTCCTTACGCCGGCTTCGCGTGTGTAGCCGTCTATGAGCATATGGACGGCCGACGGCGTAAAGCGCAGCATCTTGCCGTCCATGCCGTGTTTTTTAAGCTGCTTTGGTATCAAATGCTTTACGGCGATATTGTACTTTTCCAAATGTGTATAGCTGCCTAAGGTTATAACGTCCATGCGGTCGTAAAGCGGCTCCGGTATGGCGCCCGCATCGTTTGCCGTCGTTATGAAAAGCACCTTGCTCAAATCAAACGGCATATCTATATAATGGTCGTAAAAAGCAGAATTCTGCTCAGCGTCAAGCACTTCCAGCATAGCGGACGACGGGTCCCCCCTGAAATTGTTACCCATTTTGTCTATCTCATCAAGTAAGAGAAGGGGGTTGTTTGTTCCAGCCTGCTTTATGGCCGATATTATGCGGCCGGGCATAGAGCCGATATACGTCCGCCTGTGGCCGACTATGTCCGACTCGTCGCGCACGCCGCCGAGTGAAACGCGTACATATTTCCGCCCGGTAGCTTCCGCTATGGAGTGGGCAATGGAAGTCTTGCCTACTCCGGGCGGACCCGCAAGGCAGATTATCTGCCCTTTTATATTTGGCGCAAGTTTTTTTACGGCAAGTATCTCGAGTATCCTTTCCTTGACTTCCTTAAGTCCGTAGTGGTCGCGGTCAAGTATGCTTTTGGCTTTCCTGAGGTTTATGTCCTCTTTGCTTGACACGTTCCACGGCAGGTCGAGGCACGTTTCCACATAGCTGACTATCACGCTCGCCTCGTGGGAGCCTTCGGGCATCTTTGAAAGCCTGTCGCACTCTTTCAAAAGCTTGTCGTTCTGCAGCTGCGGCAGCCGCAGCTCCTTTATTCGCTTGCGCAGTTCGTCCGACTCCTGCTGAGGGTTATCGTCCTCGCCGAGCTCGTCTGATATGGCGCGCATCTGCTCGCGCAAAAAATAGTCGCGCTGGTTTTTGTCTATCTGCTCTTTGGCCTTTTCGCTTATCTGAGTTTCTATGGAAAGTATCTTTATTTCACTTTCCAAAACTTTTACAAGTTTCTTAAGGCGCCTTACCGGGTTGAGTTCCTCAAGTATAAGCTGTTTTTGCTCATAATCAAAAATGATATTAGAAGCTATATAATCCGCAAGCTCGCCGCAGTTCTTTTTTTGTATTACACCGAGGACTATGTCCGGCGGTATACGGCTGTAGTTCTGTATGAACTGCTCGAAAAGGTTCTGCGTGTAGCGAACGAGCGCCTCTGTGCGTTTAGTCGCCCTGTAAGGCTGTGTTTCAAGCCGCATCAGGCTTACGGTGAAATAAGGCTTCTCGCTCACTGTAGAGAGTATTTCCGCCCTGTAAAGCCCTTCCGCAAAAAGGCGCATGCCGTTCTCGCCGCGGCGTATGACCTGCTTTACTTTGGCGACGACGCCTACGCCGTACACCTTTTCAGACTTCGGGTCGTCGTCCGTGATGTCTTGTTGGGCTACGAGAAAAACAAGCTGGTCCGCGTCCATTGCCTTTTCGAGGGCCAAGACCGACTTCTCGCGCCCCACGTCGAACTGGAGCAGCATACCGGGAAATATAACCAGCCCCCTAAGCGGGATGGCCGGCAAAGTCTTTTTCTCTACTTTAATAGGTTTAATATCGGCATTCATAAATAACTCCTTGAAAAAAATGCTGCCGCCAAGCGAAATCAAGATAACGCTGCCGCGGCAGTAAAAAATACCATCATATTTAATTATAGCATATATTGCCGTTAAAGTGCCGTCAGCAGGCAGAGCTTCTTCTCCCGCGTTTTTTAGGAACGCTTACGGTAAGCTTTACCGGCGTCCTTTCAGGGTTGCGGACAATCTGGACATTCTTGCTGTCTTCGACAGTATCTTTATTTATTACCACTTTTTCTATAGTATAGTCCGAGGGGACGTTATACATAAGGTTTTTGAGAAAGCTTTCCATGACTGACTTAAGCCCCCTCGCGCCGGTGTGACGTTCGAGAGTCATTTTAGCTATTGCCAGCAATGCGTCCGGCTCAAACTCCAAGTCAACCTTATCAAGCTGAAAGAGCTTCTTGTACTGGCTGACAAGGCTGTTTTTAGGCTCCGTCAGGATCCTTACAAGGGCTTTTTCGTCAAGGTCGTCAAGGGTTGCTATTACCGGCAGGCGGCCGACAAGCTCAGGTATAAGGCCGTACTTCACGAGGTCATGCGGTATTACGTTTTCCATCCATGCTGTTTTGTAAAATTCTTCCTTACTGTGTATCTCGGCGCCGAAGCCTATGGCAGACGTCGCCGTGCGCTTTTCGACTATGGACTTAAGCCCGTCGAAAGCACCGCCGCATATGAACAGTATATTGGAAGTATCTATCTGCAGAAATTCCTGCTGCGGATGTTTCCTGCCGCCCTGCGGCGGCACGTTTGAAACAGTGCCTTCGAGTATTTTCAAAAGCGCCTGCTGGACACCCTCCCCGCTTACGTCGCGGGTAATGGAGGGGTTCTCCGACTTACGCGCTATCTTGTCTATCTCATCTATATATATTATACCGTGCTCGGCTTTTTCTATATCAAAGTCTGCGGCCTGTATAAGGCGCAGCAAAATATTTTCAACGTCCTCGCCGACATACCCCGCTTCCGTAAGCGTCGTAGCGTCCGCTATGGCGAACGGCACGTCGAGTATGCGCGCAAGCGTCTGCGCAAGCAGCGTCTTGCCTACGCCGGTCGGCCCCAAAAGCAGCACGTTGCTTTTGGTAAGCTCAACGTCATCGCTTGCCCCGCTGTTGTAATATATGCGCTTATAGTGGTTGTAAACCGCCACCGACAGCGCTACTTTAGCTTCATCCTGCCCTATGACATAGTCGTCAAGCTGCTTTTTTATCTCATGCGGCTTAGGCAGTTCGGAAACAGATTCACTGTAATTTTCTTTTTTAGAGCACAGGTTTTTCTCGTCGTTCAGTATGGACATGCACAGCTCTATGCACTCATCGCAGATAAAAACCCCAGGCCCCGCTATAAGGCGGCGCGCCTCGCTCTGCGGCTTGCCGCAGAAAGAACAGCATATCTCCCTGCCTTTATTGTCATCGCCGTTAGGCATTACATCACCCTATCTCATCTACTGGTTATAACCTTGTCAATAAGGCCGTACTTTACGGCCTCCTCGGCAGTCATAAAGTTGTCGCGTTCCGTATCTCTTTCAATGACTTCAAGAGGCTGGCCGGTCCTTTCTGAAAAGATCCGGTTCAATTTCTTTTTTATAAACAGCATATGCTCAGCCTGTATTTTTATGTCGGAAGCCTGGCCTTTCGTCCCGCCGCTCGGCTGGTGGATCATTATGTCGCTGTTCGGCAGCGCCATCCTCTTGCCCTTCGCGCCCGCCGTAAGCAGGAAAGCGCCCATACTGGCGGCCATGCCCATGCATATGGTGGCAACGTCGCATTTTATATACTGCATTGTGTCGTAAATGGCAAGTCCCGACGTAACCGAACCGCCCGGGCTGTTAATGTAAAGGCTTATGTCCTTTGCGGGGTCCTGCCCCTCAAGGTATAAAAGCTGTGCCACTACAAGGCTTGACGTGGCATCGTTTACCTCGTCTGTCAGCATAACGATCCTGTCGTTAAGAAGCCTTGAAAAAATATCGTAAGAGCGCTCTCCGCGGCTCGTCTGCTCGATAACGTAAGGTACAAGGTTGCTCATTAAAAATACCTCCCAACCGTCGGCAATATTATAAAGCATTGACTAATCATAAGATATTTATTCCGCTTTTATTTTCGGGTGCGTGAATAATCCCCCGCTTAAAGGCATTCAGTCGGCGGAAGCTCCGCTTTCGTCTGCTTCAGCCTTTTTTTCGCCTTCCCCAGTCTTTTCGGGGACTTCGGTCACTTCCGCGCTGTCGCGTATGACATCAAAAGCTTTTTCCACAGCGATGTCCTTTGAAAGGTCTTCGCTCTTTATAAGCTTTTTGATTTTTTCCTGGTCTATCTTATATGCATCGGCATACTTTTTATACTCTTTTTCGAGGTCTTCCTCAGTAGGCTTTATGGCTTCAAGCTCCGCTATCTTTTCAAGCGCAAGGCGGAACTTTACCTGGCGCTCTGCCTGCGGGCGGAACCTCTTGCGTATGGCTTCCTCGTTTTCGCCGGTATACTGCATATATTTTTGGATATTCATCCCCTGGGACTGCAAACGGTAGCTGAAATCCTTGAGGTCGTCGTCGACCCTGTTCCTGAACATGGCCTCCGGTATGTCGGCCTTAAGCAGCTCGTTTACCTTGTCTATAAGCTGGTTATCCACTTTATCCTTCGAAATATCTTCTTTTCTTTTTTCGATATTTTTCTTTATATCGGCCTTATACTCGTCAAGCGTGTCAAACTCGCTCACGTCTTTTACAAAGTCGTCGTCGAGCTGAGGCAATTCCTTTACTTTGATCTCATGCAGCTTCACTTTGAAAACAGAGTCCCTGCCGGCTAAGCTTTTTTCCCCGTAATCGTCCGGGAATTTGACGTTTACGTCGAATTCCTCACCTGTTTTATGGCCTATTACCTGATCCTCAAAGCCGTTTATAAACTGGCCGCTGCCAAGGGTAAGGCTGTAGTTTTCACCTTTGCCGCCCTCAAAGCGCTCGCCGTCCGCGTAACCGTCAAAGTCAATGACGGCTATGTCGCCTTTCTGTGCCGTCCTGTCGTCTACCGTTACCATCCTTGAGTCGCGCTCGCGTATATTTTCAAGCTCTTTGTCGACGTCCCCGTCAGTTACATTCGGGATTTCCTTTTCGACTTTAATTCCCTTGTAGCCTTCTATCTGAACTTCCGGCTTTGTCGTTATGGTTGCTTTAAACTTAAGGCCGTCCTTATCGGCCGAAACAAGGTCGAAGTCGATTTTATCCTCTACAAACCCAAGCTCCGATTCCTTTATGGCTTCCTCAAGCGCGTCAGGATAGACATCGTTTATGGCATCATCGTAAAAAACTTTTTCGCCGTAATATTTCTCTATGAATTTTCTCGGCGCCTTGCCTTTACGGAAACCCGGAATCATTATCTTATTTCTATTTTTAAGGTATGCCTTGTTAACGGCACCCTCAAATTTGTCCGCGTCAACCTTAACTTCAAGCTGGTAGCGGTTTGTATCGACTTTGTTAGACGACTCTAAGCTCATTATATTTTCCTCCTGCAAAATAGCAAATTGTCAACGTTAATTATAACACATGACTTTAAAAGTTTCTACATATTAATGAAATGTTTTTATAAAAACAACAATTAATACTAAAATTGTCATTCCTGCCGCTGTCTTACCAAAACAGGCGTAAAATCAACCGTATCGCACGAAACAAGATGCATCTCAATCCCGCGGTAATCCCCGTCGGGCGCGCGCTTAGCCGCAGCCCTGCCGTGTATATGCCCGAAATAACATCTTTTTATGCCATGCCCGAAAAGTACGTCCATAATCTCGCGGCACTCCGCCCCATCGTAAACAGGCGGGTAATGCATGAACACAACCGGCTCAAGCCCAAGCGCTTCGGCAGCGTTTATAGAAGCGCGCAGCCTGCCGACCTCGCGTTCGAGGACTTTCACGTCCTCAGGCGCTTCCGACGAATAAAGCCATCCCCTCGTGCCGCATACGGCTATATTTTCCGCGGCGGCCGCGCTGTTATGGATGATGGAAATGCTTGAGAACCCGCGGGACGAAAGGAACGTTTCTATCTTTTTTTTAGTCGACCACCAGTAGTCGTGGTTGCCCTTGACTATGAGCTTGCGCCCGGGCAGCGAGTTTATAAAACCGAAGTCTTTCTCCGCCCCGTCAAGCTTCATCGCCCATGACACGTCGCCGGCAATGACAACCGTGTCGGTGTCCCTGACGACTGCCATCCAGTTTTTTTTGAGGCGGGCAACGTAGTTTTCCCAGCCTTTGAAAACGTCCATCGGCTTGTTTTCCCCAAGCGACAGGTGCAGGTCCGCGATAGCAAATACTGACATAAGCAGCCGTCTTTCACTCAAACGTGCCGGAAGCGAACTTAAGCACTTCGGCGCCCATTTCTTCTTTTGCGCACACAGTGCCGAACCTGACGGGTTTGTCTTCGAGTTCAGCTATTGGCTCCGGCACCGGAGTGCCCGTCATCTCTGAAAGTACGCGCACGGCCTCAAAGCCTGAAACGGCTGCATGCCGT
>DHNP01000034.1:15431-45598 GCA_002409585.1 Ruminococcaceae bacterium UBA5413 | reverse complement strand
ACGGGAATTTGTACGGGTTTGCGGTCGATACGACGATTGCCGGCGTTGCAGAGTCGCCCGTTTCAGCAGCATATTTGCCGTAGACGGCTGACGCGACGGCCGTATGTGTGTCGCAGAGGTAATGGTACTTTTCGTACACACGCCTTATCTCCTGTTTTGTTTCAGCGTCGTCGCAGTAAGCGCCCCAAAAAAGCTCTTTTACCCTGTCAAGGTACTTGGAAGCGTCGTAGCTCCCCGTGCGTGAAAGCCCGCGCATCCACGAGGATACTTTCCTGTCGTCGCCATCCGTAAGGTCGAACAGGAGGCGTTCGAGGTTGCTTGACACAAGTATATCCATAGACGGCGATATTGTTTCGTAAAACTGCCTGTTGCGGTCGTAAATTCCGGTTTTGAGGAAGTCCGTCAGCACATTGTTTGAGTTTGACGCACAGATAAGCTTTTTAACCGGCAGGCCCATCTTTTTGGCGTAATACGCCGCGAGTATGTCGCCGAAGTTGCCCGTAGGCACGGCTATGTTAACAGGCTCGCCTGCTTTTACCCCTCCGGACGCCGCTATGTCGCAGTAAGCGGAAAAATAATAAACTATCTGCGGCAGAAGCCGGCCCCAGTTTATGGAATTGGCGCTTGAAAACATCATACCGTTTTCATAAACCGCCTTAACTGCTTCAGGCGCGTTGAAAATATGCTTTACGCCTGTCTGCGTGTCGTCAAAGTTGCCTTTTACGGCGCACACGGCAAGGTTGCCGCCCTCCTGGGTGCACATTTGGCGCTTCTGCATCTCGCTTACGCCGTCGCACGGGTAAAAAACCATTATATGCGTACCCGGTACGTCCCTGAAGCCTTCGAGCGCCGCTTTGCCGGTGTCGCCCGAAGTAGCCGTCAGGATAAGCGCTTCCCTGCCGGAGGATATCTTTTTTAACGATTTCGTAAGGAACCTCGGCAGTATTTGGAGCGCCATGTCCTTAAAAGCGCAGGTCGGGCCGTGCCAAAGCTCAAGAAAATACACGCTGCTGCCGAGCCTGCTCAAAGGCGCGGGGCTTTTCCCCGGGAATTTTTTCTGCGTGTAGGCGCCGGAAACGCATTCTTTTACTTCATCATGTGAAAAGTCGGTAAGGAACAGTGACATTATATAAGCCGCGCGCTGTACGTAGCTAGCTTTTTCCATTGCGCTAACGGCGTCAAGGCTGACGCGCGGAAAGCGCTCAGGCACAAAAAGCCCGCCGTCGCCGCTGAGGCCGCGCGCTATGGCCTGCGCCGCCGATATTTCTATATTTCTGTTCCTTGTAGAGCGATAGTACAAACTTCTGCCTTCTTTCTTACAATGTCCAGCTTAAAATACACGCTGTAAGCGTATATATAAATGTTTTAGTTTATTTTACCCAAGTTTACTATAACGCCGCGTCTAATGCAACACATTACCCGAAACTGCCGCAGCCGAACGCGTTCTCAAGGTATTCCGCTGAAAAGACCTTCCCCCCGCCGGCAGTTACACCCATCACGTCAAACCTCGGCTGAAGCCGGCAAGGGTTTTTCTGAAGGTAACACGCGGCAGTTTTTATGATTTTCAGTTGTTTCGCGCGTGTAACAGCTTCAAACGGTGACACCATGCATTCCGGGCTGCGTGTCTTTACTTCAACGAAAACTATATATTTACTGTCGGCGGCAATTACGTCGATTTCCCCGAAACGCGAACGGTAGTTGCGCTCAATTATAATATAGCCCTTATTTTTAAGGAAGCCCGCCGCATAATCTTCACCCAAGGCTCCGGAGGAATTATCCATCTGCGTTATTCCCCAGTATTTTTTTCAGGAATGTACGCCTGTGCACAGGGCACGGGCCGTACTTTTTAAGCATTTCCACATGCTGCCTTGTACCGTAGCCTTTATGCTGCGCAAAGCCGTACTGCGGATATATCTTATCTATTTCACATAAAAGCCTGTCGCGGCTGACCTTTGCAAGCACCGACGCCGCCGCTATGCTTTCCGACAGCGCATCGCCCTTAACTATGGTTTCGGTATAAACGCCGAGGCAGGGCATCCTGTTGCCGTCAACGAGCGCTATGTCCGGCTTTGCGCCGAGCTTGTCCACGGCGCGTTTCATAGCGAGGAAGGTTGCCTGCAGTATATTTATGCTGTCTATCTCTTTTTCGTCGGCGAAACCTATGCCGAAAGAAACCGCCCTGCTTTTTATTATATCGAACAGTTTCTCTCTTTTTTTAGGGCTTAATTTTTTAGAGTCGTCAAGCCCTTCTATTATAAGGCCGGGCGGCAGGACTACGGCCGCCGCAAAAACAGGGCCGGCAAGCGGGCCGCGCCCGGCTTCATCTATGCCGCATACGGCCGCAAAGCCGCGCTCGCGCGCACGGTTTTCGAAGTAAAGCCAGTCTTTGCCCTCAGCCATTTTTCACCTGCTCCAAAGTTATCCTGCCTATCTTGCCGGTGCGGAACTCTTCTAAAAGCGTATTTGCCGCGCGCAGCGTATCGGTTTCGCCGCCTGATACAAGCATGCCGCGCTTTCTGCCTATAAGCTCCAGCATCTCGTATCCGCTTAAGCCGGTTATGCTGCCGGCATCGAGCTTGTACCGTGCCGCGAGCAGCGCGGGGTACTCAGTGCGCAGAAGCTCCGAAAGGCGGCAGGCGAGCTGCTCCGTGTCGAGTACGTCGTCTTTCACCGCTCCAGTAAACGCGAGCTTTTCGCCAACGTTCCTGTCGTCGAATTTTGGCCACAGCACGCCCGGCGTGTCCAAAAGCTCAAACCCATTGCCTATGGAAAACCACTGGCTGCCGCGAGTTACGCCCGGCCGGTTTTCGACGGCTGCCTTGGCGCCGCCTGTGAGCCTGTTTATGAGGGAGCTTTTCCCCACGTTTGGGACGCCGGCCGCCATGACGCGGATTTTACGGCCTTCCATGCCTTTGGCCCGCCATGAAGCCGTCTGCTCCTTTAAAACGTCTTTTAAAAGCGGCATGAACGCGTTCAGCCCTTTGCCCGAACGGCAGTCAACAGGTATGGCCCGTATGCCCCTGCCCCTGTAAAAGGCTATCCAGCGGCTTGTTTTGTCAGGGTCGGCCATATCGCACTTGTTCATAAGTATGACGCGCGGCTTGTTCCTTATAATGCTGCCAAGAACCGGGTTCCGGCTGCTTTTCGGGATACGCGCGTCAACTATCTCCGCAACAGCGTCAACAAGCTTTAAGTTTTTTTCTATATTGCGTTTTGTTTTTGCCATGTGCCCCGGATACCACTGTACCGGCATTGCTTCGCTCATTTTAACATACCTGTCTTTTCCGCCGGCGGCCGCTTTTTTAATATTATCCGTCGCCGGCATTTTCGTTCATTCGTTCCAAAGCCGGCCGTCACTTTTAAACCGGGCGCTTAAACGGGAAGAGCATATATATTACTTTTCCTATTATATGGCGCGTGTCCACCATGCTTACATAGCTTGACCGGCTGTCCTCCGATATAGGCCTGTTGTCGCCCAGAACGAAAACGCAGCCTTCGGGGACTTCCTCGGGAAAATCAACGTCGTAACGGTTTTTAGTAATTCCGTTTTCTATATACTCCGACTCGTCGAGTTCCTTGCCGTCAACCGAAATGACGCCTTTGGTGAAATCTATGTCGACGGTCTGCCCCTGTGTAGCTATGACCCGCTTTATAATCCTGTCGTCGAGTTTGGTGCCGCCGGCTTCTATGACCACAACGTCGCCGCGCTTATAACTTCTGTCAAGGCATGAGATTAGCAGGCGGTTGCCGCTCTGGTAATTTGGCTTCATTGAGTCGCCTATAACTACTATGTTGCCCCTGAAAATAAACACAAACAGGAACATTACTATAATAAGCGATATTATAAGGCCTTCAACCCACTCGTAACAGCTTGCGGCAGTTCCCTGGCCACGCGTCTCGCCGCCGGACTCATCTCCGCTTTCGGGTTTTAAATCAAAATCAGCCAATATAGCCCACCTTTACATAAAACGGCCGATAAGGCCGATATGAAGAAAAAAGGGACATCTAAGTCCCTTTTTTTAAAAATACCGTTCGCAGATTACTGTATTTTGCTCTTTACCTTAGCGGCTTTGCCTACGCGGCTGCGCAGATAATAAAGTTTAGACCTGCGTACCTTGCCCCTGCGTATAACCTTTACGTCCTTTACGTTAGGCGAATTAATAGGGAAAACCCTCTCGACGCCTACACCGTACGAGACACGGCGTACAGTAAAAGTTTCCGAAACGCCGCTTCCCTTGCGCGCTATGACGGTCCCCTCGAACGCCTGTATCCTCTCCCTGTCGCCTTCGCGTATGTTTACGTCAACCCTTACGGTGTCGCCTACGCTGAAAGCCGGGACTTCTTTTTTCAGTGAATCTTTCGCTATTTCTTTTAAAGCATCCATTTAAAAATCCTCCTAAATTTCAGG
The DNA here is from genome assembly GCA_002409585.1 of Ruminococcaceae bacterium UBA5413. Lineage (GTDB taxonomy): Bacteria > Bacillota > Clostridia > Oscillospirales > Acutalibacteraceae > Thermocaproicibacter. The sequence continues at coordinate 41,190 of DHNP01000034.1, read as the reverse complement.
CATTCATGTTTAACAGCAGAGGAATGCCGCCTCTCCCCATGTAACACGGGAAGAACCCGCCCGGAAATCCGGACGCTTACAAATACTTTAATATAATATCATAATATATATTTTTATGCAACTGTTTTTTCCCGCGCGCCGTTATCCGCCGCGCGGCGGACAACGGCAGTCATCTGCACGGTATCTCGGCTGTGCCTTTCCTGTAGTACTCCTTTGTAGCGCTGTCGCGGTAAGTTTCTGACTGGTGCTGCCTTAAAAGCTTTGTGAGCGCGTAAACGTCCACCCATATCTCGTTGCTGCTTTCCTTTTGGCTCTCGTCGAAAACAAGCTCAAGGCCAAAGTGGAGGTGGCTCACCTTTATGTTGTTAACGTTTTCCTTTGAGCTGTACCCCGTGCGCCCCACGTAGCCTATAACGTCGCCGGCCGTCACCGTCTGCCCTTCCGCGAGGCCTTTGGCATACGGCCTGTTCTGCCTTAAATGCGCGTAGTAATAATACCTTTTAGAGTCAAAGCTGCGTATGCCTATGCGCCACCCGCCGTACTGGTTCCAGCCCAGCGCCTCCACTACGCCAGACTCTACGGCTATGACCGGCGTGCCCGTTGCCGCCATCATGTCGTGGCCGAGATGCGGCCTTGTGTAGCCGTAAGTACGCTGAACCCCGAAGTCGTCGCAGTCAGAGTACGGAAAAGTCTTTGCTATGGGCGAATAACCCATAAGGCCGTACTTTTCCTCGCCGTTTTCCTTATATGTGCCGACAAGGCCGCCGAGTACGGCCGTATAGGCTTCTTTAAAGTAATTGTAATATTTCATGCCGGATGTCAGTTCCCCGATGTTTTTTGTTTCGAGTTTTTTTACAAAAGCATCCATATCGGAGCTTTTGTACCTTGTAAAGTCCCCCCCGTATTTTGCCGCAAGGTACGCGAGTATCTGCACCCAGCTGAGGCTGCCGCCGTTTTTATGCGACTCTATATCCATGTTGAGGGCTTTTTTAAGGGCAATGTAGGGTACGTTGAACTCCGCGTACTTTATGTAACCCCCGCTTTTTTCACCTGAGGCAGCGGCAGGCAGCGCCTGCGTTGGCGCGGCTGCGACGGCCGACCTGTAAAACGCAGCCGCGGAGGATGACAGGACTACCGCCGAAGCGAGAAAAACCGCCACGGCGCTCCTGTATTTCTTTATATGGCAAAACAAATCGCATCACCCGCTGTTCTACCATATTATTATGACGCGGCGGCTTAAAATATTAGGGTTAAAAAACAGCCGACACAGTTTTAAACATTATTTTTATATCGTTCAGAACCGATATGTCTTTCATATACTCAAGGTTAAGGGCCATTTTAGGCGGCAGTATCTTTTCTACATAGATTTTTTCCGGGTCGCCGCCTTCTTTCAGTATTTTATCCTCGTCCTTAAAGGCTATGCTCGACGGCGCCGTCACGCCGGGGCGTATGAGGAGCGTAGGCATATACTCCGGCTTATACTTTTCCACGTACCTGCGCACCTCAGGCCGCGGCCCGACAAGGCTCATGCTGCCGCCTATGACGTTAAAAAGCTGCGTGAACTCGTCTATCCTGCATTTCCTTATTATCCTGCCTACGCGCGTTATGCGCGGGTCCCTGCCCATGGTAAGGGGCGGGCCCAATTTGTCCGCATCCTGCACCATAGTGCGGAATTTATATATCCTGAAGTCTTTCCCGTAACGTCCTACGCGTACCTGCCTGTAAAGCACCGGCCCTTTTGAGTCGAGCTTTACAGCCGCGGCCACTACGAGCAGCAGCGGCGAAAGCACCGCGAGTATAACAACGGACACAGCTATGTCAAAAACACGCTTGGCTGCCAGCGCGCCGCGCTTTTCAGCAAGGTTCTTAGCCGCATTTTCCGTAAATTCATTTTTCATACTTTCCGGAAGAGATAAATACGTCAATTTTATTTCACCGCAACATTTCGTTTTCCGCACGTGCGTAATTATACTCCGTGCGGCAGATTTTATCCTTCTGCCAGTTATTATGCATTATATCATACATTTTAAGCATTTAGTTATTTTTTATAAATAAATATCCGCTCCGTGCGGCGCCCGCTGCCGTATACTGTATAACCTCTTAAAAGATGCCAACAATCATTTTGACATTAATTCCCTCAGAGGTGTTTTTTACGGAAAAATATTTTTTGGGCATAGACGTCGGCTCCGTCAGCACCGACCTTGTCGTTTCGAACGGAAACGGCAAAATCCTCTCAAAGCTTTACCTGCGTACGCAGGGGCGGCCGGTAAAAGCCCTGACGGACGGCCTAAAGCTTATGCGGCGCGAACTCGGCGGCATAGATATCTCAGGCGTCGGCACAACGGGCAGCGGCAGGCAGCTTGCCGGCATCATAACAGGCGCCGACATAGTAAAAAACGAGATAACCGCGCACGCCGCCGCCGCCAAAAGGCTTGTGCCTGGCGTTCGTACTATTTTGGAAATAGGCGGGCAGGACTCCAAGATAATATTCCTCAAAGACGGTGTAGTCACCGACTTTGCGATGAACACGGTATGCGCCGCGGGCACAGGCTCGTTTTTAGACAGGCAGGCCGAACGCCTGGGCATACCGATAGAACGCTTCGGCGAATATGCCCTGCGCTCAAAAAACCCTACGCGCATAGCGGGCCGCTGTGCCGTTTTTGCCGAGTCAGATATGATACACAAGCAGCAGACGGGCCACAGCACTGAAGACATCGTCGCCGGCCTGTGCCGCGCGCTCGTGCGCAACTACCTGAACAACCTCGCAAAATGCAAAGAAATATGCGAACCGGTAATCTTTCAGGGAGGGGTTGCCGCAAACGTCGGCATAGCCGCGGCTTTTGAGGAAGCTCTCGGCAAGCGCGTGATAATCCCGCAGTATTACGACGTTATGGGTGCTTACGGCGCCGCGCTTATAGCAGAACACAACTATGAATTATCCGGAAAACCCACGTCGTTTTACGGCTTTGAAAACGCGTACAACACATTTGAAACAAAAAGTACCGAATGTAACGGCTGCGGCAACAGATGCGAGGTAATGGAGGTAAAGAGCCGCGGCAGGGTACTCGCGCGGTGGGGCGACCGCTGCGGCAGATGGAGCGGCAAAAAAACGACGCTCCCCGCAAAGGAGGCGCAAAGCCGTGAGTCGCTTGCATGACAAAGACGTCACAGTAGGCATGCCTGACGGCCTTATGTCGTTTGAGCACAGGCGCGTATGGGAAAAGTTCTTCGCCGCGCTCGGTGTAAAAACGGTGTCTTCCGGCAAAACGACAAACGACATCATCCGGTACGGCGTCAGTCTCTGTTCAAATGAAACGTGCCTGCCGGTAAAGGTTTTAGCCGGCCACGCGGCAAGCCTTTGCGGCAAGGCGGACTGCATTTTCGTCCCGCGCTGCATGAGCGTGTGCAAAGGCGAAAAGTCATGCCCTAAGCTGTGCGGTCTGCCCGACGTCATCCGCCTCAGCCTTAAAAATAAAGTGCCTGTAACAGGCGTGACGGTTGACTTGGACACAAGCGTAAAAGAAAGCGGCAAAAGCCTTTCGGCGCTGTCTGAAACCATAGGCAGAGAGAAACGCAGTGTCGAAAGCGCCTTCCTGCGCATCGTTGTGCCTGGGCTTGCCGCGGAAAACTCCCCGAACGCATTCATCCCCGAGTTGAATGTTGAAAAAGAAAAACCAGTGATTGCGGTCTTAGGGCATCCGTATATGATATTCGACGAGCTTCTAAGTATGGAGCTTATTAAAAAGCTCATTTCGGCAGGCTACCGCGTGCTTACGCCATACGACATAAAACGCTCGGTCAGGCGCGCAAACGCCCGCCCTTTCGCCGGAAGGAGTTTCTACGAAACGGGGCTTGACATTTTGGGCGCTTTTAACGTATTCCGCAAAATGGACATTGTCGCCGGCATGGTTTACCTTACCCCTTTCGCCTGCGGCGTCGATTCCATAGCCGCCGAATTTGTAGAGCGCGGGATAAGGGAAGAACCGCGCAAGCCGTTTTTAAAGCTGACAGTAGACGAGCACTCAGGGGAAAGCGGCTTTGACACGCGGCTTGAGGCGTTTCTCGACATGCTGCCCGCCGGCAGTTTAAATGAAAAGAGGCAGAGCGTATGAAGCTTACCTTTCCACACATGGGCAACGTGTATATATCTGTAAAGGCACTGCTTGACACAATAGGCACAGACTACTACATGCCGCCGCCGTGGAGCAGGGATAACATGCAGCGCGGCATAAACAACTCACCTGAGTTTATGTGCCTGCCGTTCAAAAAAATCCTCGGCGATTTTATCGACGGGCTTGAGCACGGAGCCGACACCATACTTTTCGGTGAAAGCTGCGGCCGATGCCGCATGAACTACTACGGAGACCTGCAGACGAAGATACTGCGCGATATGGGTTACAGGTTCGATTATATACACCTTAACCTAAGCAGCCTTACGTACGGCGAAATAATGTCAAAGCTCGGCCCGCTGTTTAAAGGCACAGGCAAAGCCCTCGCCGTTTCCGCCGTAACAAGCGCAGTACGGACCATATTTGCCGTTGACGGCCTGTACCGCGCGGCCTGCTTCGTCCGTTGCCGCGAAAGCGTTAAAGGCAGCACTGACAGCATAATGCTTGAGTTTGAGGAACAGGCCGGCAGGGCGCGCGGCTTTGCCGAAACACGCCTCGCTTTGTCAGAAGCGCGCGTAAAGCTCTCACGCGTAGCAACGGATGCGCGCGCAGACCCCGTTAAAATAGGTATAGTCGGTGAAATTTTCATGCTGAGCGATATGTTCTCCAACCTTGAGATTGAAAAAAAGCTCGGCGGCATGGGTGCTTTCGCCGTTAATACCATGAGCGTAAGCGAATGGATGAAGAAGCATTTCATAAGGGCAATGCTTCCCGTAAAGCCGCGTGACAAAGCCGTCGCGGCCGCGCAAAAATACATGCGCGCGAAAGACATAGGCGGGCACGGCATTTACACCGTAGGAAACGCGGAGCTTATGTGCAGAAGCGGGTTCGACGGCATAATACAAGTCTACCCCTTTACCTGCATGCCCGAGATAACAGCGCAGCCTGCCCTCGGCGAAATAAGTGAAAAAAACGGCACGCCCGTAATGACGCTTATCCTTGACGAAATGACGTCCGAGACCGGCTACGTCACACGGCTGGAAGCGTTTACGGATATGTTGAAAATGAAAAAAGAAAAAAGCAGCGCATCGTAAAAATGCCCTGCCTTTACCGCATTGCCCGCCGTGCATATCATCACATCACTTAACGCCGTATACGGCGTTAAGTTCCTTTACCCTGTTTATTACTTCAAGCCTCAGTTCAGGCGGCGAAACAACTTCTACCCTGCCGCCGTACTGCATAAGCCACTCTATAAGTCCTTCGCTGACGTACACGTTTCCCCTGACGGTAAAGCAGCCGTCCTGCGCCCGACTTATGCGCACGCCGCCGCCGAACCTGTCAAGCATGGTTTCTGCCGTGCTGTCTTTACAGCGCAGCTCTATTTGGCGCTTTTCGCCGGAATACATATAAAACGTGCGGCGCGCGAAGTCCTCGGCGTCGAAGCGCCCCCTGTAGCAGCTCACCTCTTCAAAGCGGCGTGCGGGTTCACAAAGCATCTCCGTGCGGCGCATCCGGTCGATGCGGTAAACGCTTACGCTGTCATACTTTTGGTAATTTCCCGCAAGGTAATATTTGTCACTGTTCCATATTAAGGCATACGGACTTATTACAAATTTCCTTCCCGCGTCGAGGGCAGGCTTATTCCCTTTTATAACACTGTGGTGGTATGTAAAAGAAATCTTCCTGCCGCCGGCTATGGCGCGGTCTATGGTGTATATAGCGTAATAAATCTCCTCATTGTCATGCTTGAGCGGGTTTTCAGAGTGCGCCCGGCTTTTGGCCTCCTTCGCCTGCCACACGCTGAGAAGGCTCTGCAGTTTGGCCGTAAGCTCCGCCGTCTTCTTATTTGTAATAAACGGAGCAGCGTTAACGGCATCAGTCAAAAGCCTCACTTCCGGCGGCTCAAAGTCGCGCTCGCCTATAAAGTACCCGCCTTTTTGGGCGTGTGAATATAAAATATCCGCCCCAAAGCCCTTAAGGGCGGCTATGTCCCTGTAAATTGTCTTGCGCTCGCACTTTATGCCATATCCGCCAAGCTTTTCACACAGCCCGTCTGCCGAAAGCGGATGTTCCTCGTCGGTATACATATTTAAAATTTTATACAGCGCCAATATTTTCACGCGTGATGCTTCATTTTCGTTTGCCATATGACGATTTTTACCTTTCAAAAGATGGCGCTTCATAAATACAAGCCGAAACTTTATGAAAATCCTCTCGGCTTCACCGAATGCCGTTTACGCCTGCAGACACACTGTAAAAAGCCTACATTACCTGCAAAAGCTTGCTTTTCAAGTCGCCCTCAAGCTTTCGCAGTTCAGTTTCGGCCTGGGCGCGTTTCTGCCGGCCGTCCTGCTGTATGCGCACCACTTCGTCAAGCGTTGAAATGAGTGTTTCATTTGTATGCTTAAGAGTTTCAATATCAACTATGCCGCGCTCCGACTCACGCTGCGTCTCTATTGTAGCCGCCTTGAGCGTGTCTGCGTTCTTTCTGAGCAACTCGTTTGTCATGTCAGTGACTTCGCGCTGGGCTTTTGCCGCCTGCGCGGAGTGTTCCACGCCGAGGGCAAGAACCATTTGGCTTTTCCAAAGAGGAATAGTGTTTACAATGGTAGACTGTATCTTCTCACTCATAACGAGGTCGTTGCTCTGTACCATGCGCAGCTGCGGCGCCATCTGTATTGAAACCATGCGCGTAAGGTCAAGGTCATGCAGCTTCTTTTCAAATCTGTCGCACATGCCGGAAAGGTCGTTTACAGCCTGCGCATCTTCCTGGGAACCGGAAACGGCAGCTTTCTTTTGAAGAAGCGGCAAATCGCACGAACGCGTTCTCTCCAATTTCTTGTTTCCGGCGAGCAGGTACATGGAAAGCTCTTTGAAATAAGTTTTATTTATTTCGTACATTTTATCAAGTACTGAAATATCTTTTAAGAGCTGAACCTGGTGGGCCTCCAGCACGTCGCAGATCTTATTGACATTGGTCTCCGCCTTGGCATACCGCGCCTTAAGCGCCTCAATGCGGCTGCCGCCGCGCCTGAAACGCGCAAAAAGCCCTTTCTCTTCTTTTTCAGCATCAAAGCTTTTTAGCTCCGCTACCATGCCGGCGAGCATCTGCCCCACTTCACCGAGGTCTTTTGTGCGCACGTTGTTCAGCGCGCTTTCCGAAAAGCCGGCCATTTTTTTCTGCGCGCCAGCGCCGTACTGCAAAACCTCATTGCTGTCGGTAAGGTCGATTTTCGCGGCGAAGTCATCGACCATCTTCTGCTCCTCGGGGGTAAGCTTCGGCATCTCTTTACACGCGGAACCGTCCTGCGCGAAAAGCGGGCCGGGCGCAGAAGGCTGCTTTACCGCCGGGTCAAGCGTAAGCTCCGGGACGGGCATCTCGTTTTTGTCCATATTAAACCTCCAAAGTCAAATTTCCACCGTGTGCACAGTCAGGACGGCTTCCCGCCGCCCGGTTCCCTTTTAAAGTCGCTTCCCGTAAGCCCCTCCTGCTTAAGCATCATTTCAAGCGTAGATATATCCGCTGAAACGTCAATCACGTCGTCGGCAAAAAGCGTGTCAAGAAGGTTTTCGAAAGCTTTGTTTACAGTGTCGAGCGCCTGCTCAATCTCTCTTTTTGCTTTTGTAATATTTTCACCCTGCACAGGCTGCGACTCAAACTCCGCGTATGACTTAACGAGCTTCAGCGTAGTTGGCATATAGTAACGTATAAAGCGGCGTATATCCGGCAATTTCTCCGGGTGCTTATGCACGCAGGCAAAAATGCGCGCCGTTACGTTTTCAAGCCGGTCAAGTTTGCCGGAAATAACCTCTCCCGGCAGCATATCGTTTACCGCACGTATCTGCCGCAGGTATTCGTTGCCCTCTTTTATAGCGGAAGACAGTTCGGTTTCCTGCGGGTTTTCCGTTTCTTTTTCACGGCGTGAGCGTTCGTCGGCCTCGCGTTTCTCATATGCATCTTCTGCTTCCAGGTATTTTTCGTACGTTTCGTCGTCAACCATAAAACACGTTTCTTTACGGTCCATATGGCCGTTAGGGCACGCCCCGCTCGCAATCATTTTTTTAAGGTCTTTCCTCACGCGTTCCTTACTTTCACCTGCGGTAAGCGCAAGGCTCTCTACCATGCAGAACGACGCGCCGCCTATAACTTCGCGGTAACGTGTAAAACGCCTCGCTCGGCGGCGTAAAAAAATCCCCCGAGCCGCAAGCCCCGCCGACGCGCACGTAATTAAAGTCAAGGCGCAGGCCGCAGCCGCAAAGCTGCCGAAAGATATCCCGTTAATCGCGCCGGCAACAAACACAAAAATATCGGAAACCATCACGGGTACTCCGATGCATACACCCGTTACAGCACAGACAATGCCTGAAACAGACCCCGGCATCCTCCTGCTGAACGCATACGGCACATATGCCCCGCCGCCGTCAGCGCGGCGCCCTTTTTCACGGCTGCCGCCGGTATAACCCGCGCCGTGTTGCCAGCAGGCATGCCTTCTATGCGTACGCATGTTATATAAAAATTCATTACCACATTCGGCAAACTCATTGATACAGTCGTCAATAGCCCGGCCAGCTCCTTCAAAACTGCCCGAATGCACGGCATCTCTCACCGCGCGGTGGATACGGCCGCCTGCGTGCCTGTAATTTCCGTTACGCATTGTTTCCTCCAATGATATTACTGCGCTGTCGAATGGTAGTGTTTAATAAAGTATCATTTTATCATTATTATAAATCATTTTTGATGAAAAGACAACTTGCTAAGCGGCCTTTAATTAACCCGTATAACGCAAAACCACCTTTTGCTTAGCAAACCGTATTTATTTATTATAGGATACAAAAACTTGCCTTAGCAGTTAACGTCGGGCGGATACATATTATATATGAAAGCTTAAAAATGTCTTGAATGCCTTTTCGTGCATTGCATAGTCTTTTACGAAAATAAAGAAAGCCCGCATAGATGCTGGATTTTCAGCACCCATGCGGGTTAAATTCTGGTCCGAGTGGCGAGACTTGATTCGCGGCGCGAACTGCGCGCCTTGGTCGTTCGCAGTTCTGCCGTGCCGCTGGCACGGCATTCATTGCTGCTCCTACTTCAAGTCTATTTCAAAACTAATAAAAAAGCAGCACGGCTCTACAGGCCGTACCGCACTTCTTTGGTCCGAGTGGCGAGACTTGAACTCACGGCCTCTTGACCCCCAGTCAAGCGCGCTACCAACTGCGCCACACCCGGAAATAACGGATATTATTATAGCATACAAATTAAGAGATATCAATACTTTTTGTGATAAACGCTTCTAAACGTAACTTTTAGCCTTAGGGTAAGCGCGGAACAGGCGCGGCGCGGTTTTTTGCGCGCGATTTGTAAATATTTTCAAAACAGCTTGACAACGTATCCTTCACATGATAAAATGAATTTACCTCGTTTATGGGGGCTATTTTTTTGTGCCCCGTTTTAAAAGAGGGAGGCTGAACCTTCAACAAAAGGTTTGTAAAATTTTTTCCGTAAAACGGGAGGTGCCGCTATGCGAACAAAAGTAACACTTGCCTGCACTGAATGCAAGCAGCGCAACTACAATACGATGAAAAACAAAAAGAACGACCCCGACAGGCTCGAGATGAAGAAGTACTGCAGGTTCTGCAGGAAACACACGCTTCACAGAGAAACAAAATAACTGTACGGAGGTACGACAGCCATGGCTGATAAAAACGTTAAAAAAGGGAACTTTTTTGCCAGGGCCGGTAAAGGCATCGCAAAATTTTTCCGCGAAACGAAAAACGAAGCCAAAAAAATGATATGGCCAACTCCGCGCACCGTATTTAAAAACACAGGCGTGGTACTTGTGGCTATTGTTATTATCGGCCTTTTCGTTTTTGGTTTGGACACGCTCTTTATCTCGGTGCTCGGCAAGTTTATGAGCATCGCGAAGTAAATCCCTATTAATGAAAGTTGGGGTGGTTTCCTTGTCTGACGAGGCAAAATGGTATGTTGTCCATACTTACTCAGGTTATGAAAACAAGGTTGCCTCCAATCTTGAAAAAACGGTGGAAAACCGTCACTTAAGCGACCTTATACAGCAGATTTTCGTTCCGACGGAAAAGGTTACCGAAATAAAGGACGAAAAAAAGCGCGAGGTCGAGCGGAAGATTTTCCCCGGTTACGTCCTTATTAAAATGATTCTCACTGACGAGTCATGGTACGTCGTGCGCAACATACGCGGATGTACCGGCTTTGTCGGGCCGTCCTCCAAGCCGCTGCCGCTTACGGACGAAGAAGTGGCAAGGCTGGGCGTAGAGAAAAAAGAGGTTGAGGTATCCTACGGCGTCGGCGACTCCGTAAAGATTATAGGCGGCCCGCTCGAAGGGTTCGTCGGCATAGTCAAAAGCGTCGACAAAGAAAAAGACCGCGCTTGCGTGACCGTTTCCATGTTCGGGCGCGAAACGCCTGTGGAACTTGAACTTAACCAGGCTGAAGCGGTAGAGTGAATTAAAAAATAAACTGCGGCTTCTGCCGCTTTTTATTAGGGCTATGCCCTGTGGGAGGAACGGAATATAAACGTTCCGCCATTTACCACAAATTTTGGAGGTGCAAAAATTGGCTAAAAAGGTAACGGGCTATATTAAGCTCCAGATACCGGCCGGAAAAGCTACGCCGGCACCGCCGGTTGGACCTGCATTGGGCCAGCATGGCGTAAACATCATGGCGTTCACGAAAGAGTTCAACGCACGTACTAAAAACCAGGACGGCATGGTTATCCCTGTCGTTATAACCGTGTACGCTGACCGTTCGTTTACATTCATTACAAAAACGCCGCCGGCGGCAGTGCTCATTAAAAAAGCCTGCGGCATAGAAAAAGCTTCCGGTGAACCTAACAAAAACAAAGTAGCAAAGCTTACAAAAGAGCAGGTTAAAAAAATTGCCGAAACAAAAATGCCGGATCTTAACGCCGCCACGGTTGAGTCTGCCATGAGCATGATTGCCGGTACGGCACGCAGCATGGGCATTGAAGTCGCGGAATGACTTTACCCGGGTGGGAGGAATTTAATCCGATTTTACCACTTAATCAGGAGGTAAACAATGAAACACGGTAAAAAATATGTTGACGGCGCAAAGCTTGTCGACAGATCAAAGTTATATGATGCCGACGAAGCGCTCGATTTGTGCGTAAAGACCGGCACCGCCAAATTCGACGAGAGCGTCGAAGTACACGTAAAGCTCGGCGTCGACAGCCGCCACGCAGACCAGCAGGTCCGCGGCGCCATAGTACTGCCGAACGGCACAGGCAAAAAACTGAGGGTTCTCGCCATATGCAAGGGCGAAGCGGCAAAGGATGCGGAAGCAGCCGGAGCTGACTACGTAGGCGCCGAAGATATGGTGAAGAAAATACAGACTGAAAACTGGCTTGACTTCGACGTACTCGTTACAACTCCCGACATGATGGGTTTCGTCGGCCGTTTAGGTAAGATTTTAGGCCCGCGCGGCTTAATGCCTAACCCCAAGGCCGGTACCGTAACACGTGACATCGGCAAGGCTATTAAAGAAGCAAAAGCCGGTAAGATAGAATACCGCCTCGACAAGTCAAACATCATACACTGCGTGATAGGCAAAGTGTCTTTCGGTAAGGAAAAGCTTACTGAAAACTTCAACGCGCTTTTGGGCGCCATAGTAAAAGCCAAGCCTGCTGCAGCAAAGGGCCAGTATATAAAGTCGTGCGTGGTAGCTTCCACAATGGGACCCGGCGTCAAGATTAACCCGAACAAAGTCGCGTAATTGTTGACAACGGCTTTCCGTTATGTTATCATGGTTAAGTTAAATGAATATTTCTTATTCTAAGACAGTAGGTGCATTTGCGTAACGGTTTTCCGGCCTGCCGAGAATAAGGTTTTATATGTAAAGTATAAGCCTTTTTCGCGGTACGCGGAAAAGGCTTTTTGCATTGTGCCTTGCACAAACAGGAGGTGAATATATTTGCCAAGCCAAAAAATTTTAGACGAAAAGAAAAAGGCTGTTTCTGAAATTGCCGAAACCTTAAAGTCATCCTGCACCGGCGTTATAGTCAACTACAGCGGTATAACGGTCGAAGACGACACTAAGCTCCGCAAAGAGCTGCGTGAGACCGGCTGCACTTATAAGGTGATAAAGAACACCATGCTGCGCCTTGCTTTCAAAGAAGCCGGCATAGACGGCCTCGACGGTTCACTCAAAGGCTCAACGGCCATAGCCACCAACAAAGACGACTATGTCGCGCCGGCGAAAGTTTTATCAAAATACGCCGAAGACAGCAAAACGTTTGAGGTTAAGTCGGGCTTTGTAGACGGTAAAGCCGTCAGCATTGACGAAATCAAAACGCTTGCGTCCCTTCCTTCGAAAGAAGTCCTTATCGGCCAGGTGCTGCGCGGCTTGAACGGACCTATCTCCGGCCTTGTAACAGTACTCAACGGTACTATGAAAGGCCTTGTCGTAGCGCTGAACGCAATAGCGGAAAAAGAGAAAGAATCCGCTTGATTTATTATTTAAATTAAAAATTTATATTAATTTGGAGGATCATTATTATGTCTGAAAAAGTAGAAAAGTTGGTTGAAGACGTAAAGGCTCTTACAGTTTTAGAGCTTTCCGAACTTGTAAAAGCACTCGAAGATGAATTCGGCGTATCAGCAGCAGCTCCTGTAGCAGTTGCTGCAGCCCCGGCAGCAGGCGCGGCGGCTCCGGCAGCTGAAGAAAAAACCGAGTTTGACGTTGTCCTTAAGTCAGTAGGCCAGCAGAAGATCCAGGTTATCAAGGTTGTCCGTGAAATAACCGGCCTCGGCCTTAAAGATGCAAAGGCTATTGTCGACGCGGCGCCTAAATCTATCAAGGAAGGCGTTTCCAAGGAAGATGCCGACTCCATGAAGGAAAAGCTCGTTGCAGCCGGTGCAGAAGTAGAACTTAAGTAATTTCCGTACAAACCGTATAATTTGCCCCCGGCCGTAAAAGCCGGGGGCTTTTTTATGCAATAAATATAAAGGTTTAAAACGGCCTGTCAGCCCGTATCATCTTTTGAAGGGTATTTATAAACGGTGATTTCAACGCGCCTGTTTTTACTTCTGCCTTCCTCTGTCTCGTCAGAAGCTATTGGGTCAAAGTGGGCGTATCCCTGCACAGAGAGCTTATCTTCCTGCAGCCCGTAGCCTATAAGGCAGTTAAGGACGGTAACTGCGCGGTCAGTCGAGAGCTTCCATGAAATCTGGTCGCTCTTGGTCGAGTGTACGACAACGTCAGCCGTATGGCCGCTTATGGTTATATGGTCTACCTTGTCGTATACTTTCGCTATTGCTTTTTCAACCTCCTGCAGCATAGGCTTACTCGTAGGAAGCATCTCCGCGCTGTTAGGCTGGAATACGATTACATCCCGCAGGTGAATCTGCGCAGGTATGAATCGGTATCGTTAAGTTCAATCTGATCCTGCATTCCGTTTGTATCGATATAACTTTTAAGGTCATTGTAAATCTCGTCAAGCGCATCCGTCTGCACTCCTGTGCCTGTGCCTGTGCCGGTACCCGTTCCTGTGCCCGTGCCGCTGGCAGACTGCGAAGTTTTCGGCGAGTTGTTAAGAGCCGCATGGAAATCGTTTGCCACATGCGTTACTTTTTTCGCACTTACGGTACTCATGGAATAAAGTACCGCAAACAAGGCAAACAAAAGTGTAATCATATCTACGTAAGTCAGCAGCCACCTTCCCTCGCCTCCGGAGTGCTGACCGTTATTTGAAAAAACTTTTTTTGATTTTTTCATAATATGTACTCTTTCACGCCCCGCTTAATTTTCAATTCCGGCTTTATATTTCTTCTCTCCGCCCGGAAACGCATGGTAGTAAAGCGAAAGTTTATTTGCTATATTCCTCGAAGACTCACTCCGCGCGAGGAGGTCTATGCCGTCTATAGTCATTTGCTGGAAGACCTGCTGCCTCTTCAGGCATATCTTCAAATGGTTTGCTGCGGGTATGTAAAGGATATTTGCAATAACAACACCGTACAGCGTAGCAATAAACGCAACGCTGATTGACTTCGTAAGGCTCGCCGCATCGCTCATATTGGCAAGTACGCGTACAAGTCCCATAATCGTACCGATAATGCCAAGTGTCGGTGAAAAGCCGCCGGCGCCTTCAAAGACGTCTATCTGCATTTGGGCTTTTACCGCGTATGACTCGACGTCCGCTTCGAGCGTTTCCTGAATACGGTTCGCGTTTTTTGAGTCAGTCGCTAAAAGCATGCCTTCCTTTAGCATTAGATATTTGTCGTCCTGCAAGTCAGAATCTGAGACCATCTTTTCAAGCTTAAGCAGGCCCTCTTTCCTGCATACATCAGCCATATCGCATATTTTTTTAATCAAGGCTTCCGGGTCGGGGCTGCTTTTTTGGGAAAAACTCTTGAAAAGGGCAGACATGGCTTCTTTGACATTTCCCAGTCCGTAAGATATAACAACGGCGCCGACCGTACCTCCGAAAACAATAATAAAAGGACTTAAGAGAAACAGCGACGACATGGTGCCGCCTTCAATCAGGTAGCCCACTATAAGTGATCCGAATGCAACAACAATTCCTATTATAGTTGAAATGTCCATTAATGAAAAAATCCCTTCATACATTTTTTAACTTATAATTTTGTTTTTTATTATTAATTATCGTCACTTTATTTAAAAAATTTAGGCCTTAATCTAAAAATCACGGTTAACAGGCATGATATGGACATTTAACGCCGTGCTGCAAAGGGCTAAAGGGACAAATAACCGCAGAACGGTACGCATACTCTATCTTTCAAAAATGCTTATTACATTTTTCTGTATTTTTTAACTTTGCGGAGTTTCTTCTTTTTTCTGTTGTAGATAACAGCAAGCACTATATACACAGCTATGAGCAAAACTATTATTAAGAAAAAAACGATAAACCAAACTGAAGTGAAAATTGATTTTATGACGTCCGTAGTGTGCAGCAGTTCACTCCTGCCTACGGATTCGGATGCCACAAGGTTTATGGTCGCGAGCTTCTGGTCCGCGTAACTGTAAGTTGCCGTACCGACGACATCGCCCTTTTTGACAGGCGCCTTCACGTACTTAGGTATATCTTTCTTAACAATAATGCTGCTTACCGAAACGTCTTTAGGCAAAACGGCCTCGCAGTCCTTCTGCGCAGTCAGAAGCAGGCTGTCTTTGTTCCATGCATACTTAAGCTGTACTTCGCCGACGTTTTCACCGGCGGACACCACTTTTTTCATGCTTAACGAAGTAAGCGCCCATCTGTACAAAGCGGCGCTGTCAATCATTTCGCCGCGCGTGCTTACTTTTTTTCCTTTGGCATCAACGGACGGCGCCCCAAGGGCGACGCACAGGTAGCTGTAACCGTCGGCTGAGCCGGAGGATATAAGGCAGTAACCCGACTCGTCGGTATGGCCGGTCTTTATGCCCTTTGCATATTTATAGTAATACTTACCGCCGGCAAGCGTCTTGTCTATCATATAATTCGTCGTTACAAGCAGGCGGTTCTTGCCTGCATCCGAACCTCCTGCAGGCGAGTACGAATACCTCGTCTGCGAAGTTATCTGCATAAAGTAAGGCAGCGACATTGCGTACTCCGTTATCTTAACAAGGTCAGCCGCCGTTGTGTAGTGGTTTGCGTCATGCAGCCCGTGCGGGTTGGCAAAATGCGTCCCCGTACAGCCGAGCGCCTTGGCCTTTGCGTTCATCATATCGACGAATTTAGCGACATCGCCGCCGCCGACGTAGTCCGCGATGACAAGCGCGGCATCGTTGCCCGAGGGAACCATCATGCAGTTTAAAAGCTGGTACGCCGAAAGCACGTCGCCGGCCTTTATGTTTGACAGCGAGCTGCCTGTGCCGAGCAGCTCATTTATTACCTTTTTAGACACCGTTATATTGGTTCCCTTAAGGTTGTCGATATGCTCGCTTGCTATTATAAAAGTCATTATTTTTGTTATAGAGGCTGGCTCGCGTTTCTCCGTAGGATTTTTAGAGTATACCACCGTATTGGTATCGAGGTTTACAAGTTCTATTGATTCACATGTAGGTGTAAAATTTATATTAAAACTTGCCGCTTCTGCATTGACGTCCGGAAAAACAGCGGCGAACAGTGTAAGAAGCAAAAGAAGCGATAAAAATCTTTTTTTCATGGTATTTTTGCCCCCGATGTGATATTATAAAAAAGAGCTTTCATGCATATATGTATTATTTTCACATTACAATAATAGTATAGCAGTAATGCTTTAAATTTTAAAGGGTATCCGAAAAAATGCAATTATTATTGGCATTAAACTAAAGCCGTGAATTGCTGTTTTACCCACGCTCCAAAGGAGAAATCACATTGATTTACATAACCGGAGACACGCACGGCGAAACATACCGTTTCGACTCTCCGCAGATGCGCAAGGTCAAAAAGGGCGACACCGTCATAATTTGCGGCGATTTCGGGTTCATATGGGACGGCGGTAAAAAAGAAGAGAAGCTTTTAAAAAAGCTTGGCCAAAAAAAATACACGCTGCTTTTTTTAGACGGCACGCATGAAAACTTCGACCTGCTTTCAAAGTACCCCGTTACCGAGTGGAGCGGCGGAAAAGCGCAGCATATAAGCGGTAACCTGTACCACCTAATGCGCGGGCAGGTTTACACCGTCGAGGGCCGGAGGATCTTCGCTTTCGGCGGCGGTGAAAGCGCCGAGAAGCAGATGCGCATGGAGGCCGGCAAATGGTGGCCGTGTGAAATGCCGTCGAAAGACGAAATGCGTGAAGGGATAAAAAACCTGCGCGCCGTAAATATGGAAGTAGACTGCATAGTGACGCACAGCCCGCCGTCCGTTACATCTGTAGACGCCGGCGGCGCACCGCACGCAAAGAACCAGCTTGAAGCTTTCTTCGAGCAGGTGGCAAAGCACGTCGGGTTTAAAAAGTGGTTTTTCGGCTCGCTGCATAAAGACCGCAAAATAACATATAAGCAGTTCGCGGTTTTTGAGGGCGTCATTCCCATTGAGGATGACGCGCCAAAAAAATTTTTGCATATGCGCTGACCGTTTTCCCTTGCCGCTTTATGACGTTTCCATATGTGAAAACAAAAGCCTTGTTTCGGCGCGCAGCCCTTTGTACTCCTCACCGGAGAGCAAAGGGCTGCGTTTAATTATTGCCTGCGCGGCCCCGCGCGCATCATTAAAAATATCCATGTCCGTCATAAGGCACGCGATTTTAAGTTCCGGCAGCCCGTGCTGCCTTTGGCCGAAAAAGTCGCCAGGCCCGCGCAGCTTGAGGTCTTCCTCGGCAATTTTGAAGCCGTCGCCTGTTTCGCACATAATCTTAAGGCGCGGCGGTATTTCCCCGCCCTTAGAGTCTGAAACAAGTATGCAGTATGATTTGCAGCTGCCGCGCCCCACCCTGCCCCTTAACTGGTGCAGCTGTGAAAGGCCGTAGCGCTCGGCGTTTTCTATTACCATTACAGTTGCGTTAGGCACGTCTACGCCGACCTCGACGACAGTAGTCGAAACGAGTGCGTCAAGCTTCCCCTCGGCAAAGGATTCCATCACTTCGGACTTTTCTTTTGCGCCCATACGCCCGTGCAGGGTCCCAGCCCTGCATCCGGGAAGCCATTTCTTAAGCTTTACGGCATAAGCTCCGACGCTTTCCATGCCGCTGCCGGCATCGCCGTCTATCATAGGGCAGATAATATAGCACTGCCTGCCCTGCGCAATCTGTTCATTAACAAAGCCGAACATAGCCTGCCGCTTTGAAGGCGGCACTGCGTAAGTTGAAATTTTTTTACGCCCCGGGGGCATTTCGTCAAGTACAGACAAGTCAAGGTCGCCGTAAATCATAAGAGCAAGCGTGCGCGGGATGGGCGTGGCGCTCATAACAAGCATGTGTGGGTTCTTCCCCTTTGCGGCAAGCGCCGCGCGCTGCGACACACCGAAACGGTGCTGCTCGTCAGTAACGACGAGGCCGAGCCTTTTAAAACGCACGACGTCTGAAAGGAGGGCGTGCGTGCCTATGACTATATCCGTACCGCCGTTTTCGGCGCCAGCTAAAACACGGCGCCTGTCTTTTGCGCCTGTCGAGCCTGTAAGGAGTTCAACCTTTATGCCGCACTTAGAAAACAATGCGCAAAACGAAGCGTAGTGCTGGCGCGCGAGTATCCCTGTAGGCGCCATAACCGCCGCCTGCATCCCGTTTTTTACGGCGCAGTAGCACAAAGCCTGCGCCACCGCCGTCTTGCCTGAGCCGACGTCGCCCTGCACTATACGGTTCATAACGTAACCGCCCATCATGTCAGACACGCCCTGCCTGACGGCATTTTTCTGCGCCCCGGTAGGTTCAAACGGCAGCATGGAAAAAAATTCGCCGGAGTAATCCCTTACGGCCCTGTATACGCTTTTGCCCCTTACGCGCCCCCTAAAGACAAAAAGCCCGAGCTGCAGTACGAGGAGTTCTTCAAAAACAAGCCTTCTGCGCGCTAACGCAAGCGACGCCATGTCGGACGGGAAATGTATGTTCTCCACAGCAAACCTCAGGTGGCAGACAGAGTACTCCATACGCACGCTGCGTGGCAAGGGGTCATTTATCACCTCAGGCAGCATCCGCATTGCCGACCGTACAGCCTTTGCTATAGCCCTGCTCGAAAGCCCTTGCGTCTGCCTGTACACCGGCACTACCGGCGGGCATATATCAGCCTGGATGAAGTCTGGCGCGGCCATGCGGCGCTTGCCGTACATGCGGCTGACTTTACCGTAAAAGATATACTCCTGCCCTTCTTTTAAAAGGCCTGTTATATACGGGTTATTGAAAAAAGTAAGTTCGAGCGTATTTTCACCGTCGGAAGCCTCGGCCCTGTATACGGCGGTTTTGCCGCGCGCAGGCACCCTCTCTGGCTTTTTCACCACCGCCGCCTTTACGGCGCAGGCAGCGCCCTCAGGGGCGCCGCCAATGGCCGCAGGGCAGCTTACGTCCAAGTATGTCCTCGGATAAAAACGAAGCAGCGCGCCGACAGTCGGCGCGCCGATTTTTCTGAAAAGCGCAGCGCGCTTTTCCCCTATGCCCTTTAAATATTTTATATCAAGGTTAAAAAGGCTTGCCATTTTTCCACACCCGCAGACTGTTTTACTTTAAAACTTTTACTCTACAGAAATGATAAAGTAATATACCGGCTGGCCGCCTTTAACAAGCGTTACCTCTACGTTCTCGCCCGCCCTTGCCTTGATCTTGCCGTAAGCTTCGTTGGCCATCTGCTCTGTTACGCCTTCGCCGTAAAGAAGCGTGATAAACGCCGTCCCGCGGTTTATCATAGAGCGCGTAAGCCTTACGCAGGCACGGACTATGTCGTTGTCTTTTTCAACAAGTTCGAGTTTTCCGTCAACAAGGCCCATTATGTCGCCGCGGTGTATCTTCCTGCCGCCGAACTCGGAGTCACGCGCTGCAAAGGTAACGTTGCCCGTCGTTACCGCCGACGCCGCCTCCATCATGCCTACCGTGTTTGCTTCCATAGCGGCCGACGGGTCATACGCCAAAAGGGCGGAAAGCCCCTGCGCTATGGTGCGCGTAGGCAGAACGACGACTTTGCGGTCGGTCACAAGCGGTATAACCTGCTCAGCGGACATAATAATATTTTTATTGTTCGGGATTATAAAAACATTTTTAGCCGGCGTCGCCTTTACGGCCGCGAGCATCTCCGCCGTGCTCGGGTTCATGGTCTGCCCGCCGCTTACAACATGCGTGCAGCCAAGGTCCTTAAAAAGGCTCTCAAGGCCGTCACCGGCGGCAACGGCGACGAAGCCGATCTCCTGCGACGGTTCCGCCGGCTGCAGCTCCTCCGCCGCCTCTGCCTTTGCGGGCGCCTGCTTTGCCTGCTCGGCAGCCTTCCTGTGCTGCTCTTTCATATTGTCTACTTTAACTTTAAGGAGCTGCCCGAACCCGAGCGCCGCTTCAAGCGCTTTGCCGGGGTTTTCCGTATGGACGTGCACTTTTATGATTTCCTCGTCAGCCACCACAAGCACGCAGTCCCCTATTGTTTCCAAAAAAGTCCGCAGCTCCTGCGGGTCGCGTTCGCAGCCGGCCGAACGGCCTATGATAAACTCGGTGCAGTAAGTAAAACGGATGTCCGTGTCGAACTCGGCAGCCGCATTTTTAAAGAATTCGCCGTCGGACGCATCATCGCCCTGCTTCTCTTTTTCCGTTTCAAGCTCTATTATCTTTCCGTCGCGGAAAACGCTGAGCATGCCGTCAAGTATATAGCAAAGCCCCTTGCCGCCGGCATCCACCACGCCCGCGCGCTTGAGCACCGGAAGCAGCTGCGGCGTTTTCTGCAGTGCTGCCTGCGCACCGGCGCACATGGCCTCCCATATATGCACAGGGTCGTCGCCGTCTTCCAGCGCGGCTTTGCCTTCCTCGCACGCAACGCGCGAAACCGTAAGCATGGTGCCCTCCGTAGGCCTCATCACGGCGTTGTAGGCCGCTTTGACGCCAAGGCTGAGCGCGCTCAGGATATCTTTGCCGCTGAGGCTGTCAAGCCCTTCCACGCCTTTTGAAAAGCCGCGGAAAAGGAGCGACAGTATAACGCCGGAGTTTCCGCGCGCGCCGCGCAGCATTGCCGACGCTGCAGCGGACGCCGCGTCGGCGGCACTGCCGCAGTCGCAGCCCGCCAGCTTTTCAGCGGCCGCCCCTATGGTCATGGACATGTTGGTGCCGGTGTCTCCGTCGGGTACGGGGAAAATATTAAGATCGTCTACAGATGTTTTATTGTTTATAATATTATTTGCGCCGGAAATTATGGCATCTTTAAGAACATTTCCGCTAATCAATTCGTCAGCACTCCCTTAACTCAGCCGCCGCGGCAAAAGCATGCCGCCGCGCCGCACGCAGGCGGACGCCGCATTAATACTTTCAGGTTATCGCATATTAAACTGCTTTAATTATAACATATAAAAGATTACTGTTCAATCAAAAACTCGCCTTACGCTTTTATTATACACCTTAATGCGCCCATTAAGCCCTTAAATAAAAATAACTTGCGCACAAGCGCCGCACGCATATTTTCAGTCCCTTTCCCGAACGGATTTGAAAATTTTTATAGTTTATTATAACCTTTCATGCGGTGAAACACAAGTTTAAACGGCCGCTCCCCCAGCCCCTGGCTTCTGTATAAAAACAGAGAGGTTTTTTAAAGCCCGCCCCAGCCATAACGGCAGCAAAAAGTCCCCGCGTTTGGCGGGGACGGGGTATGTAAATTTATTATTTGCTTGGTTCCACGATAAGCCTTATGGCCGTACGCTCCTCTCCGTCGATCGTAATGCTTGTGAAAGCGGGCCTGCAAACGGCATCAATCCCAGATGGCGCAAGGTAACCGCGTGCGATAGCTATGGCTTTGACAGCCTGGTTTGTAGCGCCGGCGCCTACGGCCTGAATCTCAACGGAACCGGACTCCCTTATAACTCCGGCAACCGCCCCTGCAACCGAATTTGGTGCCGATTTTGAAGATACTTTTAAGATTTCCATAAGCTATCCTCCAACAGATTCATTTATGTTAGTGTTATTTCTACAATATATATATCATAAATCTTATATAAAAATATTTCAATAGTATTTTAGTAAAAAATTCTAATTATTTTATATTAATTATGCAATATATGTAATAAATTGCATTTATATATACCGAGCCGCTTTGACGCGGCCAAAAAAGCTTACAGCTTAAAAAGTCCGCGCCAAAGCGGCGTACGGCATGCGCCCAAGGGAGGCACAGTGCAATATGGCTTGCTGTAGAAAATCACGCTTCAATACACGCGCGGCGCATATTGTTTACATAATCTGTATACGTTCCACCGAAGTTGTCAAACCGGTATCCTCATCAACAGTGAATATTGCCCCGCACATTTTGCACTGGCCTTCCGCCCAGTCAAAGCGCTGCGGCATTTTTGTTTTCATCTTCCTTATGATTATGTCGGGCTTAACGCCGAGGACCGATTCAACAGGGCCTGTCATGCCGAGGTCTGAGATATACCCCGTACCCGCCGGCAGTACGCACTCGTCGGCTGTCGGCACGTGCGTGTGCGTCCCGAAAACCGCCGAAACGCGCCCGTCAAGGTAGTAGCCAAGCGCGCGTTTTTCGCCTGTGGCCTCAGCGTGGAAGTCAACGAGCTTTATTTTCGGCAGGTCTGCGGACAAGACCCTGTCCGCAGCCTCAAAAGGCGGTTCCATGCTCTCCATATACACTACGCCCATCAGGTTTATCACGCATATGCGCAGGCGCCCGAGGTCGGCGATATAGACGCCCCTGCCCGGCGCTGACGAAGGGTAATTAGCCGGCCTCAGCAGTGATTCGCACGAGTCGTACATACCGTACACTTCCCTGCGGCGGAAGCTGTGGTTACCCGTAGTAACGGCGTCCACTCCGCTGTCAAAAAGGTAATCCGCCGACTTCGGCGTTATGCCGTTGCCGTCTGCGGAATTTTCGCCGTTTGCAATGACGAAGTCTATGCCTTTTATTCTTTTAATTGCCGGAAGGTGTTTTCTTAAAAATTCGCACCCTGCGGAACCGATGACGTCGCCTATCGCCAAAATATTCATAGTAAAGCCTCCCCCGTGTTTAAACCTGTACAAGCCTTTTACCGGCAACATAAAAATGGGGAACAGTCACCTGCCCCCCTACAATGCCGCAAAAACTGATTACTTTGCGTACTCTATCGCCCTGTTCTCACGTATGATATTAACCTTTATCTGACCCGGGTACTCAAGGTCGCTCTCTATCTTTTTACATATGTCACGTGCCAGTATAACCATCTTATCGTCTGTTATGACGTCCGGTTTTACCATTATGCGTATTTCCCTGCCCGCCTGTATGGCATAGCAGCGGTCGACCCCTTCAAAAGATGAAGCGAGGGATTCAAGTTTTTCAAGGCGCTTGATATAATTTTCAAGGTTTTCGCGGCGTGCGCCCGGCCTCGCGGCACTTATGGCATCCGCAGCCTGTACAAGGCACGCGACTACGGTTTTTGCCTCGACGTCGCCGTGGTGAGCCTGTATGGCGTGTACTACGGCGTCGCTTTCCTTGTACTTGCGCGCCACATTGACGCCTATCTCAACGTGCGAGCCTTCTATTTCGTGGTCAAGGGCCTTGCCTATGTCATGCAGGAGGCCGGCCCTGCGCGCTACCGCCGGGTTTATGCCGAGCTCCGAAGCCATCATACCCGCTATATACGAAACCTCAAGAGAATGGTCGAGCACGTTCTGCCCGTAGCTTGTGCGGTACTTAAGCCTGCCGAGAAGCTTTACGATCTCAGGGTGTACGCCGTTAACGCCTGCTTCTATAACAGCATGCTCACCGGCCTGCTTTATGGATGCATCCACTTCGCGGCGCGCCTTCTCGACTGTTTCCTCTATGCGCGCGGGGTGTATCCTGCCGTCAGCTATCAGATGCTCGAGCGCTATGCGCGCGACTTCACGGCGCACAGGCTCAAAACATGAAAGCGTAATCGCCTCAGGCGTATCGTCGATTATAAGGTCTACGCCCGTGAGGGTTTCTATAGCCCTTATGTTCCTGCCCTCGCGGCCGATAATCCTGCCTTTCATTTCGTCGTTAGGCAAAGGTACGACGGAAACGGTACTCTCGGAAACGTGGTCTGCCGCACAGCGCTGTATGGCCGTGGAAATTATCTCGCGCGCGGTTTTGTCGGCTTCCTCGCGCGTCTGCTGCTCGAACTCCATAAGCTTTACGGCTTTTTCATGCGTAAGCTCGTTGCCGAGGTTGTTAAGCAGGTACTCCTTAGCCTGATCCGCTGTAAAGCCGGAGATACGCTCCAGCATGTCGAACTGGTTCTTTTTAAGTGTGGCGGCCTCGGCACGTTTTTCCTCGGCCTGTTTTATCTTGTTGTTGAGTATATCCTCCTTAACCTCAAGGTTTTCAGACCTTTTGTCAAGGTTCTCTTCCTTTTGCTGTATGCGGCGTTCCTGCCGCTGTATTTCTTTTCTGCGGTCGTTAAGCTCCCGCTCCGACTCTGTACGCTGGCGGTGGATTTCGTCTTTGCCCTCGAGCACGGCTTCTTTCTTTTTAGACTCAGCCGTCTTTATGGCTTCGCTTACAATGCGCTTTGCTTCCTGCTCCGCGGAGCCTATGGTAAACTCGGCCGTTTTCTTGCGGTGGGCGACTCCCGCCAAAAACGCCAAGACCGCCGCTGCGGCGGCAACAACGACCGTGATAATAATAGAAAGGGTTAAACTAATTTGCAAATGCAGACACCTCCTTGTTTATGATTTCTATCAAATAAAAATAATCCAAATGTAACGGCATTGCTTATCTAATGCAAATTACTGCATCATAATGTTAATTGTATTACTTTTTATACCCTAATGTCAAGAAATTTTACGTAAGCGTGGAAATTACTGTGCATTGCGGTAAAAAACAAAAGACAAACCGCCAAAACAAGCCGCGCCTTAAAAAAACAAAAGGCGGGCCGGCTCAGACCGTATTTTCACACTTTACTGCGTTTGAGCGCGTAAACGCAGAATTTTTCCATGCAGCACGCGCCGCATTCGGGCGTACGTGCTTTGCATACCGCCCTGCCGTGCAGCACAAGCCTGTGGCAAAAGGCGTTTGACTCCTCCGGCGGCAAAACAGCTGAGAGCTGCCGTTCGACTTTAAGCGGGTTTTTGCCCTCGCTAAGCCCGAGCCTGCCGCATATCCTTATGCAGTGCGTGTCCGTGACAATGGCCGGCCGGCCGTATACGTCGCCTAAAATAAGGTTCGCCGTCTTCCTGCCTACGCCAGGCAGCTTTAAAAGCTGCTCCATACTGTCGGGCACCTTGCCGCCGAAGTCTTCCTTTATCATGCGGCACATATTAAAGATATCACGCGCTTTTGTCTTGTAAAGCCCGCATGGGCGTACAATATCCTCAATATCGCCCACAGGCCCGGCACAGAAAGCGTCCAGCCCGGGGAACCTTTTAAACAGCGGCGGCGTCACCTTGTTAACCCTTGCATCTGTGCACTGCGCTGAAAGGCGCGTAGCTATAAGAAGCTGCAGCGGCGTTTTGTATGTAAGCGAGCATACGGCTCCTGGATATTCTTTTTTAAGCGCCTCGACCGCAAGGTCGGCGCGTTGTTTTTCAGTCATGGAAAAACCACCCGCAAAACTTAACTTCCGGTTTTTTAAGATATAAAAACATAATTATAATGCATCCCACGGGGCACAGGCGCGGCACGCACGGCCGTTACGCAACCTCATGCGCGCGGCGCTTGTGTAAAAACCGTAAAGACATAATCAATTTTACAGCAAAAACATGTTTTGGGCAAGCTTTTAAAAAACTTCTCTGTTTTTTATGCAAAAGCCAAGGCTGGGGCGGACGTTTAAACTTGTGTTTCACCGCATGAAAGGTTATAATAAACTATAAAAATTTTCAAATCTGTTCGGGAAAGGGATTGAAAAAATGTACAGTGATATTATTGACACCATCGGCTTCGTTTCGAAAGAAGACCCTGAAGTCGGCGCGGCTATGGACAAGGAACTCAAGCGCCAGCAGCAGAACCTTGAACTCATAGCCTCCGAAAACGTCGTTTCCCCCGCCGTAATGGCCGCGATGGGGAGCGTGCTCACAAACAAGTACGCTGAAGGCTACCCCGGCAAGCGCTACTACGGCGGCTG
>DHNP01000034.1:0-15264 GCA_002409585.1 Ruminococcaceae bacterium UBA5413 | reverse complement strand
GCAAGCGCTACTACGGCGGCTGCCAGTACGTCGACATAGTCGAGGAGCTTGCGCGCGAGCGTGCATGCAGGCTTTTCGGCGCACAGCACGCAAACGTGCAGCCGCACTCAGGCGCCCAGGCAAACACCGCCGTCTACTTTGCTTTCCTTAACCCTGGCGACACGGTAATGGGCATGAACCTTACGGAAGGCGGGCACCTGACGCACGGCTCTCCGGTAAACATATCGGGAAAATACTTTAATTTCGTCCCTTACGGCGTCAGCCCCGAGACCGGCCGCATAGACTACGACAAGGTTTATGAAACGGCAATGTCAGTAAAGCCTAAGATGATAGTTGCCGGAGCGAGCGCGTACCCGCGCCTGATAGACTTTAAGCGCTTCCGCGAGATATGCGACGCGTGCGGCGCAATGCTCATGGTTGACATGGCGCACATTGCCGGCCTCGTGGCCGCAGGTGAGCACCCGAACCCCGTTGAGTGGGCGGACATCGTGACCACAACAACGCACAAAACGCTTCGCGGCCCGCGCGGCGGGCTTATACTCTGCCGCGCCGAGTACGCGAAAGCCATCGACAAAGCCGTGTTCCCCGGCACCCAGGGCGGCCCTTTAATGCACGTCATAGCAGGCAAAGCCGTGTGCCTCGGCGAAGCGCTTAAGCCTGACTTTAAGCAGTACGCGCACAGCATAGTCGTAAACGCCAAAGCGCTTGCGGACGGCCTTTCAAGGCGCGGGGTAAAGCTCGTTTCAGGCGGCACCGACAACCATCTCATACTTATAGATTTAAGCGGCACGGAGCTTACCGGCAAGGAACTTGAAAAACGCCTTGACTCCGTACACATAACGGCAAACAAAAACACCGTGCCAAACGAGCAGAGAAGCCCGTTCGTAACGAGCGGCCTGAGGCTCGGCACGCCTGCAGTAACCACGCGCGGGCTTAACGCCGAAGACATGGACGTTATAGCCGCGTGCATAGCCGGCGCCATAAACAGCTTTGAAAGCAGCAGCGAAAAAATACTTGCAGCCGTCCGCGGGCTGTGCGAAAAGTACCCGCTGTACGAATAAAACCGCGGCACTGCCCCTAGAAGTACGGGAGCATAACCTTAACGGAGGCGTTTAATCTATGTCCGCTCCACTTGCCGAAAGGCTCAGGCCGCAGGCGCTCGGCGACATTGTCGGCCAAAAGCATCTGCTTGCGCCGGGCAGGCCGCTCAGGCGCATCATAGAGTCCGGCAGCATACCTAACATGGTCTTTTACGGCCCGTCCGGAGTAGGCAAGACGACCCTCGCTTCAATAATAGCGAAACGTACAAGCCGCAGCCTTTACAAATTAAACGGAACCACCGCGAGCACTGCGGATATACGCGAAATCATAAAGCGCACCGAAACCTTTGCCGCGCCAAACGGCGTGCTCTTATACCTTGACGAAATCCAGTACCTTAATAAAAAGCAGCAGCAGACACTTTTGGAGTTTATCGAAAACGGCTCCGTCACCCTGATAGCCTCCACTACGGAAAACCCGTATTTTTACGTGTACGGCGCCGTACTAAGCCGCTGCACTGTCTTTGAGTTTAAGCAGGTAGGCAAAGGCGATATTTTAACGGCCGTCGGCCGCGCCTTCGGCTTCCTTGAAAACGAAATGCATATTAAAATAGAAACCGAAGGTAACGCCTGCGGGGTTATAGCCTCGTCATGCGGCGGCGACGTGCGGAAAGCAATGAACGCCGTGGAGCTGTGCGTCCTTGCCTCAAAAACCTCCGGCGGCAAATGCACCGTTGCCGAGGACACCGCGCGTGAGCTTACGCAGCGCAGCTCTATGAAGTATGACAAGGACGGCGACGAGCACTACGACCTTCTGTCCGCTTTCCAAAAATCCATGCGCGGTTCAGACGCGGACGCCGGCGTTTACTACCTTGCGCGCCTCCTTGAGGCAGGCGACCTTCCCTCGGTGTGCAGGCGGCTGTTGGTGTGCGCGTGCGAAGACGTCGGCCTTGCTTACCCGCAGATAATACCGGTTGTAAAGGCGGCCGTAGACTCAGCTCTGCAGGTCGGCATGCCGGAGGCGCGCATACCGCTTGCCGATGCCGTCATACTTGTCTGCAATGCCCCAAAGTCAAATTCGGCATACATCGCCGTGGACGCCGCCGCCGCCGACATACGCGCGGGTAAAACCGGCCCCGTACCCCGCAGCCTGCAGAACAAGCACTGCGACGGCGACGACAGCCGGAAAAAAGGCCAGTTTTACAAATACCCGCACGATTTCCAAGACCACTGGGTTGAGCAGGGGTACCTGCCCGAAGATATGCGCGGCACTGTTTACTACCGGCCCGGCAGCAATAAAACCGAGCAGGCCTATAAAAATTACTGGGAAAAAATAAAACACAAACAATAAAAAATATAAATTTCAAGCGCGGCGCATCATTTATTTCCCTGTTGACTTAGACTTTAAGTCATAGTACAATATAAATAGTTTCCGGAACATTCGGAGCGCCGCAAAGTATCAAACGATATTTTATGAGGAGATTTTCCGATGCAAGACGAATACGGTCCCGACCTGCTTACGCTGGTCGACGACGACGGCAATGAGCACGAATTTGAGCTTCTTGACGTTATAGACAACGACGAAGGCTCTTTTTACGCATTGCTTCCCGTTTTCAGCGACCCAAGCGATGAAGTCGAGTCACAGGGAACTTACTACATTTTCCAGTCTTACGAAAAAGACGGCGAGCAGGAGCTTGCCGAAATAGACGACCAGGATCTTCTTAACCGGCTTGCCGCAGAATTTGAAAAACGCTTCGAGGACTACGACGACGAAGAGGAAGACGCGGACGAAGAAGAAGAATAAAAGCGCATCCTGCCCGGTGCGCGGACCTATGCAGAAATAACCCTACAATGTTTAATAGGGAACCCGGACTCCGGAGGCGGACTTCAGACCTCCCGGCTTTTGCCGGACGAAGGGAGTGCGAAGCTTCAGGGAGGGTACCCACCTGCTTTTAGTAGCAGGTTATTCAGCATTTTACGGCCGGGCGGGGACTTTATATTTAATCAGCTTAACTAAGGTCCCTGAAATTTTTTAGGGTCCTTTTTATTTATCCATATTGAATTTTTATTATACGGGGAGGTACTTAAAATGGGTGATTACAGGATTGTCACTGATTCTACGGCCGACCTTCCGCAGGAACTTGTTGACAAGCTGGACGTTACCGTAATTCCTATGGCGTTTAAGATAGGTGAGGATTCATACCTTGACTACCCTGACGAGCACGAGCTTGCTTCGCACGACTTCTACAAAAGGATAGCCGCCGGCGAGGAAGCTTCAACGACGCAGATAAGCATAGCGGCGTTTTCAGACACTTTCGAGCAGTACCTTAAAGAAGGGCTTGACGTCCTGTACATCGGTTTTTCATCAGGGTTAAGCGGTACATATAACAACTCGGTCATTACTGCCAAAGACTTAAGGGAAAAGTACCCGGAGCGTAAAATCATAACCGTTGATTCCCTTGCCGCTTCCATGGGCGAGGGCCTGCTTGTTTACTACGCAGTCATGCATAAGCGCTCAGGCGCAGGCTTAGAAGACGTTGCCAAATGGATTGAAAGCAACAGGAACCGCCTCCACCACTGGTTTACGGTAGACGACCTTAACCACCTTAAACGCGGCGGGCGGATATCCGGCACTTCCGCGCTTGTAGGCACAATGCTCGGCATAAAGCCCGTACTCCACTTTGACGACAGCGGCCACATAATACTAATGCAAAAGATACGCGGCAGGAAGCAGTCTCTCAATACACTTGTTGAACATATGGAACAAACAGCCGAAAACCCGTCGGAGCAGACAATCTTCATAAGCCACAGCGATTCGCTTGAAGCCGCCGGGTACGTCGAAAAACAGGTAAAGGAAAAATTCGGTGTCAGCAAAACCGCCATTGCGCCCATAGGGCCCGTCATAGGCGTTCATACCGGAACGGGCACCGTAGCGCTGTTTTATTTAGGCAATGACCGCGGCTCCGGCAGCGCCTGACCCACGGTAAATTTTCCCATGCCGCCGTGAATAATAAAAATGCGCCGTCCCTATATGTGTCAGCGCAATACAATAAAAATCCGCCGCAGGTTTTTCACCGCGCGGCGGATTTCTGCATCCTCTGCTTTTTACTTTTAACCGAGCATTGACTTTATATCCTGCTTGCTGCGCACTCCTACCGAAGTCTGCGCCGGCTTTCCGTTCTTAAACACCATGAGCGTCGGTATGCTCATTACGTTGTAACGCGCCGCAAGCTCCGGCTGGTCGTCTACGTTTACCTTGCCTACTTTATAGCTGCCGTTTGACTCGTCGCCTATCTCGTCTACCACCGGCGAAACCATGCGGCATGGCCCGCACCATGTTGCCCAAAAGTCTACGAGGACCGGCGTGTCGGAGTTAAGCACCACTGAGTCGAAGTTGTCTTTTGTAACTGTTACTACTGCCATAAGATTATCTCCCTTTCGTTAAAACGCTTTTGCGCCCGTTTTTTTATTTCGCCTCTATTATAACCATAAACGGACACGTTGTATGTGATAAAATCACAAATTGTAAGGAAAGGTAAATTGATTTACAGGCTCAAAGATTCAGCCCATTGCCTGGCGCGCCCGCGCAGGTCGCGGCAGCCTGTGTCGCCGCCTTTTTTCGTTTGGAAAGAAACGCATCCGCAGACGCTGCCGCCCTTTTTTTCAATCCTGCATTTCATTGAACTAACGAGTTTCTCCGGCGCTTCACGCGATGCCAGAGTAAAAAACAGGAAAACTTTTTTGCCGGTAAAATCCGTTTTTTCAATAAAGGCGTTCACAGCCGGCGTGCAGTGCGACGCCCATACCGGCGTACCCAAAAAAATGCCGTCCGTTCCGTCGGGCAGGGAAAATGGCCTTAATTTACTTCTGCGCCCTGCAAGCGCTGAACACGCCGAGCCTATAAATGAACCGCGCTGTTTTTCTTCGCAGAGCTTTACCGCGGCATCTGAAATCTCAAGCGCGGCCGCCTCCGTATTTCCCGTCCAAGAATAATACACTACAGCGTTGCCCATAACGCAAGCACGCTCCTTTTTAAGTTAAGCCAAAGCCACAAGCCTTGCGCTTTTACCTCCGGCCTGTGCGCCGTTTTGGACGTCTATTTTAGTTGAGATGACTTCACCGCCCTCAATGTAAAAGACAACGTACCCGCTGCCGGCCTGGGTGCCCGTCACCTGATAAAGACGATCCCCGTTTGTATCTTTTAGCAGGTTTACGCTGCAGCATGAGCCTGTGGTATAAACGCTCAGCTTGCCCGACTGCACTCCCTTTACCTTAACGCCAACGCAGTACTTTCCGCCCGGCGCCATAGTATATGAAGCGGTGTCGACTATTATGCCTGACGAAACCTTCGTAAGCATTTTCTGGCCGTCTATGTCTATTGTAACTTTGCCGGATGAAACGCCCGTCACAGGGTAAAGCCACGCCTGGTTCCCGCTTTTGTCTTTTACCTGTTTTCCGGCGCCGACCGTCGCCACGGCAGAGTTGTAAGACATAGCGTGCGGCATTTGCGAAGCGCTTGTCGTTGCAAGCACCCAGTACGTATTCCCGGGCAAGAGCGAAACGTAGTCTGTGTCAAGCTTAACGCTCCCTGACGACGATGTTGTTGTAGAAGTATCGTCATATCCTGACTTTACAAGGCACGAGTCGGACCTGTAGTCACTCAGCCTGTCGCCTTTTTTGTCTACAAGGTAAGCCGTAAGCGTTGCTGAGTGCATACCGCTTGACGAACCGCTGAGCGACACCTTGCACGACTCGCCGGTGCTGCTCGCCGAGATAGAGTACGCGCTGTCGTCGCCGTACAGCTCCCACTTTATTTTCGTGCCATCGGCAAATTTTGAGAGTGCCGGTTTGACGGTTGCGCTAACCGTGCCGGGGCTGTTTTTACTTACCGTTAAAACGGAAATATTAAACGACAGGCCCTCCTTTAAGTCGTTGCGCAGCTTAAAAACATCATAGCCGCCGGAACTGTCGACCTGGAGCTGATAGTCGTACAGCCTTACATCGCTTGTACTTACGCAGTTTTTGTCGGCTTTAAAGGCACTGGTCCCGTTGCTTACGGTATTTTTAAAAACGAACAGCGGGCTGCCGGTTATGCCGCTGTGTACAATCAGCTTGCCCGCGTTGAAGTAAAGCGTCCCTGGTCCCTGCAGGTCGTCAAGCTCAAGCGCTGAATTTGTTATAAATTCAGCCCCGTCCTTTATATAAAGCGAACCGGCAAGTATGTCGTCGTTTGCCGTCAGTTCACCGTCTTCGACTATAATGTCGTCCATGTCCGCCAAAGGCGGCAACGTACTTTTATAATTGTCGGCCTGAAGGGTACACGTGTCGCTGCCGCACAGTTTCTGTGCCTTAAGTGTACAGTTGTCAAGGTAGATATGGTCTTTGCCCGTTATGGAGCCTGAGACGCTTACAGTCGCGCCGGAAGGCAGTGAAATGTCGTCGCCTGTAACGTCGCCCTTAACTACGGAGCCGTCTTTAAGGGTTACTTCCCCGTTGTCTGAAACAACGCTGCCGCGCGCGGTGCTGTCGCTCAGGGTTATGTCTCCGTCGGATTCGACCGACTTAACGCTGCTGTCGGTTATCTCGGTCTTGCCTTCACAGTAAATGTCGCCGGCTTTGACATCTTTGACTATAAGTTTTGAGTTGCTGCCGTTAACAGTAATATCGTCAACACTGCCGGCCTTCACCGTGAGGCTGCCGCTGTAGCGCACGTCTTCGCCCGTAACGTCCTCGAAGTTGTCTTCGTTCCACTTTTTGCTCCACGACGACGTAGTCCCCAGCCACGTTTTAGCCCCGTGCATGTCTATTACAGCCGCGTCTGATGATGAAGCCTCCGCCGTTACAGGTGCGAAAGGAAGCGCGGCCAGCACAGCAGCGGATGCAAGCAGCAGCGCAAATGCTTTTTTCAATATTATTCCCTCCTTAAAATATGCAAAGCCGCTTAAAACGGCCTTAATTTATTAGAAATACCGAAATAAAATGTTATATTTAATTCCATAATCTACAGTTAGATTATACTATATTGTAATGTGATTTTCAACAAACGCCGCGGTTATTTTTGAACGAGAAACGATTTAATATCAGTTGTTAAAAATATAACTAAAAAATATATATAAATTTATAAAAAACTATTGACATACACAAAACGCTGATATATAATATAGTCGAAAGATAAAGAAATTGACAGAACATAAGGTGCCGAAAAGGCCGGAAGCAGTCCGGCACAGTTCGGCAGGGGGAGAAACATCGAGGCATTGTCTGCCAATCGTTGCTGAAAGGGGTGAGTCCGATGGGCCAGGAAGACGCACATTGTCCGGGCAGCCAGGTTCCATTGGGGTCGGCTGTCTTGCAGGAAGGTTCCCGTATAAAATCCTTTTTCACTTTGCACGCCGGTGCTGTGTGACTTATACATGAAGGCAAATTCATTTTGAACTTATTAAAGTTTACCGTCAAATACGGAGATTGTTTTTAGGCTTTTCCATGATAAGCGCCATACGTAATGTGTCGGCAGTATGTTGCGGTGATACCAATGTTTTAAGCACATTGTTTTAAGTGTTTTATGTCCGGGAGTTTAAAATCGAACAGGGCGGCGGGGTTTCGGCTGGAAGGCCGGAACCCCGCTTTTCTACTTATCCCCGCCCCCGTGGAAATGCCTGTAAACATTCGCGGCGGCGGGTTTTGTCATTGTTTTTACGTTTTCAAGTTCTTTTACTTCGGCCATGCTTACGGCCTGCACTGTCTTAAAACTTTTGAGCAGCATTTTGGCGCGTTTTTCGCCTATGCCGTCAATCGACGCAAGTTCTGAAGAAAAGGCGGCCTTCCCACGGCGCTGCCTGTGGTAGCCTATGGCGAACCTGTGTACTTCTTCCTGTATGGAAGAAATGAGCGTGAACGCGCTGCGGCTGGACTGCACTGATATTTCGCCGCCTTCGGCGGCAATGGCCCTCGTCCTGTGGCGTCCGTCTTTAACCATGCCGAAAAGCGGTATGTCGAGGCCGGCTTCTTTAAGCACCGGGCTTACCGCCGATACCTGTCCCCTGCCTCCGTCAAGGAGTATAAGGTCCGGCAGGCGGCCAAAGCCTTCGCTTTCACCGCTGTTTTTCTGCTTAAAATACTCACTGACCCTGCGGCTCACCACTTCACGCATAGACGCGTAGTCGTCCTGGCCTGCCACAGTTTTTATCCTGAATTTCCTGTACGCCGCTTTCAGCGGCCGCCCGTTGCGGAAAACCACCATGCCGGCTACGTTTTCCGCGCCGCCAAGGTTAGAGATATCGTATGACTCTATATACTCCGGCGGGCTTTTAAGCCCTAAAAGGCGCGCCAGCTCATCCAAGGCTGAAGTTTCACGCCCTGTGCGCCCGACTGACTGCGCAAGCTGCTCAGCGGCGTTTTTGCGGCACATTGCAACAAGGCGCGCCTGCTCGCCTTTTTTAGGGCATACAATCCTTACCTGGGAGCCTGCCTTGCCTGAAAGCCACCTCTCCAGCAGTTCCGCGCCCTCCGCCGGGCCATCGGTTGAAACTCGGGGCGGCACGTCCCCGCGCATAGAATAATACCGTTCTATAAATTCGCTCCGTGCGGCGCTGTCCGCGCCGGTTTCTCCGACTATAAATGTTTCACGGTCATACAGGCGGCCGCGTTTAAACCTGAAAACCTCAAAGCAGCTTTTGCCTGTACCGCGCGTAAGCGCTATAACGTCCTGCTCCGGTATGCGTGACGCCACTACCTTCTGCCTGTCGTTCATACGCTTTATAGCCGCTATGCAGTCGCGTATCCTTGCGGCACGTTCAAATTGCAGCCCTTCAGCGGCCTTATTCATTTTTTCGGTAAGCTCCCTCGTGCTTTCGGCGCTTCCGCCGCGCAAAAAGCTTACCGCCGCGCGGACCGCCTCGTTATACTCCTCCTGTGTCACCCTGCCCGCGCACGGCGCGCAGCACTGCTTTATATAATAATTAAGGCACGGCCTGCCCTTGCCTATATCCTGCGGAAAACGGCGCGTGCATGAAGGCAGCCTGAAAATTTTCACGGCCTCGTCAACTGATTTTTTTACAGCCCAGGAGCTTACAAAAGGGCCTATGTACTCCGCCCCGTCGTCAAGCATCTGCTTAACCGACGATACGGACGGCCAGGGGCCTTTAGACACCTTGATGTAATGGTAGCCCTTGGCGTCTTTAAGCAGTATGTTGTACTTAGGCATATACTGCTTTATCAGGCTGCACTCCAGCACGAGCGCCTCAAACTCGCTGTCGGTAAGTATATACTCGAAGTCCTCCGCGTGCGCGACCATCTGCCGGACTTTGCCGTCGTGGTTTTTTTCCGACCCGAAGTACTGGCTTACGCGGTTCTTAAGGGCTTTGGCTTTGCCTATATAAATAATCTTTCCGGTTTTGTCGTGCATGATGTACACGCCCGGATTAAGCGGCAGGCCCATGGCCTTTTTACGCAGTTCCTTTATACGTTTTTCGTGCTCGGTCAAAGCGAACCCTCCATTTTGCACATACGCCAAAAGCCCGTTACAAAGGTCAGGCCTTTCCCCCGTAAACGCGCTGAAAAAACAAAAAAAGCACCGCATAAGCGGTGCCAAGTCAAGACGCGGTTATTCCGCAAAGCCGGACTGCACCAGCTTCACAAGGCCGTCGATAGCTTCTTCTTCGTCTGGGCCGTCGGCAATTATCTTTATGGTAGTTCCTCCGACGATTCCAAGTGACAGTACACCCAAAAGGCTCTTTGCATTTATGCGCCTTTCGTCCTTTTCGACCCATATGGACGACTTATATTCATTAGCTTTCTGAATAAAAAAAGTAGCAGGGCGGGCATGCAGCCCAACCTGATTTTGGACAAGTACTTCTTTAACGCACATAAAAATTCACTCCTATACAAATAAAACCAATTCACAATATAAAAAAGAATATAATTACAAATGTTCTTTGATTAAGGCTATTATATCACTTTTCGTCATGTCGTCAACAAAATTGAAAAAGTTTGGATTGATAACCGAATAAAAGGTAAATAAATGCCATGTTGTTTGTGCAATATGCTATATTTGTTGAAAATTTTTGTTTCCTCTGCTACAATAGCAGCCTTTTTTGGAAACTATATTTTGCTTTGACTATAATATGGCTGCACACGCGTTATGTTTCGCGCTCACGTTATGCCAAGGCTTTCAACATAGGCTTTGTCCGCGTCCGAAAGGCAGGCATTTTTTAAAAGCTCAGGCCTTTTAACAGCGGTCCTGTAAAGCGACTGCATACGGCGCCACTTCCGCACGTTCTCGTGGTTTCCGCTCAAAAGCACTTCCGGGACTTCCCTGCCGCGCCAGACCGCGGGGCGTGTATACTGAGGGTACTCCAAAAGCGAGTTAAAGCAGCTCTCCTCCTCAAAGCACTCGTCGTCCGACAGCACGCCCTTTACCATGCGGCACACGGCGTCCGCAAGCATAAGCGCGGGCATCTCCCCGCCGGTGACGACATAGTCGCCCGCGGAGATTTCCTCGTCGGCGTATCCTTCGAGCACGCGTTCGTCAACGCCCTCATAATGGCCGCATATTATTACAAGGCCGTCAAGGAGCGAAAGTTCCTTCACCCGCTGCTGCGTAAGGACTTTGCCCTGCGGCGACATGTAGACCGTGTGCGGCTTATACCCAAGCGTGCATGTAAGGTCATCCATGCAGAGCGCTATAGGCTCGGCCATAAGCAGCATGCCCATCCCTCCGCCGAAGGGCGAGTCATCGACACGGTTATGCTTGTCGAAAGCAAAACTGCGTATCTGGTGGCAGCAGACCTGCACGGCGCCCTTTTTGCGCGCGCGCCCGATAATGCTCTCGTCCATCACCGTTTCGCACATTTCGGGGAAAAGGGTGAGCAAATCAATCCTCATCGTCAAAGATCCCCTTTACCGGACGTATAAGTATTTTATTTTTTTCAAAGTCTATGTTGATAATAACCTGCGCCACCGCCGGAATGAGATAGTCTTTATGGCTCTGCGACGTTATCTGGTACACGTCGTTTGCGCCGGTTCGCATGATGTCCGTGATTTTGCCGTAATATATGAACGTGTCGGCGTCATACACGTCCATATCCATAAGGTCCTGCATAAAGTACCGGCCCGCCGGCAGACTGACGTCCTCCCTGTTTATATACAGTATCCTGTTAAGCAGCGTATCGGCAGACTCCACAGTGTCCACCCCTTCAAGCTTTACAAGCAGCAGCTTTTTGTACGGGCGCGCCGAAACCACCTTTGCCGGAGTTTCCCCCCTGTTGAAATAAAGCGTCCCGAACTGTAGCAGAAAATCGCCGGAATCGCACCACGGCTGGACTTTAAGTTCCCCTTTTATGCCGTGCGTACCGACTATCTGTCCTGCCTGCAAATATTTTTTCAACATACTGCCTCCGAAAATCAATTTTTGACGTATCATTACAAATTCAGCCTTTCCGTCGTCTCGTTACGAAAAGGCTTTTATACAAATAATATTTTTAAGACGGCCTGAAAGCGGAAAATAAAAATCACACTTAGCTTTGCCGCGAAAATGCTTTTAATTCCCGTGCCTTCTGAAAAAGCGGCTGCCAAATGCGCCGGCCGCGCCTTTCTCAAAGATTTTAAGCAATGTGTAAAGGAAAAAAATGTCCGCCGGCAGCATAATCACTTTTGCCGCAAAGCGCCCCGCAAACACCGCTATGAATGATTTACTGTATACAACGCAAAGCCACATGGGATTTAAAAGCAGGCTTACACAAACAAAAACAGCCGCCCTGGCAACAGATGTCCTCAAAAGGCCGGCCGGTTTTTTGTAAAGCAAAAGCCCGTAGATAAAGCCGCCTATAAATCCGCTGAGTGTAAAACCGGGGAAATACGGACCTGTAGGCCTTATAATACTGGAAAGGACGTCGCCCAGTGCGCCCATTATGCCGCCTACGACGGGGCCGAAAAGGAATCCGGCTACGGCCGTCGGCAAAAAGGCAAAGCCGATTTTCATCTGCTGCGTTACGTTAATGGTAAATGAACCCAGCACTGCCTGCATGGCAAGCAGCATGCCGCACACGGAGATTACGGAGATATTGCTTATATTCTCCGCTGACGCCCTGACGGAACTTATTAAATTTTTCAAAGGGAAACCTCTCCTTTAACAAGAATCGCTACATAGTGGAGGTTTCCCTCGGTATATGTAGCAGCAGGATGCGGACTCTGCACCGCAAGTTTCCTTTTCGTCCGCCCGACAACTCCCTGTTCGTGCGGCACTTAACGCGCAAAATCCTACTCTGCTTTTATACATAAATTATAACAAAATATCCTACGTTTTGCAAGAAAAAAATTTGTATAAACCATAAGTGTGCGGCTGCACGGAGTCCGTCCGCGCAGCCGCACAAACGGAGTAGCCTCCGCCGCACAGTTTCTTTCACAGCATGCCGAAGTATGTAACTGACGCGGCTTGCCGCCCCTGCCCCTCTTACTGCACGGCAAAATAAAAACCGCCGGCAAGGTACCGTCAGGCCGTCAAGTTTTTTATCTGCATGCCTGCGGCATCGATTGTATAGCCTTCCTTATAAATAAGCTGTGAAACCGGAACTATCTTGTACCCCTGCGACTGCAGTTGCTCTAAAACAACAGGCAGCGCGGCCGGCGTGTTTTTTGCGCCGTTATGGAACAATACTATCGAACCTGGGGCAACTTTTTTCAGCACCCTGTCTGCAATCTGCTGCGGGGTGGGGTTTTTCCAATCCAGGCTGTCAACATTCCATTGAATCGGGTACATATTAAGCCCCTCCACGGTTTTTATAACTGTATTGTTATAGTCCCCGTACGGAGGCCTGAAAAGCACAGGCGCCTTGCCTGTTACCGCCTTTATTTTTTCATTGCATTCCTTTATCTGTTTTTCCATATCTTCCTGTGAAAGCTTCGGCATATGCGGGTGTGTGTTCGAGTGGTTGCACACCTCGTGCCCCGCGTCAGTAAGGGCCTTCACAGACTCCGGGTATTTGTCCACCCAAGCCCCCACCACAAAGAACGTTGTTTTTACGTTGTATTTTTTAAGTATGTCTATAAGTGTCTGGGTCTCCTCATTCCCCCAAGCCGCGTCAAATGAAATCGCTATTTTTTTCTCGTCCGTCTTAACATTGTAAATCGGCAGCTCCCTTTTGGCTGCCGACGCCTGCACGGCGCGCGCTCCCCTTACTCCGAACGTTATCCCCGCCACAGCCGCTAATGCGCAGAACAAAGCGGTTAAAGCGCCCTTTTTAGTAATGACAAAAGTTTTCATCGTTTTACCCCCTTCGTACAAATATATGCCCCAGCCAAAATCTTCTTTACAAAATAGTGCCGTAATGGGTAAAAAGATACTGCACAGGCGGCAAGCCCGTTGTTTTGCCTTGGCACGCAGGCTGCTGTAGTAGTAAAGATAATCAATATGGCCGGCCTTGAAGTAGGTAAGTACTGATGTAACCGATGTTAAGAGCCTTTACTTCCGCTGTATCGGCTGATGCCGGACTTTGGATATATGCAAATCAAGTTTACATTTTACAAGCAGGACAGGACTTCAGTCTATGGGGTCCGGACCACTGACAAACGAGCCTGTAAAGTTAAATAGCCGGAACCGCCGTTAAGCCGCCCTGCAATCCCGCGGCGAGCCTGTACTCCGGTCGGAGTTCTCTCCATACAGGATGGCGGGAATATCACAAATTTTAGATTTTATCGCAGTCATCATCGGTCATCCTCCGCCGGTCCGGAACATCTTTGAACGATAAGATCGGCAGCTTCTTCCGGCCCGATTTTCGACACGTCGATTTTATCTGTATCAAGTTTATCGTAAAGGGGCAGACGCGCGATGCTCCTCTGAATGACCTCTTCCTCCCTAATTCCGGCGCTGACGTCTTTTTGTAAACGGTCGCGCAATGCCTGTTCACTGCACACCAAAGAAATCAAATGGATGTTCCAGCCGTCAGCATTTATGTGGGAAAGGATCTCATTTATAATAGATTGTTCGTGCATTACCCAGCAAAACACAATATTTTCAAAAGCAGAGCATTTCATAAAGCTGTTTAAGAGAAAGCAGATGTTTCCCATAACCATTTGTTTTGTCTCATCCGTCACTTGAAAAGGGTGCATGTCCCAGCACCAGTCCCCATCAAGGAATACACTGTTGTTAAGCTTGGATTTTATTATGCGGCAGGCAGTCGTTTTGCCAACCCCCATTGTACCGCCAATCAAATAAATATTTTTCATTTTCAGCCCCCGCTGAATTTATGGCTGTTCGCTATCGCAATCTGCGCACTATTCCACCGGCATCCAGCTTACCCGCACAGCCCTGCCAAATTTCAAAACACTTGCTCCGTTACAGCGCCGGTTCCCTTATTTATTCACAATTTGGCACAATGGGTCCTGCAGAATTGAAAAAAACCGGCAATACGTTTTACGCCATTTAAACATGAGCCATCCTCAACCGCAGGTGTTTTATCCG
Source organism: Ruminococcaceae bacterium UBA5413 (assembly GCA_002409585.1). Taxonomy (GTDB): domain Bacteria; phylum Bacillota; class Clostridia; order Oscillospirales; family Acutalibacteraceae; genus Thermocaproicibacter. The sequence continues at coordinate 774 of DHNP01000034.1, read as the reverse complement.
TATTATGGCTGAACACTAACGGATAAATTTCTTTGCAGTTCATGCACGTAAGCAGCGTGCACGCGGTGTCATATGCTTTACCCATGTCTCCATCACCGCCGCCTACTAAGATAACCGCTCCCCTTTTTGGCTTAGCTATAGGTACCCTGTGCTGAAAAAACCTGGCGGAATAATAGGTTTGCAGTCTGCTTCCAAAGTCCAGCAAACGTCCTGTCAATTCCGAAAAATATATCGGCGACGCGACTAATATATTGTCGCACTCCTGAATATACGCATAAACTGCGTCCATGCCATCGTGTATGGCGCACCCTTCTTTATCCCGGCAATATCTGCAGTCAATGCACGGGGATATTTCCGCCTCAGGAAAGTAGGTATCCACTTTCCTGATATCACCCTCCAAACTGTCACTTACAACATTTATGAGGCTTACGGTATCGCCATTTTTTCTTGGCGAGCCATTAAGAACCAAAGTCTTCATGTGCTTTCTCCTCTCAGCATATAAGCATTCGGCTTCTGCCGGAATGGCGTTAATCGTAGCTTAACATTCCATTATAATTAAATACTCTGCAGTTCTCCCGTAAAAAGCTGTATCAATCTTTAACAATAAACATTATAACATATAAAGCTCAGACAACCACCGTAAATTATATCGCAGTAAATATAATATACTTGCCTTTTTAGACAGCCATCCGTAAAAATATCCTTCCGGATATAGCTGTGAATATAAATGGAATGTCCGTGACAACGATAAACATATACTGGTCTAAGAAAACT
>DHNP01000021.1 GCA_002409585.1 Ruminococcaceae bacterium UBA5413 | reverse complement strand
AATTATATCCCGGCGGTGACACACAAAAACCCGCAAAAGTCATTTTAACGTGTTCGAGTCCCACCATTGGCACCATGGGCACAGCCCGACTTACGGTACCCGGCTTTTGCCGGGTGCTTTTTTTACCGTTTTTTGCCTTTGCGGCGGTACCGCATCCACACTTTCTTAAGTTCCGCAGCAGGCGCCGGCATAATAAAGCCATATCCAGCCGCACAAAATGCATGGCGGGATATGGCTTTATTTTCTGCCTTGCCGGCCGTTCACCCTCCGGCGAAAGACACACTTACTTTGCTTTTAGCGCGCAGCTTAAAGGACAGAGCCTCCGCCTTCAGCTGCGTCAGTCGCACCTCGGCGGACACGGCGCCCACCGAGGCTTCTATCGCCGGCATATCATAATAAACCGTGCCGCCCTCAGCTGTAAAGCCTGACGGAAGTTTATCCTTTACCGCTTTAAGCGCCCATGACGGTTTTACAGGCAGCCGCCCCACGTGCAGCGACTTAACTTTAAATACAAGGCGCTCCGTTTTTTCATCATACGACGGTACAAAATTTACAGTAACGCCAAACGTTTTACCCTTGTAGACAACCGGCACATAAATATCGGCGGTATCGCCGCCTGCAAGTTTAAGCGCTGCGTAGCCCGTACCTGAGAACAGTCCGGAGCGGTGCTTCTGCAGAAGATAATTTAAGTACCCTCCCGCTTCGTCCGCTGAAAAAGAAACCTCTTTTCCTGTTACGGCAGACTTTACAGCGGTTTCCTCAAGGGCCTTCGACGGTTCAGCCGACTGCTTTTTCCATAAATCGTCGCTGCCGTTAAAAGCCATCCACGTAACGGCGGCAGCAGCCGCCAATAAAACCGCAAGCACAGACAGGACAGCCGTAACAGCCTTACTGCCTTTTTTAGCTTTTCCCCCATTGTACAGCATTGCCGCGCCCCCTCCGCCCGATTGTTATCAATCCTGGCAAAACATCAGCCCGCGTATTATTGTACGCAGCATCTGTACAATTATAAGCTTATATCCCGCGTTTAATGCATTAATTACTTAAGCTCCACTATGGTAACTCCCGACTCGCCCTCGCCAAACGTGCCGAGCCGGTAGCTTTTTACACACGGATGGTTTTTAAGGTGCTTCTGTACGGCGCTCCTTAAAGCGCCCGTGCCCTTGCCGTGTATAATGGTCAGCCTGTCTATGCCTAAAAGAAGCGCGGAGTCTATGAACCTGTCTACTTCCATAAGAGCTTCGCCGGCCGTCTGGCCACGCAGGTCAAGCTCCGTTGATGCCCGCGCCCCGGCGGGGCCTGAAACATCTTTCGTCACGCGGCCTTTTCCGCCGCCGAAGCTTACCTTTTTTTCTTTTATAAGCCGCAGGTTTGAAACCGGCACCCTCGTCTGAATTATGCCGGCCTGGACTAAAACTTCCTTTGAACTGCCGCACGGCGGTTCAAGCACGACGCCCTTTTTATCTATGTCAAAGATAAGCACCGTGTCGCCCTTTTGCAGCGGGCGCGGCAAAACGTACCTGCCTTTTTCCCTTTTTTCGACCGGGTCGGCAGTATCTTCAAGCGCGCGGATACCGTTTTTAAGCTTTGCTTTCTGCTCAGCCGTAATACCGCTGTCCTTATGTTTTTTTATCTCATCCATTTCGTTCAGCAGATAGTTAATCTGCGCGCGCGTCCTTGCGATGAGGCCGGCGGCCTTTTCTTTTGCTTCCGCCATCTGCCTTTCCGCCTCCGAGTTTATCCGCTGTTCCCTCTGCGACGCACGCTTTTCCGCTTCCGAAGCGGCCGCCCTGGCGCGCTCCGCCGCCGTGCGTTCTGCCTCAAGCCCGCGCCGGCTTTCCTCAAGGCTCTGCACTACGTTTTCAAAGCGTATATTTTCACCCGAAACAAGTTCTTTTGCGCGTTCAACTATGCCGGAGTCCATGCCGAGGCGCCTTGATATGGCAAACGCATTCGAGCGCCCCGGGGTGCCTATAAGCAGCCTGTATGTAGGGCGCAGCGTTTCGACGTCAAACTCGCAGCCGGCGTTCTCAACGCCCTTTGTCTGCAGCGCGTAAACCTTAAGCTCGGCATAATGCGTTGTGGCCGCTATCTTCGCGCCCTTGCCGCGCAGTTCCTCCAAGATCACCGTAGCGAGCGCCGCCCCCTCGACAGGGTCGGTGCCTGCGCCAAGCTCGTCCAAAAGCACGAGGCTTTTTTCATCAGCTTCGGAAATTATATTTATTATATTTTTCATATGCGCCGAAAAAGTCGAAAGCGACTGCTCTATGCTCTGTTCGTCGCCGATGTCAGCAAGCACCTTGCCGAAGACCGACACCTCACTGTTTTCGTCAGCCGGTATAAAAAGGCCGCACATGGCCATAAGGGTGAAAAGGCCTATCGTTTTCAGCGTAACCGTCTTGCCGCCCGTGTTAGGGCCGGTTATCACAAGCGTGTCAAAGCTCGTTCCAAGCTCTATGTCCGTCGGTACGACTTTATCCTTATCTATGAGGGGATGCCTTGCGTTGTGCAGCAGTATCCTGCCGTCGCTGTTTAACTTAGGCCTTGTCGCCTTCATAGAGTACGCAAGCGAAGCTTTGGCGAAAACCACGTTGAGTTTTACCGCCGTCTTATACCCCTGCTCCGTACCTCCGGCGAACTTTGCCACTTCGCCTGAAAGCTCGAAAAGTATCCTTTCAATTTCCTTCTTTTCTTCGGATTTAAGTATCTTCACCGCGTTGTTTGCCTCGACAGCGCCCATTGGTTCTATGAAAACAGTCGAGCCGCTGGATGACGTGTCATGCACAAGGCCCTTTACCTCGCCCCTGTACTCCGCCTTTACAGGCACTACAAACCGCCCGTTGCGTATGGTTACGATGGGCTCCTGCAGGTACTTCTGGTAAGAGGCCGAGCGTATTATCCTGTCGGGTATCTCACGCGCCCTTGCCATGGCCGAACGCGCCCTGCGGCGTATATCCGAAAGGCGCGGGGAAGCCGTATCGGACATCTCTTCTTCCGACAGGACCGCATCATTTATCCTGTCTTCAAGGTATTTATTAGGCATAAGTAAATTAAAAAGGCCGCCGAGGCCGCTTTGGCCTTCACCGTTTTTCTCATGCCACTCCGAAAGCGCGCGCAGCGTGCGCAGCACCGCCGAAACTTTAAGCAGCTCGGCCATGGTGAGCATTGCGCCGGCGTCGGCCCTGCGCAGCTCGTTTATGATATTTTCGAGCCCGCCGAACGGCGGGGAGCCGTACTTTGCGAGCAGTACAAACGCCTCGTCCGTTTCGGCAAGCATGCGCTCCGCCTCACCCTCTGAAGATGCCGGCGAAACCGACAAAGCGGCATGCGCCGCATCCCCGCATGCCGTTTCATTTGCAAGCATTTTTAGTACTTTGTCAAGCTCAAGAGTTGTCAGATGTTTCTTTATCTCTTTATCCATCGATTAAAATTACCCCTGTAAGAAATATTTCAAAGCGGCCGTAACCCCCGGCGGGATTATTTTCCGGCCATAGCGTGGTAAAACTCAAGCGTCTTTAAGTTTTTTCCGAGAGTATGGAGTACGTATGCTTCGCTTGCCCGCGATAACTCGCAGAGCGCGCCGGAAGGCAGCCTGAAATTAAACAGTTTTTCAAAGTCTGCGTAGATTGTGTGCCGCAAAGCCGTCATTGCGCCGCGGCTGAGCGGAAAAGCCTGCCCCGCCTGCAGCATATCCTCCGCACAGGAACCGCAGATTATTTTGCCTTCAAAAGGCAGGAAGTACATCTCGTCGGCCTCGTACACACCGCATCCGCAGCAGCACATGAGGTTGGGCATATAGCCTGCCATGGACAGCATACGCATTTCTGCGGCCGCTTTTACCACAAGCGGCTGCCTTGTACCTTTTTCCAAAATATAAAGGGCGTTCAGCATAAGGCGCAAAAAGCTGCCGGCTTCCGTGCCCTCCGGCGCCAATTCGCCTGCGAGCTCACAGAAATACTGGCCGAGTGAAAGCGTTTCTATGTCTTTCCTCAGCCCGAAAAAAATCTCCATAGGCTGCGCATCGTCTATTATGTATTTGTCCCGCCCTTCGAAAATCGTAAAGCGGGAGTAGCTGAAAAGGCGCGTGGCGGCGAGCTTGCCGCTTTTTGCCTTTTCGGCCCTTTGCACAAACGCCCTGAGAACGCCTTTCTGCTTAGTGAGGACCGTAACCAGGCGGTCGCTTTCACCCACGCGGCTCTCTTTTATCACAAGGCCCTCTGCGTCCGTCCTCATTCAGGCCGCCCCTCGCCGCCATGCTTTCATTTTCATGTTTGCACTGGCTGTAAATAAGATAGTCAATTATATTCCCCGTATGTTTAAAACAATACCATGCCGTTTTCTCATCCATACAAAACAGCTCCTAACACTTTACGCTTGTCTTAACATTGCCCGCAGTAAAAGTGTTTGTTTTTAAGCGTTTTATATGAGCGGTAATTATATGTATTAAGCCCACAATATAGCAATATTTTTAATTAATGGCAAAGGCAGCAGTTAAATCCCGCACAGGCCGCTAATCAAAATTTTTGCTGCCGTAGCCGAAAGCCCTGAGGACAGGCTCGCTGTTCCTCCAGTTTTCCTTTACTTTTACCCAAAGCTTAAGGTTCACTTTACAGTCAAAAAATTTCTCCATGTCCCCGCGCGCGTAAGTCCCGACTTTTTTCAGCATAGAGCCGCCGCCGCCTATTATGATGCCCTTATGGCTCTCTTTTTCACAGTAAATAGTGGCGGAAATGTCCATTATGCCGCTTTTCCCTTCGCGTTCACTCATGCTGTCAACAACTACCGCCAAGCCGTGCGGTACTTCAAAGTGCAGCAGGCGCAGGAGCTTTTCCCTTATAATCTCCGATGCAAAGACGCGCTCCGGCTGGTCTGTAACCATGTCGTCGCCGAAAAAATGAGGTCCGGGCATGGCGAGCTTTTCAAACTCGGCCACAAGGTCCCGCACCCCGCTCCCGTCAGCCGCGGAAACCGGAACCACGGCTTTAAAAGCGTACAGCTTTGAAACACCAGCAATCTGCTCCATCAAAGCCGTTTTATCCTTAAGCAGGTCAATCTTATTTATCACCAAAACGGCAGGCATTCCGGAAGCCTTGAACTTTTCTATCAAATCAAGCGCCGCGGCTGAGACTTCACGTCCGGCCTCTATGACAAGGGCGCACGCGTCCACGCTTGACACGGACTCGCTGACGGACTTCACCATATACTCGCCCAAACGGTTTTTCGGCTTTAAAAGCCCGGGAGTATCTATAAAAACAAGCTGCGTTTCGCCGTCGGTAAGCACGCCCGTAATGCGGGTGCGCGTAGTCTGCGGCTTTGAAGAAACAATCGCCACTTTTTTGGGGAGCATTGCGTTCAAAAGCGACGACTTTCCTACGTTAGGCCTGCCGACTATGGCAATAAACGCTGTTTTTCCTTTTTCTGACAAAATGATATCACCTTTTCATTTATTTCTTCTTCTGTGCACAAAGTCCCTTATGCCGAGAGGCCCCATCATTATATAAATCACACATAAAAAAGTAGCAGCCGCGAGCAGCGCCGCAAGCGGCGGCGAAGCGGCAAAATACCTGACTATTTTTGAAAAAACGGCAGGCCGCCAAAACAGGCATACCCCTACGCACACAGAAAAAACGGCCGCAATAAGCACGCCGCCGGAGGCCATGTCCTTAATGATGCGTACAACCTGGTTAAAGCTTGCGGCAGTCATATCGGAAAGCGCTTCCGCAACGGAGTTAAACATCTCTGCGGCCATAACCGATGAAAACGTGAGGAACAGTACGGCGTACTGTGTACATGACAGTCCGAAAAAAAACGAAAAAACAAATACATACAGTGCTATAACCGTGTGTATGCGCATATTGCGCTCGTTATTTATGCAGTATACTATTCCGCGGAAAGCGTACTTAACGCTTTTTAAAAAACGCACGCCTTATTCCTCGTCCTCATCCAATACATAACTTGATGTACTCGGCAGGCCAAGCTGAGTCATTACCTGTTCTTCTTTTTCGCGCATGCGTACCTTTTCTATGCCGCCTTTTTCGTGGTCGTAGCCCAAAAGATGCAGCATTGAGTGGGCTGTAAGGTACCCGACCTCGCGCTCGAGGCTGTGGCCGTAAACCCTTGCCTGGCTGACGGCTTTCTGCAGCGAGATGACTACGTCGCCGAGCACCAGCGCCCCCGTGCTGCGGTCAAGGTCGTACTCGCCCTTGTCGCCCATAGGGAACGAAAGGACGTCCGTTTCGACATCTTTCGAGCGGTACTGTTTGTTAAGCTGCTTTATCTGCTTGTTGTCTACAAACGTAACGCTGATTTCGGCGGACTCCTTGAAATTTTCCATCTTAAGCACGGCGGTGCAGCAGCGGCGCACAAGCATGCGCAGGCCCGTCGGGATCTTTACTGCTTTCTGTTTGTTTGTTATGATAACTCTTACTTTTCCCATAATTATCGGCTCGCTTCTCCATTTCTTTCATAAGCTTTTATTATTTCCTGTACCAGTCTGTTGCGTACGATGTCCATGCCGCCGAGCTTTATCTCGGCTATACCGTCTATGCCGCTGAGGATATGCAAAACCTGCTTAAGCCCCGAGTGGCGGCCTTCCGGCAGGTCCGTCTGTGTAATATCGCCCGTTATAACCATCTTAGAGTTGAACCCAAGCCTTGTAAGGAACATTTTCATCTGTTCAGATGTAGTGTTCTGTGCTTCATCCAAAATAATGAAGCTGTCGTCCAAAGTCCTCCCGCGCATATACGCGAGCGGTGCGACTTCAATGTTGCCCCTTTCCACGTACTTTTGGTACGTGTCGCTTCCGAGCATGTCGAACAAAGCATCGTAAAGGGGCCTTAAATACGGGTCTACCTTCTGCTGAAGGTCTCCGGGCAGGAAACCGAGCTTTTCGCCGGCTTCTACGGCCGGCCTCGTAAGGACTATCCTGTTTACCTCCTGCGCCCTGAACGCAGTCACAGCCATGGCAACGGCAAGGTAAGTTTTTCCCGTTCCGGCAGGGCCGACGCACAGCGTTATGGTATTTTTCGCAATAGCGGCGCAATACTTTTCCTGGCCTATTGTTTTAGGCTTTACAGGCTTGCCCTTTGCGGTAATGCAGATGCATCCCCGCGAAAGCGATTCTATCTTATTTTCACATCCGTCGTTCACAAGCGAGATACAGTAGCGGATATTCTGGTCGCTGAGCGCTTCGCCTTTATTAACCATGGAAATAAGCGCCCTTACTGCGCGGACGGCTTTTGACACATTTTCCGGTTCTCCGGAAACCTTTATGTCGCCCCCGCGGTACGTAACCGCTACGCCGTATTCCTTCTCTATAGTTTTGACATTCTCGTCCAGGTTTCCGAAAAGAGCGGCCGCCTGTTCCATACGGTCAATGTCTATCCTTTGTTCCAACGTCCAATCTCCCAAAAGAAAATCCAACGTACGCGGCCCCTGCGTCGCCCGCACAGGCACATACTGCTTGTTTAAAATTTATTATAACACAAACCGGTTGACAAGTCACTATAAAACAGGTTTAAATTGTTATTTTTTTGTAAATTATAATGCAAGCCTATAATTATCTTACGGCACTTACGTTTGCTGATTAATTTTCAGTCTTTTCATATTTCATCCGATAAGACTTAAAAAATATGATATAATATAATTGAAAGTAATATAATTTTAAGGCTGTTTTAAGATTCAAGGCAATAATGACATTGCGAAAGGAATGACAACGGAATGGACAACTTCACGTTATGCCTAAGCACAAAGGTGCTTTTCGGCAAAGGACAGATAGCAAACATAAGGCATGAAATCCCCGATGGCTCCCGCGTCCTCGTAACATACGGGCGCGGAAGCGTTTTTAAAAACGGCGTAATGGACCAGGTGCACAGCGCACTCAAGGGCTTTAAGACCTTCGAGTTCGGCGGCATAGAGTCCAACCCGCATTACGAAACGCTCATAAAGGCACTGCCGATAGTAAAGCAAGAAAAAATAGATTTTCTTCTTGCCGTAGGCGGCGGCTCTGTGCTTGACGGCACAAAATTCATAGCGGCGGCTTCAAAGTACTACGACCAAAACAACCTTTGGGAAATACTGACGACACACGGTGAAAAAGTGAAAAACTGCCTGCCTGTGGCAAGCATTATGACCATACCGGCCACCGGTTCCGAAATGAACGACACAGGCGTCATAAGCCGTGTGGGAACAGGCGACAAGCTCGGTTTTGCAGCTGAATGCCTAAAGCCTAAGTTTGCTGTACTCGACCCGTCTGTCACGTTCAGCCTGCCGCCGAGGCAGACGGCCAACGGAGTTGTGGATGCTTTCGTACACGTAGCGGAGCAGTACATGACGTACCCCGTACGCGCGCAGATACCGGACAGGTTCAGCGAGGCAGTTTTTAAAACGCTTATGGAGGAGGGGCCCATCGCTTTGGAAAAGCCCGATGACTACGATGCGCGCGCCAACATAATGTGGGCGGCGACAAACGGGCTTAACCGCATACTCGCAACAGGTGTGCCGCAGGACTGGGTAAGCCACGCCATAGGCCATGAACTGACCGCAATGTTCGGCATAGACCACGGGCGCACCCTCGCCGTAGTATTGCCGGCTGTTTACGAATACGAAAAAGAAAGCAAAAAACAGAAGCTGGCCCAGTTTGCCCGCCGAGTCCTCGGTAAAACCGGCAGTGACGACGAGCTTGCGGACGTTACAATAAACGAAACGCGCGCTTTCTTTGAAAAAATGGGGACCAAAACGCATCTTTCGGACTACGGCATAGGTGAAGACGCCATACCTAAGCTCGTGAAAAAGCTTGAGGAACACGGCCAGACAGGCTGCGGTGAACACCACGACATAGGGCCGAAAGAAATGGGTGAAATCCTCAGGCTCGCGCTTTAGCAGCAAACGTTATTCTGCCATAAAAGGGCTTACCGTACAACGCATACGGAAAGCCCTTTTATCATGCTGTATAAGATTATTTACCGTATAAATATTACCCTATAAAACTTATAAAATCATCTGCCTGTGTCTTGAGGAAAGGATAACTTCCTTTAAGTTTAAGCCTGCCGTTTTCGTCAACCTGCCCCATCGCGTTAGGTACGGTAAGGCGCGGCGCATTCATTACGTCCATGTTAAGGAAGCTTATCAGCGTGATAAGGTGGTCCTGCGCTATGCCTGTACCCGACATGCCCGGCGTTATCCCGCTTACGGCGGCCGGTTTGCCCGCAAGCACCTGCGGCTGTTCTTTGCTTATTGGGCGCGACAGCCAGTCAATAAGGTTTTTAAGTACTCCGGGAAAAAAGTGGTTGTATTCCGGAGTAAAAAACCATATGCCGTCCGCCGCTTTGACTTCACCGCGCACACGGCTTACCGCCCCAGGCGCTGGGTACTCGATATCCTGGTTCATAAGCGGTACGTCATCATAAGAAAGCAGTGAAAAATCCGCCCTGCCGCCGACAGCCTCCCTGGCGGCAAGCGCGAGCTGCCTGTTAAGTGAATCCTTCCTCAGTGACCCGACAATCGCCAATATCTTTACTTTTTCCAATGCGGCACACTTCCTTCATCTGTTAAAAAATTACAGTTTAAACCTACCCCAATGGCAATTTCCATTGACTCTGTTATTGGCTATCCACTGATATTATACATTGCATTTCCCATTATCTCAAGTTGACGCCTTCAAATTTTTCTCATTTTAATAATGGGCATCTTTATGACGGGCTGCCCTGCAATTAATTTAAAAGCTAAACGGCATAACGAATTGCAATACCATAAGCGTCAAAACACCCAGCCCCAGCATAAGAAGCGATTGCTTTACGGTATTTCTCCAAAGGACAGCTATTGATATGACAAGCATTATTACATCTAAAATTGATGTTACGCTTATATATCCCATTCCAATATGGACAGTTGCCCAGTCAACCGTTCCAACAATAAGCGAAGAGATAATAGCCGCCGGCCGGTTCCTTTGGCATACCAGCATATATACGCCAGGAACGGAGATACAGCAGTGAGCGCCGCCCATATCATTGCATAATGCAGAGGAAAAAATCCTGCAATAAATTCTGAATACATGTAATATGCAGAAACCATTTCCGCAAAAAAGGCGAACACGTTCACCGCTGCCCGCTTCGGAGTACTGCTGAATACCGAAATGCACACAGCAATGACGAGCCATACAGTTAATCTGCTTAAAAAATTAGCTAAATCCAATTTTTGCGCAAGCCACGGCAGGCTTGACGAATTATCAAGGTACTTTGAGAAAAGCCCAAGAAATATCCCCAGTGCAAGGATAAGCAGCGTGTTAATAACCTGCCGCTTAACGGAAAGCTCTTGTGACGGTTTTCTGACTTTAAATAACTTTTATTCCATAAATTCCAATCTGCCTTTCCGCAGAGCGTTTCTTTCAGTAGCTTCACATCTACGGCCTGCCCCCGGCAGTACAAAAAGCCCCGCATAAATGCTGCAGCAACATTTATACGGGACAATCATATGGTGACTCGTGGGGGAATCGAACCCCCGTTAACGGCGTGAGAGGCCGGTGTCTTAACCGCTTGACCAACGAGCCATATTAAAATGTTGGCGCCGCCTATTTTTCCGGCCCGTTACCGGGCAAGTATCTTTGGCGCAAATGAGCTTAACTTCCGTGTTCGGAATGGGAACGGGTGTACCCTCACAGCAATCGGTACCAACTTAATTCACTTTGTTGCGGGACAGTGTCCGCAGACAAGCCGCGGGATAAATTCTGCTTAAAACAAGAGTGCATACGCGAAATCTGAATTTTCAAACGAACCGGCCGCGCTCCTCTTCGAATTAAGGAAAATCTGAA
>DHNP01000029.1:69110-82047 GCA_002409585.1 Ruminococcaceae bacterium UBA5413 | reverse complement strand
TACTTTGTCTTCACTCTGAAATATTTACTTTTAAATATTGTTTTTTTAGATAATGAAAAAATTGCTTCTTTCCCCGCCTATTTTTACCCTGAAGCCATATTTTCTGAACACTTCCGCCGACTCGTTTATGTCTTCGGCGTCAGGCCTTTTTATATCCTCAGGGACCTGATATGCGCGTCCCAGGCGTTCATACTTGTTAACCCCAAGGCGGTGGTACGGCAGCAGGTCAACCTCCTCGACAGTGCCCAATTCCTTAGCAAATTCGGCTGTTTTAGTAAGGTTGCCCCTTGCGTCGTTAATAGTTGTTATAAGCGGAATACGCATAATAATATTGCCGCCGTTATCTGATATGTATTTAAAATTATCCTTAATTTTTTCGTTTGCCTGGCCGGTATATATACGGTGGCTCCCGCTGTCAAATAATTTAAAGTCCGCAAGAAAAACATCCGTGTACGGCAGGACTTTCGCTATGGCATCCCGTCCGACAAAAAGCCCCGTTTCAATCGCCGTGTTCCAGCCGCTTAAGCGGCAGGCTTTTAGGACTTCCCTTGCAAAATCAGGCTGCAGTATTGGCTCCCCTCCCGAAAGGGTCACCCCGCCGCCCGAATAGCTGTAATAGATTTCATCTTTTTTAATTTCATCAAAGGCACCGCGGACTGTAATTTTCCTTCCGGTCATCTCAAGTGCCCCCGCGGCGCACGCTTTGGCGCACGCGCCGCAATGGATGCATTTAGACGCGTCTATGCGCCTGTTTTCCTCAAAGACAATCGCGTTTACGGGGCAGACCCTTTCACATGCGCGGCAGTTAATGCAGCGCGACTTTATAAACATTACCTGAGGCTGCGCCTGCTGTGACTCCGGGTTACCGCACCATTTGCACCGGAGCCCGCAGCCTTTAAGGAACAATATAGTGCGTATCCCAGGGCCGTCATGCAATGAATACCTTTGGATGTTGAAAATGTTTCCGCTGAAGTTCCAGTCTACATTTTCATTTTTCGGCATCACACGGCCTCCTGCTCGGTACGGTTTATAATGTCGTCCTGAATTGATTTGTCAAGTGAAATAAACTGCGCGCTGTAGCCCGCCACCCTGACAACCAGGCTTTTATATCTTTCAGGATGCGCCTGTGCATCCAAAAGCGTCTTGCGGCTTACAACGTTAAACTGTACGTGCATGCCCAAATGGCGGAAATACCCGCGTATGAGGTTCGCAAGATTTTTGTACCCGTTTTCTCCCTTTAATACGGAAGGATGGAATTTTTGGTTTAGAAGCGTGCCGTTGGAAGCGATGGTATGGTCGAGTTTAGCGACCGAATTCATAACGGCCGTCGGGCCAAGTTTATCCGCTCCGGCTGAAGGTGACACGCCGTCAGCCAAAGGCGTCCCCGCCTTGCGCCCGTCAGGTGTCGCCCCCGTTACGGCGCCCATTGCCACATTGATAGACGCCGGGTAAAGTCCCGGCTGGAAAGTCCCGCCGCGTGGGTTTTTATACTTTTCCACTTCCCTGCAGTAAATGAGCGCGGCCTCTTTAGCGTACATGTCAACCTCGTCTATATCGTTGCCGTACTTAGGCGCACGGTTTAAAAGTATCTGGCGTACGTACTCGCCCTTGTTGTATTTTCCGGTATAAAAATTGTTTAGCTGCGCCATTTTTTCCTTGCTTATAGCGCCCTGTTTATATAACGCGTTGTAGACGTTCATCGTAATCCACGCTTCGTCATACATCGCGTCCGGCCCGAAGTTGTCATCCAAAGCTGCAAGCAGGTCTTTAGCGGAAATCACTTTTTCCTTATATACAAGCTTGTCAACGGCTTCAAACGAGTCACCCACGTTGGCAACGCCGACGCCCTGCGGCCCTGTGAAGTTATAATGCGCCCCGCCCTCCATGACGGACCTGCCGCGTTTAATGCAGTCGTCCACCATAGATGAAAGAAACGGAAGCGGCGCGCGCTGCGCGTGCGCTATGTCAACGCAGTTGTCAGCGTTTACAAGCAGCTTTACAAAGTACTCCATCTGCCTGCGGTAAGCCTCTATAAGCTGATCTATAGAAGTAAATGAAGTAAACTCCCCTGTCTGCGGGCCTACCTGAACGCCGTTTTCTTTACCGTTGTGGAGAGTTATCTCCAAAAGCTTGCCGAGGTTGAAAAAGCCCGAGTCGTGCCAGCCGTCAGTCTTGCCGCCTTTCTGCGGCTCAACACAGCCGATAACTCCGTAGTCGCGCGCATCCTTTAAAGACACGCCGCGGTTAAGCAGCGCCGGTATGATAACGTCGTCGTTATAATAAGCAGGCATGCCCGTGCCAATCGCGGTGACGTCGGCCGCCTTAAGCAAAAGCTCATCCGGAGTGCCCTGCCAAACGCGCACCGATATTGACGGCTGCGCAAGGCGTGTATGTTTTACAGCCTCAAGGCATATAAACGACAATTCATTGGTTGCATCTTCCCCGTCAACCGTCTGTCCGCCGACAATCATGTTCTGGAACATCGGGTATCCGCCGAAAGCCTTTGTAGAGGCCGAGTCGCGCACTTTGTTGACTTCGTTAAGCTTTAAAATCACGCAGTCGGTCAGTTCCTGCGCGAACTCGTAGCTTAACCTGCCGCTGTCCATATCCGCTTTGAAATACGGGTACATATACTGGTCAAAACGCATTGGCGAAACCGAATGCCCGTTTGACTCGATCTGCAGCACTTCATGTATAAACCAAAAAGTCTGGCAGGCTTCATAGTAGCTTCCGGCAGGGTTCGCCGGCACGTGCGCGCAGACTTTGCTTATGGTCTGCAGTTCAGCCCGACGCTTTGCGTCGCTCTCCTGTTCTGCCATCTGCGCAGCAAGGTCCGAAAAACGTTTCGCAAAAGATATCACAGCGTTTGATGAAATAATAACGGCCTGCAGAAATTCCCTGCGCTGCGCATAGTCGCTGTCTGAAACATCCAGTGCCTTTAAGTTTTTGTCCGCCTCAAGTATAATGCCGTTAAAGCCCATCCTTAAAACTTTGGCGTAGTCAACGGAAACATGCCCGATGCCGTTAAAGTAATAATTATTTACGGTAAAAACGTTGTGCTCCATGGCCTGCAGCGTTTCAGGCGACATATATGAAGTAGCAAGCTCATTTACGGTTTTACCGTCCCAATACTTAAACGTTTCGCGCAGTTCGTCCTTTACTTTATCTGTAATTGTAAATAAATCGCCCGTGCGCTCGTTCAGCGTGTCAAATTCATCGAGCAGCCACTTATTAGAGTACTCAGGAAATATTTGCGCCGAGCGTACTTTTTTTGTAAAGTTTCCGACTATCAGCTCCCCGTCGTGTATAACAACGGGCATGTTCTGCAGGATTTTGTCCAAAGCAAGCGCGCGGCGCATAATCGCCGGCATATTTTCGGTTTCCATATAAGACTGCGTAATCAGCTGCGCACGCTCCGACTCAATGGACGGCACTGCCGAAAGCATCATATCGGTCAGCCTGCTTACGCGCGGTGTAACTGCTTCAATCCGGCTTAAAAAATCGTATTGCATTTCTTTTACCTCCAATTTAAAGAGAATGCACGGTAAAACGGCTTCACGCCAAGGTTATAAATAATCCCACAAGTCAGTGTGCGGCGAACCGATGACACTGCTCCCGACGAACAGTCCCTGCTCCTTCGCATACCTGGAACCTGCCTCAACCGCCGCCGTCACATCCGCTATCTCTCCGGTTATGTACACAATACCTTTGCCGCCCACGCCGCGTGCGGCACGCAGTTCGAGTATATCTACGTTTGAGGCTTTTACCGCCGTATCGGCGGCCAGTATGCTGCTTGCGACGGAAAAAGTTTCTATTACGCCCACGGCGCCTTTTTTCGCAGTGCTCTGTGCGCCGAGAAGCGCTTTTACAACGTTCGGGTCTATCCTGCCTAAAAGTACGGAGTCCACTATGTACGGCATATACCCGGTTTTTATCTTATCCATTGATGCCTCTACCTGGGCAAGCTCACCTGTGAAAAGCAGCTCAAATTTACCAGGGCAAACCGGTTGTGCCGAAATAAGCCTTATGCCCGATGATTTCAGTGCATCGTCGGCGGCCTGGACCCCTTTTGCTATGCTCTTTAACTCCAAGATTCCAACTGAATACTCCATATTAGCCCACCTCGCTCACTGTAATCTCTATATGTGAACCCGTAACAGCGGACACACGGCCGCCGACCGGCGTATGCAGCGCGGCCGAAATGCCACTGTCAGCCCTCGCTACCATCTGACCCGGGGAAACGCCGTCGCCTGCTTTGACAACAGGCACCGACGGCTTGCCGGCATGCTGCGAAAGCATAAGTTTGTATATGCTCTGCTTTACCTTAAGTTTTCCTTTATACGGAGCGGCCCTGTCAAACTTATCTACGCCTATATGTTTTTTAAACGAATCAACCGGTACAAGCCTGTTATCGCGCTCAATGTTGGGGACGGTAGATTCGCTTGCGCGGTAGCCTATTTTTTTCGCACGGAGATTTTTTTTGACCTCGGCCATTATAACGGACGGGCTTACCCCCTGACAGCACGCCATAAGAGTGCAGACTCCGCATCCGCTGCACAGCGAAGCCGTTCTAAGGTCTTCAGGATGCTCAGTCATTTCTATGCCTGCCGCACGCAGAGTTTTATGAGGCTCAAGAGGATATCCGAGCAAATAGCGCGGGCATATTTCAGTGCAGTGGAAGCACTGGCAACATGCCGACGGCGTCCTTATAATCATGCGGCTCGCTGGAATAAGCTTTGCTATAACCGCCGGTATGTTATCGGGAAGTATCAAAAGCGACTTTGTCTTTTTAGTTACAACGGCAGCGTCAGGATTTATGATATTGCCCATTGCAGGCCCTCCATCAAGGACTACGTGCCCTTCCGGTACGGTAATGCCGGCCGCTTTAAAAACATCCTTTACGTTACAGTTTACAGGTACGCGGAACACCGCGGGAGACGGTATGTCGCCGCCGACCGTAATCCACTTTTCCGTTACGGGTATTCCGCTTACGCTGTTGTTCACATTGTAAGCCGTTTCGACATTGATAACGACAACCCCCACGGATGAAGGCAGCTGCCCGGGAGGTACAACACGGCCGAGCGTCTGGTAAATTAAAACTATCTCGTCGCCCATAGGGTAAACGTCCGGCATTAATTTAACAGATGAGAGCCGGCCTACCTTGGCACCGTCTTCCAGCATAAGCTTTGCGGCGGTGTGCTCTTTCATCCCTATGACTACCCGTCCTGCGCCAAGGGCTTGGCAAACGGCCTCGGCGCCGGCCGCGACTTTGTCCATGTATTGCTGCATTATTGTAAAATCAGTATATAAAAGCGGTTCGCACTCCGCGGCGTTAACAACAACGGTGTCAATATCAGGCGCAAGCTTCATATGTGTAGGGAACCCGGCGCCGCCCGCGCCAATAACGCCAGCCGCTTTAATTTTTTCTTTTAATTCATCTAAATTCATCGGCTGTCCTTCTTTTTAAGCAAAGTATCGTTAATCTATAATGCCTACTATGACGGCATCGGCAGGCTCGTCTTTGTTTAGCAGCGCAAGCCTCGCCCCGCTTCCAGTAGTTATAAGGACCTTTTCACCTATCCCGGCGCCGACTGTGTCTATGGCGATTATATACTCATCCGTTTCCGAACCGTTTTTCACCATCTGCACTTCAAGGAACTTGGAACCTACCAGAGATTCTACTTTTCTTGTCGAAACTATCGTTCCGACTACTTTTCCACTAAGCATAAACTTAAGGTCCCTTTCATATTAACCGACCGCAACCTGGTCGCGTTTAAACATGGTGACTTTTTTATCGCCTTTAAACCCGATGGAGTTCGCATCGTCCGTGTCAATGTGCATTTCCAAAGTATACTCAGGCTTTACACGTACCTGCACGCCGTAAAACATGGTGCGGCGTTCCCCCTCCGCGAGGCAGTTCACATATTCACCGTCAGCGACATTGAACCTCAGCGCGTCTTCAGGCGACATATGTATATGCCTGTTCGCTATAATACAGCCTTCCTTAAGCTTTACTACGCCTTTCGGGCCCACTACGGTAATGCCGGCAGAACCTTTAAGGTCGCCTGAAGCCCTTACAGGGGCTTTTACCTTCAGCACGTATGTGTCCGTAGCTGAAACCTCGACCTGCGTTTGTTTCCTGAGCGGGCCAAGTATCCTTACTTTTTCAATCGGACGCAGCGAAGGCCCTATAATAGTAACCTGCTCTTTAGCGGCAAACTGCCCGCCCATCAGCGTTTTTATTTTAGTAAGCTCGCTGCCTTCACCGAAAAGTATATCCATATCGCCCCTCGAAAGGTGCGCGTGCCTTGCGGAAACCGCAACGGGTATGACAGGGAACTCAGGCCGGCCGTTCTCCTTAGTGGCAGATCTCGCCGCTACAATGCGCCTTACAACCTGTTCGACAACTCTCTCATCGACTACCATTAATTTCATCTGCCTCTACTTGATTGTATAATATTTATGTAAAGCATAAAACAATCCGCCGCTTTATGCTTTATACTTTATGTCCGTTTAATAATTAAGCCGCGGCAAAGGGATATATAACAATCCTTATTTCTCCCCGTTTAAGGCGGGGAGAAATAAAGTACGGTACATTAAAGCAAGTGCAAAACTGCCGCGGTAAGTTCGCGCAAAGTGCCAAAAGCACACCGCAATTATGAAATTTTCGGTAAGATTTTCTCTACGTCTGGATGCGGGCTTGGTATGACATGGGTCGCAAAGACTTCGCCCAGCGCGGCCGCTGCCTGTGTGCCGGCTTCGACGGCGGCCTTTACAGCTCCGACGTCTCCGCGTACCATAACGCTTACAAGTCCCGAGCCTATCTTAGCCGTGCCTATAAGCCTTACGTCAGCCGCTTTTACCATGGCATCCGATGCCTCTATGGAAGCTACCAAACCCCTTGTTTCAATCATTCCCAGCGCTTTCACGTTACGGCGTGAAGTCTCCGGCGGCGCCGGTTTTGCCGTTTCGCCGATGGAGTGGGTGAGCGGCTCCCCTTTTGCGGCATAGTTTACGTTCTTTTTTTCCTCAGGGTTTTCGGCGCCGCGGCCCTTGTTTTTTTCTGAGTTCTGCACTTATCACACCTCCTTGTTTACATCATCGGTATAAATAAATTTACATACTTCCGGATGGGGGTTGGGGATAACCTCGCAAAGCTTCACTTTTCCAACCTCACCGGCGGCGGCTTTGCCGGCGCGTGCGGCCTCCTCAACGTCAGCGACGCATCCGTCCACAACGACCGTAACCATCCGCCCACCGAGCCTGCGCTCAATATGTACCAAGCGTACGTCTGCCGATTTCAGCATTGCGTCCAGCCCGGTAACCGCCGCCACAAGCGACTGCACCTCAAGCAGGGCTATGGCTTTTCCCACAAAGCATCACACCCAAATGTTATTTTATAGACGGAAGAATTTTCTCAACATCCGAATGCGGGCGAGGTATAACATGCGTAGCAATAACTTCGCCGAGCCTTGCGGCTGCCGCGCTGCCGGCTTCAACAGCGGCCTTTACGGCGCCGACGTCTCCCCTGACCATGACACTTACAAGTCCGGAACCGATTTTTTCATTTCCTATGAGGGTTACGTTAGCGGCCTTTACCATTGCATCTGCCGCTTCAATAGAAGCGACAAGGCCTCTTGTTTCTATCATACCTAATGCTTCGACCATATTAATAATCTCCTTTTCGTTAATGTTAATAATAAACGTCGGGCTGAAAATTACCCGTTGGTTTTAACTTTCTTCAGATTGGCGGCAGTTCACTTTATAGACGGAAGAATCTTCTCAACATCCGAATGCGGGCGAGGTATAACGTGCGTAGCAATAACTTCGCCGAGCCTTGCGGCTGCCGCGCTGCCAGCTTCAACAGCGGCCTTTACGGCGCCGACGTCTCCCCTGACCATGACGCTTACAAGTCCGGAACCGATTTTTTCATTTCCTATAAGCTGCACGTCCGCGGCCTTCACCATTGCATCCGCCGCTTCAATCGATGCCACAAGGCCCCTTGTTTC
Organism: Ruminococcaceae bacterium UBA5413; assembly: GCA_002409585.1. Classification (GTDB taxonomy): domain Bacteria; phylum Bacillota; class Clostridia; order Oscillospirales; family Acutalibacteraceae; genus Thermocaproicibacter. The sequence continues at coordinate 74,038 of DHNP01000029.1, read as the reverse complement.
TATCATGCCCAATGCTTCAACCATAATGATAATCTCCTTTTTCACTTTACTTTAGGCGATTTACTTAAAGGTAATTTTTTATAGTGAATTGCAAAAACACTACACAATGTCAATACTCAAGGATATTAAGCTTGTCATGCCCGACGGCACATATCTGCTCAAGTTTTTTCGTATCTTCGGCTTCATTTGTAATGAGGTAAGACGTCGAATAGAGGTTTCTTGACTTTGCCTCGCGTATGCCGGCCTCCATTGCCTGTTTAACGGACGAAACGTCGCCGGTCATCTTAACGACTATCATAAGCGGTACTTCCGCCGCGTCGCCGGCCGCGGGCTTGTTCTTATCGAGCGCCACTATTTTTACATCCGCCGCTTTCGCAGCGGCATCGGCTACGACTATACTTGTTGCATATCCGAATACCTCTACTAATCCCAAGGCCATAGCTTTACCTCGCGGCTTTTACATGACCGCGGAATTAATTTGCCGTATAGCAAATCTTAATTCCCTTTTGGCTCAAATTCATTTCCATTGCTTCATTCATCTTATCAAGCGGATACCTGTGCGTAATAAGCTCCTCTATAGGAAGCCCCATATCCGTTGCGCGTTTCATAAACGCAATAGTATTTGGGTACTCGTGCGCGCCGTAGTCCCATGAACCCACAAGCATTATTTCCTTGTTGCACAAATCAAAGTGCGGGTTTATAGTACATTCGCCGTTATTTACGAAAAAGCCCATCTCGCACAAACCGCCCCCGCGGCGGATGTACTTGTAAACGTCCGAAGCAGCCTGCGGGTTGCCTGTGCACTGGTAAGCAAAGTCAGCGCCGGCCCCGTCGGTCATGCCTTTAACGGCCTCAACCCTTTGCTCAAGCGTCGGAAGCTCTCTGAAGTTAACCGTCGCGCCCGCTCCAAGCCTACGCGCAAACGCCAGCCTGTTTTCGTTGCCGTCAACGGCAATTATCTTGTTTATGCCCATTGTGCGCAACGTTGCGACCATCATAAGGCCTATAGGGCCGCAGCCCTGTACGAGCACTTTGCTGTTAAAGTTAAGGCGCCCCGTCTTTTTGCCCTGCTCAAGCGCGTGTACGGTAACGGCAGCCGGCTCAAGCAGCATGCGCTGGTCAAGCGACAAATCGTTTACGACAAAAAACGTCGAGCCCTTCGTTATATGTAAGTAAGTGGAGAACCAGCCGCAGAGGTGGTTCTTTTCGTTATCCGTAATCAGGCCGTATATCCCCTGGTTTTCGCAGAGGTTCGGCGCTTCCGGATGGTTGCGGCAGTTAAAGCAGTGGTTGCAGCATATAACAGACGTAACAAGCTTGTCACCGACTTTAATCGGGTGCCCCTGTGTGTCGCACTTGACGTTTTTGCCAAGTTCAACTATCTCGCCTGTACCCTCATGCCCGAGCACAAGGGGAATATACCCGAACGGGTCGCCTTTCCACTCATGCACGTCGGTTCCGCAGACGCCGCATCCCTCTACCTTTACGAGGATGTCGTCGTCGCCGGTTTCAGGTATCGGGAACTCTTTTACTTCGAAATGCCTTTTTGCCGTGAGCATTGCCACGCGCGCCATGCCGGGTTTTTCCGCCGGCGCATCCATATTTGTCAATACGGAACGGACAATGTCAGCGATTTGGTTAGTATCTATGTCCATTACAATCCGCCTCCTGTTATATTAAACAATTCTAAACGAATCCACCATAGTGCATCTCCTGCGGCGCGTAAAGCTCTTTGCCGACGTAAGCCCTTCGCCCGTCGGTCCCGCAATGGTAAACGTGCAGTGGCCTTCGCCGCCGACGCCTATGCCGGCGTATGACGGGGCGTTCTTTACGAAGATTGTCGTTTCTACCGCCTTGGCGAACTTTGTAAGGTTATCTATATTCTTCGAATGCATATGTGCCGTATGCCTGTTGCCGTGTTCGGCTTTAACAGCCATTGCTATAGCCGTGTCAATATCGGGGACCCTTACTATGGCAAGGATAGGCATCATGAGCTCCAGCTGGACGAACGGGTCCATTTCTTCGGCTTCACAGATTACACAGCGGATATCGTCGCCGACTTCCACGCCTATCTGCTTTAAAAACAGTTTGGCATCTTTTCCGACCCATTTTTTATTTATGGCCTTTTTGCCGCCCTTATCTATAAGTACAATCTTTTCGAGCTGATGCATTTGCTCCCTTGTGATTAAATACGCTCCGTTCTGCTGCATTACGTATATAAGCTCATCGGCTATGGGCTGAAGCGCAAAGACTTCCTTTTCGGCTATGCACGGCAAATTATTATCAAAACAGCAGCCGTCAATAATATCTTTGCCGGCCTTCTTTATGTCGGCCGTTTCGTCAACAATAACCGGCGGGTTCCCCGCGCCTGCGCCGATGGCCTTTTTGCCGGAAGAAAGCATGGCTTTTACCACGCCTGGCCCGCCTGTGCAGCAGAGCATTTTTACATAAGGATGCTTTACCATTATGTCAGATGTCTCCATCGTCGGCTTTGCAACCGCCACGGCCATATTAAGAGGGCCGCCCGCGGCTTTTGCCGCGCGGTTAATGAGGTCGACGGCGTAAAGTGAAGTCTTTATCGCACCTGGGTGGGCGTTGAAAACCACCGTGTTGCCGCCGGCTATCATGCCTATGGAATTGCACAGGATAGTTTCGCTCGGGTTAGTGCTCGGCGTCAACGCGCCGATGACGCCGTAAGGCGCATGCTCCAAAAGCGTAAGGCCGTTGTCGCCTGAAATGGCCTCCGTTTTAAGGTCTTCCGTACCCGGTGTTTTCTTTGCTACGTAAAGGTGCTTAAGGGTTTTATCCTGCACCCTGCCCATGCCCGTTTCTTCAACGCCGAGCTTTGCCAAAACCGGGGCTTCCTCCGTAATCAGGGCGCGTATGCTGTCGAGGATTTTTTCCCTTTTCTCAAAAGACATGTCGCGCAGTATGAGCTGTGCCTGGTGGGCGGCTTCTATTGCTTCATTCATATCTTCAAAAACGCCGAGATATGTTTTCCCGCCTATAACAACACCGCTGCCGCCGGTGGAAAGGCCGGCTATGACCTGATGGACTATTGTTTCTATTTGTTGTTGAGTAACTTCCATAACCAATAACAGACCTCCTGATCTTAGTTATATTTCTGCCTGAAAACCTTATCGGCGTAATGCGCCAGCGCCGTGTCCTGCGCGCCGGTTCCGCCGCTTACCCCAAAGCCGCCTATAAGGTTACCCCGGCTGTAAAGCGGTATGCCGCCGCCGAAAATCACTATGCGCCCTTTGTTGGTATTTTGTATCCCGTAAAGGGAGCCGCCCGGCCCTGAAAGGCCGGCGAGGTTTTCCGTAGACATCTTAAGCGAAACGCTTGTATACGCCTTATTTACGGCAATATCGACACTTGCTATGTATGCTCCGCTGTCACGCAGCACGGCTGCCGTGTTGCCGCCAGAATCGCACGCGGCGACGACTACTCGCAGCATATTTCTCCTTGCTTCTTCCATTACCTTGCCGCACAGCCACGCCGCTTTATCTATAAACGGTAAAGCGTCCGGCTGCGGCGCGGCATCGGGTGCGCCTTCCGTTTGTGCGCCAAACTCAGGCCCCGCTGCCTGCGCCCTGCCTTTTGCGTCAAGCAAGCGAGCAACGGCATAGATAAAATCAGAAACGCGGTTACTCCACATAAGCGCATCGCGGCTTATGCCGCCTATATCTTTGCTGTGTACAAGCTCCCTCTCGGCACGCCGCGCCACCGCCCTCGCAACGTCGAGCAGCGCGCCTGCCGTACTTACGCCCGGAATTGCGCCGGCGCTTTCAGGGATTGACTTTGTAATCATATCGATGGATTTTTCCATCTCAGCCACTTTATCGCGGCTTGCGAACTTTGGCCCGCCGGCAAGCTCTTGCGAAAACGAAGCGACGTCTTTCTGAATAGAGCCGATAATCTCACCGATACCGCGCGGCGCTTTAGTCTTAGCTATGCCCAAAACGGAATTTAATTCCTCGAGCGTACCCAGCGAAGCAAAAATAGGGCTGCTTTTGGGAATCATTTTGCGCGTCGCCGTGCTTGTAAAACCCGTGTCACCATTTCCGGTATAAAGACTCATTTCAGGACATTCCTTACTACTTTATTTATTCATTTCTGCAAGGATTTTTTTAGTGATTGCGCTTACCAGTTCTTCCTGTGACTTTCCGTCCTGCGAAGGGCACGCCGCCGCGGTTTTGTTGCCAAACGATGCCTTTTGCTCGTCCGTCAGGCAATGGCACTCGCTCGTTCCCCTGTGCGCGCACTTTGCACAGCCCGGATGCCTGCCCGGAACGCCCATCTTTTTACGGACTTCGAGCAGTTTTTCTATTTGCTCGCAGGTAAGTTCCTGACCGCCGCCAAGCTGCTTTGCAAGGAAGCTTATCTTTGCGAAATATTCGAGCGTTTCCATTTTGAAATACGCATGCAGCAGGTCATTGCCGACCGACAGCGCGCCATGGTTCTGCAGCAAGACCGCGTCGTGGTTCTGCAGCGCTTCGGAAATTGCATCCGGAATCTCCATCGTCGACGGCGTGCCGTAACGTGTCAGCGGAACCGTACCCAAAGAAATGATGGCCTCCGGCATAATGTAGGAGTCAAGGGCAAGCCCTGCCACGGCGTGGGCTGTCGCATACGGCGGGTGCGCGTGTACGACTGAAAAAACATCGCTGCGCTCTTTGTAGACCCTAAGGTGCATTTTGAACTCCGAAGAAGGCTTGTACTTCGCGTTCGGCTCAAGCATCTTGCCTGTGCCGTCAACCTTCAGGACCATGTCAGGAGTCATAAATCCCTTTGAAACGCCCGTCGGAGTGCAATAAAACTCGTTGTCGTTTACTTTGACAGAAATATTTCCGTCATTAGCCGCAACAAAACCGTTTTGGTAAATTCTGCGCCCGATTTCACAAATTTCTTTTTTTACTTCATAA
>DHNP01000029.1:4541-68966 GCA_002409585.1 Ruminococcaceae bacterium UBA5413 | reverse complement strand
ATTTCTTTTTTTACTTCATAAGCTGATGACATGACTTTAAAATATCTCCTTCACATTTTAATTTTTAATATTGATTTATTTCTGAATTTCTGCTATCATCCTATCATAAATGCTCACAGTTTACCACATTTGGCGCTTATATTGCGAAACTAAAGTTATTTTTTTAATTTATACTCTTAAGTAATCAATATTAATCATATTGGAGGTACAGCGATGCTGGCATATGAACGTAAACAGCAGATAATAGAATTAATGCGTAAAAACAACAGGGTTGTAACGGTCGACTACCTATGCAAGACTTTATTCGCGAGCGGCGCCACCATACGCAGGGACCTGAAAGATTTAGAGGGAAGCAGGCTTATCCACCGTACCCACGGCGGCGCCGTACTCATAGAGGGAGGTTCAACGGAAGACCCTCTGATTTTCCGCGAAAACCAAAATTCCATTAAAAAGCAGGTCATTGCCGACATAGCCCTGAAATATATACAGGACGGCATGATAATTTTTTTAGACTCGAGTACGACGGTTTTCATGCTTGCAAAAAAGCTCGCAAGGTTTAATAACCTGAAAGTCATAACAAACGGGATTAAAACGGCCATGCTGCTGTCAGACTACAAAAATATACAGCTGATGTGCACGGGAGGCATCTTAAGCGACAACTCAAAGTCCCTCGTCGGGCTTTCGGCAAAAGACTTCATAAGCCACTACAACGCCGATATCGCGTTCATGTCGTGCCGCGGTTTCAGCGTAGACAACGGCGCTTCAGAAGCCTCTGAAACAGAGTACTACGTAAAAACGCAGTTCATCGCAAACAGTAAAAAATCCATACTTATGTGCGACACTTCTAAAATGGGCCTTGACTTTCTGTGCAGGCTCGCGCCGCTCAGCGCTTTTAATGACGTAATCACCGAAAAGAAAGACGTCAACGACCTGTGCAGCCAGTACACCCAGCAGCACAAAAGCCGCGTGTGAAAAGCACCGCCTCCGGCCGTTATACAGGGGGTTCACTTCTTACATTTACACATCCTCGGGGTTAACGTGGGTTTTGTCCGGCGCCGAAGCATAAATAAGCTTATCAACTATCTCTTTTGTATCGCGGGCAATCACGAGTTCTTCGTTAGTATTTATAACATATACCGCAACAGCCGAGTCATCGGTAGAAATCCTGCCTTCGTTGCCGTGGATAAGCCGGTTATTTGCGGCCGCGTCAATCTTTATCCCCAAGTACTTAAAGTACTGGCAGGCATCATAGCGTATGCCCGGCTGGTTTTCGCCTAACCCCGCCGTAAACGCTATGCAGTCGACGCCGTTCATTGCCGTGACATACGAGCCGATGAACTTTGCTATCTGGTAACCAAGCATGCTGTGAGCGAGAATGGCCCTCGGGTCACCCTCAATTTCGGCTTTCGTGACGTCGCGGTCGTCGCTGTAGCCTGAAATGCCGAGCATGCCCGATTCCTTATTTAATATGTCGTTCATCTGCTTAGGCGTAAGGTTTTCCTTTTCCATGATAAAAGTAACGACCGACGGGTCCAGCGTACCGCTGCGCGTACCCATCATAAACCCGTCAAGCGGCGTCAGCCCCATGCTCGTGTCTACTACTTTCCCGTTTTGTATGGCTGCTATGGACGAGCCGTTGCCTATGTGGCACGTAATTATTTTCATTTTCTCAAGCGTCCTGTGCATAAGGTGGGCACAGTGGCTGCTTACGTACCGGTGCGACGTGCCGTGAAAGCCGTACCGGCGGATGTGATATTTTTCATAGTATTTGTACGGTATCGCGTACATATAAGCCTTCTGCGGCATAGTCGAGTGAAAAGACGTGTCAAAAACCGCACATTCGGGCTTTTCTTTTCCGAACGCCTTGCGGCACGCGCGGATTGTTTCCACCTCAGGGCCGTTATGAAGCGGCGCCAGCGGAATAAGGCTTGCTATGCCGTCAATTATTTCATCATTGACCAATACCGACTTATTAAAAAGGGAACCTCCCTGCGCAATGCGGTGCCCTACGGCGGTAATTTCCGACGGGTCAGAGATTACGCCGACGTTTTTATCCGTAAGCGCTTCCGTTATCAGCCTGAAAGCTTCGACATGGTCCTTAATGGCGACTTCAACCTGCTTTTTTCTGCCGTCGCTTGTTTCATGTTTAAAAAAGCCGTTGGCCCCTATGCGGTCACAAAGGCCTTTGGCAATCATTTTCTCGGTATCCATATCTATTAGCTGATATTTCACCGACGAGCTTCCCGCGTTAATGACTAAAATCTTCATATTTTCTCCTTTTAAAAAGGCGCCCGCAATATACTTTTTAATTTCTTCCAATCAAAAACAATCATGATTAATCCGATATATAAAGGCATAGCGCGCAAGTGCTGCAGGCGTATAAAATTTAAGGCTATTTTATCAGGAAAAGCGCCCTGCTTCCACAAATGGCGGCAAGATTGATGAAACAAAGCCGCCTTTTTAAATTGCACTCTTAAATAATCAGTTTCAGTCACCATTAACAATTTTTTATACCATAAAATGTTAAATGCTCAGTTTGTGCCGAAATTGCCGCACACGCCGTCCGCCGTACAGCCGCCCATTAAAATATAAGGCGCCCGCATAGCGCGGGCGTAGGTGCTCTGCCAATAAAAAATCCCGCCGCCCACGATGCAAAAGTCTGCGCATCGGGGCGGCAGGAATAAGGTACCGGCATAAAGATATGTAATTTATGGTTTTATCTGCAGATTGTCTAATCGCCTTTAAGCGTTTCGTCATTGTTAACCCAGTCCGAAACGTTCACCACATTATATTCGGTCCGGTTTTCACGTATGACTACCCTTAGTATGCCCGCGTTTATAATCAGCCTTTCACATATTGAACACGGCGCGGCATGTTCAACATACTCCCCCGTCTGCGCGTCCTTGCCCACAAGGTAAAGCGTAGCTCCGAGCATTTCGCGGCGCGAAGCGCTTATAATAGCGTTCATCTCAGCGTGTACCGAACGGCACAGCTCGTAACGCTCGCCGTGGGCAATACCCATGGTATTGCGCCTGCAGGTGCCTATGTCTATACAGTTTTTCCTGCCGCGCGGCGCACCGGAGTATCCGGTTGACACGATTTCATCGTTTTTTACGATTATGGCTCCGTAATTTCTGCGCAGGCAAGTACCCCGCTCAAGGACAGTCTCGGCTATGTCAAGGTAATAATTCGTTTTGTCGGTGCGCTTCATTAATCTACCCCCCAAAAAATATAATCCCCAAAAAGCCTGCCGTACGCAGGCTTTATATATTGAACTCCGCAGCAGCGCCGCGCAACCAGGCGGAAAATGTGTAAAAGCTTACATTTTTTCCGGAGCCGATATCTTAAACATAGCAAGCACGTTTTCTATCACCGTCGCGGTATCCTCACACAGGTAAAGCCGTGCCGCCGCTAACGGCTCATCTTCGCCTTTTATGCGGCACGCTGTGTAGAATTTATGGAAAAGCGTAGCCGCCGTGATGATATACCTCATCATGCGCGCGGGGTCGTAGCTTTTAGCGGATGCTATGATTTCGCTTGTGCATACTGAAAGGTGGCGTATAAGCTCGATTTCCTCCGGAGCTGTCAGAAGGGCAAGCTCCCCGTCGGTGCAGTCGCGCGGGCGTATCCCGTCTTCAGCGAGTTTCTTTATTATGCTGCATATGCGGGCATGGGCATACTGTACGTAGTAAACCGGATTCTGTGAGTCCTTCCTTACGGCAAGGTCAAGGTCAAAGTCCATCTGCGTGTTGGCCTCGCGCATATTAAAGTAAAACCGCGCTGCATCAACCGGCACCTCGTCAAGCAGGTCGGCAAGCTGTATGGCCTTGCCGGTACGCTTGCTCATACGGACGACTTCACCGTTCCTGACAAGCCGCACGAGCTGTACCAAAATAACGTCAAGCCTGCTGCCGTCAAGGCCGATGGCGTCCATAGCGCCCTTCATCCTCGCCACGTGCCCGTGGTGGTCGGCGCCCCATACGTCTATGCAGCGCTCAAACCCGCGCTTTACAAATTTGTTCCTGTGGTATGCTATATCCGCCGCAAAATACGTAGGCGTGCCGTTCTGCCTTACAAGGACTTCGTCTTTTTCAGCGCCGTACTTTTTAGCGGCATACCAAACCGCGCCGTCTTTTTCATAGGTCATGCCCTTTTCTTTCAGTATCTTCAGCGTTTCGTCAAGTTCCCCGTCGTTATGGAGGGTGCTTTCCAAAAACCAGTTATCATAAACTATGCCGTACTTTTTGAGGTCGGAGCGCATTTTTTCAATATTTTTAGGTAAAGTAAAGTCCACAAGGGCCTTCTGCCTCACCTCAGTGTCTTCATTAACATACCTGTCGCCGTAAACTGCCGCAAATTCCTTTGCCCTGTCGTTAATGTCTTCACCCTGGTAGCCGTCCTCCGGAAATTCAACGGCGTCCGCGCCTTTATACAGCATAAGGTAACGCGCCTCAAGCGAACGGCCGAACTTAATTATCTGGTTACCGGCATCATTTACATAAAATTCCCTTGTCACGTCGAAGCCAGCGGCGCCGAGGACCGAGGCAAGGCAGTCGCCCAAAGCCCCCCCGCGCGCGTTGCCCATGTGCATGGGGCCGGTAGGGTTTGCGGAGACATACTCCACCATTACCCTTTTCTTTTTGCCGAAGTCGCTTTTGCCGTAGTCAGCCCCGCAGTTTTTTATATCCTTTAGTACGTCCGTGTAAAACTTCGCGTTGTAAAAAAAGTTAAGAAACCCTGGGCCGGCTATCTCGCACTTTTCAAAATATGTGCCGCTGAGGTCTATGCTGCCGGCAATGGCTTCCGCTATCCTGCGCGGCGGCATACGCAGCGCCTTTGCTGAAACCATCGCAACGTTCGAAGCTATGTCACCGTGCAGCCTGTCTGACGGTATCTCAAGCGTAAACTCCGGCAGGCCTGCCTTCGGTAAAAAGCCCTTCTCCGCCGCAGTGCCGGCCGCTGATGTTATTGCATCCTTTAATTTGGCGTTAGCCAGTAATTCTATCTTTGACATCTTTGCCTTTTGCCTCCCTGACAGTTATAAATAAATCGTTTCTGCTTGACAGGCTCGAGTTAACGTCAAGCGTATAGCTCAGCTCAAGGCGCCCGCCAACGTCGCCCAGGTCGGAATGCACGCGGCTTGTAAAAACCCCTATCATCAGGCTGCCGTAGCCGGTGTCGTACTGGCAGAGGTGGCGCTTGCCCTTTTCGAGTATAAGCCGCGTGTTGTCGCCGTCGCCGCGTATCAAAGTAACCTTGGAGTTTCCTTCTATCTTAAGTATGGACGTGCCGGGTTTGCCCTTAGCCTCGGTATACTCTTTGTATAAAATATACCTGCTGTTGCCTTTTTGTATATAAGAACCGACCGTCGTAAGCTCCACTTCGCCTGTTTCGCCGTCCGTTTCCTGCTTTCCTTTTATAGAAATCAAATAGTCCTCGTTCATGCCGTTCTCCAGACTCTTTACGTTTAAATCAATATTTTTCAATGTCGACACGCCGTACTTCACCGTTTATATTTTTTCCGAGGAAAATGCCCGCCACGCTTGCGAACCCCTCGGTTGCATCGCTCACATAAAAAGAATACTTTCCTTTTTCCGTGCCGCCGTTAAGCATGCCCTGCCCCTTAAGCAGCCTCCTGCAGTAGGCAGCCGTTTCGCGGCCGCTGTCGATAAGGGTCACGCTGCCGCCCACCGCCGCGGCTATGGCCTTTTTTATTATAGGATAATGCGTACAGCCCATAATAAGCGTATCTATGCCGTAACCGCGCATATCCGAAAGGTAGTAGTCGGCGGCAAGGCGCGTTATCTCGTTGCCGTCTTCTATAAATCCGTTTTCCACAAGCGGTACGAAAAGCGGGCATCCTTTCTCAAAGACCTGCACGCCAGGGTTTATTTTTGAAAGCTTATGCCTGTATGAGCCGCTTTTTATAGTTGCCGGCGTGCCTATAATGCCTATCCGGCCGTTTTCAGTCGCACGCGCGGCTGCCTCGGCGGTCGGTTCGAGCACGCTCGCAAACGGAACCCCCAGCCGCATATTAACGCCGTCCGCGACAGAACTTACCGTGCCGCAGGCCGCGACAATCATTTTGACGTTTTTAGACTTTAAAAACGCTATATCCTGCTTCGCGTACTTAAGGATGGTTTCACGGCTTCTCGTACCGTAGGGCACGCGCCCCGTATCGCCGAAGTAAACTATATCCTCGAACGGCATATTTTCTGAAAATTCCTTCACCGCCGTAAGCCCGCCAAGGCCAGAGTCAAATACGCCTATCGGCCTTTTGTCCATTTATAATCCCCGCAAAATTAAAATTTTCTATTTTAATACAAGATTTTAAACATCTTCGTCAAAAGCCGAATCTACAAGCCTTTCGATAAGCTCCCCGTAAGTCACGCCTGAAGCCTCCCAAAGCTTTGGGTACATGCTTATAGGCGTAAACCCCGGTATGGTGTTAAGCTCATTCAGCAGCACCTCGCCGCCGTTCCTTACAAAGAAGTCAACACGTGCCATGCCCCTGCAGCCGAGTACCGTGTACGCGCGCACCGCCGTTTCACGTACCTCGTCTGAAACGCCTGCGCCAAGGTGCGCCGGAATGTAAAGCTGCGACTTGCCGGATTTATATTTATCATCGTAATCGTAAAATTCGGCCGACGCGGCTATCTCGCCAACGACGGCAGACGCTTTCGGCTTATTGCTGCCAAAGACGGCGCACTCCACTTCCTGCCCTTTTACGGCTTCTTCAATAACTACTTTGCCGTCCTCATGCGCGGCCTTTGCAACTGCGGCGTCAAGGAACTCCTCAGCCGCGACCCTGCTTATGCCTACTGAAGAACCGGCATTTGCCGGCTTAACAAAAACAGGGTACCCAAGCCTCGCGGCCACCTTTGCCTTTATTGTGCCGGAGCCTTTTTTATAGTTGCGTGTGTAAAACCAAAGGTAATGCGCCTTTTTTATGCCGGCATCTATAAGCAATGAGTTAGAAACGGCCTTATCCATGCACACGGCAGAGCTGAGCGTGCCGCACCCTACGAAAGGTATGCCCGCAAGCTGGAGCAGCCCCTGCACTGTGCCGTCCTCGCCGTTTTTACCGTGCAGCACGGGGAACGCGCAGTCTATCTTTATGGTTTCGGCGCGGCCGTTGCCAAGCACGACAATGCCGTGAGTCTCCCTGTCAGGCGAAATGAACGCCGTCCGCGTGCGGCCGCCGCGCGCCCATCCGCCGCCAGGTATATCCTTGTAATCGCCGTCATAGAGGTACCAGCGGCCGTCTTTGGTTATACCTACAGGGTATATATCATATTTATCCTTTGAAAGATGCATAAGCACCGAATAAGCTGAAACACACGAAACCTCGTGTTCTGACGAGCAGCCGCCAAAGAGAACGGCGACCTTTTTTCTGCCCATTGAAAAACCCCCGTAAAATAATATTCGTATAAAAAACGCCGGTATAAGATATTATGAAATAAACATACATATCATACCACAATAAACGTACCTGCGCAATCGTTTCACGCACGATTCATTTAACGCAGAACAGCCGGCGGCGGCACTTGTAATAACAGCCCAAAAGTAGTACTCTATATAAAGCATAAGCCGTTAAATAAATTTTATTAAATGATTTTTTACCGCATTGGAGGGAAGGCCATATGAAATTTGCCGTATACAGTTACCGTGACGACGAGACAGAGTACTTTAAGAAATTCTGTAAAAAATACGGCTGCGAGCCAGTTATGTGCCGCGAAGCGCCCTCGCCCGAAAATGCCGCGCTTGCAAAAGGCTGCAGATGCATAAGCACGGTAACGGCGCCGGTAGGCGGAGTAACTTTAAAGGCTTTAAGGGAAAACGGCGTCGAGTTTGTTTCAACGCGCAGCATAGGCTTTGACCACATAGACGTTAAAGCCGCGGAAAAGCTCGGCATACATATAGGCAACGTAACTTACGCGCCGGGGAGCGTAGCCGACTACACAGTGATGATGATACTGATGGCAACGCGCAAAATAAAGGCGATTTCGCAAAGGGCGGCGGCGCAGGACTACTCGCTGCGCGGCGTAATGGGAAAGCTGCTCAGCGACATGACCGTAGGCGTAGCCGGCACGGGAAAAATCGGCGGCACCATCGTGAAGCGCCTGTCGGGCTTTGACTGCAGCCTTTTAGCCTATGACCTGTACCAAAACGATGAAGTTAAAAAATACGCGGAGTATGTCCCTTTGGACAGGCTCCTCGCTGAAAGCGACGTCATAACAATGCACATGCCAGCTACCGACGAGAACCGCGGCTTTATAAATAAAGAATCAATAGCGAAAATGAAAGACGGCGTTTTCATTGTAAACACCGCCCGCGGCTCGCTTATAAACACAAGCGACTTTGCGGATGCCGTTGAAAGCGGCAAGATAGGCGGGGCGGCCCTCGACGTCATCGAAAACGAATCGGGCATATTTTATAAAAACAAAAAGTGCGACATACTCAAAAACCGCGGCCTCTCCGTTTTAAAAGCCTTCCCCAACGTCATAGTCACGCCGCACACGGCTTTTTACACAGACAGGTCCGTCAGCGACATGGTGGAACATTCGGTTTTGAGCTGCATGCTTTACGAGCAGGGCAAAGAAAACCCGTGGCAGGTCATCTGACGGCTTTGAACGCCGCCGGATTTTTAACATCATGTGTAAGCCGCCGCACGGCGGATTATGCTGCATAAAATTTAATATCTTAATATCAAGGAGTTTTAATTATGCTTAAAAACGTATTTACAGAAAAAGCACCCGCGGCCATCGGCCCCTACTCACAGGCCATAGTATCCGGAAATACGGTGTACGCAAGCGGCCAGATACCAATCATACCCGCGACCGGCAAAATAGCCGAAGGCGACATCTCGGTACAGACAGAACAGGTTATGAAAAACATAGGTGAAATCCTAAAGGCCGCCGGCACGGACTTTTCCAAAGCTTTAAAAACTACGTGCTTTTTAGCCAATATGGGCGACTTTGCCGCTTTTAACGCAGTGTACGAAAAGTACTTCACCGGCAAGCCCGCGCGTTCGTGCGTAGCCGTCAAAAGCCTGCCTAAAAACGTACTCGTGGAAGTTGAAGTAATAGCGTCCCTTTAAACCGCTGGCACCGTAAGGGCGGCCGGTTCCGGATATCTCCGGCCGCCGCCTTTTTTTGTATATTGATATAAAAAAGCATGCATAAGCTTAAAGGAGTGGTAGCCATGGGCTTTCATGTAATACTCGGAGACATTACAAGGTTCCGCGCCGACGCCATCGTCAACGCCGCCAACACTTCACTGCTCGGCGGCGGCGGGGTTGACGGAGCAATACACCAGGCGGCGGGGCCGGGGCTCTTAGTTGAGTGCCGCGCGCTGAACGGGTGTAAAACAGGCGAAGCAAAAATAACCGGCGGCTATAACCTGCCCGCAAAGTACGTTATACACACACCCGGCCCCGTGTGGCGCGGCGGCGGCTCGGGCGAGGACGGCCTGCTCGCCTCATGCTACACAAACTGCCTTATCCTTGCGGAGGAAAAGCGGTGCAAAACCGTCGCTTTCCCGTCGATAAGCACGGGGGTTTACCGCTTTCCGCTTAAGCGCGCCGCAGGCATCGCCGTAAACAAGATACTCTCCTTCATTAAAGCTTCCTTATACGTAAAAGACGTTACTATTGTCTGCTTTGACGAGGCAACAGAAGCAGCGTACAAAGCGGCTTACGGCGAATTTACCGGTAAAAATTAAACGCGGCCGAGGCTCCGCGCCCGCCAAATGATAATAGCGCAGCTGCCCTGCGGAGCAATATCCGCAGGGCAGCCTTTTATGCCGCGCCTTTTCCTTTTAATTACCGCGTCCTTTAACGCGGCGTCAGTTTTTCCCTTTCTCCCCGTCCATTGATGCCAGTATCGCATCCGCGAGAGTGTCAAGCTCCGGTTCCTTGTCAGGGCCGAGGGTCGACGCCATGCTGAGGCGTTCGTTAAGTACGGTCATACCTTTCATCTCGTCATTTAAGAACTTCTGCATTATGTCGCCTGACTTGCACGCCCACGAGCCGTTTTCTATGATGGCAACGGTGCGGTTCTGCACGTTAAGCGCTTTCATATCCATTAAAAAGTCTGACATCGGCGGGTAAACGCCGAGGTTGTATGTAACGGAGGCAAGCACTATGTGGCTGTACTTGAAAGTTCCCGCGATAAGCTCAGAAACGTGCGTGGACGAAACGTCGTAAACAGCGACATTGGTCATGCCTTTGCCGCAGAGCCTCGCGGCGAGCGCCTGCGCCGCGGCCTCGGTGTTGCCGTACATGGAGGCGTACACTATCATAACGCCCTGTTCCTCCGGTATGTACCTGCTCCACGTATCGTACTTTTGGATAAAATACATAAGGTCTTTACGCCACACCGGCCCGTGCAGAGGGCAGATGTACTTTATTTTGTCAAGTATGCCGCCGGCTTTCTTTAAAAGCAGCTGTATGTGTGGCCCGTACTTGCCGACTATATTAGTCAGGTAGCGGCGCGCTTCGTCGAGCCAGTCGCGGTCGAAGTTTACCTCGTCCGCAAAGAGCTTGCCGTCAAGCGTGCCAAAGGTGCCGAAAGCATCAGCTGAAAAAAGCGCCCCGTTCGTCAGGTCAAACGTAACCATGGTTTCGGGCCAGTGTACCATAGGGGCAAAAACAAACGTTACGGTGTGCTTACCGAAACTGTAAGTATCGCCTTCTTTTACCTCGATGAGCTCGTGGCCGTCCACATGGAAGCCAAACTGCCGCATAAGCATGAAAGCCTTTTCATTGCTTATTATTTTTATTTCCGGCCAGCGCAGAAGTATCTCCTCTATGCACGCGGCATGGTCAGGTTCAAGGTGGTTGACTATAAGGTAGTCGAGCTTGCGCCCGTCAAGCACATGGTATACGTTTTCAAGCAGCTGCCTGCAGGCGGACCAGTCGACGGTGTCGAAAAGCACCGTTTTTTCATCAAGTAAAAGGTATGAGTTATATGTTACTCCCTTAGGTATAGGGTACACGTTTTCAAACAATGCAAGCCTGTGGTCGTTCGCGCCGACCCAGTACAGATTTTCGGTTACGTTTCTAACGCAGTACATACTTCATTTCCCCTTTCGTTTTTACGCTTCGATAAAATTATCTTTTGTTTCGGCACATTCCGGGCATACCCAGTCTTCCGGCAGGTCTTTAAACAAAGTGCCTGGCTTTACGCCGCTGTCTCCGTCTCCCGACTCCGGCACGTACTCGTACCCGCAGCCGCCGCAGACGTAGCGAGGGCCTATAGGCTCCGGCTTCGGCATGACGGGGCGCTTCATCTTCACCATAGGCGGAGCGGGCTTCTTGTCGCCCGTGCCGAGCGCTTCGGTAAGCAGCGGAAGCACTTCGTTTACGTCGCCTACTATACCGTAATCACAGTTTTTAAATATAGGCGCGTTTCCGTTTTTATTTATTGCGACTATGGTTGACGCGTCCTTTATGCCTTTAAGATGCTGGTTTGCGCCTGAAATGCCGCATGCAATGTAGAGGTTGCCCGTAAACTTCTGCCCGGACATGCCGACATAGCGGTTAAGCGGAAGGTACTTCAGCGTTTCGGCAACGGGGCGCGAAGATCCCACAGCCGCGCCAGCGGCCCTGGCAAGTGCTTCCACGAGCTTCATGTTTTTCTTTTCGCCTATGCCTTTGCCCGCCGAAACGACACGTTCGGCAAGCGGTATGGGCGTGTCTGACGGTATGCCGACAGTAAAGTCGTAGCCGTCTTTTTTAAGCGCCCCAGCCAAAGCCGTTACCTGCTCCTTAACGCTTCCGTCACGGAAAATCACTTTTTTGCGTATGCCGGTAAGAGGCGCCTGCTTACTGTGCGCGCCGTAGGACGGGCCTGCTTTTTTAGGCGGCTTGCCAAGTATCTGCGAAGCTATCACAACGCGCTGTATCTCGTTTGTGCCCTCATAGATAGTCGTTATCTTGGCGTCGCGGTACATACGCTCTACTTCCATGCCTTTAAGGTAGCCGTTCCCGCCGAAAATCTGCAGGGCATCGTTAGTAACCGACAGCGCCGCCTCCGAAGCGTACTGCTTAGCCATAGCGGACTCCGTTACGTACTGTTCATTGTTTTCCTTTAACTCCGCCGCGGAGTATACCAAAAACCTTGAGGCGCGTATTTTCGTAGCCATATCGGCTATTTTAAATGAAATGCCCTGCTGGAAGCCTATGGGCTTTCCGAACTGCACGCGCTCCTTTGCATAACCAACCGCCTGGTCAAAAGCGCCCTGTGAGATGCCGAGTGCCTGCGCCGCAATGCCTATACGCCCGCCGTCGAGTGTCTCCATGGCTATTTTGAAGCCGCGCCCCTCTTTGCCGAGGAGGTTTTCCTTAGGGACTTTGACATTGTTGAAAATAAGCTCTGCCGTACACGACGAGCGTATGCCCATCTTGTCATAATGGTCGCCGAAGTCAAAGCCCTTAAAACCTTTTTCGACTATAAAAGCCGAAATGCCCTTAGTGCCTATGTCCGGCGTCGTAATGGCAAAAACAACGTAGACATCAGCCTCTGGGGCATTGGTAATAAAAATCTTACCTCCGTTTAAAAGGTAGTAGTCACCTTTGTCAACGGCTGTGGTTTCCGTCCCGCCGGCATCCGAACCGGCGTTAGTTTCAGTAAGGCCGAAAGCGCCGAGCTTTTCGCCTTTGCAGAGCGGTACAAGGTACTTTTGCTTTTGCTTTTCAGTGCCGAACGCAAATATCGGCCAGCTTGCCAAAGACGTGTGCGCAGACAGTATAACGCCGGTGCCCCCGTCTACCCTCGCGAGTTCTTCGACAGCTATGGCATAGCTCACCATGTCAAGCCCCAGTCCGCCGTACTCCTTAGGGTAAGGAATACCCATCATGCCCATTTTGCCTAACTTTGCCACAATGTCCGCGGGAAATTCATTTTCTTTGTCCATTAAAAACGCAAGCGGCTTAACCTCGTCCTCAGCAAACTTACGCATCCCGGTTCTGAGCTTTTCCTGCTCAGCTGTAGTTTTAAACAGCATGGTATTTCCTCCTTGTCAATAAAAATAATAGTTGATAACTTTTGTCCACTTTATATGTAAATAAAATTATGAAAATTATGCGCTGTTTTATCCGCCAAATAAGATTTCCTTAAGGTTATGCGCTTCAAATTCACCGTCGATTTTTTTCTGTACCGATATAAGGTACGCATGTGCGTGGCATACGGAGCCGCCGTGCGCCCTGCGCCAGTTGCACTTGTAGCCGGGCTTCATGCACGAGCAGACTGAAGAGTCCTCCTCCATGGTGTGCATAAGGCGGCGCATGGTAATGCTTTCGAGGTCGGCAGCCAAGGCACAGCCTCCGTCCGCCCCGCGCAGGATGCTCACTATGCCGCCTTTTTGTAGTTTTTTTATAATCTTATATGCAAACTGCTTGGGTACCTGTTCACAGCGGGCAATCTCAGACGTAGTAAGGCGCCTGCCGTTTGCAAGCGTGCGCAAAATGCGAAGCGCGTAGTCCGTTTCTTTCGTTATTATCAAGCTGCCCGCCTCCTGTTGAATATATTATACTAAATTGGATTGAAAGTGTCAAGTATATAGGCGATTTTTACCCGCATATACTCCCGCTGCGGGATGCGCGCCGCCGGCAGCATCCCGCAAATCAGCCCGTACAAAGGCGCGCCTCATTTAGCCTGGTATTCCTCCGGTATATTTTTATCTATTATATCCTGTATAAATTTTTTACTGAATGACGGCGTATACTTCCGCACGCCGTGTTCCGAGGCCATCTTGTCCGTATACTCGCTCAGAGGGTATATGGTTATGTTTGAGCAGTGCCTGCCGTACTGCGTAACTACAGGGGTGAACGTCATACCGGCGTAGGACGTCTTTCCTGTTTCGAAGTTTTTTGTTTCGGTTACGGTAAGCATGCCGCTCACCATGTTCTTGCCGCTCAGCTGCGCCGATACAAAATTGCCGAGGGCAAAAATCACAGGGCATTTCGCCCCGTCGGAAGCCCTCGTTAGCAGTGTCAGCTTCTGCACAACATGGGGGTGGTTGCCAAAAATGACGTCAGTTCCCCAGTCAACCATTTCCTGCGCGAGTTTTTTCTGCGCATCCGTCAGCTCGTACGTGTTTTCCGTTCCCCAGTGTACCGAAACAACAACGACGTCGGCCATGCTTTTAGCTTTTTTTATAAGGCGTTCTATAAGCTCAGTGTCGCTTGCCATGACTATTTTGTACTGCGAGCCTTTGGGCAGATGCAGGCCGTTAGTCATCTCCGTTACGCCTATGTGCGCCGTTTTTATGCCTTTAGCTTCGACGATGCGTATATTTTCCATATCCTCATCGTTTCTGTAAACCCCAACTACTTTTACAGGTTTCGTGTCCCAATAGTCAAGCGTCGCCTTTATGCCTTTTTCGCCCTGGTCAAGTATATGGTTGTTTGCGTGGTTTATAACGTCAAAGCCCGCATTGACAAGCGCGTCGCCCACAGCTGTAGGCGAATTAAACAGCGGATACCCTGAAAGCGGAGCTACGTTTCCGGCGACTACGGTTTCCTGGTTTATGACGGCTACGTCAGCGCTTTTAATCTGCTCCGCCACGTGCTCGTACACAGGTGTGAAGTCGTACCCGCTGCCGTTTGTCCTTGCCTTGGCCTGCTTGTAGAGCGAGTCGTGTATCAGGTTGTCGCCGGCGCCGAGTATGGTAATGGAAACGGGTTTTTTAACTTCACTCGAAGGTTTTGCCGACGATGGGCTCACGGACGATGCGTTTTTAGACGACGGCAAAGACTCCGCCCCGTCCAGCTTTGCTATGATAACCGGTTTAAACTTAAAAGCTCCGTAAGCCGCAGCGCACAATGCTATGATCACAACAGCCCACGCCAAATGCTTATGGAAACGTTTTTTGCCGCCGTAAGGCCGCCTGCGCTCCACTTTGTAAGACATATATTACGTCCTCCGTTTTAAGAATATTGGTTTAGTATAACACAAACCGCACTGATTTACTAATTACTGCTATGATATGCCGTACTCTCCCGGGCACAGCCGCACGTTAAAGCATTACGGTACGCAAACTCATATAATAATTCGGGTGATATTATTATGAATTTTCTAAACAACAGCGGCCCGTGCGGGCTGTACACTTTAAGTACCGCATTGACAGCCTGCCTTTCGGAATGCCTCAGCTCTAAGGAGCTCAGCCTGCTCGGGCATTTCTTACTTTCAGTAGGAAGCCTGCTTCTGGCGCGTTCCTCTCAGAAAGAGAACTGCGCGGCCAGTGCATGCACCCGTAATCCGGGAAAAATGACGCTTGACGAACTTGAAGCCGCCGTAAAAGCGCTGCGGAAAAGCTCAAGCTGAAATGACGGTTATGCCGCACGGAGGGCTTTCGGCATTAACCTGCCTCTCACCGCACTTTATGGTGAGGCCAGGGGCTTTTTTCATGTCATAGCATACGGCAAAATCGTCGCAGCAATACCCGTTTTCGTTGTAGAACGCGCATGTTTCACAGTTTGTACAGTGTTTAACACTTTGGAGTGCGGCGTATTCGGGCGATATTTTTCCCCCTCCCGAATAAAGGCCGTTGCTTATTATTATATGCGGCGGTACAATATCGCGCAGTACCGGCGGAAAGCCGCTTTTTGTACCGTGGTGCGGGGCTTTAACGGCATAGTAGCAGCCGTAAAGGGAATCTCCCACAAGTCCGAGTACTTCGGGCGGGGCATCCCCCGTCATAAGTACATCGTCGTTTGAACACGCGCCCGTGCTGCGTATATTTTGGAATATGACGCTTGATGCATTCAGCGTTTCCGAATAAAGCCCGCTGCTGTCCAAAAGTATTTTTTCTATCTCCGGCGCACAGGGGAGCAGCGGCAGGTTAGGCGCAGCGGCAGTTATCTCACGCATTATATCGTCAAGTTCACAAATGTACACAGGACTTACCGGCGCTGCTGACTGGCACGCTTTATATGCAAGGCAAAACCTGCTTTTAAGCTGTAAAAACTCACGCGCGGAGTCAGGCATAAACGGCCCCTTAAGCAGGCTGTCCATGTTTTCAACCGCCGAAACGAACCCGGCGCCGTAAGGAAAACCCGTTGCCGCAGGCCAAAGGATTTCGTACTCCGTACCGCCCGAAACAAAAACGTCCCCTTTCTTAACAGGGAAAATACACTCCGCTCCCGCCGCGTGCGCGGCCTTTGAAAACAGCATGAGGATTTCAGTATTTGATTTTGAGTATCCGGTAAGCCTGTTTAAAAAAACATAAACGTAAAGCGCAAACTCAAGCAGCACCAGCCGGCCGCAGGCATCCTCCGGTACTGCCGGCAGAAAAATGCGGTCAAAATACTTAGGGTAAAGCTTTAGTATATGCCGCAAGCCGCACGAATGGTCACGGTGGCAGTGCGTAAGCAGAAAGGAGCGCTCCCCGCAGCCGGCGTACCGCGGGATTACGACTGTTTTTACGTAATCGGTAAAGTTCATGCCGCACGGCAGTTTTATGTTTGAACTGCCGCAGTCCGACATAAGTATCTCATCGCCGCCGCAGAGGACTATACATTCTCCGTAACCGACGTTATGTACTTCAATCCGCATGTTTCATGTTTTCCGTACTTTCATTTTTCTTGTAGCTGTAACCAGCATAAAATTCCCCGCCGCGCCACTGGCCCGTACGCAGTATGCGCCCGCCGCTGTACTCCGTGCCATAGCCGTCGCGCCTGCCGTTTTTCCAGTCTCCTGTGTAAATGAGGTTGCCCTCCATGTCAAAGGCCGAGCCGCGCCCCGTCGGTATGCCGCGCTCCCAGTGGCCGACAAAAACAGAGCCGTCGTCAGCGCCGAACGCTACACCCATGCCGTCGCGCAGGTTCTGCTTCCATCCACCCGCATAGCACAGCCTGCCAGACTTATAGTAGTAAACGCCGAAACCGTCGCGTTTGTCCTTTCTGTAACCGCCCTCGTAGGCGGTACGCCCGTTACCCATCTGCGTGCGCCCCCGGCCTGAGCGCAGGCCGTTTATGAGCTCTCCAAAATAAAGGTAGCTTTCTTTTGAAGTGATGACTATCCTTTTGGCCGGAATAAGCCCGTTCTCCTCAAGGCCCTCTACCGGAGGTTTTTCCTCTTTAAGCTCTTTTGCGTGTATGATTACGCCGGACATGCCCTTTGCCGCTACAGCGTACTTTGTCCTGCGGCCTTCCTGCGCGCCGCTCCAGTCCTTTATGCTTTTGGCGGCGTTGCCTAAAGCCGCGGCGTTTCCGGCAGCCGCGCCTTTGTCGGCGGATAAATTTTCTTTCGCGCCGGTTCCGCGCCCGCAATCAGCCTTTAAACATGAGTCGAGCATTTCCGTCCAGCGTGAGACCGGCTGCTTTTCTATCTGCTCCACCATTTCATTTAAAGACGGTATCTTGCCGAAATCAAAACCGCATGCAGGTCCGTCGGTTTCTTTAACGGTTATTTTATCAGCTTCCATATTTCCGGTACCTGCGTTTTCCTCATGTCCATGCAGCCCGTCCGGAACGGCGTTATTTATGTACTTAAAGTCAAGCGCGGCTTTTTCTTCCCCGGGAGTGTCAAATGTCAGCACAGCATCGCCGTTTGCCGCAGCCGTGCGTATTTTTTTTTCATTTTCAAAGCAGAAGTCAAAGCTGCCTGCGTCTGTTTTAGCGTACACTTTGGCAGCGCCGCACGTGTTGTCTACAATGCTCCGTTTAACGGCGTCCTCCTGCACCGGGCACGCATAAAGTACCGACTCGGCGCTTACGGCCCCGTTTTTTCCGTATTCCCTTAAAACTATCTGCCAGCCTGATTTGCTTAAAGACACGGCCGTTCTGAACTTTCCGTCACTCGCCTTATAATAGTAGTCGGTTCCTTCCCAGCAAAAATCGGTTCCGTAAACGGCCTTTGAGGTAAGCGCCCCATACCGGTTGTACGAAAGGATGCAGAACCCGCCGCCGTCCGCTTCCAGCGACTTTTGGAGTATCTTTCCGCCTGATGTTTTCTGCCAGCGGAAGCACCCTTTTTTTATCTTATAGCGTATACGGACTTCCGCCCCGTCCTCAATGCGCCTGACGCTTCCGGCAGCTTTTCTGCCGCCGCTTTTCCGGAACTCCTCAAGCAGCGAAGCAAGCGGCGCGGCGTCAGGTTCACCGCCGTCGGCGGGACGGTATGAAACGGTATAAATTTTCGAAATCGGGTAACCCTGCGGCATTGCACCTCAGCTTCCCTTCACTAAAATTTGTCTTAAAACCTTATTATATTTTAATAACATCCGCTGCGTGATTCTTTTTTATATATTGTATTATATTATACTATATTATTTTGGCGTAATTTGCAACACGGCACACATTTTCTGAGAAAAAGCGTATGCCGGCAGATATAAAAGCCACTTATCTGTCCGTTTACGGGCAATAATATTATAGGGCCGCGCCTTTTTACCCTGCCGCGGCGCCATAGTTCCACGCTTGACAAAACTGGGTTAAAAAGACTACAATTAATAATCAGCTTAAATTACAAATGAAACGGCGGACTTTAATTATGAGAATTGGTTTGGACATAGGCTCTACCACTATAAAATGTGTAGTGCTTGACGACGGCAACAATATATTATATAAATCTTACGAAAGGCACTTTTCAAAAATAACGGAAAAAATGACCGGACTTTTGGAAAAAGTTAAGCGCGACGTCATAGGCGGGCAGAGCGCTGAACTGACAGTGTCAGGCTCCGCAGGCATGGGCATTTCACAAACCTGCCGCCTGCCGTTTATACAGGAAGTGTACGCAACAAGCATAGCCGCCAAGCGCCTTGTCCCCGGGACAGACGTAATCATAGAACTCGGCGGAGAAGACGCAAAGATACTTTTCCTCTCCGGAGGTATGGAAGTGCGCATGAACGGCTCATGCGCCGGCGGCACGGGCGCGTTTATAGACCAGATGGCCACGCTGCTCAACGTACCGCTGGACGAAATGGATGCGCTCGCCTCAAAGTACGAAAAAATATATACCATCGCTTCACGCTGCGGGGTTTTCGCTAAGTCAGACATACAGCCGCTTTTAAACCAGGGTGCGCGCAAAACGGATATTTCTGCGAGCATATTCGCGGCCGTTGCAAACCAGACTATAGCAGGGCTGGCGCAAGGGCGGCCCATAAAAGGCAAAGTGCTGTACCTTGGCGGCCCACTTACATTCCTTTCACAGTTAAGGTTAAGCTTTGACAAAGCGCTTAAGATAAAGGGGATACTGCCGGAAAATTCCCTTTACTTTGTCGCTTTGGGCGCGGCTTTCTGCGGAACGGAACAGATAAATATAGACGATGCGATAGACAATATAAAAAAATACGGCGTTACGGGTAAATTCCTCTCTATCCCTCCCCTTTTCGAAAACAAACAGCAGTACGAGGAATTTAAAAACCGCCACGAGTCGTGCAGGGTAAAGCGCGGCGACATAAGCTCCTACAAAGGCGACGCCTTTTTGGGTGTAGACGCCGGCTCCACTACCGTTAAAGCCGTCCTTACAGGAAAAAACGGCGAACTGCTCAGTTCAGTTTATAAGGGAAATTCGGGCAACCCTGTACCTATTATAAAAGATTACCTCCTTTCAATTTATAACAGCTACCCCGATGTAAAGATAGCTTGCTCAGCCGTTACGGGGTACGGCGAGGAGCTCCTTAAAAACGCTTTCGGCATAGACTGCGGCATAGTTGAAACTGTCGCGCACTTTACAGCCGCGAAGTTTTTCCGCCCTAACGTCGACTTTGTCATAGACATAGGCGGGCAGGACATGAAGTGCTTCAAGATACGCAGCGGGGCAATAGACAACATATTCCTCAACGAAGCGTGCTCCTCCGGCTGCGGCTCTTTCCTGCAGACGTTTGCCAACACGCTTGGCTACAAAATCGAGGACTTCGCTAAGCTCGGTCTTTTCGCAAAGCATCCTGTAGACCTCGGTTCGCGCTGCACGGTATTTATGAACTCGCAGGTAAAGCAGGCGCAGAAAGACGGCGCCACCGTAGAAGATATTTCCGCCGGGCTTTCCGTAAGCGTAGTTAAAAACGCAATATACAAAGTAATACGCGCCCCAAGCGCCGATGCGCTCGGCAAAAACATAGTCGTTCAGGGCGGCACTTTCCTTAACGACGCAGTCCTGCGCGTCTTTGAAAACGAACTCGGCGTAGAAGTTACGCGCCCCGACATTTCAGGCCTTATGGGGGCTTACGGCGCGGCTCTGTACGCCATGGGGAAATCTTCCGGAAAAAGCTCCGTCATAGGTAAAAGCGAGCTTGAAAACTTTAAACACGAAGTAAAAGTGACAAACTGCGGGCTTTGCAGCAACCACTGCAGGCTTACGATAAATATTTTCGGCGGGAAAAGGCGCTTTATCGGCGGCAACCGCTGCGAAAAACCGGTAACCAAGCGCTCAGGCCAAAATGAGCTTGACATGTACGACTACAAGCTTAACCTGCTGCGTTCATACAAGCCCGTACCGGGGGCACGCGGCAAACTCGGCATACCTATGGGGCTTAACATGTACGAGCTGCTGCCGTTTTGGCACGCTTTTTTCACATCGCTCGGTTTTGAGGTTGTCGTTTCACCGCTTTCAAGCAGGGAGCTTTACACCGAAGGCCAGGCAACCATACCTTCAGACACTGTCTGCTTTCCGGCAAAGCTTATGCACGGCCACGTGCAGGCGCTTGTCAACGAAGGGATAAAAAATATTTTTTACCCATGCATGTCGTACAACTTCGATGAAAAATTAGGCGACAACCACTACAACTGCCCTGTCGTCGCTTACTACCCTGAAGTCATATCGGCAAATATGCGCTGTTTGGACGGCTGCAACTTTATACACGACTACGTGGGCATTCACCGCAAACACGACTTTCCAAGAAAAATGACGGCAATCCTCGGCAAAAGCT
This sequence comes from Ruminococcaceae bacterium UBA5413, assembly GCA_002409585.1. Lineage (GTDB taxonomy): Bacteria > Bacillota > Clostridia > Oscillospirales > Acutalibacteraceae > Thermocaproicibacter. The sequence continues at coordinate 48,095 of DHNP01000029.1, read as the reverse complement.
TCTCGGGCATAACTTACGCCGAAGTTAAAAAAGCGGCTAAAGCCGCTTACGGCGCCTATGACGCATACCTCGCCGACATACGCTCAAAAGGCGGCGAAATGATACGCGAAGCAGAAAAGCGCGGCATGCAGATTATCGTTTTAAGCGGCAGGCCGTACCACCTCGACCCTGAAATAAACCACGGCATAAACAGGCTCATAACAAGCCTCGGCGCCGCAGTCATTTCAGAAGACGCCGTAAGCTGCAGGGTTAGACGCTTCCATACCGAAGTACTCGACCAGTGGACTTACCACTCGCGCCTCTACGCCGCCGCAAAGTACATCGGCGACAAGCCCGACATGAACCTTGTGCAGCTTGTTTCCTTCGGTTGCGGTGTAGACGCCATAACTACCGACGAAGTCCGCCGGATACTTGAAGAAAATAATAAAATCTACACACAGATAAAAATAGACGAGATAACAAACCTCGGCGCCGTAAAAATAAGACTGCGCAGCCTTTTCGCCGCGCTTGAAAAGTAGGTGCTTTTATACAAAATGGCAAAACTTAAATACAACAAAGACGGCCGCGTACTGTTTACCAAAGAGATGAAAAAAGAGTACACGATACTCTGCCCGATGATGGCGCCTATACACTTCAGGCTTATAATAAACGTTTTCCGCAACTGCGGCTACAACTTCGAGCTGCTTACCTCAACCGGCCCCAACATAGTGCAGGAGGGGTTAAAATACGTCCATAACGATGCGTGTTACCCAGCGGTACTCGTCATAGGCCAGTTTATGGATGCGCTGCACTCCGGCAAATACGACATAAACAAAACCGCCCTCGTCATCACGCAGACAGGCGGCGGGTGCCGCGCCTCCAACTATATACACCTTTTGCGCAAAGCGCTTAAAAAAGCCGGCCTGCAGCAGGTGCCGGTAATCTCAGCGAACCTGTCGTTTTTGGAAAAAGACCCAGGGTTCACCATCACGCTGGCCATGATACGCAAGTTTGTCGCCGCCATGGTATACGGCGACGCGCTTTCGCTTTTGTATAACCAAAACGAAGCGTATGAGATAAATAAAGGCGAAAGCATGGCAAAAGTTGAAAAGTGGATAGGTTTTCTCTCTGAACAGTTCAACCGCGGCCTCGGGCTTTCGCTTAAACAGCAAAAGGTCCTGCTTAGCAAGATAGTGAAGGATTTCGCTTCCGTGGAGATTAAAAAAGCGCCTAAGGTAAAAGTGGGCGTCGTCGGCGAGATTTATGTAAAGTACTCGTCTCTCGGCAACAACGGGCTGGAAGATTTTCTCCGTGAGCAGGACTGTGAAGTAAACCTGCCCGGGCTGATGAACTTCGCGCTCTTTAAAGTCGACAACAGGCTTGACGACATAAGGCTTTACGGAGGGAATCCATTTAAATATTTCTTTGTAAATATACTGATGAATTACCTGCTCAAAATGCAGAACATACTCATCGATGCCATTAAAAGCGAGCCGCGCTACCTGCCCCCTACACACTACGCCCACACTAAGGAACTTGTAAAGGGCGTTATAGGATACGGGGACAAGATGGGCGAAGGTTGGCTCCTTACGGCTGAAATGCTCGAACTGTCTGAGCAGGGTTACAGCAACATAGTCTGCGCCCAGCCTTTCGGCTGCCTTCCGAACCATATATGCGGCAAAGGCATGATACACAGGATAAAATCAATAGACGAAAATTCGAACATAGTCCCCATAGACTATGACCCAAGCGCAACGCGCGTAAACCAGGAAAACAGGATAAAGCTAATGCTTGCGGTTGCAAGGGAAAAATTAAAAAATGAAAGAGGCGAGTAATACTTTCTTGCGGCGACTCTAAATTGGCTTATTTGACAATAAAAGTGGTATTATTTGAAAGTATTTGTCGAAATTGCACTAAATAAATGTTTACAATATTTTATTATAAATCTTGTGCAACATTAACTTGATTTTATAATTTCTTTGCTGTATTATAAATTTAGTTATTTTACATATATTGTACAACTGTTTTATCTATTTATAGTATTTATTGTACCACTTTTTTCTTTAAACCTGCCACCATGTAAAAGGGCAAAACCGGCAAAAGCCGGCGGCGCAAAGCCAAGGGGCTAAACCTGTGTCATCGGGCATGCCAGCCGGTTGCACATCGATACAGTTATGCGCTGTATACGGGAGGTTCTTTAGCAATGAAAGCCATTGGGTCAAAGAAAGCGCAAAACACAAGCTTCTACTACATGCTGCTCGCACTCATTCCAGCATTTATCGTTTTGTTTTTTTCGTGCAGCCCGCTTTCCGCAATATTGCCACTTATAATTACCGCGGCCTGCATACGCATAATGTGGTATATTTTAGTTGAAATACCTAAAAGGGATTTTTCATGCACGCTTAAAAGGGCCATAAGCGGTGATTACCACGCGCGCTTTTGGTGCAGTGTACGCAACAAGACGTTTTACGCTTTGGCAGTTTCTTTCAACCAGTTTATGGACTGCGTTGAAAATCAAACCGAAGAGCTTATGAAAAACCGCCAGCTTATGACTACGCTGTACGAAAATGAAAGGATATACCGTTCCGCGCTGGAGCTTACATGCGAACGGATATTTGAGGCCGACCTCACACATAACAGGGTAATTTACGGGCAGGAAAAATACGCGCAGACTTTTCCTTTTTTAAATACAGAAATGTTTGACGAGTTTATAACAGCCTTGGCAGATAACGCCGTGTATGAGGACGATGCGCAGGATTTCAAAGACGCATTTTCACGCGGCAACCTTATGAAGTGCCTTCGCGAAACAGATGCAACAGAAGTCGAACTCGAGTACAGGCAAAAAACAGCCGGCAAAAAGAATGTTTGGGTGTCGGCTACCGTTATACTGCTGAGCGACAGCCAAAAGGGCAACTTGAAAGTTATAGGTTACGTAAAGAATATAGACGAGCGCAAGCGCCACGACCTTGAAATATTTAAAGAATCTCAAAAAGACGGCCTGACCGGCATATATAACAAAAAAGTCACGCAGTCGCTTATAGACGATTTCTTAGCGGGCAAAGGAAAAGGCGGAAGGCACGCCGTTATTATGGTTGACATAGATAACTTCAAGCATATAAACGATACATACGGCCATATACAGGGCGACATAGCTTTAATGAAGGTTTCGCAGCAGCTGCAGAACCTGTTTAGGTCGACTGACATAGTCGGGCGCATAGGCGGCGACGAATTTCTGGTATTGCTGAAAGACTACGCCTCGCCTGAAACACTGATAAGCAAGCTTCAAAAAATGGGCGAAATGTTCGGCAAAATACATTTGGAAGACGATAATTACAAAATAAGCGGGAGCATCGGCGTCGCTTTGTACCCTGATGACGGTTCAAATTACTCCGAGCTTTACAAAAAATCAGACATCTCCCTTTATTACTCTAAAAAGCACGGCAAAAACCAGTTTTTTGTATACGGAGGACGTTTTTGGGATAAATACCCTCAGAAAAACAATGTTCCCGCCACAACCGGCGAATAACCGATAAAACAGCAGAAGCAGTGTTTTCGCAAGGCTTGCCTGTAATTCTTTCCATGCAAAGGATAATGTTTCACGCGGGTAAAGCCCGCAGCTGTAAAAAATACGCCTCCATAAATCTGCTGAAACTCCAGCATTTTTATGGAGGCTTTTATTAACGCTGCGCCGCGCTGAATTACTTCAGCATATCTGAAATTTCCTTAGCAAAGTTATCCTGACGTTTTTCAAGGCCCTCGCTTTTTTCATAGCGTATAAAGTCAACGATTGCAATCTTGCCGCCAAGCTTTTTAGCGATGTTGTCAGTGTATTGCTGTACAGAAAGCTTATCGTCTTTTATGAACGGCTGATCCACAAGGCAAATTTCCTTATAAAATTTGTTAAGCCTGCCCATAACGATTTTTTCAGCTATATTTTCCGGCTTGCCGGAATCTATAATCTGCTTCTTGAGTATTTCCTTTTCGTGGCCGACGACCTCAGCCGGCACCATGTTTTTAACGAGGTACTTAGGATTTGAAGCCGCTACCTGCATGCAGATATCTTCCGCGTATTCCTTAAACTCAGGCTTAGCCGCGACGTCCGCACTTGTGTCAAACTTTGCGAGTACCGCTATCTTGCCGCCTGCATGGATGTACGTGCCAAGCACGCCTTCCCTGTAATCAAAGCGGCGTACCTTAATATTTTCACCGATTTTTTGGATTTTCTCTTTCAGAAGCGCATCTACGGTTCCGTCGCAGCCGGCCGCTTTGCACTTAAGCAGGGCGTCCAAGTCTGCAGGTTTGCTTTCAATAATAGTTTCCGCGCAGGTTTTAACGAAACCTTTAAACTCGTCGTTTCTCGCAACAAAGTCGGTTTCGGCGTTTACCTCTAAGACCGCTCCGACATTGCCCGCTTCGTTAACGGCCGCATACGCCATACCTTCGGCGGCTATTCGTCCGGATTTCTTAACAGCCGTCGCAAGCCCCTTTTCACGAAGAAAATCTATCGCCTTAGCGGCGTCCCCGTCTGCCTTTGTCAAAGCCTTTTTACAATCCATTATGCCGCAGCCTGTTTTTGCCCGAAGCGCCGCAACATCTTTTGCCGTAAAAGTCATTCTCTGTTTTCCTCCGCTCCGTAAATGAAATTTAAAAATTTATATCAAAATTATAACTGATGCAGTGTGTCTTACGTCATGCATCCTTTTCAGTTTTATCTTCTGCGGCGGCTTCCTGCACTGCCTCGTCGTCTTTGGCTGCTGCGCCCATCTGGCCCTCTTTACCCTCTATAATAGCGTTGGCCATGGTTGCCGATATGAGCCTTACGGCGCGTATGGCATCATCGTTGCCAGGGATAATATAGTCAATCTCATCAGGGTCACAGTTAGTGTCGACTATGGAAACTATCGGTATGTCGAGCTTCCTCGCTTCTGAAACGGCTATCCTTTCCTTGCGCGGGTCAACTATAAAGAGAGCGCCCGGAAGCTGCTTCATGTCTTTAATGCCGCCGAGGAACTTTTCGAGCTTTTCAATTTCGAGCTTATGCTTTGCGACTTCTTTCTTAGGAAGCAAGTCAAAAGTCCCGTCTTCTTCCATAGCTTTAAGCTGGTTAAGGCGGTCTATCCTGCGGCGTATGGTCTTAAAGTTCGTGAGCATGCCGCCGAGCCAGCGTGCATTAACATAAAAGGCTCCTGCGCGCTCTGCCTCGCTCTTAATCGACTCCTGCGCCTGCTTTTTAGTACCTACGAAAAGCACCGACTTGCCCTCCATTGAAAGGTCGCGGACAAATTTGTAGGCTTCTTCGAGTTTACGCACGGTTTTCTGTAAATCGATGATATAAATGCCGTTGCGTTCCGTGAAGATGTACTCTTTCATCTTAGGGTTCCATCTTCTTGTCTGGTGGCCGAAATGTACGCCGGCCTCCAAAAGCTGCTTCATTGATACTACTGCCATAATAAAAATCCTCCTTTGGTTTTAACCCTCCGCCGCGTTTTTTTGAAGGCGCAAAACCCCTTTCAGGGCACCAAACGCCAAACTTACGGCGTGTGTTATCGGTAGTTATTATATCATAGCCGGCAATAATATACAAGTAAAATCAAGAATTTATACATTGCTTTTACTTGTAAATCGCGCGGTGATAATTTTTAAAAATCACCGCTCCCGATGTTTGCCCGGCAAATATGGCACAGCCTAATTTGAGACATACTTTAGCGGGTCTACCTTTGTCCCGTTCTTCCTTACCTCAAAGTGGCAGTGGGGACCTGTAGAGTTGCCCGTACTGCCTACCCTTGCTATCGGCTGGCCCTTTGAAACCTTCTGTCCGGCGGAAACCAGCACTTTGCTCGCGTGCCCGTACACCGTTACAAGGCCGTTGCCGTGGTTTATTATAACGCGGTTGCCGTAGCCGCCGCCCCAGCCCGCTGCCGACACCGTGCCGCCGTCCGCGGCTACTATAGTTTTGCCGTATGCTGACGGCCCTGAAATATCTATGCCGTAATGGAAGCTTCCCCACCGCCACGTGAAGTACGTCGTTATGGTGTGCAGTGACGGCACAGGCCACATGAGGCTGCCGCTGCTTATGCCGCTTCCTGTCTGAGGCTTCTTTTTTGTTCCGGTAAGCACGACCTTGTCAACGGGCTGCTGCGTAACGACCGTGCTGACGTTTTCCCGCGATGTTTCCACACCGTTTACGGTGCACACTTTGTCAGTGCATTTTTTAGTACCGTTTACACCCTCCGTTATGACCTGTGAGTAATCCGTATAACGCGAATCATCGTTTTTCGTTATAGTAGAGTACGGTAGGCTTACATTGTAAGTTTCCGTTTTATAAAGCTTTATACTCATTTTAGGTACGGCGACCTCTATCTTTATCAAGTCGCCGGGGTGTATGGAGTCGCCGAGGCTGTTCCCGTTAACGGCGTTAAGCTGGCTTACGGTCATGGAATGCTCCTGCGCGATGGAAGTAACGGTGTCGCCGTCTTTAACGGTATAAGTCACGGCATCCTTAGATGTGCCGGAAAGCATCTTTCCCATACTGTCTGTAGAAATTATCGACGTTGTCGGGAACAGCCCGCTTACCACTTCCACGTCTTGGGCAAACTCCGCTGTAATGCCTTTTCCCCCGTTTTTGGCGGCGTTAAGCAGGCTTTGCAGCAAATAGCGCATATCCGCGCTGCTTTTCACCGCGCCCACCATCTGCCCGTCCACATAAAGGCCGCTTGCTTCTTCGATTATGCCGTCGGACTGCTTAATAAGCCTGTCGCATACATAACCGGACGTCAGGTAATCGCCGTCGGTCACAGCGAGCTTAAACCCCGGAGCAAACGCTATCTTTGCGTCGTCCTGCGCCGAGTCATGCACCATGCGCTGGCTTACAAGGCGCGTGGCTTTTTCGTATGTGTTTTCGTCTGCTATGACGCCTATATGCTCGCCGCTGTTTTCAAGCACAAGGCCAAAGTCACGGCCGCTCCAGTAATTGACTGTAAAAGCAAGCAGGAGTACCGAAAGGATTGGCAAGGTTATATTAAAAACCGCGGTGAAAAAGCCCTTGTGCAGCTTATAGCTTTTGTTCGCCACAGAAAAAAATTCCTTAACAACATGCGGTACGCCGTACTTTTTAGCTTCGGCAAAACGTTTTTTCGCAACCGAAATGCCATAGCTTATGGAGGCTTTTTCGTCCCTGTACTTCTTTACGCTCACTCCGACGGACGAAATATATATGCGCTTTAAATAATCCGAAAAAGGCTTGGCAAAACGGCAGAAACGCCTTTTTACGCGTTTAAGCAGCCGCATGTTCTGTATGCCCGCAACATATAAGAACCTGCACAGCCGCACATGTGCGGCAGCCATCGCGGTTTTATATCTCTTTTTATCGGAAGCGCTCTCAAAAAGCATCTCGGTATAACCCTTTCGTTGGGAATTCTATATAAAACGGCTTTAATGCACGTACAATAATTACAAATTTGTAATCTTTACATCATATAATAACCCAAATGTTACAATTATGCAACACCTTTTTTGAAACTTGTACCGGAAATCTTTTCTGCGCGCGCTTCCAAAGCATACGCCGCTGTTTCAGGCGCAAAAACGGCGCCGCATACAGCACGCGGCGCCGTAAGTCAGGCGTCTGCCCCGTCAGGACGGGTATTTGAGCTTTTCCGCGTTCCAGCCCTGTATAACCTTAAGAAATTTCTTTGCTTCACTTACAGCCCCGTCAAGGTCATGGTCAAGGTAATTGCCGCATTCCCCGATTTTCGCCCCAGGTATCTCGCCTTTATAAGATGCAATCTGCCCGAAGATGCTGATAATAAGTTTCACGGCATCTTCATGGCTCACACCGCGCAGCAAAAAGTAACAGCCCGTGCGGCATCCCATAGGCCCAAAATATATTACGCTGTCTTTAAACTCCGAATTCCGCGCAAAAGTGGCAAAAAGATGCTCTATGGTGTGCAGCGCGGGCACGGCAATATACGGCGGCTTGTTAGGCCTGCGCATACGTATGTCGTAAGTCGTTATATCGCCGTCTATACGCGATATATAAATACCAGGCAAAAGTTTAGTGTGGTCAACGCAGAAGCTCGCGATTTTGTCCACAATGGTTCCCCCTTGCTTTAATTATCCGAATGGAATTTCCCCCGTCAGCGCGCTAAGATCCTCCGTACTGTAAAAGGCGCGCATGAACGCGGCACTCTCGTCCACTGACTTATCATACAAATCAAAAAAGCTTTCAGTCCTCGTCACGGCGCTGCCCTCAGGGTAACGCCACTCGCTATGGAGTATATTTGCATAGTCGTACTTTTCGTCCTCACATATGCCGCGTATGCAGCACGAGTGGTTATACCTGCCCGTCCTTTTTTCCATGCGCTCCACGAAGCCCTTTTTGAAAGTGGTCCTGTCGTTTAAAAGTCCGAAGGCAAGGCGGCAGTCTTTCTCGGCCTGAAGAATATTTTTTTCGTCCACTTTATCTCCTAAAAGTTTAAAGAGTACATAAGTATACATGCGGGATATCTTTTGCATAACCGCAAAATCCTTCGGAACCGTTTTTTTCAGGTCAAAGCCAGTAGGCAGAGCGCCGGTTTCCGCCCGCAGTACTATAACGTCTATAGCCGACTCTATCTGGCAATGCAGAAAAGAACCGCTCCTGCCTGAAATTATTTTTTTCAAATCTGCCACGTTTGAATTAATAAATGGATGCGCCGTCCTGTCCAAACTGTAGTGGCATAAAAACCCATAAATGTAGGAGCGTATATCGGCGTCGCCTCCGTGCGAAACCGCATAACCGCGCATTATGCCCAAAAGGCGCGACGGAAGCGCACCGTGCAGCTTCGAGGCATACGGGCAGAGACTTTCGCCTTTCCGCCACGGCAAAAAGTTGTGGCAAAAGAAAAAGTCGGGGCCCTGTGCCCCCCAAAGGAAGGCATTTTCAGAGAAAGGCTCCCCGACATTGTCCGCCGAAAATTTATCCCATGCTTTTTTTGCTTCAAAATAGTGAGTTATAGCCGCCGGCATCAAATACACCGCCTTTTAAACAATTACCATGGCAGAGCGGAAAGCAATTTGACTTATATGCCCAGTATACCACGCCGGCGGAAAAATTACAGCACCTTTGACAAAAAATCCTTAAGGCGGGGATTTTTCGGGTTATCAAAAAATTCGTCCGGCTTCGACTCCTCAAGTATCTGCCCGTCGTCCATAAAAAGCACGCGGTTGGCAACTTCTTTTGCAAAGGCCATTTCATGCGTTACGACGACCATCGTCATGCCCTCTACCGCAAGCTCTTTCATAACTTCAAGGACTTCGCCGACCATCTCGGGGTCGAGAGCGCTCGTAGGCTCGTCAAAAAGCATAACGTCAGGCTCCATAGCAAGCGCGCGCACTATGGCTATGCGCTGCTTCTGTCCGCCTGAAAGCTGCCCTGGGTACGCCTGCGCCCTGTCTTCAAGCCCGACTCTCTTTAAAAGGGTGAGCGCACTGGCGTCAGCCTCCTCCTGCGTCTTAAGCTTGAGCGTAACCGGCGCAAGCGTTATGTTTTCCATAACCGTAAGGTGCGGAAAAAGGTTAAAGTGCTGGAAGACCATGCCCATTTTGCGGCGGAGCTTATTTATGTCGCACGACGGGGTGTTTATCTGCCTGCCCTCAAACCATATTTCGCCGCTTGTCGGCTGCTCCAAAAGGTTAAGGCAGCGCAGGAAAGTGCTTTTACCCGAGCCGGACGGGCCGACTATAACGACCTTTTCGCTTTTTTCTATTTCCTGGTTTATGCCCTTAAGCACATTTATTTCGCCGTTAAGCGTGTTGAAGCTTTTATGCAGGTCTTTAACGGTTATCACTCCTGTGAAGCCTCCTTTCAAATTTCGACAGCAGCAGCGAAAGCCCTATCACTATGATAAGGTAAATAACGGCGGTCAATATAAGCGGAAAAAACGCCTGGTACGTCCTGCTGCGTATGATATCCCCCGCCTTTGTAAGGTCCTGTATGCCTATGTAACCGGCGACCGACGTTTCCTTGAGCAGAGCTATAAATTCATTGCCAACGGCCGGCAGTACGTTTTTTATGGCCTGCGGCAGTATTATCTTTCTCATAGTCATGCGTTCCGAAAGGCCGAGCGAGCGTCCCGCTTCCATCTGCCCTTTGTCGATGGATTGTATGCCGCTGCGTATTACTTCCGCAACATACGCGCCGGAGTTAATGCCAAACGCAAAGATAGCCGTCGTAACCATGCCTACGTCCGCTGAGCCAACAATGACATAGTACACTATCATAAGCTGGACGAGTACCGGCGTGCCGCGTATTATGGTAAGGTACAGCGTGCATATCCCGTTTGCCACCTTAAGCTTGCCCGGGTCGTTCGCGTGACGCACCTTTACAAGCGCTATGACGGTGCCTATGACAACGCCGAGCAGTACGGCAAACACAGTGATGATAAGCGTGTTTTTAAGTCCGTCGAGTATATACCTGTACCTGCTGCCTTCAATAAGCGACTGGTAGAACTGGTCGCCTATATACGATATTACGCTCCAAAACCAGGCTGCTATATTTTTAAATATCTGCTCCATTATCATTCTCCAAAATTAAACAGGAAAACCCCGGGAAATAAAGCCTGCCCTATTTCCCGGAGTATAACCAAATATAACGGCATATTAATTATTATGAATTTTTATACGACTGCTTATATTTATCGGCAATTTTTTCTATTTCGCCGTTTGACTTCATTTCCTTTATGACGCCGTTAATGGTGTCAAGGAGTTCCTTGTTGCCTTTTTTTACTGCTATGGCATATTTTTCAACAGTCAGTGCATCATCGAGTTTAACAAGCTTATCAGGATTTTTAGAAACAAACTTTATAGCCGGAAAGTCGTCTATGACTACAGCGTCTATTTTCCCGTTCAAAAGGTCTGTCACCGCATCCGCGCCTTTGTTGTAACGCTTTGTAGTGCCAACCTTAACGTCGCTTTTCCCGTCGTCGTCAGTGCAGTAAAGGTCGCCCGTCGTGCCCTCCTGCACGCCGGCGGTTTTACCGGCGAGGTCTTCGCGCGTTTTAATGTCGCTGCCTTTTTTTACTATGATTGCCTGTGCCGCGTCATAATAAGTGTCGGTAAAGTCCATGTTCTTTTTCCTGTCGTCGGTTACGGTCATGCCTGCCGCCACAAAGTCGCCTTTGTCCGAAGAAAGCTCCGGCGCCAAAGCTGAAAAGTCAACGTTCCTTACCTCGAGCTTAACGCCGAGCTTGTCGGCTATTTTCTGCCCTATCTCAACGTCTATGCCTACGGCCTTGCCGTTTTCCATGTACTCAAACGGTTCAAACTCGGCGTTTGTCGACATAGTTATATACCCGTTTTTCTTTATGGTATCCAAAGTAGACGAAGATGAGGATGACTTGGAGCACGCGGCCATCGGCGCCGCAAGCGCTGCCGCGAGAATTAAGGCAGCTATTTTTTTCATTTTAATTTTTTTCATAATGTTCTCCCTGTCTTTGTTAATGGATTAAATTACAGTATATTATAGCGTATAAATATTCATATTTATATTATCAGCGGAAAAAAAAGACGCAAAATATCGTATATTTTTAAAATATCATGTTATATAAATATCTCGTATATTAAATTATATAATATGCTTGACAATTTATATAACCGGATATATAATATGCATTAAATAAAAGCTTTACATAAAAAATATCAAAGGAGGCGCTTCCGTTGGGAAAAAGCATGTACAGCATTATCCTTTCAGATGAAGTTGTGGACGCCGTCGACAGCGCGGCGTACAAATACGGCGTAAGCAGGAGCGGCCTCATAGACCGCATACTGGCAGGGTACCTTTCGTGCCCCATACCGGAAATACGCATAGAGGACACGTTAAGCCAAATGGAAAAAATACTCTCAGGCCTTGAGAACTTCCACCTTAACTACCGCCCGCACTGTTCGGTTTTCAGCGTGCAGAGCGCGCTGCGTTACAGGTACAAGCCCACCGTGCGCTACGCGCTTGAGCTGTACAGGCAGGCGGGCGACTCCATAGGCGAGCTGCGCGTTTCACTCAGGACACAGAACAGGTCGCTCATATGCGCGCTTACAGATTTCTTCCGCATGTGGGACGGCATTGAAAACAGATTTATCGGTTCAAGGTTCCCAGGTAGCCGGGTGCCAAGCTCCCTTTCGGGCGGCAAGTACGTAAGGCAGCTTGCCATGCCCGCTGAAAAAGCAGACCGCACGAATGAAAAGGTAGCCGATGCCATAAGCTCATATATATGCGAGCTTGACGCAATGCTTAAGCTGTACTTCGAATGTGCCGGAAATACACCCGACACGGCCGGGGAACTTGCGCGGCGGTACAGGCTCGACATGGAAGGGCAGATAATAATTTGAATTTTTATACAATAAATATAAATGGAGGTCATGTATATGGATGCGCAGAATTTTACCAATAAATCACTCGAAGCAATACAGGAAGCGCAGACGATAGCCCTTGGCCATAATAATATGCAGATAGGCCAGGCGCACCTTCTGCTCGCTCTTCTCACCCAGCGCGACGGCCTTATCCCGCAGCTCCTTAAAAAAATGGGCTCCGACACCGACGGGCTTGTGCAGGGCACGAAAAGCGAAGTTGAAAAAATACCAGGCGTTACAGGCCCCGGGCGCGAAGCCGGCAAAATATACGTTTCGCAAAGCGTTGACACAGTGCTTGTAAACGCGGAGCAGCAGGCTAAGCGCATGAAAGACGAGTATGTTTCCGTCGAGCATATAATGCTTGCCCTTATGGACTCCCCTGAACCTGAAATCAGCGGCCTTTTCAAACGTTACGGCATAAGCAAAGACAGGTTTCTCTCGGCGCTCTCAACCGTACGCGGCAACACGCGGGTGACAAGCGACAGCCCTGAAACGACTTACGACGCGCTCGCTAAATACGGGCAGGATCTCGTAACGCTTGCTAAAAACCACAAGCTCGACCCCGTTATAGGCAGGGACGAAGAAATACGCAGCGTCATACTTATCCTTTCACGCAAAACTAAAAACAACCCTGTCCTCATAGGCGAACCCGGCGTAGGCAAAACCGCTATCGCCGAAGGGCTTGCTGAGCGCATAGTCCGCGGCGACGTGCCAAATAACCTTAAAGACCACAAAGTTTTCGCACTCGACATGGGCTCGCTGATAGCCGGGGCTAAATTCCGCGGCGAATTTGAAGAAAGGCTCAAAGCCGTCCTCAACGAAGTCAAAAAAAGCGAAGGCAAAATCATACTTTTCATCGACGAACTCCATACCATAGTAGGCGCTGGCAAAACCGAAGGCTCAATGGACGCCGGCAATATATTAAAACCGATGCTTGCACGCGGCGAGCTGCACTGCATAGGCGCGACTACACTTAACGAATACCACCAGTATATAGAGAAAGACGCGGCGCTCGAGCGCAGGTTCCAGCCGGTAATGGTAGAAGAACCGACGGTTGAGGACACCATTTCCATACTCCGCGGGCTTAAAGAAAGGTACGAGGTATTCCACGGCGTCAAGATACAGGACCAGGCGCTTATAGCCGCCGCAACGCTAAGCAACCGGTATATCTCCGAGCGCTTTCTGCCTGACAAGGCTATAGACCTCGTTGACGAGGCATGCGCCATGGTCAGGACCGAGCTTGACTCGATGCCTGTGGAGCTTGACGAGATTTCAAGGAAAATCATGCAAAAGGAAATAGAGGAGGCCGCACTTAAAAAAGACGCCGACCCTGTTTCGCAGGAGCACCTGAGGGGTATACAGAAAAGTCTTGCCGACGAGCGCGCCCGCTTTAAGGAAATGAAGGCAAAATGGGAAAACGAAAAGCAGTCCATAACAAAGGTCCAGAAGCTGCGTGAAGAAATCGAAAGCGTAAACTCCGAAATAGAAAAAGCCCAGCGCGGTTACGACCTGAACAAAGCCGCAGAACTTAAGTACGGCAAACTGCCGCAGCTCCAAAAGCAGCTTAAAGCGGAGGAGGAAATAGCTGAAAAAGCACAGTCGTCCGACACGCTCCTGCACGACCGCGTAACAGAAGAAGAAATAGCAAAAATCGTCGCTAAATGGACCGGCATACCTGTTTCAAAGCTCATAGAAAGCGACAGGAAAAAACTCCTTAACCTTGGCGCGACACTTCATAAACGTGTCATAGGGCAGGACGAAGCGGTTGAAAAAGTGTGCGACGCCGTGCTGCGTTCACGCGCCGGCATACAAAACCCTAACCGCCCCATAGGCTCTTTCCTGTTCCTCGGTCCTACGGGCGTAGGCAAAACAGAGCTGGCGAAGTCGCTCGCGCAGGCGCTCTTTGACGACGAAAAAAATATGGTAAGGATAGATATGACCGAATATATGGAAAAGTTCTCCGTGTCCCGCCTCATAGGCGCCCCTCCGGGATATATAGGTTATGAGGAAGGCGGCCAGCTGACCGAAGCTGTGCGACGCCACCCCTACTCGGTTATACTTTTCGATGAAGTTGAAAAAGCCCACCCCGACGTGTTCAACATACTTCTCCAGGTACTCGACGACGGCCGTATAACCGACTCGCAGGGGCGCACTGTAGACTTTAAAAACACGATAATAATTTTAACTTCAAACCTCGGCTCAAGCTATATACTCGACGGGATAGACAGTGAGGGCCATATAAGCGACGAAGCTAAGAAAAACGTCAACGGGCTTTTAAAAAGACAGTTTAAGCCAGAATTTTTAAACAGGCTTGACGAAATTATATTCTACAAACCGCTTACACGCGACGAAATTTATAAAATCGTCGGCCTGCAGATTGAGAACCTGCAAAAGCGCCTTAAAGAAAAACGCCTGTCCGTGCAGCTTACCGACGCGGCGAAAGACTATATAGTAAGCATGGGCTACGACCCCGTTTACGGCGCGCGCCCGCTGAAGCGTTTCATCCAAAGCAGCGTAGAAACAATGATTGCCAAAAAGATTATATCTGAAAATATAAAGCCGGACAGCACTGTCATAATAGACAGCGACGGCTCGCGCCTTACCGAAAAAACAGCATGACGCGGCCGTCTGTACCGCCCATATAAAGGTTTCGCCCCTGCCGGAGGCTTATTTAGCCTCCGGCAAGGGCTTTTTGCTACACAAAGCGGCTACCATATTACATTAATTATTATGCCAATACTATAATAAACTTTTCATAAATCTCCCGGAAGCCTTTCTAAATGGTTAACCATATCCATTCTAAAGGTTTTCATCAGATATGCTCTGTTTTTTACTGATTTTATCCGTTACATTTATTATAGAGCTTTTTTTACAAATAAAGCCTAATTTGCACCTGTTTTTCTCTTTTTAATTTCTTCGATCATCACAGGAAGTACTTGCATTGCGTCGCCGACGATTCCGGCATCGGCGATGTCGAAGATAGGCGCATCTTCATCCTTGTTAACCGCTACAATATACCCTGAGCCCTCCATACCGGAAATATGCTGCACCGCGCCTGAAATACCGCACGCTATGTAAAGCGCAGGCTTTACGGTTTTACCAGACTGCCCTACCTGATGCGCACGGGAAACCCACCCGCTTTCTATGGCCGGGCGCGTCGCGCCGACTACCCCTCCAAGTACGTCGGCAAGCTCTTCAACAAGTTTAAAGTTTTCTTTGCTTCCCATACCACGGCCGCCTGAAACAACGGCTTTGGCGTCCTCAAGGTTTATTTCCTCGGAAATTTCTTTGACCGACTTTATAACTTGTGAGCGGATAACGTCCTTTGGGACCGTAACGGATTCCTCCGTTATTTCTGCTTTTTGTCCTGATGCTTCCGGCTTGCGGAAAGCTCCGGAACGTACTGTAGCCGTAAAAGGTGCAGTGCATGGCGCAACGTCATTCATAATACTGCCGCCATATGCCTGCAGAGTCCACACAGGCGTACTTGTATCCTGCATATGAAGGCTGAGCGCGCCGTGTATGCAGCTTACAGACTTCAGCGCCGACAGCCTCGCAGTCAATTCACGCCCTAAAGGCGAATCCGCCGCTAATACGGCAGCGGGGTCATATTTTTCCGCCATCTGGGAAAGGGCATAGAAAAAAGCATCTGAACAGCCGTCGGAAAATGACGGCCCTTCAACTGACACAATTTTATCTGCGCCTAAGCCTTGCAGGCGCTTTACAGAGTTTTGATTTTCTGTACCTATAAGCAGTGCTGTAACTTTTCCGCCTAAAGAGTGCCCCAGCGTTATGGCCGGCGTAATGCTTTCTATGCCTGCTTTAAGCATTTTTCCGCCATTTTGTTCTATAAAAACAAGTATATCTTTTTTATTGCCAAAGTTCATCTACGTTATCTCCTTTACAGCAGCTTAGCATCCGCCAGCATCCCGACAGCTTTGCACGCTGAATCGGCACAGGTCTTTTCTTTGATTTTTACTCCGCATTTCCGCTTTGGCGGTTCATAAATCCTTAAGGTAATATTCGCCGTCTTTGCAGCTGTAATATTACCAATCTGTGATGATGTTAAGACCGGAATCTCCATCTTACGTGCCGCAAGCTTGCTCCTTATAGTTGGGTAACGCGGGTCATATGCGGGTTTACTTACGGTTACAACACACGGCAGCCCTGTTTGCACAGTGCGGTAGCCGTCTTCTGTTTCCTGTTTACAGCAAACGCCGGCGTCTGCTTTTTTAATGTCTGTCAAATCAGTAACCACGCCTATTTTCATTATTTCAGCAAGCTGCGGGCCGGCCTGGCCATATGAATAATCGGTTGCTTCTTTTCCGCAGAAAATAATGTCAAAATGTTTTCCGGTGCTTTTTTCCAAGTATTTTACAGACGAAGCTAATATTTTGCTTTTCTCAGGCGCGCCCGCATTGTTAAACGCGGCATCATTTATAAGGTAACCGCTGTCTGCGCCAACGGCAAGGCAGCTTTTTATTGCGTTTTCCGTTCCTTCGGGGCCGACGGATATGACGGTAACGGCGCCGCCAGAGCTTTCTTTAAGCCGGACTGCCATTTCCAGCGCATATGTATCAAATGCGTTTACAACGGGAGAGATGCCGTCAAGGTCCGCTTCTCCGGTATTTGCTTTAAGATGCACCGTAACGGAATCGTCCGGTACCTGTTTAATGCATACGAGAATTTCCATTAAGCTTCTCTCCTCCGCTTAAAATTTGCCGATTGTGTTATTTGCAACGACAATACGCTGTATTTCATTTGTACCTTCGAATATTTGGAATATTTTTGCGTCGCGTAAAAGCTTTTCTACCGGGTACTCGCGGCTGTAACCGTAGCCGCCAAACATCTGTATCGCTTCCGAAGCTGCTTTTACAGCAACATCACCGGCATAGCACTTTGCAATGGCTGACTCTTTTGTATACGGCATCCCTTTGTCCATTAGCGTTAAAGAGTGTGCGACCATTTGGCGTGCCGTTTCAATTCCAATCTCCATATCGGCAATCTTAAACTTCAATACTTCGTTTTTTAATATAGGCTTGCCAAACTGGATACGTTGTTTGCCGTAAGCAATCGCTTCTTCCATGCTGCGCTGCGCGATGCCCGTTGCTACGCAGCCCATCCAAGTGCGAGCCTGGTCAAGGGTTTTCATTGCCGTCTTAAAGCCCTGCCCTTCACTGCCAATCAAATTGGAAGCTGGAATACGGCAGTTTTCAAGCACGACATCGCATGTGTTTGAAGTACGTATGCCCATCTTGTCTTCTTCATGCCCCGTGGAAAGCCCCGGCGTGCCTTTCTCAATGTAAAACATCGACATGCCGCGCGTACCGGCTGATTTGTCAGTCATTGCGGAAATACAATAAAAAGAGGCGACCCCGCCGTTTGTGATAAAGCATTTACGGCCATTCAGTATGTAACTGTCACCGTCTTTTACGGCAGTTGCCTTACCTGCGCCTGCATCTGAGCCCGCCCCGGGTTCCGTCAGTGCAAAAGCGCCAAACCCGCCTTCGGTTATACGGCGGCATGCACGTTCCTTCTGCTCTTCCGTACCGGCAATTAATACAGGTTTCATGCCGAGCCCGCTCGCGGAAATTGTCGTTGCAAAGCCAGCATCGGCTTTTGCCATTTCTTCAATAAGCGCGGCGACAGATACCCTGTCAAGCCCCGGCCCGCCGTATTTTTCAGGCACTTCAAGCGTCTGCAGCTGCATATCTATGGCCTTTTTGTAAATATCCTTAGGCCATTCGCCGCTGCGGTCATACTCTTTGCACTGCTCCTTTACTTCCTTTTCACAAAACTCATGTACATCCTTAAGAAGGTCTTTTGCCTCATCAGAAATTAAATATGACATTTTATATCCTCCTTGAATTATATTCAAAATTTCATAACCGGCTCTTTAAGCGCTTAATCATAATTTGCAGCAGACTTTGCCCGGGTTGAGAATACCGTTGGGGTCAAAAACATCTTTAATGCCTTTCATAAGGCGCATTTTTACAGGGCCGGCCATTTCGGCTAAATAATCGCGCTTGCCGTACCCTATGCCGTGCTCACCGGAAATAAGGCCGCCCATTTCATATGCTTTTGCATATGTCTTAGGCATAAAATCAGAAACCTGCTTTTTGAAGTCCTGTATTTCCATATCATTGGAACAACAATAGATATGTAAATTACCGTCTCCCGCGTGGCCAAAGTTTTGTATGGTAAAATCATAATTTTGCGCAAGCAGTTTTATATAAGCGAGAAAGTCAGGGATTTTGCTGACCGGTACGACTACATCGCATTCATCTACAAGTTTTGTAGTCGAATTGATAGCGTCAAGGAAGCTGTCCCTCGCCGCCCACGCATCTTTTTTAAGCTGCGGAGTATCGGCTACGAGCACGTCGAGCGCGCCGGCATCAAGCACGACCTCGGAAGCTTTTTCAATAACGCCGTCAAGGCTGTCGTCATCGCCGCCTTCAAACGAAATGAGCAAATAGGCATTTACATCCTTGTTTTCAAATTTCTGCGGGAATGTACTTTTACCCAAATAAGATTCGGACACGTTAACAATGTCGCGTTCCATAAATTCCATTGTCTGAGGGTGCAGGTTAGCGCGCATCATTTTAGGCACAGCGGCTATACAGTCGCGCAGGTTTTCATAAAGCGCTATAAGGCTGACAACTTCTTTAGGCAATGGAAGAAGTTTAAGGGTAAGCTCTGTTACGATGCCGAGTGTACCTTCAGAACCTATCATTAAATTTATAAGGGAATATCCGGAGCTGCTCTTTGAAACGGGAGCGCCCAAATGAACAATTTCACCTGTCGGCAGAACAACTGTCATGGCGCGCACATAGTCGCGTGTGGTGCCGTACTTAACGGCACGCATGCCGCCAGCATTGGTAGCGACGTTCCCGCCGACAGTCGCGAACTTTTCGCCCGGGTCCGGCGGATAAAGGAAACCGTGCTTTTCAGCATCTGCCGCGAGGTCGTTAAACAGCACTCCCGCCTGGGCTGTCACCATCATGTTATCTTCGTCATAGCTTATGATTTTGTTCATTTTTGCGGTGGAAAGAATGATGCCGCCGTCAACAGCCACAGCTCCGCCGACAAGGCCGGTACCTGCGCCGCGCGGCGTAACAGGTATATTGTGTTTGTTGCAGAGGCTCATCACGGCCGCAACGTCCTCCGTAGTTTTTGCCTCAACGACTGCCTCAGGCATCAGCTTGCCATAAATAGGCATTTCGTCATGCGAGAAATCTTCATTTATCTCAGCACCTGTCATTACTTTTCCAGAGACAGCGGATTTCAGCGCTTTTACAAATTCCGCAGTTACTTTTTGATACTGGCTCATAGTAATTAATCTCCTTTGGAAAATCACATTAAAATTGGTACTACCCATATAAACACTAAATTTTTTTCTTGCCTAATAATTAAACTATTATGGTATAATAATAGTAGTTAATTCTTAAAAAGTCAAGTATACATCGTAATATTTTAGTATAATTTAATAGGAGCAAATACAAGAATCAGCTATTGGTTCTACCATTATGGTTGATTGTATATACTTTTTGTGTTCCTTTGTGATATAATACGGTTAAAATACGTAAAGGGATGGGCAGAAATGGCTGAGCAGCAAAAATCGTATAAAAAAGTTATGGCTTATTTAGAGCAGGAAATTGAAAACGGCAGCCTTTCCTTCGGGGAACAGCTCCCGCCTGAAAGGGAGCTTGCCGAACGCCTCGGCATCAGCCGCAACTCCGTGCGGGAGGCCATAAGGCAGCTGGAGCATATGGGGTTCCTCATAAGTAACCAGGGTTCAGGCAATTTTATATCCTGCAATATACAGCAAAACCTGCAAGACTCGTTCAACCTGCTTATACTTTTACAAAAAATCGATTATAAGCAGCTTGCCGAACTGCGTACTGGTTTAGAGCTTGAAGCCGCTGTTCTCGCCGCCGACCGCATAACGGACAAGCAAATCGGCGATTTAGAGAAAATAATTACGGAGATGCGGGATTGCTCCCCTTCAAGAGGGGATGTGCTCGACAAACATCTGCATGAGATAATCGCTGAAGCTTCAGGCAACGCGCTGATTATACAAATCTTACAGGCCCTGTCAGGCACCATAGACAGATTTATCCACGATATGCGCAGGCATATCTTTCTCGACCCAAAAACAGCCAGGCAGCTCCACTATGCACATGAGCAAATTGTCAACGCCCTTAGCCGCCGTGACAAGATACAGCTTGTTTTAGCGGTCATGCATCATTTTAATATTATAAATGACAATATGTATCCTGAAACATACGTACGGCCTGTTTGTGCACATGGCGGCGGCGCAGGAACAGGCAAAAAGAAGGCTTAACCATATATACATCGGTATGCCGGCCGCAACTTAAAGCGGTACACGCCCGTTTCGAGGATGGCCGGCATACTGTTTTTGTATTTGTTAATAAGATGGTTATACAAGGCGCAGGAATTTCGCCGCTCCGGCAACTGTAAAACAGGCTATAAATCCGGCGGCAGTCGGTATAGCCGCGGCAAGCAGCGTCCACTTAGCGCTCTGCGTTTCGCGTCTTATCGTCATGCACGTAGTGCCGCACGGCCAGTGCATTAGTGAAAAGAGCATTACGCAGACAGCCGTCACCCAGGTCCACCCGTGTGAAATAAAAAGGGAGCGGAGAGCGGTCAGGCTGCCGTAATCAGTAAGCATCCCCGAAGACGAATAGCTCATTATGATTATAGGTATCACTATCTCGTTTGCGGGGAATCCAAGGATGAACGCCATAAGTATATAGCCGTCCATGCCTATAAGCTTCGCGAACGGGTCAAGGAACCCGGCGCATAAAGAGAGCAGGCTTGAGCCGCCGGCATAGGTGTTTGCAAGCAGCCATATTATAAGCCCCGCGGGAGCCGCAACTATAACCGCGCGGCGCAGCACGAAAAGCGTCCTGTCGAAAATAGAGCGTACGATTATCCTGCCTATCTGCGGCCTGCGGTAAGGTGGCAGTTCAAGGTTAAACGACGACGGCATCCCTTTGAGAAGTGTCTTTGAAAGTATGCGTGAAACGAGCAGCGTTACCGCAACCCCTAAAACTATGACTCCTGTAAGGACAAGCGTCGAGATGACCGACTGTGACGCCCCTGCCGCCGTACCGGCAAAGAACATGGTTATTATAGCTATAAGGGTTGGGAACCTGCCGTTGCACGGCACAAAGTTGTTTGTAAGTATGGCTATAAGCCTTTCGCGCGGTGAATCTATTATGCGGCAGCCTATAACCCCGCAGGCGTTGCAGCCAAACCCCATGCACATGGTGAGCGCCTGCTTGCCGTGTGCGCAGGCTTTTCTGAAAAAGTTATCCATATTGAACGCGACGCGCGGAAGGTAGCCTAAGTCCTCAAGTATCGTAAAAAGCGGGAAAAAGATAGCCATAGGCGGAAGCATTACAGAAACTACCCACGCGAGCGTCCGGTAAACGCCGTTTACAAGTATTCCGGAAAACCACTCAGGCGCCGAGATATTTCTGAAAAGCTCTGAAAGGCGCTCCCCAAGCCAGAATAGTCCCCTTGCTATAAGTTCAGAGGGGTAATTTGCGCCTGTTATAGTTATCCAGAATATCGCGCAGAGCAGCAGTATCATAATCGGTATGCCTGTTATTTTAGACGTAAGTACCCTGTCTATTTTTCTGTCTCGCTCCGTATAGTCTTTTTTCGGGTACGACACGGTCTCACGGCTTATGCTTTCGCACGTGTCAACTATTGCTGTAACAGCTTTGTCACGCAGCTCCTCTCTGCTTATACCGTTCCGCTCAAGATATTTTTCCGCATTTGACATGGCGGCCGCCGTACCGCTGTCCTGAGATATATCATACCCGAGATAATTTCCGAGTGACAAAAGCAGGCTTTCGTCGCCTTCAAGCAGTTTTAAAGCCACCCACCTGCTGTTAAGCCTGCCGCAAAGTTTTTTTGAGACCGCCGGTTCCACCATACCTACGGCGGCCTCCGTTTTTTCATCGTATGTTACCCTCAGGCGCTTTGAGTTCCCCTTTTTCAGTACGGTTTTGCTTACTGCCTGCATCAGGCCGTCAAGCCCTTTGCCGCTGCGCGCGCTTGTGCCCGCCACCGGAATGCCGAGTTTTTCTGAAAGCAGACCGAGATTTATCTTTATTTTCTTTTTTTTTGCCTCATCGAGAAGGTTTACGCACAAAACTACGTTATCCGAAACTTCCATCGCCTGAATGACAAGGTTAAGGTTGCGCTCAAGGCATGTGGCATCCGCCACAACTACCGTTGCGTCCGGTTCGCCGAAGCAGATAAAGTCCCTCGCTATTTCTTCCTCTTCCGAGTTTGCCATAAGCGAATAGGTTCCCGGAATGTCTACTAAAATATAGCCGGTGCCTTTATAACCGTACCTTCCGAGAGCATTGGACACCGTCTTGCCGGGCCAGTTTCCAGTGTGCTGTTTCATGCCGGTAAGGCTGTTAAAAACAGTGCTTTTCCCCACGTTTGGGTTACCCGCCAACGCTATGACTTTATCGTCCGGAAACTCTTTTACTACCCTGAACGTACCCTTGCATGACTTAAGTACGCCGGTGCCGGTGCTTTCGCTTGAAAGTCCCATCGGAACTACCTCCATTAAATATCTTAATAGACCGCCGGCACTTTCGGCCGCCGTGTAAATACGCTTTTCATACTGAAACCAAAATTTTATCCGAAACGTCGCTCCTCAGCGCTATGACCGCGCCGCGTATAAGGTAGGCGACAGGGTTCCCGGACGGGCTTTTATAAAGCGGTTTTATTTTCGTGCCGCCTACTATGCCAAGGTCAAGCATCCTTCGCCTCTCCTGCCCCCGCGACATAAGCGACTTAACGCGGGCCGCCTCACCGAGCGGCAGTTTGTCAAGAGTAATTTCCTTGTCACACATAACTTGCTCTCCTCTATAAAGTAAAGCCAACTGCCAAATTGTTTCATTAGACTAATATATGTTTCCTATGGCGAAACCGTTACACAAACCTCCGCCGGCCGCAGGAACTCCGCGCTTCACACAATGCCTATGCCGCCGCTAATCGGCAAAACCCGGCGGCAGGCGATTAACATTGACAAATAAAATGCTTAGTGGTACAGTTTTTACATATTAAAAATTTTATACCTCACATGCAGTACAATACACATATCAGGAGTAAGGATAATGAAAAAAACTTTTGTAACACTTAAAAAACTTAAAGAAATAAAAGAAAAATATCCCACGCCTTTTTATTTATACGACGAAAAGGGAATACGAGAAAACGCGCACCGTGTAAAGCAGGCTTTTTCATGGAATAAAGGCTACAAGGAATATTTTGCCGTCAAGGCTACGCCTAACCCTTTCATAATGAAGATATTAAAGGAAGAAGGCTGCGGGGTCGACTGCTCATCGTTAACTGAGCTTATGCTTTCCGACAGGGTGGGTTTCCGCGGAAGCGATATAATGTTTTCCTCTAACGATACTCCGGACGCCGACTTCAGGCTGGCCGCTAAGTTAGGCGTCATAATAAACCTCGACGACTTTACCCATATAGACATACTCAACAGACTTGCCGGCATACCAAAGACCATATGCTGCCGTTACAATCCGGGCGGTATTTTCACCGCAAGCAACGGCATTATGGACAACCCCGGCGATGCGAAGTATGGCTTTACTTACCCGCAGCTTGCCGAGGGATTCAAAAAGCTTAAAAAGCTTGGCGCCGAAAACTTCGGCATGCATGCTTTCCTTGCAAGCAACACCGAGGGTGACAGCTACTACCCGGCGCTTGCCAGAGTACTCTTTAAAACAGCCGTAAAGCTAAAGCACGAAACCGGCGTCCACATTTCCTTTATAAACCTTTCCGGAGGAGTCGGAGTCCCATATAAGCCTGAGCAGCACAAAACAGACATACTTAAAGTCGGAAGCGAAGTCGAAAAGGCATACAATGAAATTTTAGTGCCGGAGGGTATGGGCGAGGTAGCCATTTTCACCGAAATGGGGCGCTTCATGCTCGCGCCTTACGGCTGCCTTGTGGCGACGGCCATACGTGAAAAACATATTTACAAAGAATACATAGGCCTTGACGCATGCTCAGCAAACCTGATGCGTCCGGCTATGTACGGCGCCTACCACCATATAACCGTGATGGGCAAGGAAAACCTCCCGTGCGACCACAAGTACGACGTTACGGGCGGGCTTTGTGAAAACAATGATAAGTTCGCCGTTGACCGCATGCTCCCAAAAATAGATATGGGCGACACTATAGTCATACACGACACCGGCGCCCACGGGCACTCAATGGGGCACAATTACAACGGTAAGCTCCGTTCCGCTGAGATACTGCTTAAAGGTGACGGTTCTTTCCAGCTCATACGGCGTGCCGAGACTCCGGCGGATTATTTTGCCACACTCGATTTCACCGGCCTTTTCGATGACTTGAAAAACGAAAAAAAATGACAAAAGAAAATTCATTAAAGATTTTAGCATGGTTATTCTCTGCTGCCGCATTAATGCTTATTATAATTTCACCTTATATCAAAGTTGGGATTACGCCCTGCGCAATTTCTTTGGTTTTCGCTATTATATTTCAAGGTGCCTACGGCATTAAAATGAAAAAAAGTGGAAAATAAAGTGCTTGCTAAGCGCTTATTAATGTTAGAGATATAAAAGCCCCCGTAATGCGTCTATGTGCGCCCATTACGGAGGTTTTTTAATCGCGCTTATATTTTTTTAAGTTACGGATTTATTATATTAGCTACCTGTGACAATTTATAGTCGTCGTCCCAGCCCGAGTATGCGCTGTCGGAACGCCTGTCCTTAAGCGTGTAATTTTTCTTAAGGTAATTTCCGAAATACGTGCTTGTCTTGTATGCTCCCCAGATGTTCAGATGTCCGGAGTTGTTCATATCATCTGCAAAGTTAATGCCTATTTCATCCATTTTACTGCACATATCAACAAACGGGACGCCGTTTTCATCTGCAAAGTCAGCTATGGAATTCATCATTGCCGCACAGTCGTTTACCCAGCCGTCCTCTTTGTTTGACTCAGTGTAATCGCACGGCATATTGACAAAGACAAGCTTAAAGCCTTCTTTTTTAGAAAGCTCAACAAACTTTTTCAAGTACTGTAGCGACTCTGATGGTATGTCAATGCGGTCGGACGTACTCGAAGCGCTTTTGTCGCTTTTACCGTACTTTTCTGTTCCCGCTGAAAAGCCCTTGGTATAGTAAACCGATGCCGGGTTGAACGTAAAATCCTTTTTCTCAATAACCTGCCATCTGAAGTGGTACTTTAAAACAGGGAAAAAATAATTTATCCACTCCTCAGGAGGCGTACAGCTAAGTATTGCATCCGCTTTGTTCTTAGAAAAGCGCATATTATCTACCGCATTGCTTATAAAGCCGGTAGAACCGTATTTTGATGTCATTCCGGCGTAGTAAACGTCCAAAACGACTATTGGGTTTTTGTGCTTTTTAAGGACATCTTTAAGCAGGTAATATGAGACTGCCGTAGGCTGGCCCCCGGTAGCATAGTTAAAGCTCGTTATGCCGTGCTGTTTCCATAAAACGTTAGGGTCCATTCCCCCGTTCATATGGCTTGAACCCATGAAAACGACGTCGTAAGTATCGTCCGACTCATAAAGCCCCTCTATAAGCTTGCCCCTGTGTTCAGTTTTATAAATAAAAACCGGTGAAAGCGCCGCCAAAGCGGCTCCTATTATCAAAAGGAATATAAGCCCTTTCAGCAAGACTTTTTTTAGCATTTTCCCTTTCGTACGGCAGTCTCCGTCCTTTAACTTAAAATCATGCGTTCGCACACGGCAGGCAAACTGCCGTAAAGCGCCCGCACCACGAATTTAGAACTGGAAATAAATGAATTGCTGCGCGCCTGCCTGCGAGCCGTACACGCCTATGATAAGTATGACAAGCACGGACGTAACGTACACCGCCCAGCGGCATAAAAGGTTTTTTTTGAGCAGGCTGCCGCGGAAATCATGTTTTTTCCGCAGTGCGTCTATTAAAACAACAAAAACTATAAGGCACATTTCAAAAATATAATCGACGGGGAAAACGCTCTTGCCAAAAATAAACATGTTGCCTATCACGGTAAACGCATCCTCAAACGTATCCGCCCTAAAAAAGATCCACGCGAAATCTACCAAAATAAATGTAGCGGCGGTCTGGTACAGCCCAACCGCCTTGGACCCCATATTTATTTTAAGCGACTTTTCCGCGCGTTCCTTTGCAGGCTTCGTCAAAATGCCTATCACCTGGTACAGGCCGTGCAGTGCCCCCCATACTACGAAAGTCATTGACGCGCCGTGCCAAAGGCCGCATACGGCAAAGACTATGACAATGTTGAGACAGT
The DNA here is from genome assembly GCA_002409585.1 of Ruminococcaceae bacterium UBA5413. Lineage (GTDB taxonomy): Bacteria > Bacillota > Clostridia > Oscillospirales > Acutalibacteraceae > Thermocaproicibacter. The sequence goes on along the minus strand of DHNP01000029.1, from coordinate 21,383 downwards.
GCCTGAACTGCGAGCAGCGGTTCCCTCCAAGCGGTATATAAAGGTAGTCCCTAAACCACGCGCCGAGCGTTATGTGCCACCTGCGCCAAAACTCCTTAACAGACTTCGACATGTAAGGCTTGTCAAAGTTTTTTGAAAGCTTAAAGCCCATTACCTGCGCCGCGCCTATGGCTATATTGGAGTAACCCGCAAAGTCGCAGTATATCTGAAAAGCAAAAAATATATTGGCAATCATCACCTCAAAGCCAAAGTGCTTAGCCGGTGCGTTATAAACGCTGTTGACAAACACGGCAAGCCTGTCGGCGACGACCATCTTTTGAAAATACCCCCACAGCATAAGCAGCAGGCCGCCCCTTGCGTTATCATAATCGAAATGGTGCTCCTCGCTGAACTGCGGCAGCAGATTTTTCGATTTTTGTATAGGCCCCGCGACAAGCTGCGGAAAAAACGAAACAAAAAGCGCATACTTGCCAAAATGCTTTTCAGGTTCGATGTCGCCCCTGTAGACGTCTACGGTATAGCTGAGCGCCTGGAAAGTGTAGAACGATATGCCGGCTGGCAGGATAATATCAAATTTCACAGGCGCTGCCTGTGCGCCCAAGGCGGAGGCTATGCCGGCGAATATTTCCGCAAAGAAGTTAAGGTACTTAAAAACGGCTAAAATGCCCAAGTTTATTATAAAACTCAGCGCAATAATCAATTTTTTATTTTTTTTTGCCTTGACGGGTTCGGTACTCTTATTTTCTTTTCCTATTAAAATCCCGCTGAGGTACGTTACCAAAGTGGAGGCTGCCAAAAGTACGGCGTACTGGGGGCTGAAACACATATAAAAGAAATAGCTCACAGCTAAAAGCCAAAGCCACCTGTACTTGTTGGGCAATAAAAAATACACAAGCGTTACAATAAGGAAAAAAAGAAGGAACTGGAACGATACAAACGACAAAAAGCAAAACCCCCTGTTGCAGCCAGTAAAATATGCCGGCGTGTTTTTGCGCATAATTATATATTTTAATCTCTGTTAAATATTTTTTACTTCTTTAGATAAACATTAAAGCTCTAATTCATTTTTTAACTGTTTTCTAATAATAAGCGCCGCAGGCAAAAAATAAATATTCCATTAAATTTTTGTCATTTCAAACCCCGTACTAATATTATGAATTGGGAACAGAACATGTATAAATCCTAAAAAGAATGCCCACACTATTTATGCAGTAAAAAAAGTTTATAAATTCTGCTTTTAGATTCATATATTACGGAGCGTGAAAATCCATGATAAGAAGAGGAGATATTTATTACGCCGATTTAAGCCCTGTTGTAGGTTCGGAACAAGGCGGCATACGACCGGTACTTATAATCCAAAACGATATCGGCAACCGTTTCAGCCCTACGGTCATTGCGGCGGCAATAACGAGCCAGCACTCAAAAGCCAATCTGCCTACACATATTGTTCTTGATGCAGACACGACCGGCCTTGCAAAAGACTCCATAGTCCTCCTTGAGCAAGTGCGCACGCTTGACAAGCACCGCCTGAAAGAACGCATGGGCCGCCTTGACAGCAGCGCAATGGACCGCGTGGACCGCGCCCTGTCCGTAAGCTTCGGGCTTAACCAGATGGGCCAAATGAGGCAGGCTACATAAAAAGCAGCTCTTGCCTTAAAATAAAATCCACGTCTTAAAACGGGCCAGCCCCAAAACGGCAGGCCCGTTTTGCCATGCGGAAAACACAGCGGCATCAATTTGCCGTCAGGAGGGCATGCCCGCCGCACGGTATAAGCATTATGATTTCCGTACCGCTGCCTTTCGCGCTTTCAGCTTTAAGTTGTCCGCCGTGCGACTCAACTATCCACTTTACAATAGAAAGCCCAAGGCCGGACGAACCCCTTACGCTCCTCACGCGCGACACGTCCGCCTTGTAGAACCTGTCGAAAATATGGGGAAGGTCTTCCGTTGATATTCCAGCACCGGTATCTTTTACTGAAAGCCTGACGGCTCCGCCCTCCGTCACGCATGAAAGGGTAATGCTGCCGCCCGCCGGAGTGTACTTAAGGCTGTTTTCTACGACCGCTCTCACCGCCTGTTTTATAAGTGCCCTGTCGGCGGTTACATAAAGCTCCCTTTCTATGCTGCGCATTATTTTATGCTGCCCGCCTATAAGACTTGTTTCATCAGCAATTTCGTCCATCAAGTCACTTACACAGAACTTTTCATATTTTACGCCGAGCCTTTTTTGGTCGGCACGCGCCAAAAACAGCAGGCGCTCAACGAGCCTCTGCATATTGTCGGTTTCTTCTATTATCTTGTCCACTGACTCGTTTCTTATCTCACGGTCGTCATTTCCCCAGCGCCTTAACAAATTGGCATAACCGGATATAACCGACAGCGGCGTGCGCAGTTCGTGCGAAGCATCCGACACAAACCTGTTCTGTTTGTTGTAAGCTTCCTGTATGCGGTCAAGCATCTCATTAAAAGTGTCGGCAAGCTCCTGCAGCTCGTCACGCGAATGTACCGGGTCTATCCGCCTGCTGAGGTCGCCTGCCGAAATACTGCGCGCCGTCCTCGTCATCTGGTAAACGGGGCGCATCATTTTCCGCATTAAAAGCGCACCCGAAACCGCCGCTGCGGCAAGCAGTGCCAAAATGGCCGCAAAAAAAGTTACAGGCGTCAGCACTCCCGCTATGCCTATGTTTTCACGGTCCGAGACTTTTATGAAAAAGCGTGAGCCCATTGTATCCACCTGGCGGAGCGACTCTAAGCCCTGCGTGTTCCCCGCCGGTTTTTTCCCAAATCCGGCGGAAAAGCCGCTTTTAGGGTCACGTATCTCTATATAGACATTATTAGCCTCGGCAAATGACTCGAAGTTAAAGCTGCCGCCGCGCTCATGCATGACGTGGTCCGCCACAAACGATGAAATGCGTTCTATGTTTTGAAAATGCATTGTACGCACCGACATGGCCCATGAAAGCGCGCCCGCAGAAACGGCAATGATAAACCCGAACATAGCGGTATATAACACCGTAGCCTTGAGGGCTATGGAAAACTTTATGTTCTGCCTTTTACTGCGGGCACGTTCAAAAACCGCAATCATTTTCCTAACCATTTTTAATGATATACCCCACGCCGCGTATGGTCTGTATTACGCTTACATCGAAACGGTAATCTATCTTGTTCCTAAGGTACCTTACATACACGTCAACAAGGTTTGTCTCGCCTTTGTAGTCGTAACCCCATACCTTTTCCATAAGTTCGTCGCGCGAGCAGACCGTGTTGCAGTTCTCTGCAAGGTAATCAAGCAAATCGAACTCACGTTTAGTAAGTGAAACCGTATGCCCGTCGTAGCTTACCGCCCGTCCCCCGACATCTATAAAAAGCTTGCCTACTGTTACGCTTTTAGGTTTTGGCTTTACCTGCGGGTGCTTTTTTAAAGCGACGCGCATGCGGGCAAGCAGCTCCTCTATGGCAAACGGTTTGGTAAGGTAGTCGTCGGCCCCATCGTCAAGGCCTTCCACCTTATCTGAAACTGCATCCTTAGCCGTAAGCATAATAACGGGCGTTTCGGAAAATGCCCTTAATTTTTTAAGCAGCTCGACGCCGTCCATTGACGGAAGCATAACGTCGAGCAAAATCAAATCAAAGTTTTCGTTCACCGCACGGTAAAATCCTTTTTTGCCGTCATATTCTTTTTCCACCCTGTAATTTTCGTGTCTGAGCTCCAGCTCCAAAAAGCGGACACTGTTCCTGTCGTCGTCAATTATCAGGACTTTTTCTCCGCTCATTTTACTTCAAGCCTCCAAATTTTTTAAAATTCCCGCCATCTGTTTTTATATCAATGCCGCTATGTTAAGTTTGGAAATATTATAACAAAAATGTAACGCTTTTATTATACTGCCTGCTTATAATTTTGTACAGTGCTTCAGCTCCCAAAAGGCCTGCTCCCCACATTTTAAGGCCGTTCGGCCGGCAAAAACAGCCAAGGGCAGCCATTCCCAAAAAGGTTTGGCTGCCCTTGGCTGCATATATTTAAATAAAGTGTGCAAAGCGTTTTTAATGAACCTTAAGCGTCGTCTTCAGTCAGTCGAAAATATTTCCCGGGCTTAAGATGCCATTAGGGTCAAAAAGCTTTTTAATGCCGTTCATTAAAGCAATTTCTTTCGGCGGGAACTGAAGCTCCATGTGCTTTTTACGTGTTTTTCCGGTGCCGTGTTCGGCAGTTACCGTCCCTCCGTACTTGACCGCCGCTTTGTAAATGTCTTCTTTTAACGCTTCATAGTTCTCAGGGAGCTTTCCGTTATCACCGAGAATAAAGTTGTGGATATTGCCGTCGCCGATATGCCCAAGCGAAACTATTTCACGGTTATATTTTTTTGCGAGTTTGTTAACATCCTCAAAAAAGTTTGGAATTTTTGAAGGCGGCACGGCGGCGTCCATAATATCCGCAATATTGTTCCTGTAAGGGCCGTACGCGTTGCTGCGTATCTCAAGCAGGCGGCGCTGCTCCTTATCATTGTCGGCGACAATGCTGTCTACGGCATTGTGCTTTTCACAGATATCAACGATTTTTTCGCAGTTGGAATACAGCAGGTCTTCCGTAGGCTCTTCCACGATAAACATAAGGTCAACTTTTCCTTTGCTGCACGGCCACGTTGTCCCTAACTGCTCAGCCGATTTAATTGAGATAATCCTGTCAATATATTCTGCCGCAAGGGGCGTTATGCCTTCCTGCAGGATATCCGGTACGGCATTGGTAGCATCTTCATAATTATTGAATGACACAAGCAGCGTACCGCTGAATTTGTTTTTTGCATACAGTCTGAGGGTCACTTTCGTGATGATGCCGAGAGTACCTTCACTGCCTATAAGGAGGTTCATAAGGTCTATGCCCATGTTGTTTTTAAGTAACTTTGCGCCGAGAGTAACTATTTCACCGGTCGGAAGGACGACTTCAAGCGCTTTGACATGGTTTCGCATGATACCGTGTTTAACGGCGCGGGTACCGCCGGCGTTCGCCGCAACCATGCCGCCGACTTGCGCGCCTTCATCGCCGGGGTGTACTGGGAAGAAAAGTCTGCCCTGGCCCTTTAGCGTGTCCATGAGCTGGGCAAGGGTCACACCGGCCTCCAAAGTAATCATCAGGTCTTTTTCGTCAAGCTCGACGACTTTGTTAAGGCGTTCAAGCGAAAGAATAATACTCGGCTGCGTCGGGATGGCCCCGGCGACTACGCCTGTACCGCCTCCGCGTACTGTTACCGGAAGTTTCACATTGTTTGCGTATTTTAAGATTTCAGATATCTCGTTCGGGTTGGCCGGTTTTACAACAACGCATGCGGAATCCGCCTCGGGGCGCAAAAGGTCTTCTGTGGCATCATAAAGGTAGCTTGCTATTTTTTCAGCATCTCCTGTAGCCCAGTCACGCCCGACAATTCCTCTCAGGTCATCGACAACTTTAGCCGGCGTTTTTGTTAGTAGCTCCGTATTCATATTATTCTCTCCTTTACATATCAGTCGGCGTACTTTAAATGAATATAAAAAGCGGCCCTTTCCTCGTATGGGGCGAGAAAAAGGCCGCGGTACCACCCATGTTTTTTACTTATAAGCTGATAACGGTACAAGCCGGAGAGGCTTACTTGACAAAAAATATCGTTCGGCCCGCAATTCGAGGGTGATATTCGGGTGCGGCCGCCTGCAGGTTCCCACCGTTTCCTGCTCCCTTTGAGGTAATCTCCGCACTTTACTTGTCCCTGTCATAATTTTTAAAAATAAAAATCCAGTCCCTCGCATGGGGCGAGAGACTGGCCGCGGTACCACCCATATTTATATCTTAATGAACAGTGTAACGGCTGAATCCGGCGCAGCTTAAACGAAAATTTATTTCTTTCGGCCCGCGACTCAAGGGTGATATTCGAGTATAACATCCCTGTAGGTTTTCAGCATCTCCTACTCTCTGTAAGGGTGTCCCTGTACTTTACTTGTCCCTTTCAAAGTCTTTTAAATAAAATCAATTCCCTCAGGAGCGCCGTAGGGGTACATGTCAGTGCAGACAAGTTTTCCGGCCTTTACCGCCTCAATGCCGACTTCCGTTCCGTCAAGGGAAGCGATTTTGATGCCGTCAGACAGCCTGTTCGCGGCTTTTATTGCCTCGTAGGCGCCAAGCGCCATTTCGTCGTTGTGTGCATAAACAGCTGTTATCTCTCCGGATTTAAAACGCTGCAGCATGTCCTCCATATACTTCATGCCGTCGTTCCTGTTAAAATTGCAGTACTGGGTCGCGACGACTTTCATATCAGGGCAGTTTTCTTTAATATAGTTATTGAAGCCGGCAGAGCGGTCAAGTGTAGCTGAAGCGCCCGCTGTGCCCTGGATTTCGATTATGCTGCCTTTGCCGTTGAGTTCTTCGTTCAGAACCTTAGCCGCGGCAGCGCCCATCGGCTTGTTGTCGGCACCGACAAAGCTTGTGACTTCCGTATCTACGTTACGGTCGATGGCAACGACTTTAATGCCTGCATCCATAGCCCTTTTCGTTACGTCCGTCAGCGCGCCTGTTTCCTGCGGGGAAATCATAATAAGGTCGACTTTCTTTGCAATCAAGTCCTCCATGTCGCTGACCTGTTTGGAGGTGCTCCCGTTAGCATCCGTTGTGATAAACTCAATATTCGGGTAATTTTTCTTTGCATACTCAATGTTTTCATTTACCATTGCTACAAGCAGCGGATTGTCCATTGACCTCTGCGAAAAGCCTATGACATATTTCTTGTCCGCTGTTTCGGCAGACGACGACGCGCTGCCGGAGGATTTTCCCGCGCCTGAACTTGCTGTTTCGCTTTTACCGGAGCATCCTATGCATCCGGCAAACACCGTAGCGCTTAACACTAAGGCCGCTATCCTTTTTGCTGCTGTTTTTTTCATACTAACCATCCCTTTATAAAAATGTAATATTGAGAAAGCATTTACACGATACCGCCGCTAATTTTTCTTTCTGTTTCTAAGCTCCATGAGCACTGCGGCAATGATAATAAGCCCCTTTACGACCTGCTGTATGAAAGGCGAGATATTTAAAATATTTAGCGCGTTGGCTATAACAGAAAGTAATATTGCGCCTACAAAAGTGCCGCCCACGCCGCCTGCGCCGCCTAAGATGCTCGTGCCGCCTATTACCGTCATAGCGACGGCGTCCAGCTCAGTGCCTGTGCCGGCCGTCGGTTCGGCTGTACTTAAACGTGAAATCAGCACTAAAGCCGACAGCGCTGATAAAATCCCGCTCAGGACATATACCAAAAGCTCAACCCTCGTTATTTTTATTCCGCTCAGGCGGGCCGCCTCACGGTTATCGCCTATGGCATAAACGTTCCTGCCGAACACCGTATATTTTAAAATATAAAATGAAACCAAAAGGACCAAAACGAAAATGTAGACAGGCACGGGGATGTCAAGTAAAGTTCCCTGGCCTAAAAACGTAAAGTCTACGCCGCTGTTTCTCCAGTCCTGCGGTGAACCGTTTGATACATAGTAAGTAAGGCCGCGGAGAGACGTCATAATGCCCAAAGTCATAATAAACGGCGCAATCTGCCCTTTCGTTATACCTATACCGTTAATGGCGCCGACAGCGGCTCCTATGGCAACGGCCAAGAGGGCGGCGACAGGTATAGGGACACCGTTTTGCAGGCACATGGCTGTTACAACGGCGGTAATGCCGATAATGGCGCCTACGGATAAGTCGATGCCTCCCGTTATAATGACAAAGGTCATTCCTACGGCGAGGATGCCGTTAATTGAAGTCTGCCTTACAATGTTGATTAAGTTGCTCGGGTTCAGAAAATCAGGTTCGATTATAGAAGTTATCACTATGATTGCCAATAAAGCCCAAAATACACTGTATGCTTTCAGCCTTTTCCAGTAACGCAATAAAGTGCCGCTGCTTTTTTCAGTATTTATGCTTTTCTCTTCCACGCACTAATTCCTCCGCTTCTTCTTTATATTTTTACCATATTGAACCCATATGGGCAACCTCTATTTCTTCCAGCGCATCCTCCTGTTCCGCTGCAAATTCAAATTCACCGTCATGCTTTTCAGTATAGAAAATCTTACTGCCCACCGCCTCGCCGTGGTTTATAAACACTTCGGTTAACCTTCTGTCAACAAAAATCTCCAAAAACTTAACTTCGGTGACATCCGCGACAAAGTGAATATTGCTTCTCTCCGCGCCATATGTAACAATCTCAGTAGAGCGTCCCCTCTTTTCCAACCCTATGTACCTTTCTTCATCTTTAACCAAAGTAATCTTAAAATCGGTATCCGCGCGGAAAGTTATTTTTGCGTAATATGTATTTCCCTCTATTGCCTTAACCGAGACTTTTTCAGCGCATCCCCTGTAAAGCACTTTATCAATTAATCCATAAACTTGTGGAACCGGTTCCATGAAAAGTTTATTTTCTTTCACCTTTAATATTCTCGGCAAGCCGAAACTTCCGTAAGCCCCGTTTTCCCTGTAAATATGTTCATTGTAAAAGTCAGATATCCAGCCTATAAGGAATCTCTTTCCATCATGCGCAAACGACTGCGCAGCATAAAAATTACCGCCAAAATCCAGCCAGCCTGTCTGCTCCGCCTTGAACTTCTCATTTTCAAACTGCCCTACATAGTACTTGGTCATCTGAAATCTTCCATGCAAATCAGTATATCCCATCAGTCCGGCCATTGCAATATACTTGCCGTCTAATTGAAAAAAATCAGGGCATTCGAGCGTTGCCGCATCCGCTTCGCGTTCTGTGACGAGGTCGTTGACATAGTCCCAATGCAGCAAATCTTCCGACCTGTATAGCAGTACGGAGGGCTTGCCGTCTTTGCAGCATCCGAGCACCATATACCAGCTGCCATCGATCTTTGTAACTTTAGGGTCCCTGAAGTCCTGTAAAACGCCCCTCGGTTTATCAGATAAAACCACCGTCTCATTTTCAAGCCGCACCATGTCACGGCTTACGGCCATAGTTTGGTATTCCCTCGTGAACTTATTGCCCAGTTCGCCCTCGTGCCGTGTTAAATAAAAGTTCACCTGGTCTTTAAGCGGAACAGCACAGCCGGAAAAGGCTCCGCCGGTGCGCGGCGAACCGTCTTTGTAAAACAGCTCGCGCTGGGGTTCCAAAACATACGGCATATGCGTCCAGTGTATCAGGTCGCGGCTAACGGCATGCCCCCAGTACATTATATCCCATTTCTGCTCATGCGGATTTGCTTGGAAAAACAAGTGGTAGTATCCCTTGAACCAGCACAAACCGTTAGGGTCGTTTACCCAGTTTTTTATCGGGCTGAAATGATATTGCTCCCTAATGGGTGAATCATAATGCTTACTTAGCTCTTTCCCCTCAAGCACTCTCGTACACTCCGCAAACTCGATATAACAGATGCCGCGTTCCAGCAAGTCTTCCCCGCCGCTCAAATAAGCAACGCTAACCTGTATGTTGTCAAGTTCAGCGTAATAATCCGTATTTTTATGTAAGGGAATTTTTATCCAGTTGTAATACGGATGGTCTGTAAAGCGGAAAGACTCGCGCCCCTGCGGATCCGTTAACTTCAAGTGCCCGCTTGGGCCTGTCGGTTTTGCGAAGCATTCTATCGCCGTGTATTGGCCTGTATTAAATTTGTACAATGTGTTGTCCCCTTTTTAGTTGTGGAACCCGTTCCATGCATAGATAATACCTCTTGCCTTCGCATATGTCAATAGTTATAATGTAATTTTCATATTTTGTATAAATTATAAACCTTTTAATTGTGCAAAATTTATAATCAATTTTCACAACCGCTATCCGCAAAATATATAAAAAATAAAACCTGCTGTTTGCTCAATATTTTCTTATATTTTTTACTACTTGAAAGTATGCTGAATATTGTTTATAATTATTGTATTCAGAGCGCAGGCCGGCATTACATTGGGGCAAAGGGTGACTTAAGTTGGCATACAGGGCTGTTTTCAGCGATATAGACGGTACTTTATTAAATTCACATAATAACATCTCACAAAAGACAGTTGAATCCGTTCACAGGTTAAATGAGCGCCATATCCCTTTTATTCTTGTTTCAGCAAGGATGCCTCAGGGGATTTTCCCTTTACAGCACATTTTAGGCGTAAAAGCCCCTGTTATCTGCTACAGCGGCGCTCTTGTGCTTGATGAAGAAGGGAACACCCTGTTTGAATCCGGCATTGATAAAGATGACTTTGTCAATATCACTTCGTACATATCAGAGCAGTGCAGGGATATCTGCTGCAGTTTTTACTCTGGCCGCGATTGGTTCGCAGCCAATAAAAACAATCCCTGTATTATGGAAGAAAGCTGCATTGTCGGTATTGAACCTAAGGCTTACGGAAGCGGCTCTATCCCCGGAATCAAAGCAGTACACAAATTGCTCTGCATAGGTCCGCCGGAAAAGATAAATCTATTAGAAAATGTATTAAAATCAGGATATCCGTTTTTAAACATATATAAATCAAAGGACACTTACCTTGAGATTATTTCAGGCAAAAGTTCTAAATCCGCGGCAATAAAGCTGCTTCAGGGCAAACTCGGGGTTACGCAGGACGAGCTTATCGCTTTCGGCGACCAGTTTAATGATATAGATATGCTTAAATATGCCGGTTTAGGCATAGCAATGGGAAACGCCCCCGAAGCCGTCAAGGTTTCAGCAGATGCGGTTACCGAAACAAATGACAGCGGCGGTGTTGCCAAGGCGCTGGATTTTTATTTCAGCTAAAATAAAATGAAGCGCTATTTTTCAACTGGCTTACTTAAAAATGTAAGTGCCAGCCAAGCGGCGTGAAATCAGTTTAATGTGCGCCGCGCAATTTTTCAGACAAGAAAGGTAACTCAAATATGGCAAGCATTAGAGATGTGGCAAAGCACGCGGGCGTCGGCGTTGGAACGGTTTCCAGAGTGCTTAACGAAACAGGCTATGTTTCAGAGGATACAAAACGCAAAGTGCATGAAACCATGGAGGAGCTGTCTTACACTCCGAATGAACTTGCAAGGAACCTGTACCACAACCGCACCGGAATTATAGGCGTCGTAATACCTGACTTGGACCACCCGTTCTTTTCAGCATTTACAAAATATGTCGAAATGGCGCTTTATGCACAAGGGTACAAAGCTATGATCTGCAACACGGTTGCTACCAGTAACCGTGAAAAAGAATACCTTGAAATGTTGGACCGCAATATCGTCGACGGAATCATCACCGCGTCACACTCGCTTGATGACGAAAGTTACCTTAAAAACAACAAGCCTATCGTATCTTTGGACAGGGATTTCGGAGAAAAAATCCCGATAATCAGCAGCGACCACCAAAAGGGCGGGCTTCTCGCCGCAAAGGAGCTTATCAGGTGCAAGTGCAAAAACGTAATACAATTCACGGGTTCACAGCGTACCAGGAACAGGTCTTTCGACAGGCACACGGCTTTTGCACGCGAACTTACAAAACACTCAATACAAGTCACGACGGTTGAAACGGCCTGGAATAAATTTACCTATAAGTATTTCCATAAAATCATGGCTGAATTTATGAGCAAATACACTGACGTAGACGGCATATTCACTATGGATATACCGGCAATATGCTGCCTTAACATTGCTCTGCAAAACGGGATATCCGTCCCGCGGGACTTAAAAATTATCGGCTACGACGGCACTTACCTTACAAAGATGGTTACGCCTACCGTTACCGCTGTAAGGCAGCCAATTAAAAGACTGGCCGAGCAATGCGTCGAAACAGTATTGCAGCTTATCGCCGGTGAAGAAGTCGTCCCTAAATGTAAAGTTTTGGACGTCAGCCTGCAGTTAGGCGGCTCCACGCGGGACACTGTACGTTAGAGATGAAAAAACGCCTCAGCGGGAATACTGGCAGCCGGTATTCCCGCTGAGGCGTTCCATATATATCTCTGCTAACCTTCATGTCCCGCCGGATTTAGCCGCATTTAGCCCCTCCGTCGGCACGGCGCTGCCTGCCGGCCTGATTTTCAGTGCAAAAGCATTAATTACCGGCAGCGGCCATGCCCTTATAATTTAAACAAAATTTATGTCAGCTGTTTTGCGTTCAGTGTACAAGCCCGTCTTCGGGCAGAATACCGGAAATTATATCTGTAGGCACAGTAAATTCGATTACGCCTTTATAAGCCGGCGCTATGCTTGCCTCATCAAAGACAAGGACAAGTTTGCCGTCTTTGTTTATATAAAAATTCTGGTCTGAGGCAATGGATGTAAACTTGTCGTCCTCCATAAAATAATCGTCAGGGTTTTTGTTGATTTCCCCGCTTATATAAGCGTTGATAGGCTTAATGTAATCCGTCCCGCTGCGGAAAACATCGCTCAGCTTAAGGAGTTTCCCCGTTTTTTTATCTATGTTATAATACCAGTCGGTTTCCATAGAGTCGCCTTTTGCCACTACCGTATTCATAACTATAGTGAGCTGAGAGCTGTTGTCAACAAGCACTTTGTAAGAAGACGATACCGCTACGTGCGGGTCGCTCCCCATATCTTTTACATCCGCTTCATACTGCGCGATAATGGCATCCGAGTATTTGTCAAATTCCTTGTTTAGCTTCTGCTCAGTTTTTTTATCGCCGAGGCCCGTTACGTGCGGCGTCTTTATATCTGCGTCGCCCGACTTGTAGCTGCGGAACGTCACTACTTTTGAAACCGCGCCTATTATAGGAATCTTTTGCATGGCTTCGGCGGCAGAGGCATTTATGTTTGAAATGAGCGTTATGCCGGCAACAGCACAGCAGACAAACACAGCCGCCCTTTCGCCCCAGCTTTTAAGGCCCGCAAAGCGCGCCTTGCGTTTATACACGCTTTCCATCTCAATAAGCCTTCCTTCCAGCTCCTGCGGAGCGTGTATGCCCTCATACTGTTCTTTTAATTTATCAAGTCCGGTTTGGATATCGGCCATCTCTGTTTACGCCTCCTTTTCTATTTGCTCTTTCAAGGTCTTCATAGCCCTGTAATAAATTGTTTTGACCGTGTTGACGTTCTTTCCCATTATGCATGATATCTGCTCAAAATTTTTATCTTCCATATGATGCAGCACCACTATAGTGCGGCTCGTGTCGTCAAGGGGGCGCAGCGTGTCAAAAACAGCCAGCTTATCGTAGCTGTCCGGCGCACCGTTGTCATGCTCCGGCAGCCCCGCCTGCTCATGCTTTTGCTTGCGCAAAAAGTCAATGGACGTGTTAATCGTTACCCTGAAAAGCCATGTTTCCGCATACTCCGGGTCCCTCAGCTCCTTAATATGTTTGAACGCCTTGCAGGCAACCTCCTGTACTACATCCATAGCGTCCTGCTCATTCCTTACGTAACTGTATGCCATCCTGTAAAACCTGTCCCGCTGGTCGATGATTCTCCGGAAAATCCTGTCGTCGCTTTCCACGTCTGGCCCTCCCTTTGCTGTAGTCTATTCTTAAGAACACTTATTAGACGTTTTTGCACCCATAAAAAGTTTTAAATTAATAAAAATTTTTCCTTACTCCGATACAATAATTTTAACCTGCGATGTATAAAAAGTACAGGGCATACCCCCGGCTTTAAACAAAGGAAAACAATCCCGCGTCTAAAAGCCCGTCAAGGTACGCCCTGCGCTTTTGTTTTTATAAAATAGGTTTATATGTACTGGCCTACGTTGGCCGACGTTATTGTCTGGTACGGTACATAAACATAATGCCCGTCCTTCAGCGTATTTTTAGGTATGTCTTTCCCGCACGCAAGCGCATACGACAAATCAAAAATCATTTCAGCCTGCCTTTTGGCATCATTGTACGCTGTGCCGAGCATATCCCCGCTGCGTATTGCCTCTATGCCGGCCTGCGTGCCGTCAACGCCGACTACTACAGGCTTGTTCTTAATGCGGCTGTCTTTTATGGCATCTATGGCCCCAAGCGCCATTTCATCATTGTTGCAGAAAACGGCCTCTATTTTTTCGCCGTAAGTATGCAGCCACTGCGACATCTTTTCCGCCGCCTGCGAGCGCTGCCAGTTGGCTATGCCGTCAGCAAGCTTTTCCACTCCTACGTCGGATTTTGTAAGGTATCCGACGGAGTATTCCGTCCTGAGGAGCGCGTCCTGGTGGCCTTCCTCCCCTTCAAGCATAACGTACTGTATTTTTCCGTCGCCGTTTCTGTCAACGGCACTTTTGTTAGCCTTATAATAGTCGCAGACTATCTCACCCTGTATGGTGCCTGAACGCGCCGCGTCCGCGCCGACGTAATACGCCTTATCCCACATGCGCAGGTCGGCGTCCACAGGCTCGCGGTTAAAAAATATGAGCGGCACGCCTATCCTCTGCGCCTTGTTGACTATGGTTGCAGCGGCGGTCCTGTCCACAAGGTTTACGCACAAAGCCGAGTACCCCCTCGAAAGGAAACGGCTCACCTGGTCGTCCTGCAGTACCTGGTTCGACTGACTGTCGACTATGGTTATCTGTATCTGCCGGCCTATCTCCTTTTCTTTTTGCTTAGCGTAGCTGTTAAGGCTCGAGCAAAGTGAGTTTATGAAAGTGTCGTCCTTCCTGTATGTCATCACGCCTATTTTAATTTTATCCGCTGAAACGCTTTTCGCCCCGCATGAGCCCATTGCACAAAATGAAAAACATAATATTACGACGAAGATACCCTTAATAATGATTTTTTTCATTTCATCCACCTAATAATTAATAAAAGGGAAAAGTATGTATTCGTTTTTGGGATAATGCATATTTGATTTATCTGACACAATGAAATTAACCGTTATGTCATTTTCGTTATACTTTTTCTGTATGCCGTCAATGGCTATCTTTATGCCGAGGTATCCCATGCTGTACTCGTCCTCAGCGCCGATGGCCTGTATTATTCCGTCGCCGAGCATTGCGACGTTCGCATCTGTACGCCCTACGCCGTATATGCTTTCGTTAGAGGCTTCGCCTGACTTTAATAGATCTTTTTTTGCCTTGCCGGCGGCTTCAAGTGAATCGCCGTCAAGCGCTACAAAAATTCTGCCTTCGTTTTTCCCCATTGACTGTTTTACGTCGTCATAAACCTTTTTATAACTGTCTGCCGCCGCAGAGCATGTAATGTCAGTCGCGCCGCCGTTTTTGAGCGCGTCGGTCACGCCTTCCAAAAGGCGCGTGCCGCCGCCCTGCGAACTGCGCCTTATTATCTGGAAGCGGCCGCTGCCGGCCGGCCCTTTGTCCGATATGATTTTTTTCGCAAGCTCACTGCCGAGCCTGTAATCGTCGCATGATATGGCCGTCGCGTAAGATACGTCGCCTATAGGGTACTTAAGGGCTACGAGCGGGACCTCTCGCGCGGCATCGCGCAGCACGCTGCCGTCTTGCACGTTTTCCGCGGGAATAATGACCACCGCGTTCGTCCCGTTGCTTATCTCCTGCTTAAGTAAGGAAAGCTGCTGGGCGGCATCGTTGTCCTTCGTAAGCGTTATGTAATTCACTTCGGCGTTAAGGTCGTCCGCCGCCTGGTCTATGCCGGCCTTTACAGATGAATAACTCTCCATGTTTTTGCCGCGGCAGATGACGGATATCTCGTAAAAGTCACTGTTCCTTTTTTCAAGGTAGTCATAACGGTTATGTATAAAAACAAGCACGGTTAAAAACGAAACCACTATCATAAGGAAAAAGATTACTTTTGTTTTGCGCACAACATAATCACTCCTTATCTTTGAAGTCTTCTATCGGCTTTACCGGAAGATGTATCCTCGCCGTAGTCCCGACGTCAGGTTCGCTGTAAATGACGAGGCCGTACTCAGCGCCGAAGTACAGCTTTATCCTTTCCTGGATATTCTGTATGCCTATGCCGGAACCTCTGTCGCGGTTGGAAGTGTCTTTTTCCCCTGAAAGCAGCGCGTCCACCTGTTCCTGCGGCATGCCTGGGCCGTTGTCTATGACGTCTATGTACAAATCATCCCCCCTGCGGTACGCTTTGATGTCTATCTCGCCGTTGTCCATATATTCAATCCCGTGGTAAATTGAATTTTCCACAAGCGGCTGGACTATAAGCTTTATGGTCGCGCAGTTAAGCACTTGGGGCTCAGCTTCAATAGAGTACTTTATTTTATCCGAGTAACGGAAGCTCTGTATAATCAGGTAATTTTTCACATGCTCAAGCTCGTCGCTTACTGGTATTATGTTCTTCCCCCTGCTAAGGCTTATCCTGAAAAGCCTCGCAAGCGACGTAACCATGCAGACTGCATCCTTGTAGCGCTCATTTTCCGTCATCCATACTATCGAGTCGAGCGTATTGTAAAGGAAATGCGGGTTTATCTGCGCCTGAAGCGCATCAAGCTCGCTGCGGCGTTTAGCCTCCTGCTCGGCGATAATGTCGTCCATGAGTTTTCTCGTCTGCTTCACCATGGAATTAATCGCCTTGCCGAGATGCTCTATCTCATACGAACCGCTTACCTCTACCTCGCGGCAGAAGTCGCCGTTTTCTATTTCCTTTACATACTTTTCAAGCTGCTCTATCGGCTTAGCTATCCTTGACGAGAGGAGTATATTTATGAATACAAGCAGTATGATGATAAACACGGCAATAATAACGGTGTACGTTTGAAAGCGCGCGGACATATAGTCTATGTCCTGGAACGGGTCGACGGCTATTATCTTCCAGCCGGTGTAGCCTACCGTCTTTATGGTAACGAGCCTTTGCTGCTTCTCAAACTTTTCGGTGTAAGTGCCGTCGAGGCGCTTTGCGTCCACAAGGTTGTTCTCATGGTAAAGGCCCGAGTAAATAAGCCTTTGCTTAGGGTGGTATATTATGTTGCCGCTTTCATCCGTAATGTAAACGAAGCCCGAAGTCGTGAAAAAACTGTTTTTGCATAT
>DHNP01000029.1:3952-4365 GCA_002409585.1 Ruminococcaceae bacterium UBA5413 | reverse complement strand
ATCTGCTCAATGCCGCTGAAATTCATATCAACCAAAAGCACGCCGTGCTTAACCGAACCGGATGAAGTAAGCTCAACATATCTGCTCAGCGAAACCACCCACTGGTAGCTGTCGTCTGATGTGGCAAAAAGGTCCTCGACGTGCGGCGTTGAAAAGTGCAGGTTTTCGATGCGCCTTTTCGCGCTTTTGTACCACTCCTGGCCTTTTACGTTTACAGACGGTTTCAGCTTTGAGAACGGTTCGGCCGCAATGACCTCGCCGTCGTCCGAAAAGACGGCTATGCTGACGAGCTGGTCCATATTTGTTTCATATAAAAATTCCATTTGGCTCCTTATGTTGTCGCTTTCCATATCGGAATTTTTAATGACGCGGTAATACATGGAGTCTGAAATGCGCATCATGCTGCGCAGGTA
>DHNP01000029.1:1475-3794 GCA_002409585.1 Ruminococcaceae bacterium UBA5413 | reverse complement strand
ATGCGCATCATGCTGCGCAGGTACGAGTTGAGGTTCATGTCGATTTGGTCTACGATGCGCTTGTTGTTTTCCGAAATACTTTTAGTCATGGAACTTACATACTGCCTCGCAAAAAATACTGACGTAAGCAATATGCCGAGAACCATTACTATGGTAAAAGAAATCGATATTGTAAACTGTATGCTTTTCCTGTGGAAAAAACGTTTAAGCATTTTCATTCAATCAAGCATTCCTGTACTTTGACGGCGATATGCCATATTTTTTTTTGAAAACATAGCTGAAATAATTAGGCTCGAAGTAACCTACCTTCTGCGCTATGATATATGTCTTATCCTCCGTTGTGTTTAGAAGGTCCACCGCGTGCTGCAGCCTTACGTCCGTAAGGTAAGACACGAAGTTTTTCCCCGTTTCGCGTTTAAACACAGTTGAAAAATAAGTCGGGCTTACATGCAGGTACATGCACAGGTCGTCCACCGACAGCTTAGGGTTGCCGTAATTCTGTTCTATATATACCTTGGCGTTTTGGGCAAGCTGCTTAGTGTTGCTCACGCGCTTTGATTTAATTTCCGAATTGATTTTAAGGCAGACTTTCATGCACCAGTTTTTCATTTCGTCGGGTGTATGGAACTTTGACATAGTTGCCGGAAAGTTGTCTGAAAAGATTTCATCGTCGTCAATGTCATATGTGCCGAGGACTTTAATGACGGACGTTACGATTTTCATCAGGAACACCTTATATTGGTTTATAGTCGGCAATGACTCCTTTTGGTGTGAAAAAACCCTGTTTATTTCTTCTTTGAGTTTCTCCTCATTTCCCATCTTAATGAGGTTTACTATTGATTTTTCGTCTTCGCTTTCAAGTTCCGACTTAGCCGGCGTGCGCGGCTCGACATCCTGTATGTAGATGGCCTTGCTGCCGCCCATTATGCCGCTGTACTCCAAAGCGCTCACGGCCTCCTGGTAAGAGTCGCGCAGCTGGTACAGGTCGGTTTTCACCGTGCTTATGCCCGCCATAGCCTTAAGGCCGAGCACCCTGTTTACTTCCTTGCAGGTTTCATTCACCCCGTTGCAGAGGTGCATTATTTTCATGCCGTCGCTGAACGAAACAATAATTATAACACAGTCGAAATAAACAAAATTAACATAACTTTCCCCAGGTATGCTTTGGAAAATCCCGTCGGCTATTTCCTTTACCGAGATAGGTATGAGCTCCTCTTTACCTTTGAAGCTGCTGCCCTCGCTTACAATGGAGTCAGCGCGTACCAGCGCCACCGCCCAGCCTCCCGCGCCTGTGTCGAGGTGGAACGCCTGCGCCTGCGCGTAAAGCTGCTCTTTCGGTATATGGCCCTCTATAAGCCCCACGAAAAACTGCTGGCGCATTATGGGGAAAGACTGCTCGTACGTTTTACGCAGCAGCTCTATATTGCACTTCTGGCTTGTTTCGGTGTCGAGCTGTTCTTTTAATTTTTTAAGTGTGGCCGTCAGTTCCTGGGCGTTAACGGGCTTGAGTATATACTCGGCGACATTAAGCTTTATGGCTTCCTGTGCAAACCTGAAGTCGTCGAAGCCGGAAAAAATAATGAATTTTATGGCCGGCATTACGGCGTGCAGCTTCCTGCAAAGTTCCAGCCCGCTGAGAAAAGGCATTTTTATATCGGTCATAATGACGTCCGGGTGCAGCTTTTCGGCTTTTTCCAAAGCGTCCACGCCGTTGTAAGCAAAACCCGCAACCGTGTAGCCTATTGCGTTCCAATCGATTTTTTTAACGATGCCTTCACAGATTCCTTTCTCGTCGTCGGCTATTAAAATTCGATACAATCAGAATCATTCCTTTGATATTTGTATTGTCCGTTATGTTATATACTGCCGTCTGTATCCGCCGTGCGGCAGGCCGCATGATTTATCTGTTTTATAATTTTTATATACCATTAATTATATTATATTTAGATTTTAAATAATTTCTTTTTATACAAATAGTTTTCAGTCCATGGCATAAAATGCCGTGGACTGAAAATAAAGGGAGAAATCAATGCCACAAAACTTTTTTATACTTTGAGAGGTCAATCGCAACCGCAACGGCTATGATGACGCCCTTTATAACCTGCTGCCACATCGGGCTTACGCCTATGAACTGCAGTCCGTACTGGATAACCGTAAAAATGAGCACGCCTACTATGATGCCGCTTACCTTGCCTATGCCGCCGGCAAGCGATACGCCGCCTACGCAGCACGCCGCGATGGCGTCAAGCTCGTACCCGTTGCCGTAGTTGTTCGTTGCGCCCGCCGTCCTTGCGGCCTCAAGTACACCGCCGAAGCCGT
>DHNP01000029.1:320-1325 GCA_002409585.1 Ruminococcaceae bacterium UBA5413 | reverse complement strand
CTCAAGTACACCGCCGAAGCCGTACAGCAGGCCGGCAAGTATAAAGATACCCATCAGTGTTTTGAAAACGTTTACGCCAGAAACCCTTGCGGCTTCCATATTGCCGCCTATGGCGTATATGTTTTTGCCGAAGACCGTCTTGTTAAGCACAAACCATATAATCAAGGTCACAATGACTGCAATGGGCACCAGTATGGAGACCTTGTTGCCTATTTTAAACTGTGCCATCGTCTGGAAATCTTTCCTTATGCCGCCGAGAGGCTGTGAGTTGTTCGGAGGCAGGTCAAAGTACAGCGAACACACGCCGTATATGATAACCTGCGTTGCAAGTGTAGCTATGAACGGGTGCATGTTGTACTTTGCCACCAAAAAGCCGTTCAGAGCGCCGAAAAGCCCGCACGCCAAAACCGCTATGATTATCGGTATAAATACCGGCAGTTCAGGCATATTGGGGAAAAACCGGTTTGCGTAAGTGGGGTCCTGAAGCATTGAGCCGCTTATTACTGCGGCGAGGCCTACCATGCGCCCTGCCGACAAGTCGGTGCCGGCTATAAGTATAGTGGAACAAATGCCGAGGGCGATTATCATTCTTATTGACGACTGTGAAAGGATATCGAGTAAAACATCCAACTGCAAAAAGCGCGGCTCGATTACCGCTATGACTATAATCATCACGAGGAGTGCGAAAACGAGCGCGTACTTAAGGAAAAAGTCCTTCGCCTTTTGATGTGAAAAGCTCACATCATCGCCAAGCCGTTCGGTGTTATGCCTTTGGTAAATACCGTAAACGGCAATGCAGATGCCCACCATGCACAGATACCATGGCAGGTCATATATATTTTTCGGGTGTAACAACAGCCCGAGCATTAGTCCGATAATTAAAAAGCATGCCCCGGATATAAGAAATATAGCGCTGTATCTCTTCCTTGGTATGGTTTTTTGTGTCTGCTCCATAGTATTTCCCTTCCGTCGATTAGTTTTGTTTTGACGCCGTTGCAAGTTTCA
>DHNP01000029.1:0-122 GCA_002409585.1 Ruminococcaceae bacterium UBA5413 | reverse complement strand
GTTGCAAGTTTCATTATTGAAACCTGGTCCGCGTCTTTTCGGTCAAGCGTGCCTGTGACCCTGCCCTCGCACATAACCATGATTCGGTCGGCCATGCCGAGAAGCTCCGGCATTTCGGAAGA
>DHNP01000035.1:503-20266 GCA_002409585.1 Ruminococcaceae bacterium UBA5413 | reverse complement strand
CAGGCGGAAACCGCATCGGCGGGCTCAGCTTCAGCTGAAAGCACGGCCGACGGAGAAAAAATTAAAATCGGAGTTTCGATTTGGAGCTCTACGGACGTACTTGGAAGCCAAAGCAAGGAAATGCTTGATTATGCGGCGAAGGCTTTAGGCGATGTGCAGCTTATGTACGTTGACCAGGGGCATGTGTCTGAAAAAGTCACAGCAAGCGTTGAAACCTTGAGTGCCGCAGGGTGCAAGGGCATTATAATATGCAACTCGGCCGACTCCGAAATGACATCATGCATAAATACATGTAATGAAAATAATGTTTACCTCGCACAGTTTTATCGTATGATAAGCAAAGAGAACAGCCCTCAGATATATGAGCAGGCGCAGAAATCGCCGTACTACATAGGAGCAGTGCATGAGGACGAAGTTGTAAACGGGTATACGCTTGCAAATATTTTAATTAATAAAGGCAAGCGTTTTATATGCCTTGAAGGATGGACTCCGGGCGATGCTACGTTCCTCGAAAGGTGGCAGGGCTATAAGCAGGCGGTAGACGAATGGAATAAGGCAAATGCAGACGACCAAGTTACGCTGACACAGCCTGTTTACGCGAACACGTCTTCAGAGGAAGGCGCCAAGGTTGCTTCCTCGTTTATGAACTCGTATCCTAAGATGGATTCGCTTATTGTTGCTGGCGGCGGCGGAGATCCGCTTGTAGGTTCGGTGGGAGCTATAAAGAATGCTGGAAAAACCGGTAAAGTAGCGGTCGTTTCCACAGACTTTTTACCTGACCTTGATGAGCAGCTCAAAACCGGAGGCATGACAGCCGAGTCCGGTGGACATTTTTGCGACCCGCTTTACGCTTTAATGACGGTTTATAACACTATAAAAGGAAAATACAAAGTTTCTACCGACACGGCGTCTGCGGACAGCTTCAGGGAAATCAAATTCCCGTATCTCTATGTTTCATCAAGCGAAGACTATGACAATTACAAGAAATATTTCCTCGACGACAAGCCATATACATCTGAAGAAATAAAGAAAATGGCTGATGTATCGTTTGACGAACTTTCAACCAGCGCATCCAAACTTTCTCTTGAAGATGTACAAAGCCGCCACGTAAGCTGATTTTTAAAACCACATCCGTAGCCGGCGGAAACTGGTCCGCCGGCCTTATTTAAATCAAGTAGGTGATAAAATGAATTCAGAGGTTTCAGCGGGTAAGGTTAAAAAAGATGGGTTCAAAGAAAAATATATGGGCATCATTATTTTGCTTTTGCTCGTCGTTATTTTTTGGGCGGTCTTTAAAATAATAACGCCTAATAATTTCGGTACGCCGAGCAAGCTCGTTTCTTACCTTCAGACAAGCCTTATCTACGCAGTCGGCGGTTGCGGGCTGTACTTCATTGTGGTTATGGGGCTTTGGGACTTCAGTATAGGCGCAAACATCGTGCTTTCGTCTGTTTTAGCCTGTTACTTTTCCGAAAGCTTAGGCTATGCCGGCCTTATTATAGCACCTATAATATGCGGTACAATTATAGGCTTCTTAAACGGCATTGTATATATTAAGTTTCGCATACCGTCTATGATAGTTACCGTCGGCCTGTCGCTTATTTATGAAAGCCTCAGCGTTTTTGCCACGAGGGGAACGGAGCAGATACTGAGTTCGGAGTACCGCGCGTTCGGTTCATACCCTGCAAACCTTATATTGGCACTTTGCGCGTTTTTCCTTGCCGCGTTTATCATAAAGTACACAAAGGTGGGGACGTATACATATGCGATAGGCAGCAATGAGTATATTGCCAAAAACATGGGTGTAAATGTAGACAAATATAAAGTTGTGGCTTTTGTGCTTTGCGGATTTTTCGTCGGGCTTATGAGTATACTCACCATAAGCTTCGGAACGTCTATGACAGCGGCATCGAGCATGTCGTCCATGAGCAGGAACTTTACACCTCTTATGGGAACGTTTTTTGGATTGGCGTTTAAAAAATACGGCAAACCCATCACAGCTATTGTAATAGGTGAATTTATAATATCCTTATTATTTAACGGTTTTGTCGCACTTGGAGCCCCGACGACGATACAGGATGTTGTCACAGGTGCAGCGCTTCTTTTAATAGTAACTGTTACTACAAAGCCTGTTAAGGGCGCCGTTGTAAAGTGAGGCTGAATAGATAATGGATGAAGAAATTTTAAGAGCCGAAAATATTAACAAATATTTCGGAATAAACCATGCGGTGAACAATGTTTCAATATCTTTCAAAAAAGGTGAGGTGCATGGCCTCATAGGTGAAAACGGCTCGGGTAAATCAACGCTTATGTCGATGCTTGCCGGCATTTATCCTATAGACAGTGGTAAGTTCGTACTTGGCGGCAAGGAACTTAAAATAAAAAATCAGGTTGAAGCGAACCGTATGGGAGTTTCAATTATAGTTCAGGAAATAGGAACGCTTTCAGGGTTGACCGTAGCGGAAAATATTTTTCTTGGCAATGAAGACAGGTTTGTTAAGCATGGCATAAAGAACACAAAAGCAATGGTAAAAGAAGCCCAGAAGCTTTTAGATCAATACGGCCTCAGGGAAATAAGCGCTACAGCCGTAATAGACAAGTATGATTTCGAAGCCCGCAAGCTGATTGAAATAGTTAAAGCCACTTATTTTCACCCTGAAGTACTTGTAGTTGACGAGACTACGACTACCCTAAGCCAATCAGGCAGGGAAGAACTTTATAAACATATGGAGAGCATAAAAAATGAAGGCCATACAGTCATTTTTATCTCGCATGATTTAAGTGAAGTCATAAAGCAGACAGACAGAATTTCGGTGTTGCGTGACGGTGTGCTTATAGATACAGTTGAAAGCAAAGATGTTTCGGAAGATGACCTCAAGCGCCTTATGGTTGGCAGGGAGCTTAACGACCGTTACTACCGTACAGATTTCGGGACGCCTGTTTCGCAGGAAGTTGTGCTGTCGGTTAAAAATGTATCTGTGCCTAAGGAAATAAACAATGTAAGTTTTGAGCTGCATAAGGGTGAGATACTCGGAATCGGCGGCTTAAGTGAATGCGGGATGCATGAGTTAGGCAAAGCGGTATTCGGCGCATCTTACTACAGGAGCGGCGACGTGGCTTTGGCTGACGGAACAGATGTGGACTCTATAAGCACGGCCATTAAACACAGCATAGCTTACGTGTCAAAAGACCGCGACAATGAGTCATTGGTAGTAAACGATTCCATACGTGACAATATATGCCTCACGTCTATGGATGAGTTAAGTACAAAAAACATAGTACTCAAAAACAGGCTCTCTGAGTTCGCAAAAAAGTATGCTGACCTTGTCAGTGTCAAGATGGTTGATATAGGCCAGTTCGTTGCAGACCTTTCGGGCGGCAACAAGCAGAAGGTCGCGCTGGCGCGATGGCTTGGAAAAAACTCCGATATCCTTGTCCTTGACAGCCCTACGCGCGGCATCGACGTGAAAGTTAAAGCGGACATTTACGCGCTGATGGAAGAAATGAAAAAGCAAGGTAAATCCATTATTCTCATATCAGAAGAAATTTTGGAATTGCTTGGTATGTGTGACCGGATTCTTGTTATGAAAGACGGGACTGTCAACGGTGAATTTACGCGCAACCCTGACCTTACCGAAGAAGATTTCATAGCAAAAATGGTATGAGGAGTGTGTAGAGTATGACTGATATACAAAAAAATGTAGAACCCGCAGAGAATAAAGACCTTGGGAACAGCAGCCAAAGGTTTATGGATAAGCCCATCGCAAGAGACATGCTGCCAATAATCGGTTTTGCGGTAATCCTGTGCCTTTTCGCTGTTTTAACCGGCGGAAAAATAATTCAGCCCTCCAACCTAAAGCTTTTGCTCAGCCAGACTTATATGCTGATGATAGCATCCGCGGGAGTTTTCCTTGTAATGACGATGGGTTGTCTCGACTTTTCCCAAGGCTCTATGCTCGGGGTTTCATCCATAGTTATTTGCTACCTTTCCTCATACAGCATACCTTTGGCAATATTGGGCGGGATGGCGACCGGCGCGGCCATAGGGGCTATAAACGGTTTTTTCCATGTTAAACGCAAGATACCTTCGTTTATAGTAACTATATGCACGATGTTTCTCTTCCGCGGTTTATGTGCGTATTTGACTACGAATTCGCCTGTTTATGCTGTAGGAGACATTTATAAATACAACACGCTTCCTATAAAGCTTACCCTTACCGTTGTTGTTCTGCTCATCATATTTTTTGCTTTCCATTATACAAAGCTCGGATATAATCTTAAAGCTATAGGCGCGGGTGAAACGGCATCGAGATTTGCCGGCATAAACGTTGAGAAAACAAAATGGATAATTTATATAGCGGCCGGCGTCATAACAGGCTTTGCCGCATTTATAAATGTAGTAAAAGTAGGCTCGGTGACGTCTACCGGCGGTAATATGCTTGAAACTGAAATCCTTATAGCGCTTGTTTTAGGCGGCCTGCCTATTTCTGGAGGCGCGCTGGTACGGTTTACAAACATAATATTCGGTGTACTTACATATAAGGTTCTTTCGACCGGCCTTAACATGATAGGCCTTACGACACAGACGCAGCAGCTGATAGAAGGTATAATTTTTGTAATAGTGGTTGCGCTTTTCAGCGACAGAAAATCACTTCAGGTTATTAAGTAAGACATTAGGTTAATTCTTTTGCTCATGATGAACTTTTTCGGCTTTCTTCATAGTTTTGCAAAGTATTTTTGCTTACGTGAAAGACCGCAGAAAAGCGTGATTTACATAATATTTCAGAAAGAGCTGATATAAATGGAACAAGGCCGTATAAGAGACGCCATACGTTTTGGGAAAACGGCTCTCGGCATAGAGCTGGGTTCTACAAAGATTAAGGCGGTACTGATTAACTCAGAGTACAAACCGGTTGCTTCCGGAAGCCATGACTGGAAAAGCTCGTGCGTAAACGGCATTTGGACATATGCGCTTGACGACGTCTGGAACGGCTTACAGGACTGCTACAGGCGGCTGTGCGCCGACGTAAAAGAACGGTACGGGCTTGAACTTACAAACATAGGCTGCATAGGCTTTTCAGCCATGATGCACGGTTACCTGCCGTTTGATAAAGACGGCAGGCAGCTGGCGCCCTTCCGCACTTGGCAGAACACCATAACGGGCGAAGCATCGGCGGAGCTTTCGGAACTGTTCAAGTTCAATATTCCCCAAAGGTGGAGTATAGCCCATTTGTGTCAGGCAATCTTAAACGACGAAGCGCACGTTAAGGATATTTCTTTCCTGACTACGCTCGCGGGTTACGTGCACTGGCAGCTTACCGGCAGGAAAGTCTTAGGCGTCGGGGACGCCTCCGGCATGTTTCCTGTTGACAGCAGTACAAATGATTACGATGAGGGCATGATGGAAGCTTTCCAGCGGAAGATTACTCCAAAATATAAATGGAAAATAAAGGATATACTTCCGCGCGTTTTGACAGCAGGCGGCGATGCCGGCGTCTTGACTCCCGCAGGCGCCAAAAAACTTGACCCCTCAGGAAAGCTTAGGCCAGGTATACCGCTCTGCCCGCCGGAGGGTGACGCCGGTACGGGTATGGCTGCGACAAATTCGGTAGCGGCGCATACGGGGAACGTGTCGGCGGGCACATCAATATTTTCCATGGTGGTTTTGGACAGTCCGCTTAAAAACTATTACCCTGAAATAGATATGGTGGCTACGCCGGACGGCCTGCCTGCCGCGATGGTACACTGCAACAACTGTACCGCGGACATGAATGCGTGGGTTGATATGCTCGGCGGGTTTGCGCAGTCTATGGGCTTAAAGTGCGGCCCTGACGAGATATATCCGCGGTTTTACGCCAAAGCGCTTGAGGGCAGCCCCGACTGCGGCGGCCTCGTTGTTTACAATTACCTTACCGGCGAGCCTGTAACCGGAGTAAACCGGGGCATGCCGATGCTCGTAAGGTCTCAGTCCGGAAATTTTACTTTTGCGGATTTTTGCAGGGCGAATATGTACTCGGCGCTCGCTGCGTTAAAAATAGGCATGGATATATTAAAAAAGGAAGACGTAAAAGTTGAACGCCTCACGGGCCACGGAGGACTCTTCCGGCACGCCGGGGCAGGCGCTGAATTTTTGGCAGCGGCTGTAGGAGTGCCGGTTTCAACTATGGAAACGGCCGCGGTCGGCGGGCCTTATGGCATGGCGCTGCTTGCCGCATACGCGCTGGATAAAAATAAAGGGGGCCTTGCGGGCTTCCTATCGGAGAAAGTATTTGCCGGGGCAAAAACGACTGTTACGCAACCTGACCGCATGGACGCCGAAGGTTTCGCTAAATTTTTAAAGCGCTATACGGCGGGGCTTGATGCGGAAAAAGCCGCCGGAAAAATAGAAAATTGACGGCAGCCCGCGCCCATATGTTTAACCAAAAATTTTTTATGTAAAAGCGGCCGTTCCTGCGCCGGCTTGCCTTTAAAGCGCTGCCGCGGCAATAAGCCCATTCGGCATAAATAAAAGAAGAAAATAAAAAGGAGAATGACTGACATGGCGTCTTTAAAAAAATATAAATTCATGTTCATTGTAGGCAGTCAGGATTTGTATGGCGAAGATGTCCTTAAAAAGGTAAATGAACACGCAAAGATAATGGTTGACGGCTTCAACTCAGACGCCGCCATCCCCTGCACCGTGACATACCATCCGGTTGTAAGGAATTCAGATGAGATATACAGCGCCATAGTTGAGGCAAACAATGACCCGGCCTGCTGCGGCGTGATTACATGGATGCATACGTTTTCACCTTCGAAAATGTGGATAAAGGGCCTTAACGCCTTGCAAAAACCGTATTTGCATATAAATACCCAGTTTAACCGCGATATACCGTGGGACAGCATAGATATGGACTTTATGAACCTTAACCAGTCCGCGCACGGCGACCGTGAACACGGCTTCATAGCGGCGCGCATGCGCCTTAAGGAGAAAGTCATTTCCGGCTGGTGGAAAGACGAGAGGTTCCGCGGGCGCGTCGGCGGCTGGATGCGCGCGGCGGTCGGCGCTTTTGAAAGCCGCAGGCTGCGCGTGCTGCGCATAAGCGACAACATGAGGAGCGTTGCCGTAACCGAGGGTGACAAAGTCGAAGCGCAGATAAAGTTAGGCTGGCAGGTTGACCATTACGGCGTTGAGGACATAGTACGCCTTGTGGATGAAGTTACAGAAGCCGAGATAGATGCCCAAATGGCCGAGTATAAAAAATATTACGATATGGACACGGGCAATATAGAAGCCGTGCGTTACCAGGCGCGTGAAGAAGTCGCCATAAAGAAATTTATGGATAAGGAGAAGTTCGGCGCTTTCCATACAAATTTCGAAGACCTGCAGCAGCTGAGGCAGCTGCCCGGGCTTGCCGCACAGGACCTCATGCGGCAGGGCTACGGTTTCGGAGCCGAAGGCGACTGGAAGGTGGCGGCGCTTCTCAAAGTGATGATGTCCATGACTGCCGACCTTGACTGCGGGACGGCGTTTATGGAGGATTATACTTATAATTTTGACCGTGCATGCGGCATGAACATGGGTTCGCACATGCTTGAAGTATGCCCGTCCGTAGCCTGCGACAGGCCGAAAATACAGGTTTTCCCGCTTGGCATAGGCAACAGGGAAGACCCGGCACGCCTTACTTTTAAAGCAAAACCGGGGCCAGCGGTGCTGGTTACATTAATTGATATGGGCGACCGGTTCCGTATGATAGAAAATGACGTTGTCTGCCAGAAGCAGGAGCATGACATGCCTAAGCTGCCTGTTGCCGCCGTGTTGTGGAAGCCTCTGCCCGACCTTGAGACTTCCGCCGAAGCATGGATGTATGCGGGCGGCGCGCATCACTCCGTACTGAGCTACGGCCTTACTGATACGGAAATGCGCGACTTCGCGGAGATAATGGGCATAGAGTACATACATATAGGAAAAGACACCGATATAAACGAGCTTCGCAGGGAACTTAATTGGAACGACATAGTGTGGAAACTTAAAAACTGATTTATTTCATAAAACCGCAATGAAGGGAGAACCGCGCAATGCTGGAAGATTTGAAAAAAAGCGTATGTGAAGCTAACAAACGCTTGCCGGAGCTTGGGCTCGTTGTCTTTACTTGGGGCAATGTTTCGGGCATAGACCGTGAAAAGGGCCTGTTCGTTATAAAGCCGTCCGGCGTGCCTTATGATGCCCTTACGCCCGATGATATGGTAGTTGTTGACTTAAACGGCAACAAAGTGGAGGGCAGGCTGAACCCTTCCTCCGATACTCCGACACACTGCGAGCTTTATAACAGCTTTAAAAACATAGGCGGCATAGTCCATACACATTCTCGCTGGGCGACCATATGGGCGCAGGCCGGCAGGAGCATACCGGCTTACGGAACTACAGGCGCCGATTACTTTTACGGCGACGTGCCGTGTACGCGCGCCATGACAGATGGGGAAATAAAAGGCGAATACGAAAAAGAAACAGGTAAAGTAATAGTAGAAACATTTAACGGGATAAAACCGGACGACGTGCCTGCTGTGCTTGTGAGGTCGCACGGCCCGTTTACATGGGGAAAAAACTGTGGCGAGGCCGTATACCACGCGGCGGTTCTCGAGGAAGTGGCCATGATGGCATGGCACACCGAGGCGGTATCAAAGACACCTTCGCAGCCAATGCAGGATACGCTGCTTAAAAAACATTTTTTGCGCAAGCACGGTAAAAATGCCTATTACGGTCAGTAGGAGTGAGGAAAGTAGCCGGCTTTCCGATTTTCATAGGAGCGGCTCCGAAGGCTTTACTTAAAAGCTCCGGAGCATGCAGAAACCATTATTTTTAAAATACCGCCCGTTCGCCTGGACTTTATACAGCAGGCGGGGGCGGCATTTTTATGCGTCCGATGGATTTGCTTTTTCTGCGGCAAGTAAAAAGCCCTGGCGGATGTAAAAAACGGGGATGTTTCATGTGAAACATTTGAAAGAATCTTTTAATCTCACAATAAAAGTGTTATAATAAAACATAATTTGAAGGCGGGCCGCAGCTTTATGCGCAGGTACTACGGCGGAGACTGTAATTAGGAGGAACGGCATTGGGAAAGATTATAGCGATAGCTAACCAAAAAGGCGGCGTAGGCAAGACCACAACGGCTGTAAACCTTTCTGCGGCATTTGGTGAACTGAATAAAAAAGTCCTGCTCACGGATATAGACCCGCAGGGCAACTCCTCAAGCGGCGTCGGCATAGACCGCAGAAAAGTTAAAAATACCATGTACGAGGTGCTTATAGGTGATACAAGCGCGCGGGATGCCGTTGTAAACACGAAATTCAAGGGGCTTTCGCTTCTGCCGTCGAGTATGGACCTTGCCGGAGCAGAGATTGAGCTTGTCGAGCTTCCACACAGGGAAGCTCGCCTAAAAGCGGCCCTTGCCCCGCTGAGGGATGCGTACGACGTTATATTGATTGACTGCCCGCCTTCACTCGGGCTTATAACCACCAACGCCCTCACCGCTGCTGACTCGCTGCTCGTGCCTATCCAGTGCGAATACTACGCCCTTGAGGGGCTGTCACAGCTTATGAACACCGTGCGCCGCGTCAAAAGGCAGTACAACGGCGGCCTGAGTATGGAGGGCGTACTGCTTACCATGTATGACGGAAGGCTTAACCTTACGCAGCAGGTTGTAAATGAAGTGAAAAAGTATTTCCCTAAAAAAGTTTTCAGCACGGTTATCCCGCGCACGGTGCGCCTTTCGGAAGCGCCGAGCTTCGGCAGCCCCATACAGTACTTTGACAAAGCCTCAAAAGGCGCCGCGGCTTACGACGCCCTTGCGCGGGAACTGCTCGGCGGTATGGATGCCTGACGGATGTAATTCGTATTATTATATGTTTTAATATGCAGTTATAAAGTGAAAGAAGGAATGACGGTGGCAAAGAGGAAAGGCGGTTTAGGTAAGGGCCTTGATGCGATTTTTGCGGAAAACGATACCGACAGCGCCAGCACCGCGGTTACACTTAAGGTTTCGGAGATAGAACCGAACCGCGGACAGCCTCGAAAAGATTTTGATGAAAAATCGATGGCGGAGCTTGCCGATTCCATAGCGCAGCACGGTGTACTGCAGCCGCTTTTAGTGCGGCCCATACCCGGCGGCGGTTACCGTATAGTGGCGGGTGAACGCCGGTGGCGTGCCGCGCGCATGGCGGGAGTGACTGAAGTACCGGCCGTAGTACGTGAAATGACCGACAGTGAGGTAATGGAGTTAGCCCTTATCGAAAACCTGCAGAGGGAAGACCTTAATCCCCTTGAAGAAGCGTGCGGCTACAAGTCCCTGATGGACAAATACGGCATGACCCAGGACGACGTTTCCAAGACGGTTGGCAAGTCGCGGCCGGCCGTAGCTAACGCGCTAAGGCTTTTAAACTTGCCGCAGGCCATACAGGACATGCTCAGCAAAGGAAAAATATCGGCCGGCCACGCGCGCGCGATACTCGCTTTTCCAAGCGACGCGCTGATGGAAAGAGCGGCAAAAGCTGCGGCGGAGGGCGCTTCCGTACGCGAGATAGAAACTATGGCGAAAAAAGCGAACGAAAAGCCGAAGCAGCCGCGCGCCGACAAACGCCCGCATTACTACCGGGAGGTGGAGATATCCCTTAAAAACCACTTCGGACGTAAAGTACGGGTGGGCGGCGGTAAAAAGCGCGGTATGCTGCAGATAGAGTTTTACGGCGAGGACGACCTTGCGCAGCTTGTAAAAATGCTTGGCGAAAGCGGCATTAGCTCTGGCAATTAATTAATCCGTTAAATATTTAAAAACAGAAGAATTTATATGGAGGGCTTTCAGAAGTATGATAGACATAAAACTTATACGTGAAAATCCACAGAAAATTAAGGACGGCGCAAAAAAGAAAAATTTCGATGCCGATAAAATGATTGACGATATTTTAGATATAGATGTTAAACGCCGCGATATAACAGGCAAAGTCGAGTCTATGCGCGCAAAACAGAACACCGTAAGCAGGCAGATACCGCAGGTAAAAAAGGAGGGCGGCGACGTTTCAGCGGTTATGGCTGAGATGAAGTCGCTGTCGGCTGAAATAAAAGACTACGGCGCTAAACTGAGCGACATAGAGGCAAAACAAAACGAACTGCTCTCATGCCTGCCCAACATGCCGGACGAGGACGTATGCGCCGGCGGAAAAGAAAACAACAAACCAATCAAATATTATAAGGAAAAACCGCAGTTTGACTTTAAGCCGAAGGACCACGTAGAGCTGTGCGAAAGCCTTCACATGATAGACTATAAGCGCGGCGCTAAGCTCGGCGGAGCCGGGTCATGGATATATACCGGCATGGGCGCGAGGATGGAGTGGGCGCTTATCAATTTCTTTATAGACGAGCATATAAAAGACGGCTATGAGTTCCTGCTTGTGCCGCATATGCTTAACTATGAGTGCGGCTATGTAGCCGGCCAGTTCCCTAAGTTCGGCGACGAGGTTTACTGGATACAAAATCCTACGGGCAGTGATAAAAAATTTATACTGCCCACGGCCGAAACGGCGCTCGTGAACCTTTACCGTGGGGAAATACTTGACGAAAGCGAACTGCCAAAGAAATTTATCGCATATACTCCGTGCTACAGGCGCGAAGCCGGCAGCTACCGCTCGGAGGAACGCGGCATGATCCGCGGGCACCAGTTCAACAAAGTGGAGATGGTGCAGTACGCAAAGCCTGAGGAATCAGACGCGGCGTTTGAGGAGCTTGTAGGGAAAGCCGAAAGGCTCGTGCAGGAGCTTGGCCTGCACTACAGGCTCAGCAAGCTTGCGGCGGCGGACTGCTCGTTCTCTATGGCACGCACATATGACATTGAGGTGTGGATACCGAGCATGGGCATTTACAAGGAAGTCAGCTCCGCCTCAAACGCACGCGACTACCAAGCGAGGCGCGGGGGCATGCGCTACCGCGGTAAAGATAAAAAGACGCATTTTGTCCATACGCTTAACGCTTCGGGCCTTGCTACAAGCCGTGTAATGCCTGCGATAGTTGAGCAGTACCAAAACGCTGACGGCAGCGTGACGGTACCTGAAGTACTGCAGAAATATATGGGAGTTGACATTATAAAACCATGACGGACAATAAATTGGATGAGTATTCACGCAGCCTGCGTATTCCGGTATATGACGTGGGGCCGAAGAACCTGCTTAAGTTCGGCTCCGCCCTGCGGCTCGTGCAGGAAACGAGCGAGCAGCATCTTAACGTGCTTCACATAGGCTACGAGGCTTACCGCGCGGAAGGATTCGTGTTTTTTATAATATCAACACGAGTTAAACTCCTGCGCCTGCCTGAGCACGGGGAGCCGGTAACCGTAAAAACACACCCGCGCGGGCGCGGGGGGGCGCAGTTTTACCGTGACTTTAAATTTTACGACGCTGACCGGAATTTAATTATTGATGTGATGCAGACTACCGTTTTGGCGGATGCTGAAACACATAAGGTCCAGCTGCCGCAGAACTTGTATAAATATGGGGTTTTTAAAGACTATCCGGTTGAAAAAGAGGAGCGCATATCACGTATAGGAGTTAACCGCGAGCTGCCGTTTGCCGGCGAAAGGCAGGTCTACTACTCAGACCTCGACGCGAACGGCCATGTAAACAATTCGGTTTACGGCG
Organism: Ruminococcaceae bacterium UBA5413; assembly: GCA_002409585.1. GTDB lineage: Bacteria > Bacillota > Clostridia > Oscillospirales > Acutalibacteraceae > Thermocaproicibacter. The sequence continues at coordinate 7,603 of DHNP01000035.1, read as the reverse complement.
ATATATTCGTGGATTTTTTACCCGGCGGCGTGAAAGAGGAGTCGCTTAAAGAGGTCTGCATAACATATATAAATGAAACGGAACCGGGAGACAAGCTTAAAATATATTCTGAAGAAAAAAACGGCAGGGTTTCAATGTACGGCGTCAATAAAAACGGAAACAGCTTTGCGGCGACGGCGATGTTTTAATGTGTGAAATAGGTATAATGAAATTCTTTATTGGCTTAGCAGGCGGATTATAAAAGGAGGAACAGTATGACTGCGGAAACAACAGCTGTTTTAAATGCTAAGCGGCAGATTAAACCGTTTGTGAAATGGGCTGGAGGCAAGGGACAGCTTATAAATGAAATCCGCAGTAAATATCCGGAAGGTTTAGGAAAGAGCATTGTTAAATACGCGGAACCGTTTGTTGGTGGGGGAGCAGTACTCTTTGATATTTTAAGCCATTACAATTTAAAAGAGTTATATATAAGCGATGTGAACGCAGAACTTATTAATGCGTATAAGGCAATACGGGAAAACGTATTTGAGCTTATTGATTTACTTCAGGCGTATCAGGATAAATATATAAGCATTGGCAGCGGCGAAAAGAAAGCGTATTTCTATGCACAGCGCAGCCGTTACAATGAACTGCTGGTAAACACTGACAGTACGGAAGGCAGCTTGGAAAGTGCCGCCTTGTTTATTTTTTTAAACAGGACTTGCTTTAACGGGCTGTACAGGGTAAACAAAAAAGGGACGTTTAATGTACCGGCAGGCGCGTATAGAAAGCCTACGATTTGTAATGCTGAAAATTTATTAAGCATTTCTTCGGCACTGAAGAACGTAAAGATTATATACGGAGATTACAAAAAATCAAAAGATTTTATTGACAATAAGACATTTGCGTATTTTGACCCGCCATACAGGCCGCTGACAAATACATCCTCATTTACAGCCTATTCGCAGCTTGGGTTTAACGACGCAAAACAAGAGGAACTTTCTTATTTTGTTCAAGCAATGGCAGAAAGAAACGCAAAGCTTTTAGTAAGTAACTCGGACCCTAAAAATATTGATGAAAACGATAACTTTTTTGATATATTATATAGTAAATTTAACATTAAACGCGTTAAAGCTTCAAGGATAATAAATTCAAAGGGAGAGGCAAGAGGAAAAATAAGCGAATTGCTTATAAGTAATTATTAAGAGGAATTAATAATGACTGAACGTAACTTTACACTGTGGCTTTCAAAATTTAAAAACAGCATAGCCGATTATTCATATTATGTTGACTTTGAAAAGGTTTATAAAAATGTAGATGCCGTGAAAGTCGAGCTTAATATACTTAACTCACTGATAGGCGACAAAAACATTGAGGAAGATTTTGAAAAATTAGTACGCCTGTATCCACGGACTCTCGAATGTATTCCCATTTTAATCGCAGTGCGGAAAAAAGAAATAGCTGCCCTGAGCGGCACAAAAGAAGTTAATTATGCGTTTAATAAGATGAACTGCCCAGTAGAACAGTATAAAATATTTATGCGGGAAACTGGGCTTTTTGATTTGATGCAGAACCATATAGTAAGCAATTTAGTCGACTATGTAACAGGCATAGAAACAGGGCTGGACTCAAACGGGAGGAAAAACAGGGGCGGCCATCTAATGGAGGACTTAGTTGAAAGGCATATAAAAAACGCGGGATTTATAAAAAACATGAACTACTTTAAAGAAATGAATTTAAGTGATGTGCAAAAAAAGTGGGGCATAGATCTTTCAAAGCTTTCAAATACGGGTAAAACACAGAAAAGGTTTGATTTCGTCGTAAAGACAGATACAATGATATATGGTATAGAAACTAATTTTTATGCGAGCAACGGATCTAAGCTTAACGAAACGGCACGCAGCTATAAAACGCTTGCACTTGAGGCTGAAGGCATAGACGGCTTTACTTTCGTTTGGTTTACTGACGGCAAAGGCTGGATGGGCGCAAAAAACAATTTGGAGGAAACATTTGACGTTTTACCTTACATATATAATATAAATGATATGAATAACGGCGTAATGGGAAAATTATTTGTTTGATTAGAGGCAGGGCGTGAAGAAAAATATTACTGAATGGGAACCAAAGAATTTTGAGCTTGAAGGGACAACGGTTTGGAGTTTTCCCGAACACGGGAGCTGGGCAACACATGACTCAAAGTACAGAGGAAACTGGTCGCCTTATGTTCCGCGTAATATAATATTGCGTTACTCAAAAGAAAATGATGTTGTATTGGACCAGTTTGTGGGCGGGGGAACGACTTTAGTAGAAGCAAAACTTTTAAACCGCAGTGCCGTCGGCGTTGATATAAACCCTGAGGCGCTAAAAATATGCAGAGAAAAATGCAGCTTTTCGTCGGTCGGCGGCGGCAGTACGGATGTACGCCTTGGCGATGCGAGGAATCTTGGCTTTTTAGATGATGAAAGTATAGATTTGATATGCACGCACCCGCCATATGCGGACATCATACGGTACAGCAAAGATATTGACGGCGATATATCACGCTGCGCTGTAAAAGACTTTCTACCGGAAATGGAGAAAGTTGCCGCGGAGGCATACAGAGTACTCAGGCACGGTAAGTTTTGCGCTGTACTTATGGGCGATACAAGGAAAAAAGGCCATGTTGTACCTATGAGCTTTGAAGTTTTAAAAATTTTTGAAAATGCCGGATTCCATGTTAAAGAGATTATTATTAAGGAACAGCATAACTGCAGGGCCACAGGATTTTGGAAAACAAACAGTATAAAATATAATTTTTTGTTGCTTGCGCATGAGTATTTATTTGTATTTGATAAATAGCATAATATGGAGCCGATATAAGCACTTGAAACATATATTGAAAACATGGTATAATACACATTAATATTTTAAGGGATAAGGTTTTGTACGGGCGCATACAGACCTTATTTATTTTATAATTTTTTGTACCGGCAATTTTAAACGGTCTGCGTAAAAAATGGATGGCCGCACCAGCCGCAAGCGGCTAAAACATGAAATGGAGGACGAATATGCTAAATACCAGCTATTCTAAAAAATTCACAAAAGAAGCACTGACGTTTGACGATGTACTGCTTGTACCCGCAAAGTCGGAAGTACTGCCGTCGGAAGCTGACTTAGCGACGCACCTGACTAAAAAAATAAGGTTAAATATTCCGCTCATGACTTCGGCGATGGATACCGTAACGGAAACGGAAATGGCCATAGCCATCGCGCGGGAAGGCGGAGTAGGCATAATCCATAAGAATATGTCCATTGAAAAGCAGGCCGATATGGTAGACAGGGTAAAGCGCTCTGAAAACGGAGTCATAGCAAACCCGTTCTTCCTTACGCCGGAACATTCCGTGCGCGATGCCGACAACTTAATGGCGCGTTACCACATATCCGGCGTGCCTATATGCAAGGACGGCAAGCTCGTCGGCATAATAACGAACCGCGATATGCGGTTTATGGATTCGGCGGACTTTGACCAGCCCATCTCAAACGTTATGACAAAGGACAGGCTGGTTACGGCACCGGTCGGCACGACGCTCAAGCAGGCCAAGGACATACTCAGGCAGCACAGGATAGAAAAGCTGCCTATAGTAGACGGCGGCGGGGCGCTTAAGGGGCTTATTACAATAAAGGATATAGAGAAGGCCGTACAGTACCCTAATTCAGCGAGGGATGACAACGGCAGGCTGCTTTGCGGGGCGGCAGTCGGCGCTACGCAGGACGTGCTTGACCGCGTGGCGGCGCTCGTTGACGCCCAGGTAGACGTGATAGTCCTCGACTCTGCGCATGGGCATAACAACGGCGTCTTCAATACTGTGGACAAGATAAAGAAAGCATATCCCGACGTGCAGCTCATCGCGGGGAACGTAGCTACGGCTGAGGGAACAAAAGCCCTCATTGACGCGGGCGCTGACTGTGTTAAAGTGGGCATAGGCCCCGGTTCCATCTGCACAACGCGTATAGTGGCCGGCATAGGCGTGCCGCAGGTCACCGCAATTTACGATGCCGCCGTTGAGGCACAAAAATACGGCATACCCGTTATAGCGGACGGCGGTATTAAGTATTCCGGTGATATAACAAAGGCGCTGGCAGTAGGCGCAAACGTCGTTATGATAGGCTCCCTTTTTGCAGGGTGCGAGGAGTCGCCGGGTGAAACGGAACTTTTTCAGGGGCGCCGCTTCAAGGTTTACAGGGGCATGGGCAGCCTTGCCGCTATGGGACACGGAAGCAGGGACCGCTATTTCCAAACAAACGCCAAAAAGCTCGTGCCTGAAGGCGTAGAGGGCAGGGTGCCTTACAAGGGGCCGCTTTCGGATACTGTTTTTCAGCTTATGGGCGGCCTTCGCGCCGGTATGGGCTATACCGGCTGCGCAGACATAGAGGAACTTCACGAAAAGGCGCAGTTCGTCCGCATTACAGGCGCTGGGCTTAGGGAAAGCCACCCGCACGATATACAGATAACAAAAGAAGCGCCTAACTACTCACTGTCGGTATAAGACATTTATAGGATTGAAAAATCCAGCTTGAATGAGTTCTAATTAATTCAAGCTGGACTTTTTTGCAATATTTGCAATAAGAGATATCGATGCAATGGATAATTTAAATATTTTTATAAATGGAAACTACATTTGGCAGCAACTCCGGTTTACCGTAATTTACACAGCCCAAAATACGTATGACAGTTGAAACGGAAGATGAACCTTGCACACAACGTTAGTAAAAGGACGTAAGTCTTAGGCTTTATCTGTTATCCACCACAACATTTATTATGGAGCAAAAATTAAGTCCGACGCGGGTGCGGAATTTGTCTGAAACCGCTTTATTAAATGACTATTTATGTAAATGGCCGTTAAAAATCGCCTAAAGATGATTTTTTTCATTGAAATTGTACTTTATATCGGTTATAATATAAAAAGCCGTTATTTTTTTAGCAAACTTTAGCAAACTAATAATTATTAATTTTTATGCGGAATGGTGATATAAAATGGATTTCCAGCAAAAAATGCAGATTTCACTCATCGTTTTGTTTACGGGACTCGTAGTTGTTTTTCTTATGCTTATAGCTTTAACACTTATTATCAAGGGCTATGGATCTGCAGTCCATTCCATAAGCAAAAGATACAGTGAGAGGCATGCCGGTAGGCCTTCCGGCGATGCACCGTCAGGCGAAGCTGAAGCACCGGAAGTCGAGACGCGGCAGGACACGGAACTGCCCGCGGTAAGCATGGGCGATATACCGGCGGAAACAATCGCCGCAATAAGCGCAGCCGTTTACTGCACCATGCCAGGGGGCAGGATAACATCTTTAAAAAGGGCAGTACGGAAAGAAAACCCGTCAGGTACAGCGTGGGGTATGGCAGGGAGATTATGGAATACGCGGCCTTTCTGAGAGTCTGATTTCTCATTATTAAAGAAACAAAAAAGGAAAGGACTGTTATTCTGTGGGAGTATTCAGTGAATTTATCAATTCAATAGTGAAGATTATCCAGTCTTCCGGTTTTGTAACCAACGACTGGCGCAATTACGTTATGATTGCAATTTCATGCGTGCTTATGTATTTAGCTATAAAAAAGCAGTATGAACCTTTGCTTTTACTGCCTATAGCTTTTGGCATGCTGCTTGTAAACCTTTGCCCGGCAGTTATGGCCGCCCCTACGGCCGACAGCAACGGCGGACTTTTATATTACCTTTATCAGGGTGTACAGCTTGGTATTTATCCACCGCTTATTTTCTTAGGAATTGGCGCGATGACGGACTTCGGCCCGCTTATTGCAAACCCGAAGAGTTTCCTTTTGGGGGCTGCCGCACAGCTTGGCATTTTCCTTACGTTCATTGGAGCGGTTTTGTTGGGGTTTGACCCGCAGTCTGCAGGTGCCATAGGCATCATAGGCGGTGCCGACGGCCCTACCGCCATCTATGTTACGTCTATTTTGGCGCCTCAGCTTTTAGGCTCGATAGCTATAGCAGCGTATTCATATATGGCGCTTGTGCCCATAATACAGCCTCCTATAATGAAGGCGCTTACGACTAAAAAAGAACGCATGGTACGGATGCAGCAGCTAAGGCCCGTTTCAAAAATAGAAAAAATTCTTTTCCCTATCATTGTAACAATATTGATTTCACTTTTACTGCCTGATGCCGCACCGCTCGTAGGCATGCTCATGCTTGGTAATCTTATGAGGGAAAGCGGAGTCGTTGAACGTATTTCAAAGACGGCCCAAAATGAGCTCATGAACATAATAACGATTTTCCTCGGTACGACCGTAGGCGCTACTGCGACAGGTTCGGTTTTCCTTACGGCTAAGACTATAAAGATTGTAATCCTGGGGTTGCTGGCATTCTCCGTAGGAACTGCGGGCGGTGTTTTGTTCGGCAAGCTGATGTACCATACAAGCGGCGGAAAAGTAAACCCGCTTATCGGCTCTGCGGGCGTGTCGGCCGTGCCTATGGCTGCGCGTGTTTCGCAGAAAGTTGGGCAGGAAGAAGACCCTGGCAACTTCCTTTTAATGCATGCCATGGGACCTAATGTCGCCGGTGTAATTGGTTCTGCTGTAGCGGCAGGCGTCCTTATAAGTATTTTGAAGTAGACCGCAGTTTAAAAAGCTTTTTAAATAAGAGTTATGGAGCAGCACGTTAAGCTGCTCCTTTTTGATACAGACGCATTAAAGAGCCTCAACCATATAAATAATAGATGGCAAGTAAGACGCACATAGGCAGTGGGTCTGAGTTTAAATATTAGAGCGTTTACGGCCGAAAGTGTATATAAAGCAGTGAAATATAGCAGGCTTGGCAAGCAATTCTGCCGAGAAAATAATAATGTTAATACGATAAAAAAGGCAACTGCATACTTTTTAATGGCATTGGCGCATTGAAACCAAGGAAGTTATATTATTTACAACTTACACATTGAAAAAATGAAGAAAAATCGAAAAAATATTGAAAAAGTGTTGACAATGCCCCCGCACAGTGGTATTATAGTAAAGCCGTCGAAAAACGGAACAAAATTTAAAACATGTTCGCCTAACGGATGAACTGTTTAGAAATATGTTTTGTGTACTTTGACGGATTTGGGAGCTTGAAAATTGAACAAC
>DHNP01000035.1:0-164 GCA_002409585.1 Ruminococcaceae bacterium UBA5413 | reverse complement strand
GCTTAAGAAGTTTTCGGACGGAAGAAGCGAAAGCTTAGTGGCGGACGGGTGAGTAACGCGTGAGTAACCTGCCTTACAGAGAGGGATAGCGTTTGGAAACGGACGATAATACCGCATAACATTATGTACCCACATGGGTAGATAATCAAAGGAGCAATCCGCTG
>DHNP01000016.1:71093-71288 GCA_002409585.1 Ruminococcaceae bacterium UBA5413 | reverse complement strand
TATTGGTAAGAAATGATACCGATGCAGAAGATTTAAAATTTTTCAGTTTGTAAGAAACAAAGGCGGCCTAAAATTGAAGAAGTGATTTTTTATGAGAAAGGCCATGTCCAAAAGAACGGTTTCTTTTCTTTTAGGAGGTATTGCCTTGAAGAAACATCTAAAAATAATTGAAAGTGTCATTGCAGTGGCGGGGGG
>DHNP01000016.1:70317-70903 GCA_002409585.1 Ruminococcaceae bacterium UBA5413 | reverse complement strand
ACAATATTCGGAGTAGGATCAACTTTTTACACCATTCATCCGCTGCTTCCTTTTTTGGTGACTTTAGTGGCCGTACCGCTGGTGGATAATGTTTTTGTGGTCGATATCGTGCGGGAATGCCGGGAGCAGAAAGGATTTGCTTGGGGCAATAAAAGTGTGCGGAAAGACTTGCTTTGTTTGCTGATCACTTTGATTTTCCTATGGGTTGTTCAATTTTTCTTACTCAGGGCTAAACATGGAGGCTAACAACCTTTTTGAAAACCATACCCAAAACAGCGGCCGGCACTTGAAAACTCAGGTGCCGGCCGTTTGTTGTCATATGCTTGGCATCCTGATTTTAAAATTTGGTGGAAAACGAAGGGCAATAGCGGAGGTAATATAAAGCTTCTTGTTATTATAAAATTTAAAAATATATAAAAATTAAGGGAGATAATAAAAGCATAATTTACTTGAATACAGTTGCATATGATGGTATCATAAAAGAATAAGATAGATTTTCGGAAATATTGTCTAATTTTTAAATTTATATATATTTTATAATACTAAATATTTGCATGGCGGCAATATACGTGTATTGTGATTTACA
>DHNP01000016.1:57183-70159 GCA_002409585.1 Ruminococcaceae bacterium UBA5413 | reverse complement strand
TACGTGTATTGTGATTTACGGTACAGCCGCAGGCCTGATGTTTTTCTTGCGAGGAGGATATATTAAAATGCTGCTTTTTACAGAAAAAGATTTTTTGCCGTATATGGACGGTGCTGAAAAGTGCAGCGCGGCTTTTGCCTCACTTGATGAAAAGTGGGAAAATATAAAGCTGCTCTGTGAGATGGCCTGCCCACGCCAGTCACAGACGATTTTGCCGCAAATGGCACAGATACAGAAAAATTTTTCGTCATTGCAGAAAGAGCTTGTCGCAGCGCTCACGAAGGGTGAACTCCGGAAGCTGCGGCAGGAAATAACGCCAAAAGCGCAGGCCGCCATAGACATGCTCGCGTGCAGCCTGCGTAAATGTATGCGCGACGCCGAATGCCTGGCGGGCGACGGCGGCGTAAGGCGCTTTGCCGCTTTGGGGGCTTCAGCTTCTGAGAAAGACAGGGAGTCGGTGCTGGAGCGCATAAGCGCATACGCGGAGGACAACGGCTGTTACAGTGATGTTATAATACTCGATAAAAATTTAAAGGTACTTGCAAATACAGACCCTGAAAACGCCATAACAGGTGAAACGGTAGAGGACCGGAGCCTGCGCGCGGCAATGGAAAAAGGGGCCGGCCCCTTGGAAACGTTCGGCGAGTCCCCCCTGCGGCCCGGCAGAGGGAACGCGCATATTTTTTCGTGCTCTGTAACTGACGGTGAAACCGGTGAAGCCGTCGGCGCGGCGTGCCTCTGCTTTAAGACAGTGGAAGCGGTACATGAAATATTTAAGGAAACGGCAGCCGCCGGCGGCTGCCTGCTGCTTTCTATTATAGATGAAAAGGGCACGGTTGTGGCAAGCGGCGACGAAAGCTGCCTGCCGGCGGGCACGCAGGTTGAAACGTACGCGGGCGGCGGGCATGCCGCCGTGTGTTACAGAGGACTTGAGTACATTGTAAAGGCCTTTCCAGCCGCCGCGCTCAGCGGGTACAGCGGCCTCGGCTGGAAAGCGCACGCCATGGTTCCGCTCGGCATAGCTTTTAAAAGTAAGGCGGGCGATGCTTTGGCGGGCATGGACGACGGGTTAAGGCAGGGCATGGCATCCGCGGCGTATTCGTTTTCGGAGGAACTCGGCGGCATAATGCTGCGTGCGGAAAAAATAAACAGGTCGCTTAAAAGCATTGTTTTCAATGGGCAGCTTATAACAAATGAGAGCGGAGACAGCGGGGAGTTTACGCCGCTGCGGCCGCTGCTGCACTACATGAACCGTATGGGCAGCGACATAGACGGCGTGTTTGAAAACGCAGTAAAGGGCTTTTTCGGTGAAACGGTGTCCTCCGGGCTGCGCTGCGTGCTGTCCCTTGCGTCTTTATGTTCTTACTCGGCCGGCAGGATGGTTTACGGCTACGCAGGCGACTGCCGGCGCTGGGCTTTGGACCTTTCGTTAAGGGACGCGCTTGCCGCCGGCGGCACGACGGAAGAACTCCGCGGCAAGCTTGACTGTATAAACAGCCTTTACACTGTTTACAGCGGAATGTTCGTTTTTGACGCGGAGGGCAGGGTAACTGCTGTTTCCGGATGCTGTGCAAAAAATTTAACGGGTAAAAAAATTACCGATAAATTTATAAGCGATATACTTTCGAACAGCGATGAAACGAAATATTTCGTTTCGCCGTTCCGAAAATCACATTTTTACGGCGGGAATTATACATATATATGCGCCGCTTCTGTTACCGACCCTGTGAACCCGTCTAAGACCGTAGGCGGCATAGGGGCGGTTTTCGACAGCGACGCACAGCTAAGGCATATGCTGGAGCAAGCTAAGCCTGACGGTGAGAAATCCTTCTGCGCTTTAACCGACAAAAGCGGAGGTATAATTTTATCTACACGGGGCGATATGCCGGCCGGAACAAAACTCGGCGTGCCGGAACGCTTCTTTAAAACGGAAAAAGGAAAACCCTTATCAGAAATACTGGCCTATGACAATATGTATTACGCCGTGGGTTGCGCATGCCTTCCGGACTGCGGCGCCTTGGTATTTGTATTTAAAGCCATTGCCGCATATGGCGCCGCCGCGGCGGAAGGAAGCTGCGGCATGCTTGTCTCGCAGTCGGACATATCGCTCGCTGAAAACGAGGCGCACTCAAAGCTTGTGTCATTTGTAGTCAGCGGCAGGCTCGCGGCCGTGGAGGAAAAAGACGTCGTAGAGTCCGTAGACTCCGGCGGAATTATAAATATACCCGAAAGCAACGAGCTTATACGCGGGGCGGTCGTTTACAAGAACCGTTACGTACCCGTCATAGACACGCACATGCTGTTCGGCGGTAAAGAAAAAGCGCCACCCGCGCCGCATCTGCTCATCATACGCCTTCCCGGGGGAATGCTCGCGGCTATGGAAGCCGACCAGCTAAACAACGTTTTGGAAGTAAATGAAAGCGATATAAAGCCTATACCGGATATCGGAAAAGACAAATCCATCATAAAGGGCGTCGTCTGTTTTGAAAATGCCGGAAGGCAGCTTATGCTCGTCATAAACCACAACGTCCTTCCGGAACGTATGGATAAAGATATCTTAAATGCCGACTTCACGAACGTACTGCCTTTCCTTGAAAAAATAAAAGGCAAAAAAAAGGCCGGCGCCGACAAATAAGCGCGCGGCAGAACCGGCTGTAAACGGGAAAGCCTGCGGTTAAAAAAATTTTTTAACATTAATTATAATAATTACGGAGTATATCGGTAACCTAAGAAATGGCGGCACAAACGCTGCCATTTTAAAGGACGTTTAACCGGTATGCTCCGTTTTTTGCCTGTTAGCAGGTTTTACACCGCCTTAGCCGGGCAGTGTAAAAGCCAAACGATAAAAAATGCCGCGCGCCGGCGCATCCTTACGGCCTGCCGCCTTTCTTTTCGGCGTTGTAGTGCTCGGCGATTTTTTTAGTGTCGGAATTTACGATTATTATTTCCGTACCAAATTCAGCGGCCTTCTTTACTGATTCCGCGGGCGCTTTGTCATCGGTTATGATTGTATCAAGCTCTTCCAGGCTGATGGAGTTGCACAGTGAATTGACGTCCCATTTTGAGTAGTCTACTAAAAGGACCCGCTTTTGGGCAATGGCCGCCAAAGCTTTTTTCGTTGTAGTCAGGTTCTGCGTATGCTCGTATGCGCCGCCGGGAACACGGAACGCGCGGCAGGAGATAAAAGCGATGTCCGCCTTGTACTGCCTCATGCGGTCTGGCTCCGCGAGCAGTACGGAACGGTTGGCGTGGTTGAGAAAGCCTGTCGGAATGAGCACCTGCACGTCGCTGTTGTCAGACAAAGTCATGGCGGCCGTAAGGCTTGGCGTAATAACCGACAGCGGCATATTTTTCGGGATCATGGTTACCATGAGCTGTATGGTAGTGCCTGAGTCGAGACAGATGCTTTCAAAGGGTACAAGGTACTGCAGGGCGACGGAAGCAATGGCCTCTTTTTCCTTTTTATTTTCTTCAATCTGGACGTAATAATCTGTTTCCTGTGCATTTTCAAGCAAAACGGCGTAACCGTGCTCACGCCTGACGAAGTTCATCTCCTGAAGCTTGTCAAGGTTCCGCCTGACGGTCATTTCCGTGCAGTTAAGAAGCCGTGAAAGCTCACCTATGGAGATGATATGCTTCGACTGCATGATCTCAATAATTTTTGAAGGTCGGTCTTTTTGCATATTATGCGCACCTTTATCTTAGTTTTTGTTCGCCGGTGATTTCATATAGAACGTATAAACTATAATTATAAATATATTATAATATGAAAACGCAAAAATAACAATAGATTGCAGCAACTTGTTTTAAAAAACTCATAAACCGCACATAATATCTAAAAAAATATTCGAACAATATTGACATTGGGTAGAAATGCTGTTATAATGCTCCGTGTAGTAACAAAATAGAACGTTAACAAACATATTATGTTCCTATTAACACAGTAATGAGAGGAAAAGAAGCACTGTGAGAACATTTTACATTTTAGGTGTTGACCAAAGCACACAGGGAACCAAAGCGGTTTTATTCGATGACAAGGGCAGGCTCAAAGGGAGATGCGACTTGCCGCACAGGCAGATTGTCAGCGGCGAAAACTGGGTGTCGCACGACCCTGAGGAAATTTACCGCAACGTTATAGCCGTCTGCAGGCAGGTAGTGGAAAAAACAGGCATCGACAAAAGCCAAATTGCATGTATCGGAATTGATAACCAACGCGAAACTACAGTGGGATGGGACAAAAAAACAGGCAGGCCGATCGGCGACGCTATCGTTTGGCAATGCAGCCGCGCTAAAGATATCTGCGCCCGCATAGGGGCGCAGAAAGCGGCAGGCGACGGGATTTACCTTAAAACCGGCCTTAAACTGTCGCCGTATTATCCGGCGTCAAAGATGGCGTGGATGATTGAGAATTTCCCGGGCGCCCGTGAAAAAATTAAAAACCGTACTTTAGCGCTTGGAACAGTGGACAGCTGGCTTATCTACAAGCTCACAAACGGCTCGGCTTTTAAGACGGACTATTCCAACGCGAGCAGGACGCAGCTGTTCAACATAAGGGAACTTAAATGGGACGCGGATATATGCGGGACGTTTGGCGTCCCCGCGGAGGCGCTGCCGGAGGTATGCGACTCCGACTCCCTTTTCGGGTATACGGACCTTGAGGGTTATCTTGAAAAACCCGTGCCGGTACGCGGCATTTTAGGGGACTCGCACGGCGCTTTGTTTGGGCATAACTGCCGGGGCGAAGGCGACATCAAAGCAACTTACGGAACAGGCTCGTCGGTTATGCTCAACACGGGGGCTGAACCGTTTGTAAGCCGGCACGGCCTGTCGACTTCGCTGGCATGGAAAGTAAACGGCAAAGTTTCCTACGTGCTTGAAGGCAATATAAATTATACCGGAGCGGTTATTACATGGCTTAAGGACAAGCTCGGCATTATTAAGTCGGCATCTGAAACCGCAAAGCTGTCGGCCGAGGCCGACCCGAATGACCAGACCTATATAGTGCCTGCGTTTTCAGGCCTTGGCGCGCCGTGGTGGCGCGCCGACACGCACGCGGTTATTACGGGCATGGGCCGTATGACGGGACGTAAGGAGCTCATAAAAGCGGCCAGCGAGTGCGCGGCGTACCAGATTAATGATGTTATAGAGGCCATGCGGAAGGATACGCGGCTGAACCTTTCACAGATATGCGTTGACGGAGGCCCGACAAGGGACAAGTACCTCATGCAGTTCCAAAGCGATATCACCGATATAGACGTAAAAATACCTGATGCCGAAGAACTTTCCGTCATTGGCGCGGCTTACCTCGCGGGCATATCGGCCGGCCTTTATAATGAAAGCCGTATCTACAGCGCCATCTCGTACAATCTGTATAAGCCGCGCATGGACGGCACAGTCAGACAGCAAAAACTTGCCGGATGGAGCAAGGCAATAAAAATGCTGCTCGGAGAGCAGGGGGATGGAAAATGCTGAATAAAGAACAAATAAAAAAACTTGAAATCCAGGCGTCCGAAATTTGTGAAAAAACGGTGGAGCTTATATACAGCGGCGGCGGCGGGCATATAGGCGGCGACCTTTCGGAAGTGGACATCATGGTTTCACTTTTTAATTACATGAAACACGACCCCAAAAACCCGAAATGGAGCGGCAGGGATTATTTCATACTAAGCAAAGGCCATTCAAGTGAAACATACTACACGCTTTTGTCGGAGTATGGATATATAGACAAAACGCTTCTTGGCAAATACGGGACTTTCGGGTCCGTACTCGGAGGGCATCCCAATAAAAAAATTCCGGGCGTAGAGGCAAACACAGGCTCGCTCGGCCATGGCCTTGGCCTTGCTTCGGGCATTGCGCTCGCCCTTAAAAGGGACGGCATGCCTAACCGCGTGTATGTCCTGACCGGCGACGGTGAGCTTGGCGAGGGAAGCAACTGGGAGGCTATGATGTCGGCCGCAAAGTACAGGCTTGACAACCTCACGTGGATTGTTGACCGCAACTTTCTGCAGATAAGCGGCCAGACGGAGGAAGTCATGCCGTTTGTAAACCTTAAGAAAAAGGCCGAGGCCTTCGGCTTCAAAACGGTAGAGATCAACGGGCATGACTACGGGCAGATTTTTTCGGCGCTGGATATAAGGGGAAAAGGCAGGCCGGTCTGCATAATTGCCGACACCGTAAAGGGCAAAAGGCTTGCCTGCGCGGAAAACAGGGCCGACTGGCACCATAAAACGCCTACGAAAGAACAGGTAGACCAGTTGAAGAAAGATATGGACGCATACAGAAAGGAGCTGGCGTGATGGAAAGGGAAGCATGCAGCAGCGCCTTTTCAAAGATGATTCTTGAAGAAGCCAAAAAAGACAGGGATATTACGGTCGTATGTACGGATTCCCGCGGCTCCGCAAAGCTTGGGGCTTATCCGGACGAACTGCCGGAGCAGTTCGTGGAAATAGGCATAGCGGAGCAAAACGCCGTTACGGTTTCAGCCGGAATGTCGCATATGGGTAAAAAAGTTTTTGTACTCGGGCCGGCAAGCTTTTACAGCACGCGCTCTGCGGAACAGGTTAAAGTCGACGTCGCCTACTCTAACAATAACGTGGCCGTCATAGGCATAAGCGGCGGGGTAAGCTACGGCGCCCTCGGGGCGACGCACCACTCGCTGCAGGACATAGCGCTTATGAGGGCCATACCGAACCTGACGGTGGAGATACCGTCTGATGCGGCGCAGATGAGGGCCGTTACCGCGGAGCTGCTCAAGGCCGGAAGGCCCGCGTATATCCGCATAGGGAGGAACCCCGTGCCGGTCCTTTACGGCAATGAAGGCGACATACACATAGGAAAAGCGAACAAATGGTTTGATGGGCATGACGCTGCGGTGATTGCCTGCGGGCAGCTTGTTTCAAGGGCGGTTGACGCCGCGGGGCTGCTCGAAAAGGAAGGCATCCATATTACCGTAGTCGATATGCACACGATAAAGCCCCTTGACACTGAGGCGGTTAAGAGCGCCGCGGAAGAATGCGGATGTATACTGACACTTGAGGAACATAGTATTTACGGGGGGCTTGGAGGCGCCGTTTCGGAATTTTTGGCACAGAACAATCCGGTGCCTATGAAGATATGCGGTATTCCGGACGAAGACGTGCCTAACGGCACAGATGACGAAGTGTTCCGCTATTACCGCCTTGACCCGGAAGGAATTGCGGGCGCGGTAAAAGATTTAATAAGGAAGAAATAAATTAAAAGATAAATTAATATTTATATGGGAGGAAAAAACAATGCAGGGCAAAATGAAAGTATGCGTCTTGGTTGGCAAGCAAAAGCTGGAGTGGGTCGAACGTGACATCCCGCAGCCGAAGGCCGGCGAACTGCAGGTTAAACTGGAGTACGTGGGCATATGCGGCTCGGATCTCCATTTTTATCAGGAGGGACGTTTAGCCAACTGGGAGCTTGACGGGCCGCTTGCGCTCGGGCATGAGCCGGGCGGCGTTGTCACAGCGGTAGGCGAGGGCGTAGAGGGCTTTTCCGAAGGGGATAAGGTCGCTTTGGAGCCTGCCGTGCCGTGCGGCAAATGCGAGGACTGCAGGAGCGGGCACTACAACCTGTGCAAGGACGTAAAAATGCTGGCAATCCCGCATGAGCGCGACGGCGTTTTTTCGGATTACTGTGTGCATGATGCATCCATGTGCTACAAGCTGCCGGACTCTGTCGGGACAATGGAAGGCGGACTGCTTGAGCCGCTTAACGTAGGGCTTCACGCGACCGAACTTTCGAACGCTAAACTCGGCGAAAGGGCCATCGTGCTTGGGAGCGGCTGCATCGGGCTGTGTACCATTATGAGCCTGAAAGCGAGAGGCGTCAGCGAGATATATGTCGCCGACGTTTTGGATAAGCGCCTGCAAAAGGCAATGGAAGTCGGCGCTACAAGGGTTTTCAACAGTAAAAATGAAAGCATAGAGGAATTTGCGAAAACACTCCCCGGCGGCGGCGCCGACCAGGTATACGAATGCGCGGGCAACAGGGTAACGACGCTCCAGACGTGCAGGCTGATAAGACGCGCAGGAAAGGTAACGCTGGTAGGCGTTTCCCCTGAACCCGTTCTTGAGCTTGACATCGCGACGCTTAACGCCATGGAAGGCACGATTTACTCCGTTTACCGCTACAGGAACCTTTATCCGAAGGCAATTTCGGCGGTCGCGTCCGGAGCCATACCGCTTAAGAAAATCGTTTCGCACGTGTTTGACTTTAAGGACTGCATCCATGCTGTTGAATACAGCCTGAACCATAAGGATGAAGTCATAAAGGCGGTCGTGAAATTTTAACTCGCTCAGCAAGTTTTTCAGCATTTTAAAAAGCAGTAAGACGCCACACCTGCAGGCAGAATACGGCGGGGGCAATGTCATATCGGTTAGGTAAAAAATTTATGTTCCCGCCGTTTTCCATATAATCAAGTGGACAAGCGGTAATGACCGTGGGCGCTTCTTCACTCACCCGGTGTCACGGCGAATTGATCAATTTGGAGGAGAAAAGATGATTAAGAAACTATTGTCTTTGGCAACTGCAACTTTGCTGGCTGTATCAATGCTTTCCGGATGTGGATCAAATAAATCAGGAGGGACGTCTTCCGCCTCGCAGGCAAGTACGAACAGTGCTGAGGCAAAAGCAGGCGACAGCGCGACCGGAAAGACCGAGCTTGCCGACCAGAACTTTGATACCTCGTACACACCTAAGAAAAAGAGCTATAAAATTTACTGCACCTATAAGAACATCCACAGCTGGTATGATGCCATTAAGTCAGGCGTTGACGCCGCCGTAAGCGATATGGCTAAAAAAGGCGTCAAGGTGGACTACGTGTGGTACGGCCCTGCGCAGCCTGATGCCGTTGACCAGGTAAATTCCATCGAAACAGCCGTAGGCCAGGGGTATGACCTGATTGCGGTTGACGTTAACCAGCCCGAAACAACCGCGAAGGCCATTAACAACGCCGTCGCGAAGAAAGTTCCGGTGGCCACTTTCGCAAGCTCCGACGTGACTAACTGCAACAGGTCGTTCTTCGTAGGCAACACTGACAACTACGGCGACGGCTGCAAGCTCGCAAAAGCCGTCTGTGAAAAAATGGGCGGAAAAGGCAAAATCGCCATCCTTGCGGGGACCATGGGCGCCGCTTCCCATGAACAGAGGCTGAAAGGCTTCCAGGACACAATAGCTAAGTACCCGAACATTGAAATAGTCGACACGCAGAGGGACAACGACTCCGTCGAAAAGGCAATCAGCATAACCGAGTCATGGCTGCAGGCTTATCCGGACCTCGGCGGCATACTCTGCAACAACATGTCTAACCCTGTCGGCGCATGCCAGGCTGTTAAAAGCGCCGGAAAATCCGGCAAGATAGTCATCGGCGGCATGGACCATGACCTGCGCACGCTTAACTACCTCAAAGACGGCACACTTTATGTCGCACAGGTTCAAAACTGCTATGACATGGGTTACAAACTGATTTATAACGCTATAAAAACGGTAGACGGCCAAAAGGTAGATGAAAAAACGGCAGTCGGCTCCACATCCGTTTACAAGGGCCAGGCCGATAAATTCATCAAGATGCTCTATGGAGATAATGCAGATGCAAAAACTCAGTCAAAATGATAATTATATCATTGAAATGAAAAACATCACTAAGACGTTCCCGGGTACAAAGGCGCTTGACAATGTATGCCTTAAACTGAGGAACGGCGAGGTGCACGCGCTGGTAGGCGAAAACGGCGCAGGCAAAAGTACTTTAATGAATATCCTTACGGGCCAGTATTCTATGGACGAAGGGCAAATCTTCATGGAAGGGAAGCCGCTGAGGCTTTCCTCCCCTGAAGAAGCCCTTAAGATGAATATTGTACTCGTACCCCAGGAATTGAATCTTATCCCGGAAGCGAGTGTTGCCGAGAATATTTTTCTCGGCAACGAGATTTTGCGCTCGGGCATGATTGACGCAAAAGCCACAAGGGCAAAAGCAAAAGAAATACTGAAAATCCTCGACATAGACATTGACGTTACGCAGCCTGTTAAAAAGCTGTCGGCGGCTTACCAGCAGATAGTTTCCATCGCGCGCGCTCTGGCGTACACGCCAAAAGTGTTAATCCTTGACGAACCGACCTCGGTACTTACTAATGTTGAAGCCGACAAATTGTTTAAGGCGATGAAACTGCTCAAGGAGCAGGGCACGGCGATGGTGTTTATTACCCACCACCTGGATGAGGTCATGGAGCACGCGGACAGGATAACGATAATGAAAGACGGCCGGCTCGTCGAGGAAGTACCTGTTTCGGAAATCACGAAAGATGAAATGATTACGAAGATGGCGGGCAAAAAAGTACAGAAGCTGCAGAGAGTGAAAAGGGAAGTATCGGACGAAGTTTTTTATGAAGCCAAACATCTTAACAGGACTGGCGAGTTCGAAGATGTGAGCTTTGCCGTCCATAAAGGCGAGATCCTCGGAGTTGCGGGCCTTGTAGGGGCCGGAAGGACGGAAATTTTTAAATGCGTTTTCGGCATAACGCAGAGTGAGCCGGGCGCGCACACTTACATTGAAGGAAAAGAGGCCGCCATCAACTCCCCGATATCAGCTATTGCACACGGGATGGGCTATGTATCGGAAGAAAGGCGGCACGACGGCATTACTCAGGGTATGTCGGTAATGGAGAACATGGTGCTGCCTTCGTACGGGCAGATGCTTAACCACGGCCTTATCGACTACACGAAGGCTGTGTCGGTAACAGACAAGTACATTAAAGAAATGTCCATTAAAACGGCCTCAAGGGAAACATTGATTAAAAACCTTTCCGGCGGAAACCAGCAGAAGGTTATTGTTGCCAGATGGCTCGCAAAAGGCGTCAGGATGCTGATTTTGGATGAACCAACGCGCGGCATTGACGTAAACGCCAAGTCAGAAATCCACAGTTTGATTCGGCAGCTTGCGGATCAGGGGGTTGCTGTAGTCGTCATATCTTCCGAAATGGATGAGGTACTCTCTTTGGCCGACAGGATAATGGTTGTGCATCGCGGCAAAGTAAGTGGGTTTATCAATGATGTTGATCTGACAACACAGGAAGATGTGCTGAAAGTAGCTTTTCAATAGTTGGAGGTTTCGGTGATATTATGAATAAAGTTATAAATTTTTTCAAGACTACAGCCGGCATGGTGCTTATAGTGACATTACTGGTTGGCGTCGGGGTGCAGATTGCGACCGGCAACTTTTTTACAGCGTACAACATCAGCACACTGACGAGGGCCGCGTCGTTTGTCATTATTGTAGGTTTCGCGCAGACCATAGTCCTTCTTACCGGTGGGATTGACCTTTCGGTTGCGACCATAGGCTCTGTCTGCGGCATGGCAAATGCAATCTTTATGGTCCAGTACGGCATGAACCCGTTCCTGTCGATTGTACTTACTACACTTATGGGCGTACCGCTCGGCGCCATAAACGGCTTTTTCATTACAAAGTTTAAGCTTACGCCGTTTATTGTCACCCTTGCGACAATGGAAATTTACCAGGGCGTCGTTTATGTTGTTACAAAAGGGATGCCGATTACGGGCATGCCTGATTCCGCCGGAAATTTTGCCGACGGCGTCATAGGCGGGGTTCTGCCTAACATCGTTATTATAATGATAATTATCTGCGTATTACTGACTATAATGCTGAAAAAAACGCGTTTTGGCCGGTACATTTACGCTCTTGGCGGAAACCGCAGCTGCGCGAAAATCGTCGGTATCCCCACGGAACGCGTAGAAGTCCTGGTATACTGCTTAAGCGGGCTGCTCTCGGCATTTGCCGGCGTGATGATGTCCTGCAAGCTTGAGTCCTTCCAGGCTACCATAGGCGAAAGCTGGCAGATGGGTTCAATTACCGCTGCCGTCCTCGGCGGGACCTCAATGCTCGGCGGCTTCGGCTCGGCGGTCGGCACCATCATAGGCGGGCTGCTCACGGGCGTTATAAGCACGTGCATTACGCTGCTGCGCGTGTCTTCCTACTGGGAAACGATTGTCACCGGCGTCGTTGTTTTAATCGCCATCCTGATAGATGCTGTTAAGGACAACGAGGCGTTCAGGGAGAAATTTCACAAAAGGTTTAAAAGAAATAAAAAAAGTACAACAGGCGTATGACAATCTATCTTATAAGGCATGGGGAAACGGATTGGAACCGCAGGCTTAAAATCCAGGGGCAGGCGGATATACCCCTAAACGGGAACGGGCGCAGGCAGGCGGAGGCGCTGGCCGCGCAAATGTCTGACATCCCTGCGGACGCTGCTTACACAAGCCCGCTTGCAAGGGCCGCGGAAACCGCTGAGATTTTTTTGGCGGGACGGCAGGGCTGCCCGCTTCATACCGACCCGCTTTTAAAGGAGATTTCATACGGCGTAAGGGAAGGGCAGCCGCTGCGGCTGATTCACCGCTGCCCGTTTCTCAGGCTGTACAATTACTTTGAACATCCGGAAAAGTATGTTCCGCCGCGCGGCGGGGAGACCATACGGCAGCTAAAGGCGAGGAGCCGCGCGTTCCTTTTGCAGGCGGTGTCGGCCTATGGGGCGGGCGATTCCAATATTATGGTATTTACCCACGGCGCTTTTATAAAAGCCGCGGTAAGTGTCGTGAACAAGCTGCCCGACGGCCGTTTTTGGGACGGCAGCGAAGCGGAAAACTGTTCTGTTACCGCCGTGAAGTTTGCCGGCGGGAAGTTTGAGCTGCTTTGAGCCGTCTGTCTGCGGGGCTGCCGTTAATCTGCCGGACTTTAAGGCTTTTTTACGCATGGAGCGTGTTTGCCGCCATGGACGGGCCTGCACCGATATAAAGTTTCTCCAAATCCATTGCTCGGCATGGGTTTGGAGATTTTTTTAATCAAACTGTTTTACAATAAATTACAATAAAAATCGAAAAAAAGCTTGCAATGCCGCCGCGTTTGTGGTATCATTCTTAAGTACGACTGCGACAGATATGC
>DHNP01000016.1:49667-56993 GCA_002409585.1 Ruminococcaceae bacterium UBA5413 | reverse complement strand
CCGGTTTTTCCGTGGAGTATGTCCGATTTTAAACCGGGCGACAAATATTTTGGACGTACGGGCATTTTATGTGCCTTTCGTTCAGACGTTTTTTATGCCTTATCCCCGGATTTTCGCGTGCGGTAACATGAAGATCCGGTTTTTTTACCGCAAAAGAAAGGAACACCCGGAAGGGTGTCCGGGTTTTAAAAGACGTCGCCCGCCAACTACTGTAAGGAGGCGATTTTCAAGTGGCAGTCAAGGAGAAAATCAGGATTCGTATTAAGGGTTATGACTATCAGCTCGTCGACCAGTCGGCTGAAAAGATAGTGCAGACGGCAAAACGCGCCGGAGCAAGGGTTTCGGGACCGGTGCCGCTGCCTACGGAGAAGCAGATAGTGACTATCCTGCGCGCCGTCCACAAGTACAAGGACAGCCGCGAGCAGTTCGAAACAAGAACCCATAAAAGGCTCATAGACATAATAAGGCCGTCCAACAAAGCGGTCGAGTCGCTTATGAACCTGCAGCTCCCCGCTGGCGTTGAAGTGGAGATAAAGCTTTAACTTAGCAGCGGCCGGGGTCATGTTGGGGAAAGCCCAACCAATAACCTGCAAGGAGGTAAATATTTACGATGAAAAAAGGAATTATAGGTAAGAAAATCGGCATGACTCAGATTTTCGACGAAAACGGAAACGTTATACCGGTAACGGTCGTCGAGGCCGGCCCATGTGTTGTTTCACAGAAAAAAACAGCGCAGAACGACGGCTACGACAGCGTGCAGATGGGCTTTTGCGACGTTAAAGCGCAAAAGGTCACAAAACCGATGAAAGGCCATTTCGACAAGGCTAACGTAGCGCCGAAAAAGTACCTTAAGGAATTCAGGTTTGAGAGCACGGACGGCTACAAGGTGGGCGACCTTATAAAGGCCGACGTCTTTGCCGCGGGAGAAAAGGTGGACGTTACCGGAACAAGCAAAGGCAAAGGCACCGCCGGCGTTATAAAGCGCTGGAACTTCCAAAGGCTTAAGGAGTCCCACGGTACAGGCCCTAACGCAAGGCACGGCGGCTCAAACGGCTGCTGCTCGTCACCGTCGAGGGTATTCAAGGGCCTTAAAATGGCCGGACACCTTGGCAGCGAAAAAGTTACCGTGCTTAACCTTACGGTGGCTAAAGTGGATGCCGAAAACAACCTTATCGCAATAAAGGGCGCGGTGCCTGGGCCTAACGGCGGCACCGTCGTAATACACGACAGCGTGAAAGCTGTTAAAGCGTGAGGGAAGGAGGAAGTACAATGCCTACATTAGCAGTAGTTGATATGGCCGGCAACGAAAAAGGAAAGATAGAGTTGTCAGACGCCGTATTCGGTATAGTTCCAAACAATAACGTTATGCACGACGTGGTGGTGAACCACCTTGCAAACATGCGCCAGGGCACACAGTCGGCTAAGACCCGCGCCGAGGTTTCGGGCGGCGGCAGAAAACCGTGGCGCCAAAAAGGGACCGGCCACGCGAGGCAGGGCTCCACACGTTCACCGCAGTGGAGGCACGGCGGCATAGTTTTCGCTCCGAAGCCGCGCGATTACAGTTATACGCTTAACAAAAAAGTGAGGCGGCTCGCAATGAAGTCGGCGCTTTCAAGCAAGGTGCGCGACAGCGAAATGGTAGTCGTCGACAAGATAGCGTCAGACGAGTACAAAACAAAGACCATGGTAGCCATGCTCAGCGCGATCGGCGCTTCAAAAACGGCCCTCATAGTCCTTCCGGAAAACGACGGGAAGGTCATTGCTTCGGCGGCAAACATCCCAGGGGTGAAAACCGCGGCCGTCAACACCTTGAACGTTTACGACATCCTTAACGCGGACAAATTCATAGTCGCTAAAGACGCCGTTGCAAAAATCGAGGAGGTGTACGCTTAAATGGCAGCACAGGATATCATTTTGCGGCCTATAGTCACCGAAAAATCGATGACAGGCATAGCAAATAAAAAGTATACTTTCGAAGTCGCCAAGACGGCTACGAAAATCGACGTTGCCAGGGCGGCCGAAGAACTCTTCGGTGTGAAAGTGGCAAAGGTAAACACAGTGCACATGCGCGGCCATCTGCGCCGCCAGGGCAGTAACGAGGGCTACACGCGCTCATGGAAAAAAGCCGTTGTCACCCTTAAGCCTGACAGTAAAACAATAGAATTTTTCGACGGCATGATGTAATCTCTGCCAAAGTAAAAAATAAAGCAGAGGCATGAATGGGGAAGCGGCATTTCCCCGCAAAGCCATCATGAGGAGTGTGAAAAAATGCCAATAAGAAATTTTAAACCGACCTCGGCTTCGAGGCGCAACATGTCAGTTACGGATTACTCCGGACTGAGCAAGAAAGGCCCGGAAAAAAGCCTGCTTGAACCGCTGACAAACAACTCCGGACGCAACAGCTACGGCAGGATAACCGTCCGCCACCGCGGAGGCATGAACCGCAGGAAGTACCGCGTTATAGACTTTAAACGCAGGAAGTTCGACGTGCCCGGCGAAGTTATGAGCATCGAGTACGACCCGAACCGCTCGGCGTTCATAGCCCTTGTAAAGTATGAAGACGGCGAAAAAAGCTATATAACGGCTCCGGACGGGCTTAAAGTAGGCGACAAGGTAGTTGCCGGCGCGGGCGCCGATATCAAAACAGGCAACGCCCTTCCGCTTGAAAATATACCGGTAGGTACTTTTATCCACAACGTTGAGCTTTACCCCGGCAAAGGCGCACAGCTCGCGAGGAGCGCGGGCATCATGGCACAGCTTATGGCAAAGGAAAACGGAATGGCGCTTTTGCGCCTGCCTTCGGGTGAACTGAGGAACGTTCCGATTTCTTGCATGGCTACCATAGGCCAGGTAAGCAACATTGACCATGAAAACGTTAAGATCGGCAAAGCGGGACGCAAACGCCACATGGGCTGGCGGCCGACGGTCCGCGGCTCCGTTATGAACCCGAACGACCACCCGCACGGCGGCGGCGAAGGCAAGGCGCCTATCGGACGCCCGGGGCCTGTTACACCGTGGGGCAAACCGGCTCTCGGCTATAAGACAAGGGCTAAGCACAGCCGCTCCGATAAGTTTATAGTAAAGCGCAGAAACGGCAAATAAGCGTTTGGAAAGGAGCTTGCAGATAAATGAGCAGAAGCGTTAAAAAAGGTCCTTATGTTCAGCCGGTGCTGCTGAAGAGGATACAGGAAATGAACGCGGCCGACGAGAAGAAAATTGTTAAGACCTGGAGCAGGTCGTCAACGATTTTCCCCGACTTTGTCGGCCACACTATAGCTGTCCACGACGGACGCAAACACGTGCCGGTCTATATAACAGAAGATATGGTCGGGCATAAGCTCGGTGAGTTTGCCCCTACGCGCACTTTTAAAGGGCATGCGGGTTCTAAGACAACTTCGCCGGCCGGCAGCGCACCGTCGGCGGCACCGGCAAAAAAAGGCTGAAAGGAGTGTAAAGCATGGAAGCAAGGGCTTATCTCAAATACGCGCGTATTTCTCCCCGTAAAGTCCAGATCGTGCTTGACCTCATCCGTAATAAACCGGCGGACGTTGCAATGGCGATACTCAAGCATACGCCTAAGGCGGCAAGTGAGTACCTCGTAAAGCTTTTAAAGTCGGCTATGGCAAACGCGGAAAACAACTGCGATATGGATGTTTCTAAACTTTATGTGGCACAGTGCTTCGTAAGTCCGGGCCCGACGCTTAAGCGTATCCGCCCAAGGGCTCAGGGGCGCGCGTTCCGGATTTTAAAGAGGACATCGCACGTTACCCTCGTGCTTAAAGAACAGGAATAACGCAGAATAGGAGGTAAATTATGGGCCAGAAAATCAATCCCAACGGTTTCCGCGTCGGTATTATAAAAGACTGGGATTCCCGTTGGTTTGTTAAAGACAAAGACATCGGCGATACTTTAGTCGCGGACTATAAACTGCGCAAGTGGCTTAAAAAACGCCTTGCAGTCGCCGGCGTCCCGAAAATTGAGATAGAACGCGACGCGTCCAAAGTACGCCTGCACATACACTGCGCAAAGCCGGGCATAGTCATCGGCAAGGGCGGCACGGAGATCGAAAAGCTGCGCCGCGAATGCGAAAATTTTGTCGGCAAGCCTGTTACTATTAATATAGTAGAGGTCAAAAATCCCGACGTAAACGCCCAGCTTGTCGCGGAAAACATCGCGCAGCAGCTTGAAAAGAGGATATCTTTCCGCCGCGCGATGAAACAGTGCATAGGCAGGGCCATGCGCTTTGGCGCGAAGGGTATAAAAACGCAGGTATCCGGCCGTTTGGGCGGTGCCGAAATAGCGAGAAGGGAACAGTACCATGACGGGACTATTCCTCTGCAGACCATCCGCGCCGACATTGACTACGGTTTCGCGGAAGCTGCCACAACTTACGGCCGCATCGGCGTAAAGGTGTGGATATATAAGGGAGAAGTGCTGCATGACAGCCGCACGGCGCCCGCAAGGAAGGGGGCCGCCGCCAATGTTAATGCCTAAACGTGTTAAGTACCGCAAAGTACAGCGCGGGCGCATGAGAGGCAAGTGCATGCGCGGAAACAAGATAGACCACGGCGAATTTGGCCTCCAGGCGCTCGAGCCGGCATGGATAAAAGCAAACCAGATAGAAGCTGCCCGTGTAGCCATGACACGTTACACCAAGAGGTTCGGCCAGGTCTGGATAAAGATTTTCCCTGACAAGCCGGTTACTAAAAAACCTGCCGAAGTCCGCATGGGTTCCGGTAAAGGTGCGCCAGAGTTTTGGGTTGCGGTAGTAAAGCCGGGCCGCGTCATGTTTGAAATAGGCGGTATTCCGGAAGAAACGGCGAGGGAAGCTTTACGGCTTGCTTCGAATAAATTGCCTATAAAGTGTAAATTTGTCAAAAAGGAAGAAACGGGTGGTGAGCAGTAATGAAGGCCTCAGAAGTCAGAGATTTAAGTGCGGAAGAGCTTGAAAGCAAGCTGAAAGATTTAAAGGCCGAGCTTTTCAACCTCCGTTTCCAGCTTACCATTAATCAGCTCGACAACCCCATGCGTATTAAGGCTGTGAAAAAGGATATTGCCCGCGTAAAAACGATTATTCGTGAAAACGAACTGAGCGGCGGCATCGATGCGTAACGGAAGGGAGGATTAATCGTGAGCGACAGAAATATCAGAAAGACCGAAATCGGCAGGGTTGTAAGCGATAAGATGGACAAGACCATTGTCGTAGCGGTCGAAGGCAGGGTTAAGCATCCGCTTTATAAAAAAGTAGTGAAGCGTACGGTAAAGCTTAAAGCGCATGACGAAAAGAACGAGTGTAATATAGGAGACCGTGTGCGCGTTATGGAGACCCGTCCGCTTAGCAAAGAAAAAAGATGGCGCCTTGTAAGTATTATAGAAAAAGCCAAGTAATACACCGGCTTTTATGCAAAGGAGGAACGCACCGTGGTACAACAGCAGACTTACCTTAACGTCGCAGACAACACGGGGGCGAAAAAACTTATGTGCATACGCGTGCTCGGCGGCACGGGCAGAAGGTATGCCAACATAGGCGATGTTATCGTTGCTTCCGTTAAAAAAGCGACGCCGGGCGGCACCGTGAAAAAAGGCGATGTCGTTAAGGCGGTCATAGTACGCACAGCGTCGGGCGTGCGCCGTAATGACGGCACGTATATACGCTTTGACGAGAACGCGGCAGTGCTTATAAAAGAAGATAAAAATCCGGCGGGTACGCGTATTTTCGGGCCAGTGGCAAGGGAACTGCGCGACAAAGACTATGTTAAAATCTTAAGTCTTGCCCCCGAAGTGCTTTGATGGGAGGTGTTTGCCGATGATAAAAAAGATTCACGTTAAAACCGGCGATACCGTCGTAGTGTTGAGCGGCAAAGACCGCGGCAAAAAAGGTAAAGTCCTCGAAGTGAGCCCCAAAGAGGGCAAGGTCATAGTCGAGGGTATTAATATGGTAAGCAAACATGTAAAACCCCGCAAAATGGGCGAGGAGGGCGGCATTATAAAAGCCGAGGGCGCAATGTACGCCTGTAAAGTCCAAATAGTCTGCCCCCGCTGCGGAAAGCCCACACGTGTCGGCCACAAGGTCTATGAGGACGGCACGAAGGAACGCGTCTGCAAAAAATGCGGCGAAACGCTGTAAGGAGGATGGACATGGCAAGACTAAAGGATTATTATAAAAAAGAAGCCGTGCCTGCTCTGATGAAGAAGTTTTCATACAAGAACGTTATGCAGGTACCTAAGCTTGAAAAGGTGGTTGTAAACGTTGGCGCGGGCGAAGCAAAAGACAACTCAAAGGTCATAGACTCCGTTATAAGCGACCTTTCGCTCATAACAGGCCAAAGGCCGATGGTATGCACTGCTAAGAAATCAGTCGCAAACTTCAAAGTGCGTGCCGGTATGAAAATAGGCGCCAAAGTCACGCTCCGCGGCGACAGGATGTACGAGTTCATCGACCGCCTCTTTAACGTGGCTCTGCCGAGGGTAAGGGACTTTAGGGGCATTAACCCCAACGCTTTTGACGGGCGCGGCAACTACAACATGGGCGTGCGCGAACAGCTTATTTTCCCTGAAATAGAGTACGATAAAGTCGATAAAGTACGCGGAATGGATATTTGTTTCGTTACAACGGCTAAAACAGACGAGGAATCCAAAGAGCTTTTAACGCTGATGGGCGCCCCGTTCGCAAAGTAAGGAGGAATTTTCGTGGCCAAAACTTCCATGAAAGTAAAGCAGAGGCGGCCTGCAAAGTTTTCTACACGCCAGTACAACAGATGCAAAATCTGCGGAAGGCCGCACGGTTACCTCCGCAAATATGGAATCTGCCGTATATGCTTCAGGGAACTTGCTTATAAAGGTGAAATCCCTGGCGTGAAAAAGTCAAGCTGGTAAAAGGAGGTAGCGGAATTGCAGATTACAGACACTATTGCCGATTTGCTTACCCGTATCCGCAACGCGAGTTCAGCTAAGCATGACTGCGTAGAAGTACCGTCTTCCAATATGAAAAAATCCATAGTGAAAATCCTTGCGGAAGAGGGATATATAAAAGGCTATACGGAGAAAAAAGACGGCAAGCAGGGCATTATTAAGGTAAACCTTAAGTACGGTGCGGACAAGACCGCGGCGATAAGCGGTTTGCGCCGTGTTTCAAAGCCGGGCCTGCGTATTTACGCCGGAGCCGACGAGATGCCGAAGGTTATGAAGGGCCTCGGCGTAGCTATAGTTTCTACTTCTAAAGGCGTTAT
The DNA here is from genome assembly GCA_002409585.1 of Ruminococcaceae bacterium UBA5413. Lineage (GTDB taxonomy): Bacteria > Bacillota > Clostridia > Oscillospirales > Acutalibacteraceae > Thermocaproicibacter. The sequence goes on along the minus strand of DHNP01000016.1, from coordinate 49,764 downwards.
GACTGACAAAAGGGCCCGCCAGGAACACGTAGGCGGCGAAGTCCTCGCATTTATTTGGTAAGTAAGGGGGTGCAGCAATGTCGCGAATTGGAAGAAA
>DHNP01000016.1:0-49495 GCA_002409585.1 Ruminococcaceae bacterium UBA5413 | reverse complement strand
TGTCGCGAATTGGAAGAAAACCCATAAATATTCCTGCCGGCGTCGAAGTATCGGTCGACGGCAATTTGGTTAAGGTAAAAGGGCCTAAAGGCTCGCTTGAGCAGAAAGTCCATAAGAACATGAGCGTCGAGGTAAACGGCAGCGTGGTTACTGTAACACGCCCGGACGACGAAAAGCTCAACAAGTCACTGCACGGCCTCACGCGCACGCTTATAAACAATATGGTCGTAGGCGTGACGGAGGGCTTCAAAAAAGACCTCGAAGTCAACGGCGTAGGCTACCGTGTACAAAAGCAGGGGAAAAACCTTGTTATGAACCTCGGTTTTTCACATCAGGTTATAATGCCTGAAACAGACGGCATTACGATAGAGTGCCCGGCGGCCAACAAGATAACCATATCAGGCCCGGACAAACAAAAAGTCGGACAGTTTGCCGCGGAAGTACGCGAAAAACGCCCGCCTGAGCCGTACAAGGGCAAGGGTATACGCTATGCCGGCGAATATGTCCGCCGTAAAGAAGGCAAGGCCGGTAAGGGCGCAAAGAAGTAATCTAAGGAGTGAAACACAATGGTGAAGATGGTCGATAAAAACAGCAACAGACTTCATCGCCACCGCAGGGTACGCGGCAAAGTTAGTGGCACGGCAGACTGCCCGCGCCTTAACGTATATCGCTCCGCCAAAAACATTTACGCCCAGATAATCGACGACGTAAAGGGAGTTACGCTCGCGTCTGCTTCTTCGCTTGACAAAGAGCTTGACTCGGACGGCGGAAACAAGGAAGCTGCCCGCAAAGTTGGCAATCTTTTAGCAAAACACGCTGCCGAAAAAGGTATTGAAAAGGTAGTTTTTGACCGCGGCGGTTACCTTTATCACGGCCGCGTCAAAGAGCTGGCCGAAGGCGCCCGTGAGGGCGGCCTCAAATTCTGACGTAAGGAGGGAAACTTTTGGCTAAAATTGACGCATCGACTATGGAACTGAAGGAGCACGTTGTTTCCATCAACCGCGTGTCCAAAACCGTAAAAGGCGGACGCATTTTCAAATTTGCCGCGCTTGTGGTCGTAGGCGACGGCAACGGCATAGTAGGCTTCGGCATAGGCAAGGCCGGCGAAGTCCCGGACGCAATACGCAAAGGGATAGAGGACGCTAAAAAGAACCTTATCAGGGTTTCTCTGCGCGGATCTACAATACCGCACGAAATAATCGGCGCATACGGCGCAGGCAGGGTGCTTATGAAGCCTGCCGCACCAGGTACCGGAGTTATAGCCGGCGGACCTGTACGTGCCGTTGTTGAAGCAGCCGGCATACGCGACATACGTACAAAGGCGCTGCGCTCCAACAACCCGTGCAACGTTGTGCGCGCTACTATGGAAGGCCTTTCAAAGCTGCGCGACGCTGAGCAGGTATCGAAAATCCGCGGGAAATCCGTAAAAGAGATTTTTGCATAAAGGGGGCAGCAATTATGGCTCAAATTAAAGTTACACTCAAAAAAAGCCTGATAGGCAGCAAAAAAGACCAGATTGCAACCGCCCGGGCTTTAGGCCTTACTAAAATAGGAAGCTCATCGGTCCAGCCCGACAACAAACAGACTATGGGCAAGGTGGCAAAAATAAATCACCTCGTTGAGGTATGCAAAATATAAAACAAGGAGGTGCGAGCAAATGAAACTTAATGATCTTACCGCTGTGCCTAATTCGCGCAAGGCTGTTAAGCGCATTGGCAGGGGCACTGGTTCCGGCCAGGGCAAAACAGCCGGCAAAGGCCACAAAGGCCAAAAGGCAAGGTCCGGCGGGAATGTACGCCCGGGCTTTGAAGGCGGGCAGATGCCGCTGCAGAGGCGTGTCCCGAAGCGCGGTTTCGTAAATATTTTTGCAAAGAATATTAAATCCATCAATGTAAGAGATCTGGAAAAGTTTGACGACGGAACGGTCGTAGACGCAGAAAAGCTGATTGAAGCAGGAATTGTAAAAAATCGTTTTGACGGAATAAAAATTTTAGGCAACGGAGACCTTACCAAAAAACTTACGGTAAAGGTCAATGCCTACTCATCTTCGGCAAAACAGAAAATCGAAACTGCCGGCGGAAAGGCAGAGGTGATCTGATTTGTTTAAAACAATAAAGAACGCCTGGGCCATTCCGGATTTGCGCAAAAAGATGCTTTTTACCCTGTTTATCGTTATTATTTTTAGGTTCGGCTCGGCCATACCAGTCCCTTTTTTGGACGGCAACGCCCTTAAAGGGCTTATGGACACGGTCGAAAAGTCAGGTACGGCGCTTACCTATATAGATGCCCTTTCGGGGGGCGCTTTCGCCAAAGCGACGCTTTTCGCGATGGGCGTCACGCCGTATATCAACAGTTCCATTATTATACAGCTTCTGACCGTTGCCATACCGGCTCTTGAGCGTATGGCAAAAGAGGGCGAGGAAGGCCGCAAAAGGCTTGGCACCATAACGCGCTACACGTCTGTGGCCCTTGCGCTTATGCAGGCCGTAGCTTACTACTTCTTCCTTAAGAACAGCGCTTACGATGGGACGCCGATTTTGAAGTACACAAGCGGCGGTTCAATGGTGTTTTCGGCGTTTGTAATCATAATGGTGTTCACCGCGGGCGCGTCGCTGCTCATGTGGCTTGGCGAGCAGGTCAACCAAAAGGGCGTGGGCAACGGTATTTCCATCATACTGTTCGCGGGTATAGTTTCCAGGATGCCTCATGTTATTAATACGCTCAAGACGTTTTGGAGCAACGCGGACCAGGCACCTGACGTTTACGGGAAATATTATTTTCTCGTACCGCTGTTTTTCGTCGTTTTTCTTATTATTGTATGGGTTATCGTATTTATGTACGACGCCGAGCGCCGTATACCCGTGCAGTACGCGAAACGCGTTGTAGGCCGTAAAATGTACGGCGGCCAAAGCAGCCATATTCCGATAAAAGTCGGCATGTCCGGCGTAATGCCTATAATCTTTGCAAGTTCCATACTTGTAATTCCGAGTACGATAAGGTTCTTTATAGGCGAAGACCACATAGGTACGTTTTGGAAAGGGTTCTTTAACGCCTTTTCGACGACCGGATGGCTGTACTCTATCTTGTACTTCATACTCATCATAGGGTTTGCTTATTTTTATATGACTATACAGTATAACCCCATTGAAATGGCCAACAACCTTCGCCAAAGCAACGGCACTATTCCGGGTATACGTCCCGGAAAGCCGACATCGGACTATATAGCAAAGCTCCTTTCAAAAGTGACGTTTATAGGTTCCCTGTTCTTGGCTTTCATAGCCATTATGCCTATTATTTTCGGGGCATCAACCGGCATGAGCAGCCTTTCCATAGGCGGTACGTCAATTATAATCCTCGTGGGTGTTGCGCTTGAAACGGTGCAGCAGGTCGAGTCACAGATGATGATGCGCCATTACAAAGGCTTTCTTGACTGAGTAAAGGAGTAATAATCGTGAATTTAATTCTTCTTGGGGCCCCCGGAGCAGGAAAGGGAACACATGCGGAGATCCTTACAAAAAAGTTTAAAATACCGTCCGTATCCACAGGAAATATTATACGCGAAGCGCTGAAGAGCGGCACTGAACTGGGTAAGCGCGCGAAGTCTTACGCGGACTCCGGAAAACTTGTCCCTGATGAAATCGTTATTGAGATAATAAAAGTCCGCCTTGCAAAGGACGACTGCAAAAACGGTTTTATTTTGGACGGTTTTCCGCGCACTATTCCCCAGGCCGAGGCTCTGGACAAAATGGGCGTGCATATTGACAAAGTCTTAAACCTTATTGTGGGGGAAGACGTTATACTGCAGCGCCTGTCCGGACGCCGTGTCTGTGAAGACTGCGGAGCCTCCTACAACATTTACAACAGGAAGCCCAAAGTTGAAGGCAAATGTGATTTGTGCAAAGGCACCATCGTACAGCGCAAGGATGACGAACCTCAGACCGTTAAAGAACGGCTTAAAGTTTACCACGAACAAACAGAGCCGCTTGTGGGCTACTACAAAAAACAGGGCAAGCTGCGCAATGTTCGCTGCAACAATGATATTGAAAAAACGGCGAGTCTGATTATGGCTGCTATAGAGGCGTAGAGAATGGTTATACTCAAAACAAAAAGGGAACTTGAATTTATGCGCGAGGCCGGCCACATAGCGGCAAACGCACTTAAAAAGGCCGGAGAAGCGATAGAGCCGGGGGTTTCTACCTGGGAAATCGACCGCGTTGCACGCAAATACATTGAAAGCGCGGGTGCGGTTCCGACTTTCCTCGGTTACGGCGGTTTCCCTGCGAGCGCCTGTGTTTCGGTGAATGAAGTCGTTATCCATGGCATACCGAACAAAAAGAAAATCATTAAAGAGGGCGACATAGTAAGCATAGACGTCGGAGCGACGTACGAAGGCTTTGTAGGCGACAACGCGTACACTTTCCCTTGCGGAAAAGTAAGCGACGAAGCCCAGCGCCTGATGGACGCTACCCGCGAGAGCCTCATGGAAGGCATAAAGGCCGCAAAGGCCGGCGCGCGGTTAGGCGACATAGGCAGTGCCGTCCAAAGGTATGCCGAAGCTCGCGGTTACTCGGTGGTACGTGATTTCGTCGGCCACGGGGTAGGCGCGAACATGCATGAAGACCCGAGCGTTCCAAATTACGGCACACCGGGAAGGGGTATACGCCTTTTGCCGGGAATGACAATCGCCATAGAGCCTATGATAAACCAGGGTGTCAAGGAAGTTAGGACACTCGGCGACGGTTGGACGACCGTCACGGCCGACGGAAAGCTTTCGGCGCACTTTGAAAACTCCATAGCCATTACTCCTAACGGGCCTGTTATCTTAACAAAGGCCGGTTAGGGGGTACGGGGCGATGGACTTCGTCAGGGGACTCATAGTTAAGTCTGCGGCAGGACACGACAAAGGCGGCTTTTTCGTAGTGCTTGAAGCTGCGGGCGGGTTCGCCGTTATATGTGACGGCAGGCGCCGCAGCCTGGGGCATCCGAAGCGTAAAAGCGTTAAGCATCTTTTCCCTACGAGACGGGCGCTGCCGGACGACTTAATGAAAACTGACCGCGGAATACGCAGGGCTCTTTCTGAGTTCCAAAGAGGAAACGCTTTTCCGCACGAGGAGGCAAACGTATGTCAAAACAAGACGTAATTGAAACCGAGGGCGTAGTAGTCGAGGCTTTGCCTAACGCGATGTTTACGGTAGAGCTTCAAAACCACCACAAAATTCTCGCGCATATATCTGGCAAGCTGCGCATGAACTTCATACGCATACTGCCGGGCGACAAGGTGACAATAGAACTTTCGCCGTATGACCTTACGCGCGGGCGCATAACGTGGCGGTCTAAATAAGGCCCAACTTTTACCCGTAAAGGAGGGTATTCAGATGAAAGTAAGACCTTCAGTTAAAAAAATGTGCGATAAATGCAAAATAATAAAACGCAAGGGCAAAGTTATGGTGATTTGCGAGAATCCTAAGCACAAGCAGCGCCAGGGCTAAGGCGCGGCGCACACCTTGAAACTTTGTCATGCACAGCTTATGGCAACTGCCGCAGGCGCACGGGCGCCGGCAGACTAAAGCTTTGGAAATTGCCGTATGGTCGGCAAAACCTAATAAAACGGAGGTGCAACCTTAATTATGGCGCGTATAGCAGGCATTGATTTGCCAAGGGATAAGCGTATAGAGATTGCTCTTACTTATATTTACGGAATTGGGCGCAACACGGCCGAACAGATATGCTCGGCAACCGGCGTTAATCCGGACACGAGAGTAAGGGATCTTACGGAAGGCGATTCCGCCAAACTCAGGGATTATATCGGCCACCATTACCGTGTGGAGGGCGACCTCCGCCGTGATAAGGCGTTCGATATAAAAAGGCTTATAGAAATCGGATGTTACCGCGGCGTACGCCACCGCAGGGGCCTGCCTGTAAGAGGGCAGCGTACCAAGACAAACGCACGTACGTGCAAAGGACCAAGAAGAACGATGGCCAACAAGAAAAAGTAATCCGGGAGGGATAAAAATATTATGGCAGCACAAAAAAGTGCGGTTGCAAAAAAAAGTACAACCGGCCGCAAGCGCCGCGAGCGCAAAAACATTGAGCGCGGCTGTGTCCATATTCAGTCTACTTTCAACAATACTATCGTAACCATTACCGACGTACAGGGCAACGCGGTTTCATGGGCAAGCTCCGGCGAGCTTGGCTTCAGGGGCTCGAGGAAGTCCACGCCGTTTGCCGCGCAGACTGCCGCTGAAACAGCTGCGAAGGGCGCAATGGAACACGGCATGAAAACAGTTGAAGTTTACGTTAAAGGGCCTGGCTCAGGCCGTGAGGCGGCCATACGCGCTTTGCAGGGCGCCGGGCTTGAAGTAAGCATGATAAAGGACGTTACGCCGATACCCCACAACGGCTGCCGTCCGCCGAAAAGAAGACGCGTGTAATTAAAAAGGAGGTGCGATAAAAAATATGGCAAGATATACTGACGCCGTTTGTAAACAGTGCCGCAGGGAAGGCCAGAAGCTTTTCCTTAAAGGCGCAAGGTGCTACTCAGACAAGTGCGCGGAAACGCGTAAGGGATATGTGCCTGGCCAGCATGGGCAGGGCCGCAAGAAAACTTCAGAGTACGGGCTGCAGCTGCGCGCAAAGCAGATGACTAAACGCTACTACGGCGTGCTTGAGTCGCAGTTCAGGAAATATTATGACATGGCTACGCATAAAGAAGGCAAAACGGGCGAAGAACTCCTCGTTTTACTTGAAAGGCGCCTTGACAATATAGTTTACCGTTTAGGCTGGGCAAACTCAAGGGCTGAGGCCCGCCAGCTCGTCACACACGGGCACTTTACCGTTAACGGCAAAAGGACGGACATCCCGTCTTACCTTGTTAAAACGGGCGATGTGATGTCCATTAAAGATTCAAGCCGCAAAAGTGAAAAGTTCAAAGCGGTGCTCGAAGATAACTCCTCACGGCCGGTACCCCAGTGGCTTGAGGCAGACAGCCAGAACTACACCGGCAAAGTAGTGGCCTATCCGAAACGTGACGAAATCGACCTCTCGGTCGATGAAACCCTCATCGTTGAGTTGTACTCCAAATAATGCTGGCGTTTTTTTGGCAGCATAGAAACATCATGGCAGATTTGTTTGTCCGCTATATGTCAAGGAGGGTCACTGATGATTGAGATAGAAAAGCCTAAAATTGAAACGAATGTTTTGTCCGACGACGGAGCCCACGGGGAATTTATTGTCGAGCCGCTGGAGCGCGGCTTCGGGACAACGCTTGGCAACAGCCTTAGGCGCGTGCTGCTATCCTCGCTGCCGGGTGTGGCCGCGACGTCGATAAAGATTGACGGTGTGCTGCACGAATTCTCTACTATTCCAGGAGTTAAGGAAGACGTTACGGAAATTATCCTCAATATAAAAGGCCTTACGGCAAAGCTGCACTGCGACGGCCCCAAAACCGTCGAAATCTGTGCCGAAGGCCCATGTGAGGTTACGGCGGATTCCATTAAATGCGACAGCGAAGTAGAAATTTTGAACCCTGAGATGCACATAGCGACTTTGGGTGAAGATGCAAAGCTCTATATGGAAATTACGCTTGACAAAGGCCGCGGCTATGTTCCGGCGGAAAGAAACAAGCAGAACATGCCCGCCGGGATAATCGGGGTGCTTCCGGTTGACTCCATTTACACTCCGGTTTATAAAGTGAACTACAATGTTGAACCGACCAGGGTAGGGCAAAGTATCGACTTTGATAAACTTACGCTTGATGTTTGGACAAACGGAGTAATCAGCGCCCAAGAGTCTGTTTCCATTGCTGCGAAGATCCTTACCGAGCACCTTAATTTATTCGTTGATTTGTCCGACAAGGGCAGCAATACGGAGATTATGGTTGAAAAGGACGAAAAGGGCAGGGAAAAGATTCTTGATATGACGATTGAGGAGCTTGACCTGTCGGTACGTTCGTTCAACTGCCTTAAACGTGCCGGAATAAATACCGTTGGAGATATTATAAATAAATCCGAAGACGACATGATGAAAGTCCGCAACCTCGGACGCAAGTCTTTGGAGGAGGTCATATGGAAGATGGCCTCGCTTGGTTTTAATTTGCGCAAGGATGAAGAGTAAAAGTCCTTTGCAGCCCGTAAGGTAAAGGAGTGATAATTCATGCCCGGAACCAGAAAACTCGGAAGGAGCACAGCCCACAGGACGGCAATGCTTAGGGCGATGGTGACTTTCCTTTTGGAGAACGGTAAGATAGAGACTACCGTAATACGTGCCAAAGAAGTTCGCGCGCTGACGGAAAAAATGATAACCGTAGCAAAGGTAGACAACCTCGCAAACAAACGCCTTGTTTACGGTTTTATCACGAAAGAAGCAGTCGTGCATAAGCTGTTTACCGAGATAGCGCCGAAGTACGCGGACAAAAACGGCGGTTATACCCGCATAAGCAAGATTGGACCGCGCCGCGGCGACGCAGCTGAAATGGCTATTATAGAACTTATCTGACATTGGATTTTAATAAAAAACGGTATCCGGCTTTCGGATGCCGCTTTTTTATTTGCCGTATCAATGCCGGACAGAGTAAAAAAGCGTCATTAAAGCAAAAAAAGAGCTGCCCCTTCCGCATTTGTGTCTGCGGAAAGGGCAACACTCTTTATGCCGCACTATGGGTAATCTGCTTTAAAAGCGGGTGGGCGCTTTTATTACTCGATAGGGTCGTCGTTCCAAGAGTACATCTTGCGGAGTTCCTTACCGACTTTTTCAAGCTGGTGGCCTGCCGCCATACGCCTGCAGGCGTTGAAGTGCGAACGGCCGTTCTTGTTTTCGGCAATCCACTTGGAGGCAAACGTGCCGTCCTGAATTTCACTAAGAACTTTCTTCATTTCTTTCTTTGTATCATCGGTGATAAGGCGTTTGCCGGTCTCGTAGTCACCGAATTCCGCAGTGTCGGAAATAGAGTAACGCATGAGAGAGAAGCCGCCCCTGTAAATAAGGTCAACTATGAGCTTCATCTCATGGATGCACTCAAAGTAGGCATTTTCCGGAGCATAGCCGGCTTCTACTAATGTTTCGAAACCCGCCTGCATCAAAGCCGTTACGCCGCCGCAGAGGACGCACTGCTCGCCAAAAAGGTCGGTTTCCGTTTCAATCTTAAACGTTGTTTCCATAAGGGCAGCCCTTGCGGCACCTAAACCGGCGCCGTAAGCAAGGCCGATGTCGTGGCAATGCCCTGAGTAATCCTGGTACACGGCGATAAGGCACGGAACGCCTTTTCCGGCTTCATACTCGCTGCGTACGGTGTGGCCCGGCCCTTTAGGGGCTATCATAAATACGTCCACGTTCTTAGGCGGGACAATCTGCTGGTAGTGGATGTTGAACCCATGGGCAAAAGCCAGCGCTTTACCTTCAGTAAGGTACGGCGCTATGTCCGTCTTGTACATGTCAGCCTGGCGCTCGTCAGGAATAAGAACCATGATAATGTCCGCAGCTTTTGTAGCCTCCGGAACAGAAACCACGTTGAACCCCGCGGCTTTGGCTTTTTCTGCGCTCTTGCTGCCCTTGTAAAGGCCTACGATTACGTCGAGGCCGCTGTCGCGAAGGTTAAGGGCATGTGCGTGCCCCTGGCTGCCGTAGCCGATAATCGCGATTTTCTTACCTTTAAGAAGATTGATGTCGCAGTCGGATTGGTAATAGATTTTTGGCATTTTAATTTCCTCCTTGCCTTGCCTGCAGGCAAAATATAAAATATAAAACAAACGTAAAAGTTACGGTGGCGCCCCTCAAGTTAAAGAACTTTAAAAAAAGGCAAGCACTTATTCTTCAGCGTTTATTTTTCTGAGTGTTATGCAGGAGCCTTTTTCTATGGCTAAGGCTCCTGCGCGTACGATTTCTTTTATACCGTACGGCCTTAAAAGGCTGATGAGAGTCTGCAGCTTGTCCTCGCTGCCGGTAAACTGCAGTGTCAGTGAAGAAGCCGCTACGTCTACTATAGAAGCGCTCATAAGTTCCGCTATATTCATTATTTCGGCGTGCTGCTTTGTTTTGCACGTGACTTTTATCAGCATTGGCTCACAGCTTATAAATTTACCAGGTTCGAGTACCTTTACTTTTATGACGGGTATAAGCTTGTTGAGCTGCTTTTCAACCTGCTCGACTATGTGCTCGCCGCCGCTTACGACTATGGTCATGCGTGAGACTGATGGGTCGGCGGTTATGCCGACTGACAGGCTGTCTATATTAAAACCGCGGCGTGAAAAAAGCCCCGCGACTTTGGAAAGCACGCCCGGCTGGTTTTCCACTAAAACAGAGAGTGTGTGCTGCAAGGTAATCCCCCCTTCACAAAGTGGGCGCATCAGGATTTATCCGGCAGACGAGGATGGAAGCCCCGCTGCCGGCAAGCATCTTTTCGGCTGAGGCAAGCGCCTCTTCAGTGGAGCCGGCGAACGCTGCCGGTATGCCGTAAGCGCCGGCGAGTTTTACGAAGTCAGGGTCGCCGTTAAGCACAGTCGCTATGCTGCGGCGCCGGTATTTATTTTTCTGCACTTCCCACACCATGCCGAGACGGTCATTCTGCATTATTATTATTTTTACGGCTGTATTTTCCTGGCATATAGTTGCAAGCTCGCACATGGACATTTGAAAAGAACCGTCGCCGCATATGCAGACGACCTGCCTTTTTGGTTTTGCCATTTTTGCGCCTATTGCCGCCGGCAGCGAGTAACCCATGGTGCCAAGCCCGCCGGAAGTAAGGAAGCGCCCTTCTTTTACGTTGAAGTTCCGCGCTGCCCAAATTTGGTTTTGCCCGACGTCGGCTACGAGTATCGCGTCACGCTCCATTAAAGCAGAAAGGCCGCGTATGAAAGAGCAAGGCTCGACATAGCCGTCGGGCGACGCGCGCTTTTCCTCAAGCGAAATGAAAGCCTCTTTTTCCTTAACGGCTTTGTCTACCCATTCGGCGGGCGCAGTGTATGAAATCTGTGCCGTAAGGCTGCGCAGTACGAGTTTTATGTCGCCGACTATCGGTATATCAACAGCAATATTTTTACCTATCTCAGCGGGATCTATATCTATATGGATTATCTTTGTGCTTGAAGAAACCTCCTGCGGGTCTGAGACGGCCCTGTCGCCGACGCGGGCTCCGCATAAAATCAGCAGGTCGGCGGCCCCCATGGCCGCGTTTGCGTTTTTGTGCCCGTGCATGCCTATCATGCCGAGGTACAGCCTGCTGTCCATAGGCATTACTCCGAGGCCCATCATGGTTGAAACGACCGGAACGCCGCTTTTTTCGGCAAAAGCAATGAGTTCATCGCGCGCTCCGGCGAGTACGACGCCGCCGCCGCAGCACAAAAGGGGGCGTTTGGCATTTTCAATGGCTGCGGCAGCCTTTTTAATCTGCACCGCGTGCCCCTGGGTGCGCGGTTTGTAACCCGTTATATGCACTTTCTGCGGGTACTCGAAAGACTCTACGGCCTGGTTCTGAACGTCTGTAGGCACGTCGATAAGCACCGGCCCCGGACGGCCCGTCGAAGCTATGTGGAAAGCTTCTTTAAAAACCCTTGGCAAATCCGACGCATCCTTAACGAGGTAAGAATGCTTTGTAAAGGATTCGCATGCGCCGGTTATATCTGCTTCTTGAAAAACGTCACGCCCCAAAAGCCATGAGTTAACCTGGCCGGTTATAACGATGAGCGGAACGGAATCCATGTAAGCAGTGGCGACTCCTGTTATGAGGTTAGTCGCGCCAGGCCCCGAAGTGGCTACGCACACCCCGGGTTTTCCGAAAGCGCGCGCGTAACCGCTTGCCTCATGCGCCGCGTTGCGCTCGTCGCGTACGAGTATGTGCTTTATCTGCGAATTTAACAAAAAATCGTAAAAAGGGCATATCGCTGCGCCGGGATAACCGAATATCCGCTTTACATTTTCGTTTTCAAGGCATTTTACCATTATTTCGGCTCCACATATCAAGCTGCCCCCCCACCTTTCGTTAAATTTTGTGTTAAGATTTTAATTAACAAACGGATGTTTAAACAATATTATAAGTGTATTTAGCTTATACGTCAATACTGCGAAGTGTTAAATTTTTTAGAACACGGTGTCAGCCCTGACTTTTTGGATTTTTATTTTTGGATTTGGTAATAAATCCGTAAAAGACAAGCCCCGCAATGCTTATGATTCCCGTAATAATAAATATAGCGGCCGCCTTCCCGTAGCTGCCGCTGCAAAGGGCGTTGCCGCCGAATGAACACGCGAGCAGCGACGGAACGCGCGCAAGCGTGGAGATAGCGAGGAACTTGCCGAACTTCTGCGGCGTAAGGGCGGCGGTAAAAACGAACAGCCTTTTAGGCGCACCTGGTATAAAGAAAACGATGAGTGTTATCATGTCGCGTATCTTTTCATCGTGTATATATTTTATTTTGCTTTGGCTTTCAGGGCTGAAAAAAAGGTCAACCACTTTGCGGCCGAATATTTTGGTGCAGTAAAATATAAGCGTCGTAGACAAAACGACTGAGCAGACCGTGATTACGCAGCCCTCGACTTTACCAAAAATGTAGCCCGCCGCTATGGTGGTGAGTTCAAGCGGTATGGGCAGCACGCCCTGGAGCACCTGTATGCCTAAGAACGCGGCACGGCCGAAAATGCCTTTGTCGTCTATAAACCTGCGCATCTTTTCAGGGTCTGAGGCGAGGCTCGCAAGCGGGCGGACGATTATAACCGACAGCCAAATAAAAAGTACCGCGGCCAAAGCAAGTATGGCCGCGCCGAGTACCTTGTCACGCACGGCGGCTTTTCCGCCGCCGGCGTCAGGGCGGCGGCGTTTATTGTTGTAATTGAATTTCATATCATCACCATGCGTAACTTATTTTAAGCGTTAGTGTTATATTTATAAATAATATATTCATTATACCACAATACGTACGGCAAAAAATCAAAACATAAAAAAGTTTACCTCTCCGCCTGGAATTTACACGCGCGTTTAACCTATAATATAAAATCCGCGCGTTTATGCATGACGGGCTTCAGTTAACGGCGCAGGGCGGGAAATCCGTACAAAAAAACCGCCCCCGCGTTAAGCGGGAACGGTTAGGGACGGAAAAAAATACGGCGCGGCCTTTACTTATCTTCCCGTACTTTCGGCGCGTCGGGGGCGCACGGCTTTTTTTCAATAGCCACGCGCGCTATGCGCTTGTCGTCCATGGCCGCGACGGTAAATGAAATGCCGTCTATATTTATCTGCGGATGCTCGTTTGGCTTAGGTATGCTGCCGAGCCGGTCCATTATAAGGCCGGCGAGCGTATCGTAGTCACCCTGCGGCAGCTCCACGCCTATAAGCTCAGAAATTTCTTCTATGGAGGCGCCGCCGTCGACGTTAAACCTGTTTTCGCCTATGCGCCTGACTTCGTCCTCCTCGTTGTCGTACTCATCCTGTATGTCGCCTACTATGGACTCGAGCAGGTCTTCCATAGTAATAATGCCTTCGGTACCGCCGTACTCGTCGACTACGACGGCTATCTGTATCCTGCGGGCGGTCATTTCGGAAAAAATCTCGCTGCACAGCTTGCTTTCGGGTACGAAGTACGCCGTATGCATAAGCCCTGTAAGTTCAACACCTTCAGTAATAGGGCTGCCGACGAACTTTAACAGGTCTTTTATATATATGACGCCGAGTATATTGTCAAGGTCTTCGCGGAAAACCGGTATGCGCGAATGCCCCGTGCCCATGGCAAGCGAAACGGCATCCGGAACGGAATCCGTGTCCTCGAGCGCGTCTACCTCTGTGCGGTGCGTCATAACGTCGGTTGCGGTGCGCCCGCTGAACTCGAGTATGTTCGAAATCATAGCTTTGGTTTTTCCGCTTAACCCGCCGCTTTTGTCTTTAAGGCCGGAGTACCACAAAATCTCGCGCTGCGTTATGGTTTCTGCCGAGCGGCTGCCGCCGTCATAACCCGCAAGGCGCATAAGCGCATCTGCCGACGATGACAAAAGGGAGGCCATCGGCCTGAAAAGGTAAGATGCTTTTGTAAGCGGGCTAACGTAATCAGCCCCGCCGGCACCCCTGCGGACTGCGGCCTTTTCAGGAAGGACGCGGCCGAAAAGCAATGAGACGTAAGTTAAAAGCAGCATTATCACCGCTGCGCATACCCAGTAGACAAGCGGAGCAAACTCCGCCGGAGGCGAAAAAACACCGGCCAGCCTGCCGGCAAACGAAACGGAAACCGCGGCGGCCGTGAACATGTCCAAAAATGTAACGCCGGCGCGCATTGCCGAAAAAATATGTTCGGAGTCGGCACGTCGGCTGGCGTCCTTTGCGGTTTCCCGCAGCTTTACGGAACCGTGCTCAAGGACGGAGAAGCTGCCGAAAGAAAAAACCGCGCTTACGGCGATAAGGAGTATAAGCAGCAGTACGGAAAGGAATATCCCGCCAGGTACGGCGGCAGAAATAAAGTTTGGCGAATAAGTATCGTCAGGCCCGGGAGGCATAACGCATCCCCTTTCAAAAATTGGAGTATTTATACTTAAAGCATATAAGATTGCTTTTAAGCAATAATTATATATTTAAATACGTTATTTGTCAATACTATATGGCTATTGTACAAAAAATGTGCCGAAAGCATTTTCCCAGCAGCTTAAAAACGGAAGCAGGGAAACGGCAGGCCGCGGGGCGCGCTACGCTTTACGCCGCTGGAACGAGTAGGCGGCTTTGGCGGCGAATTTCCGTGATATAAAGCGTTCGGCAAAGGGCGCGAGCTTCATAGCCGTACCGGGTATTATTATCGTCTTGCGTTTAAACATTTGCTTAACAGCGTAACCGGCGACATACTCCGCGCTCATGTTTTTAAGGCTGAACCGCACGTCCGCCACGCTGTCAAACTCCGTCGCCACAGGCCCAGGGCACAGCGCGCCGATGTAGACGGGGCTTTTGCTGCGGCGCAGCTCCTCAGCCAGCGCTTCGGTAAGGTGCAGTACGTAAGCCTTGGCGGCGTAATAGCTCGAAAAAAGCGGTCCAGGCTGGAACGCGGCGGCCGACGCGACGTTGAGGATATATCCGGAGCCGCGTTCTTTGAAGTCTTTGTAAAAAAGCTTTGTGAGTATGTGCAGCGCCTTTATGTCTACGTTTATGAGGTCAAGCTCCCTTGTGAGGTCGGTTTCGTCAAAAGCGCCGAAGACGCCGAACCCGGCCGCGTTTATGAGAATGTCGATATTTTGGCCTTTTACGTTGTTGTAAAGCCTGAGGCATTCGCTTTCTTCCGAAAGGTCGGCCGCTATGACTTCTGTGTTTGTCTTGAGCTGCCCTTTAAGCTCACCGAGCCTGTTTTCGCGGCGCGCCGTAATGACAAGGTCGTACCCCTGCGCACTCAGCACTTTTGCCATTTCACGGCCTATGCCTGAGCTTGCGCCGGTTATGAGCGCTTTCACGTTTTTTCTCCCCCTTTTAAAGGCCTTGAGTATATTTCCGTATATCTGAGCTTACCGTTTATCCTTTCTGATTTCATAAGGCTTATTCCGCGGACCGGAAAATTTATGGTTTCGCCGACGGCATCAAGGCTTTTCTGCGCCCCTGGTATTAAGACGGCCTGCCTTGCGAGTGTGACGTGCGGCGCGTACGGGCGGCTGTCGGTTTTAAAGCCGTTTTTCCGCAGCGCCGCGCACAGGCGGGCGTATATTTCCGAAAGCTCTTTTCTTTTTTTTACGCCTATCCATATTATATCGCCGCCGCTGCGTCTAAAGCGGCCTAAGCCGCTAAGCACTGCCGAAAACGGAACGTCATCGGTTTCATCTGCCGCACGCTTTGCGGCCGCGACACTGCAGTACGGCACTTCGCCTAAAAAGGCCAAAGTGAGGTGCAGGTTTTCAGTTTCTGAAAAACGGCCGTTTGTGCAGTAAGGTTTTATTTTATCCATCAGTGCGCCGAGCCTGCTCTTAGTGTCGCCGCCGAAAGTCACGGCGTAAAAAAGGCGCATAATGCATCCCGCTTTTATTTTTATAAATTAATGTTAATTAATATTATTAAATATAATATACAAATGTATTATACAGCGTAAATACCGGCGTGTAAATAAGCGCCGCGCTTTTAATGCCGCGCTTTTAATGCCGCGCTTTTTTACATGCACCATTTGCGCCGGTAAGAAGCGCGCAGCAGCCGAGCGGCGGCAGGCAAAGGGAGTTTTTTTCATCGGGGAGGCTGCCTATAAGCGCGTCGGCGGACTGCCATTCTTCCGGTATATAAAAGCTTTTTTCACTGCCCGAACTGTTAAAAGCGCACAGGAGCTTTTCGTTTTCGTCTGAACGTATATATGCCATGACGCTGCCGCTTGCGGCAAGCGGCGTGAAAACGCCGCTTTTAAGGCAGGTGCGGCCAAGGCGTATGCGGCCAAGGCGGCGGTACCACGAAAGCAGCCCCGCGTCTTCGTTCCCCCAGGGGTAGCAGCGGCGGTTGAACGGGTCTGAGTAACCCTCCACGCCGGCTTCGTCGCCGTAGTAGACGCACGGCACGCCGGGGAGCGTGTACTGCATGAGCGAGGCAAGGCGCATGAGGGCAAGCCCCCTTGCGCGCCCAGCCTTCGTAAGGTGCTGCCTGCTCTGCCATGCCCGCCCGTGGCCGCCGAGCGGCTCGCCCGCGAGTACGGTTATGGCGCGGGGCGTGTCGTGTGTGCCTATGTTGTTCATAAGGCATGAAAGGACCTGCGGCGGGTAATTTTCAATTATGGTCAGTACGGACTCCATCATATCCTCAGCTTTTGAGCCGGTAAGAAAGCCGAGGACTGCGTTCCTAAACGGGTAGTTCATCACGCTGTCAAGCTGCCCGCCCAAAAGGTAGCGCCTGCGCATGCCGTACGCTGTTTTGTTTGATGCATCTTCCCAAACCTCGCCGGCTATGACCGCGTCGTCTTTTTTAAGTTTAGCCGCGGCGCGCACGCTGTCGAGGAACCCGTCGGGCAGCTCGTCGGCGACGTCCAGCCGCCAGCCTGAGGCGCCGGCGCCGAGCCACTTCTGTATGACGCCGTCTTTTCCGTTTATATACGCGCTGTAGCCTGGGTCGAGTTCGTTTACGTTAGGCAGTGTGTCGAAGCCCCACCATGATTCGTAACTGTCAGGCCAGTGCTTAAAACTGTACCACGGGTAATACTTAGATTCCTTTGAGTTGTAAGCCCCGCTTGAGGGGTAGCGCTTTTCACGGTTAAAGTACACGCTGTCGCTGCCTGTGTGGTTGAAAACGCCGTCAAGGATTACGCGTATGCCGAGCTTGGCGGCGGTACGGCAAAGCAGCCTGAAGTCGTCCTCCGTACCGAGCAGAGGGTCTGTTTTAGTGTAGTCGGCAGTGTCGTACCGATGGTTTGAGTGCGACTCGAAAATGGGGTTGAGGTATATGCACGTTACGCCGAGCGACTTTAAGTACCCGAGCTTTTCCCTTATGCCGTCAAAGTCGCCGCCGAAGTAGTCGCTGTTTGTTATCTTTCCGTCGGAGTTCGGTTCCCAGTCGGGCATTTCAGCCCACGCCGGGTGCATTTTGCGCCCCGAAGGCACGTTATGCTTTTTTTTGCCGGAGCTGTAAAACCTGTCGGGAAAAATCTGGTACATTATCCCGCCTTTGAGCCAGCCGGGCGTTGTGAAGTTGCCGTCGTAAACCGTAAGCTGCCAGACAGGCCCCTCACCGAGAAATCCTTCGCCCCCCCAGCCCCTTGAGAGCTTGAGCGTGCCGCGCCATGTATCCACGCAGAACCTGTAAAAGTAAAGCCCCGGCTCTTTAGCGGCAAAATGGCATTCCCACCATTCGTATTGCCCGCCGTTCATCCCGCACCAAAACATGCCGGAAACGTCTTCTTTTCCGGTAGCGTCGTTTTTTACCATAAGCCTTGCGGCACTGCAGTGAAGTTCGCGGGGGAGGGTTATTTTGAAATGCACGGGAAGTTTGTTTGGTACGGCTCCCGTCGGGTACCTGTAAACGGGACTGCGTGAATTGAACATGGAAACCTCCGTATAAAATAACAGGGCGGGGAATGCCCGCCCGTATTAAAAGTTTCTTTTATTTTTTAAGGCCTTTCTTCGGCGTGCCGTGCGGCGGACGTTTTTCTTTTTGGCCTTTTGCGTTTTCTTCCGGCGGAGTTTTACTGAAAAGCGGCGCTGCGTGCCATATGTCGCGTGCGTAGTCGTTTATGGCCCTGTCGGAGGAGAAAATGCCTGACTGCGCTACGTTTATGAGGCATTTGCGCTGCCATGCGCCGCCCTCCGTGTAGAGGCGGCCGCTTTTGGCCCTTGCCTGTGCGAAAGAGTCAAAGTCGGCTATGACCATGTAGCGGTCGCTGCTGAGGAGCGAGTCGCCTAAGTCGCGGAAGCTTACGCCGAAGTAGCCCTTATCCATTTCGGATAAAGCTTCCTTTAAAGCGGGGCTGTTGTCGAAGAAGCCGCGCGGATTGTAGCCGGCCTGCCTCAGCTTTTCTACTTCGTCTGCCGTCATGCCGAAGAGTATCATGTTTTCGTCGCCGACGGCGTCGTGCATCTCAACGTTTGCGCCGTCGAGCGTACCGAGCGTTACCGCGCCGTTTATCATAAACTTCATGTTTCCCGTTCCGGAAGCCTCAGTGCCGGCGAGAGATATCTGCTCGCTTATGTCGGCGGCGGGCATGAGCAGCTCCGCGAGCGAAACGCGGTAGTCCTCAAGGTAGATAACGTGCATTTTTTTATTGACGCGCCCGTCGGCATTAATGGTTTTGCCGAGGTCGACTATAAAGCGTATTATCTGCTTTGCAAAGTAGTAGCCGGGGGCGGCCTTGGCGGCAAAAATATATGTGCGCGGGGGAAAGTCCTCGTTGGGGTTTTCACGCAGGCGCTGGTAATCAACGAGTATCTGCAGCGCGTTAAGGTGCTGGCGCTTGTACTCGTGCAGCCGCTTGACCTGTGCGTCGAAGATGGAGTCGGGGTCTATTATATCGCCCGTCGTTTTTTTAACGAACCGCGCGAAGCGCACCTTGTTTTCGCGTTTTACGGCGGCCATGCGGCTGAGGACGGACGCGTCGTCCTTATACTTCATAAGTCCCGAAAGCTGCTGTGCATCCTTTACAAAGCCGTCGCCTATAAGCTCGGTTATAAGGGAGCTTAAGCCTGGGTTCGACTGGCACAGCCAGCGCCTGTGGGCTATGCCGTTCGTGACGTTTAAAAACTTGCCGGGCATTTCGGTATAGTAGTCGTTAAAGACTTTATTTTTAAGTATCTCCGTGTGCAGCTTTGACACGCCGTTAACGCTGTGGCAGCTTACGACGGCAAGGTTCGCCATTTTTACGTAACCGTCGTTAAGCGGGGCCATGCGGCCAACTTTGTAGCCGTCTACAGCACACGCATGCATGCCTGCGCAGAAACGCCGGTTTATTTCCTCTATTATCTGGTAAATGCGCGGCAGGCGCGACTTGAAAAGCTCCACGCCCCAGCACTCGAGCGCTTCCGGCATTACGGTGTGGTTTGTATATGAAAAGGTGTTTGTGACTATCTCCCACGCTTTTTCCCAGCTGTAGCCGCACTCGTCGAGCATGACGCGCATCATTTCAGGCACCGCAAGCACGGGGTGCGTGTCGTTAAGGTGTATGGCGACAAGGTCCGGCATGTTGTCGAGCGTGTTGTACTTAAAGAGATGCCTCCGGATAATGTCCTGTATAGTTGCGGAAACAAGGAAGTACTGCTGCGACAGGCGCAGGCTTTTGCCCTCGAGGTGGTTGTCGTCGGGGTAGAGCACTTTGGTTATGACTTCAGCCATGGCTTTCTGCTCCATTGCGCGCATATAGTTGCCGCCGTTAAAAAGCTTCATGTCAAACTCGGCGCTCGTGGCGGACCAAATGCGCAGGCGGCTTATGCCCCTGCCGTCTTTACCGGCTATATACATATCGTAGGGGACGGCTATGACGTTGGTGTAGTCTTTGTGGTTTGTCACATGGTACCGGTTGTTCCAGTACTCCTCAATGTGGCCGTTAAAGTGAACCTCGACGCTTTTTTCGGGTTCGCCGCGCAGCCATATCTTGCCGCCAGGGAGCCAAAAGTCGGGCAGCTCGGTCTGCCAGCCGTCTACGAGCTTCTGCCTGAAAATGCCGTACTCGTATCTTAAAGAATATCCGGTGGCAGGGTAGCCGAGCGTTGCAAGCGAGTCCATGAAGCATGCCGCGAGCCTGCCGAGGCCGCCGTTGCCGAGGCCGGCGTCCGGTTCCTCGCTGTAGAGCGAGTCGAGGTTGAGGCCAAGCCCGCCCAAAGCCTTCCTGTAGTCGTCTTCTATGTTGAGGTTATACAGGCTGTTTTTAAGCGACCTGCCGAGAAGGAACTCCATGCAGAGGTAATAAATGCGTTTGGTGTGGGCTTTTTCCGCCTGCAGTGCATACTCGCTGTGGGCTTTTTCCATCATATCGCGGACACAGAGAGCGACTGCTTTGTAGCACTGCTCGTTTGTGGCGTTTTCAAGCTTTACGCCGAAAACGAGGTTAAGCATGCTGCGGACGGAATCCTGTATTTCTTTAGTGGATTGTTTAAAGTTCATGGCGGCCCTCCTGCCAAAATCTTTCAAAAAAGCTTTTGCGGCTTTATATTCTGACAAAGACGTATTATACACCATATTGCATGAATTTTCAATAACGCGGGCATCTGCGGCAAAAAGCACGTTTTATCCCATGGCTGCGGCATTTACAGCCATATGATTAAATAAAAGAATAAAAAATTACTGTAAAAGATTTAGAGCTTTATGTTGTATTATTTGCACAAAAAATATAATATAAACAGTGTAATAAACGTTTTTTAAGTTAAAAATAACTAAAATTTTCACAAACACCGCATACGTAAAAATATATTGGCATAAGCGAATTACGATGCGCTGTCAGACGTTGAAACGGAAAAGGACAACGTCGCCGTCCTGCATGACGTAGTCTTTGCCTTCGCTGCGCACGAGGCCCTTTTCTTTTGCTGCCGCAAGCGAACCGCATGATATAAGCTCGGTGAACGGGACGACTTCCGCACGTATGAAGCCGCGTTCGAAGTCGGAGTGTATTTTTCCGGCTGCCTGCGGCGCCTTGGTACCCTTTGTTATAGTCCATGCGCGCACCTCGGGCTCGCCCGCGGTCAAAAACGAGATAAGCCCCAAAAGTGAGTAGCACGCGGTTATAAGGCGGTCGAGGCCGGACTGCTCAAGCCCCATGTCTGAAAGGAAAAGCTCTTTTTCCTCAGGGGGCATGTCGGCTATTTCGGCTTCTGTTTCGGCGCAGATAGGCATGACGCCAGACTGCTCTTTTGCGGCTATTTCTTTTACGGCGGAAAGGAATTTATTGTTTTCGATACCGTTTTTAAAGTTGCTTTCGCTCATATTGGCGGCATATATGACAGGTTTGCCCGTGAGGAGAAAGGCTGAGTCGAGCAGCTCTTTCTCATCGTCCGTACATTCGACCGTGCGCGCGGTCCTGCCCTCGTTGAGGGCGGCTTTTACGCGGCTGAAAAAGTCAAGCTCGGCCTGGTACTTTTTGTCGGCCTTTATCATCTTGCGCGTTTTGTCCATGCGGCGCTCCAGCGTTTCGAGGTCCGCGAGTATAAGCTCGGTGTTTATGGTTTCTATGTCCCTTTTAGGGTCTATGCTGCCGTCAACGTGGACTATGTCGTCGTTTTCAAAGCAGCGAACCACGTGGACTATGGCGTCGCATTCGCGTATATTGGCGAGGAACTTGTTGCCGAGGCCTTCACCTTTTGAAGCGCCCTTTACAAGGCCGGCTATGTCGACGAACTCTATTGTAGCCGGCGTGTATTTCTTAGGGTGGTACATTTCGGCAAGCGTGTCGAGCCTTTTGTCAGGTACGGCTACGACGCCGACGTTCGGCTCTATGGTGCAGAACGGGTAGTTTGCCGCCTGTGCGCCGGCGTTGGTTATGGCGTTGAAAAGCGTGCTTTTGCCTACGTTTGGCAGGCCTACGATTCCGAGTTTCATATCAAAACGACCTTCTTTTTATTATATTAACATATTGTATATTTGCCATATTAAATCAGGCGGCGTGTCAGCCGCCGTTCCCTGAAGGTTCTTTCATTGTAAGCGATATGCGCTGGCGCTTTGCGTCTACGGAAAGCACGCGCACCTTGACGATGTCGCCGACTTTGAGGACTTCGGACGGATGCTTTATGAACCTTGAGCATATCTGCGAAATGTGTACAAGGCCGTCCTGGTGGACGCCTATGTCTACAAACGCGCCGAAGTCTATGACGTTGCGGACGGTGCCGCTTAGCTCCATGCCGGGCTTAAGGTCTTCGATTTTCATAACGTCGGTGCGCAGCATCGGCTTTGGCAGCCCGTCGCGCGGATCGCGGCCGGGGCGGAGGATCTCATTTACTATATCGTTAAGGGTGGGCACGCCTATGCCGAGCTTTTGGGCGGCTTTTTCCGCGCCTATCCCGTCAACTTGCTCCTTAAGGCCCGCGGCGCCTTCCTTTTTGGTACAGCCGCACAGCTTTAAAAGCGACAGCGCCGCGTCATATGACTCAGGGTGCACGGCGGTGTTGTCGAGAAAGTTTTCGCTTTCGGGGACACGCAGGAACCCGGCGCATTGCTCGAAGGCTTTAGGCCCGAGCTTAGGTACCTTTAAAAGCCCGCGCCTGCTTTTAAACGCCCCGTTCTCCTCGCGGTACTTTACTATGTTTTTTGAAACGGCGGGCGTAATGCCGGAAATATGTTCGAGCAGCGAGGGGGAGGCGGTGTTAAGGTCTGCGCCGACGGAGTTAACACAGTCCTCAACTACGCCGGACAGAGCCTCATCGAGCTGCTTTTGGGGCATGTCGTGCTGGTACTGGCCGACGCCTATGGCCTGCGGGTCTATTTTCACAAGCTCCGCAAGTGGGTCCTGCAGCCTGCGCGCTATTGATACGGCGCTGCGCAGGGTAACGTCGTATTCCGGAAATTCCTGCGCAGCGAGCCTGCTCGCGGAGTATACGGAAGCGCCGGCCTCGCTTACTACCATATATGAAACGCCGGCGCCCGCGCCAAGCTCCTTTATAACACCGGCGGCGAACATCTCCGTTTCTTTTGAGGCGGTGCCGTTGCCGATGGCTATTACGCTTACTTTATGCTTTAATATAAGCCGCTTGGTAAATTCCTTTGCTTCGTCAGCCCTGGCTTTGGAGTGCGTGGGGTATATGACGCCCGTGCCGAGAACGCGCCCTGTGGGGTCAACTACGGCAACTTTACAGCCTGTGCGGTAGCCGGGGTCGAGCCCCATGACCACGCTCCCCTTTACGGGCGGCTGCATGAGCAGGTTTTTAAGGTTTACCGAAAAAACTTTTATGGCGGAAGCGCCTGCCGCCTCGGTAAGCGAGGAGCGTATCTCGCGTTCGATGGAAGGAAAAACAAGGCGCGAGTAAGCGTCGGCACATGCCTGGCGCACTGCATCCGTGCACGGCGAGCCTTCCCTGACAAATTCGGAATAAACTATGTTAAGCCCCTTGGTTTTATCCAAATCTATATTTACTTTTAAAAATTTTTCCTTTTCGCCGCGGTCAATAGCCAAAACGCGGTGGCCCGCAAGCTTTTTCACCGGCTCCTTAAAGTCGTAGTACATAGTGTAAACGGAGTCGGCGCAGGGGTCGGCGGCCTTTGAAACGAGGATGCCCAGGGCCGCCGCCACGGTGCGCAGGCGCTTGCGTATGCATGCATCGTCCGACACTCTTTCGGCTATTATGTCGAGGGCGCCCGACAGCGCCTCCCCGGGAGTAGTGACGTTAAGTTCCGCGTTGACGTATCCCTTTGCCATATCGGCGGGATAAGGCGAATTTTTTTCCTGCTTCAGTATCGCGCCGGCGAGCGGTTCAAGCCCCTTTGCCTTTGCTGCTGAGGCGCGGGTTTTGCGCTTTGGCCTATAAGGCCGGTAGATATCTTCAATTTCGGATAAAGTCGATGCTGCCGAAAGGGCGGAAGAAAGCTCCGCCGTCATGCCGCCGGAGCCTTCTATAAGCTGGGCGACATCATACCTGCGCTTTTCAAGGCTGCGCAGGTGTTCGAGGCGCTCGGATATTTCGCGCAGCATTTGGTCGTCAAGCGAGCCGTGAGCCTCTTTGCGGTAGCGCGCTATGAAAGGGATTGTGTTCCCTTCGTCGATAAGCTCAATGACTTTTTCAGTCTGCCATTTTTTAAGGCCGAAATCCTCGGCGAGTTTTTGGGCAAAATCCATATGAAACCTCTGTGTTCTATATTTTGAGTTCCATGACGTAGTCGTCCATTACGAAGCCGCCGCCTATGTCCGTTACCTGCGCGCGTATGTTTTTAAAGCCCATTGCGTTATAGGCGGCAATGGCGCTGCCGTTGTATTTGTTTACTGTAAGCCAAATGCTTTTAAGCGTTTCTTTTAAGCAGATACCCTTCATAAAGTCTATGCCGGCCTTTGCTATCTTTTTACCGCGGAACTCTTTCTTTACATATATTTTGCTGAGAAAAAGCGAAGAGCCGTCTTTCTTTATGCCGGTGTATCCTGCCGTTCTGCCGTTTAAAACGAAAAAGTAATAACGGTAACCGCTTAGCATCTGCTCCGTGAGCGCCGGTGCCGACTGAAACTTTTTAAGCATATACTCAACCTGTGCGCCGCCGATAATGGGGGTGAAGTGTTCAGTCCATATTTCCCTTGCAAGGGAAGCAAGGGCAGGCGCGTTTTCCACCGTGACCGGGGTAATTTCTAAATTTTCCATAAGTATGTCAACCCTGCCGTTTCTGTATTTATAAATTATAGACTAACCGTATTTTTTAATCAATACGGTAGTTGCGTTACGCTACTTTGCGCCGGCAATTTTGTACACCAAAAGGCATATGCCGTAAATGACAGGCTGATGCGCAAGGTAAATGATGAGCGCGTGCCTGCCGAGCCATGAAAACGCCGGAACGCGCTGGCGGTACATTGCTTCGGGGAACTGACCCTTTGCTGCCGGTTTGCCTAAAAATGTGCCGGCGGCAAAAACAAAAATCCACGGCAGCAGGGGGAAGTAATCGGCGCTCACAAAAGCCGCGCTGTGCATGCCTAACGGCGCGAGTATGTCTGACGAGTACAGCCGTGCCGGGAGCAATGCCTTTAACCCTGGCAGTACCCAAAGGTAACCGCTTTGGATGTCTTTTGTAACGAGAAAGAGAAGGGCGCAGACCGCCATGGGTATCCACGAAAAGCCGTACCTGTCTGAAACGGGTTTTAAAAATCCGTACAATATCATGCATACGGAGAGAAAATGCAGTATGCCGAAAATTATCGCTTCTCCTGGTATGAAAATAAAGGTTACAAGCGTCACACCGGCTGAAAGGAGGAGCAGCTTCAGGCCCCTTGCAAGGTTTGAGTGCGACAAGTCCGAAGAAATGCCGGAGATAAACATGAAAAGCCCGGCAAAAAAAGGTTCCGCGGGCATAAAAAAGTTAAAGCAGTATACGCCGGCTTTATTGCCGAAAAGAAAACCAACCGTGTAGAATCCGTGGTAGAATACCATACAGAATACGGCGAAGCCCCGCAGCTCGTCCATAAGGACTATGCGCTTTTTTTTACAGGCATCCGCTTTTTCATAGGGCATTTTTACCTCCCGCGTACAGTTCCCGTACGGCTTTACTGCAGTCTGGATAAGCGCCATGCGCGGTTGTTCCGCACGCTGCGGCGCATTTTAAGGGCAGACCGAGGGTTAAGCGCATTACGCTTAATTTTATGGATATTATACCATGTGTAAGGAGTAATTTACAATGGAACGGACAAACAATGTTAAAGAATATACTGTAACGGAAGAACTGCTTGCTTCAAATATGCACAGTGGCTCACTGCAGGTGCTTGCCACTCCGGCTGTTTCGGCTTTTTTTGAGGAAGCTTCGGCCGAGCTTGCGCAGGATTACCTTGAAGGCGGCTTTACTACGGTAGGCTCTAAGATAACCGTCGAGCATCTTGCCCCCACGCCTTTGGGCGGCAGAGTAACAGTAAAAAGCAGCCTTGCCGAACACAGCGGCAGGTTCTTCCGCTTTGACCTTGAGGCGTCTGATGAAGCCGGAGTCATAGCGAAAGGCACGCATGAGCGCGTGAGCGTAAGCGCGGAGAAGTTTATGAAAAAGGCATCCGCCCGAAAAGGCGACGGCAATAAATGACCGGTAAATACGAACTTGTGCTTTTTGACTTGGACGGCACGCTGACAAACTCTGAAAAAGGCATAACAAATTCGCTTATCAAGGCATTTAAGGCTATGGGCAAGCCCGTGCCGGGCATTGAAACACTGCGCCGCTTTATAGGCCCGCCCATGTGGGACAGCATGCGGCTTATAACCCGGCTGTCAGACAAAGAGGCCGCGGAGGCAATAGCCATTTACAAAAAAGAGTATAGGGCAAAGGGCTTTTTTGAAAACGAAGTCTACGGCGGCATACCGGAGCTGCTCCAAAGCCTGCTTGAAGCCGGCACGGAGCTTGCCGTAGCAACTTCAAAGCCCGTTACTCCAACGCGCGCCATTTTAGATTATTTCGGCCTTACCCGCTACTTTAAATACATATCGGCCGAAGACGACAGCGAGCGCGGCGGCGGTAAAGAAAAGCTCATACGGAAAGTGCTTAAGGAGTCCGGCGTTCCCGCCGGAAAGACCGTCATGGTGGGCGACACGAAGTTTGACGCGGCCGGCGCGGTAAAAGCCGGCACGCCGTTTATAGGCGTACTGTACGGCTTCGGCTCCAAAGAGGAAATGGGCATGGAAGGCGCGGCTGACTTTGCAGCAAGTCCGGCGGAGCTTGGTAAGATGCTGCTTAACCCGTGACTTGATTATTTTGAGACAGCTTTAAAATCCCTGCCGGGGCAGGGGGATGCAGAACTGCCGGAATGTCTTTCCCGCGTGTTAAGCGCGGACTGGCTTTTCGGCGGCCTTTGTTTTTTGTGGGATATAACTTAAACCGGCGCAAGCCCGTTTTCCTTGAAAAAAGAAATGCCGGCCTTTGAAAGATGCTTATCCCTGTGGCGTATGATGTAAAAGTACCTTTCAAAACATATGCCGTTTATAGGGATTTGCAGCAGACGCCGCTGCCGTAGCTCCCGCTCCACCAATCCTAACGGAAGGACGGAGCATCCGGCGCCGCTCTCAACCGCGCTGATGATGGCTTCCGTGCTAATGCTTTCCCATTCCGGTTTTACGGTTATGCCGTGCGTAAACAGCGTGCTGTCGAACAGTTCCCGTGCGCCGCTGCCCTTTTCACGGAGGAGGAAGGGCATTTCGCCAAGGTCTTCCGGCCGCAGCTCCGTTTTGCAGGCCCACGCGCTTTCAGGGCCGCAGACGAGGACGAGCGTGTCTTTTTTGAACTTTTTTGCCGTGATGCCCACTGAATGCACCGTGCCTTCAATCATGGCAAAGTCCAATTCGTTATTTATAATCTTTTTTTCTATTTCAAATGAATTATCGACTGTCACAGAAATATGGACGCCGGGATATGCCGCGCTGAATTTCTTTACATACCCTGGCATAAGGCGCGTACCTATGGTAACGCTTGAGCCTACTCGCAGCGACTCAAGCCTGTGCCAGTTTTTAACTTCGGACTCCGCCTCGTCAAACATGGCGATGATTTTATGGGCGTACACGAGCAGCTTTTCGCCTTCGGCTGTAAGGTACAGCCTGTGAGATATCCTGTCGAACAGCCTGACGTCGTAGTACCGCTCGAGGTCTTTAACGCACAGGCTTACCGCCGGCTGCGTGATGCCGAGTGCTTCCGCGGCCTTTGTAACGCTTCTGCGTTTGCATACTTCGGAAAAAATTTTCATGTGGCGCAGTGTGATAGTACCGCCCCCCGTACTTTACAGTATAAATAAAATTTATCATCAATATAAAATTATATTATTTTACTTATAAAAAATCAAGTGCTACAATAAAAATATAATCTTTGCCCCTTATAAAACGGGGCTTGGCGGAAATACTGACGTGCGGAGGCTGAAAGATGAAACCGACTAACGATTATCGCGCAATGGCTGAAAACGAAGCGCTTGGGGAGCTGCGCACGGGTACCGGCGGCCTGACGGAAGAAGAGGCCGCAAGGCGCCTGCGCGAGTACGGCCCGAACGAAATACAGGAAGAAAAGAAAAACCCCGTTTTACAGTTTTTAAAGCGGTATTGGGGTCCTATGCCGTGGCTCCTTGAGTTTGCCATGGCACTAACGGTGCTTGTGGGGCATTATACGGAAGGCATATTGATTTTTGCCCTGCTGACAATAAACGCCGTAATAGGGTTCGCACAGTCGCGCAATTCGCAGAAAGCTGTTTCCCTTTTAAAAAAGCGCCTGCAAATAAAAACAAAAGTTCTGCGCGGCGGGGAATGGGTGCTTAAGGATGCGAAGGAGCTTGTGCCGGGCGATATGCTTAACCTCAGGCTCGGAGACTTTGTCCCTGCGGACGTTTACGTGACGGAAGGCGCGGCGGCGGTTGATGCCTCCGCTTTAACGGGCGAATCGCTGCCGCTGGACGTTAGCCCAGCCGACGTGGTTTACTCGGGCTCCGTTGTAAAGCGCGGCGAAGTAAGGGCGGCCGTAGTAAACACGGCGCGCAATACGTACTTCGGGAAAACGGTTTCACTTGTGCAGACGGCAAAACCTGCGTCAAAGCAGCAGAAGGTTATGTTCAGCATAGTAAAGTACATGATGTACCTCGGCGTATGCGCTTCGGCGGTGATTACGTGCTATGCACTTATAATCCATAAAGACGTCATGTCGATTATGTCGCTTATCATAGTTTTTCTCATGGGCGCCGTACCTGTCGCGCTGCCGGCGGTTATGACCATAGTTCAGGCGGTGGGCGCTGTGGACCTGTCGAAAAAAGGCGTGCTTGTCACCCGCCTTGACTCACTTGAGGACGCGGCGTCCATAGATACCTTTTGCTTTGACAAAACAGGCACCGTCACCCAAAACCGGCTTTCGGTAACGGAGTGCCGCGCTTTCGGGGATTTCGGTAAAGAAGATGCCCTGCGCTTTGCCGCGCTTGCCTCAAACGCCGACGAAATGGATGCCATAGATACCGCGGTGCTGCAATATGCCGCATCGGAAAAAATCTCCATGGACGGCTGCCGGCAGCTTTCGTACATTCCGTTCAGCCCCGCCGGCAAACGCACCGAGGCGGCGGCTGAAGTCAACGGGAAAACGTGCAGGGTGTTTAAAGGCGCCCCGCAGGTGATTTTTTCCCTTTGCTGTATTGAACCTGAAATAAAGGAGGCGGCCGGCAAAGCCGTAAATGAATTTTCTGCAAAAGGCTACCGCACGATTGCCGCCGCGGTACGGGGCGGCGGCGCAAAAGTATGCCGCTTTGCCGGACTGCTCGCGCTGTCGGACCCGCCGAGGGATGACTCAGCAGAAATGATAGGCAGGATAAAAGAGCTCGGCATACGCCCATTAATGCTCACGGGGGACAATATTGCCATTGCCCGCGAGATTTCCGGACGGGTGGGCATAGGCCCGCGCATACGAAGCGCAAAGGAGCTTCATAGCCTTGACCGCGCCGGTAAAATAAAACTTATAGACAGCTGTGACGGTTTTGCCGAAGTTTACCCCGAGGATAAATTTAAAATAGTGCGCCTTCTGCAGGAGGAGGGCCATATGACAGGCATGACGGGGGACGGCGTCAATGACTCGCCGGCTCTTAAGCAGGCCGAGCTCGGCACTGCGGTAAGCGCCGCGACCGACGTCGCCAAAGCCTCTGCAAGCGTTGTCCTTACTAAGCCGGGGCTAAGTGAAATAATAGATACCGTAATGGTTAGCCGCCAGACATACCAAAGGATGCTGACATGGGTTATAAATAAAATAACTAAAGTGGTTGAGGTAGTGTTCCTTTTTACCGCGGGCTATTTTTGGATGCAAAACATGCTTATCTCACTGCTTGGCATGTCGCTGCTTGTGTTTGCGAACGACTTTGTCACAATGGCGATAGCATCCGACAACGTCAGGGCGGCGTCTGTTCCGGATACATGGAAAATGAAAAATATTGTTTTGGCATCTTCATGCCTTGGGGTGCTTTTTGCTTTGGAAGACCTGCTTGTAGCTTATATAGGAGTATATAAATTTAATCTCCCTTATGAAGCGCTCTGCACGTTAGTCATGCTGAGCCTTGTTTTCAACACGCAGTTCAGGATACTTACAGTGCGTGAGCGCAGGCACTTCTGGTCGTCCAAACCAAGCGCGCAGCTGCTCGGCATCAGCCTTGCGGCGATTGCCGCATTCGTTTTTATAGGCGGCACGGGGGTGCTCGTGCCGGCGCTCTCATGGCGGCAGATAGGGGCCCTGCTCTGTGTCGGCGTTTGCTTTATGGTGCTGGTGGATTTTATCAAGTGCAGGCTGTTTAGCACTTTCCATGTTTGAACGAATTACGGTTAAAAGGCATAAAAAGCGGCTCCGTTTCACTGCTTTTACAGCGGGAACGGAGCCGCTTTTTGTGGGCGGCGCGCCGTATTTTAAGCGGCGCTTTCCATAACGCCGGACAAAGTGCGAAAAATATCAGAGGGAAAAGTACCTGACTCCGGCCTCAAAGATTTTTTGGTCTTTTTCGCCCGGAACGTTTTTGTAGAGGTCGGCGCCTTTCCTTTCAGAGTGCCCCATCTTGCCGAGGATACGGCCGTCTGGGCTTGTTATGCCTTCTACCGCGCATACAGAGCCGTTGGGGTTCCACTCTATGCTGCCGTTAGGTTCACCGTTCGGGGCGACGTACTGCGTTGCTATCTGCCCGTTTTCGGCAAGGCGCTTTATCATGGCGCTGCTTGCGGCGAAGCGCCCTTCGCCGTGCGAAACCGGTACGGTGAATATTTCACCCGGGTTTGCAAAAGCAAACCACGGTGATTTGACGGAGGTTACGCGAGTGTACACCATACGTGAGACGTGGCGGCCGAGCGTGTTGAAAGTAAGCGTCGGGGCGCTCTCCGACGGTGCGGTGATCTCGCCGTAGGGCACGAGGCCGAGCTTTATAAGCGCCTGGAAGCCGTTGCATATGCCGAGCATAAGCCCGTCGCGCTTTTGCAGCAGCTCACAGACTGCTTCGGACACGAGCGGGTTTTTAAACGCGGTGGCTATGAACTTTCCGGAGCCGTCAGGCTCGTCGCCGCCGGAAAAGCCCCCAGGTATCATTATTATCTGCGAGCATTTTATTTCTTCCGCCATTTTTTCAATGCTTTCGGTTATGCCGGCGGGGGTGAGGTTGTTTATGACGAGGGTGCTTGTTTCGGCGCCGGCCTTTTCAAACGCGCGCGCACTGTCGTACTCACAGTTAGTACCGGGGAAAACAGGTATGAAAACATGCGGCTTCACTGCTTTTATGCGCGGGGCGCGCGTGTTGCGTTCCATGTACAGCGGTATGTCTTCTACAGGCTGGGCGCCGGCTTTTGTCGGGAATATTTTTTCGAGGGTGCCGCTCCATGCGCTTATAAGCTTGTCTGCCGAAAGCCTTGCGCTGCCGACTGTAACAAAAGGCTCCGCCGATGTAACGCCAAGCTCCGTAAAGCTGAGCGGTGTATCAGGCATGCCTGATGAAAGTTCCGCGACTATGTCTCCGGCCGCCGGCGCGAACAGCAGTTTTTCATCCAAAGCTCCGTCAGAGAAAGTGAACCCGGCTTTGTTGCCGAAGCACATACGCGCGACAGCCGCGCCAGCGCCGCCCTCTTTAACTACGGAGGCGGAGATGATGTCTCCGCTGCTTATTAACCTATATATTTCTTTATAATAAACTTTAAGCTTTTCCCAGTCGGGGAGCAGGCTGCTTTTATCTTCCGGCACGTGGAAAAGCACTGCCGTTGAACCGGCCTTTTTAAACGCCGCGGAAACAGTCCTGCTTGCTTTTGTCATACATACGGCGAAACTGACAAGCGTCGGCGGGACGTTGAGTTTTTCAAATGTGCCGCTCATGCTGTCTTTGCCGCCTATGGCTGGCAGCCCGAGGCCGAACTGCGCCGAAAGCGCGCCTAAAAGTGCCGCGGCGGGCTTGCCCCAGCGTTTCGGGTCGCCTGTCATGCGTTCGAAGTATTCCTGGAACGTAAGC
The DNA here is from genome assembly GCA_002409585.1 of Ruminococcaceae bacterium UBA5413. Lineage (GTDB taxonomy): Bacteria > Bacillota > Clostridia > Oscillospirales > Acutalibacteraceae > Thermocaproicibacter. Next base: position 17,525 of record DHNP01000016.1, on the reverse strand, counting down.
CTGCTTTTAAGCGGGTCGGCGCCTGCTGCAGCAAGCTTTGAGAGGCTTTCGGTTACGGCCCATGCAGCCCCGTGGAACGGTGAAAAACGTGATATGCCGGGTATAAAACCGTAGGCCATCGCAGTTGCGTCGTCGGTTTCGCCTTTTTCGGCGGGGATTTTCGCAACCATGGCTTCCTCAGGGGTAAGCTGGTATTTACCGGCAAACGGCATTAAGACCGTGGCTGCTCCAATGCTTGAGTCAAAGCGTTCTGAAAGCCCTTTCTGGCAGCACACCTCAAGGCGCGCGAGGTTTGCTTCGAAAGCTTTTTCAAGAGGCATACCGCGCAGGCAGGCGGGGACTTTTTCCCTGTAGTCGTCGTCGGGCGAGACGGGCGTTATATCCGCATCAGCGTGCTGTGTAACGCCGTTTGTGTTTAAAAACGCGCGCGTCATGTCCACTATGGTTTTACCGCGCCATTTCATTCTAAGCCTTGGCTCTTTTGTAACCGTAGCCACGGCTGTTGCGTTAAGGTTCTCTTTTTCGGCGGCAGCTATGAATTCTTCAACGTCGCCGGGCGACAGGACAACCGCCATGCGTTCCTGCGACTCTGAGATGGCAAGCTCGGTGCCGTCAAGGCCTTTGTATTTTTTTGGCACCATATCAAGGTCTATGTCAAGGCCGTCCGCAAGCTCGCCTATGGCTACGCTTACGCCGCCGGCGCCGAAGTCGTTGCAGCGCTTTATCATGCGCACGGCGTCACGGTTCCTGAAAAGCCGCTGTATTTTCCTTTCGGTAGGCGGGTTGCCCTTCTGCACTTCAGCGCCGCAAACGTTTATGGACTCCGCCGTATGCGCTTTGGAGGAGCCGGTGGCGCCTCCGCAGCCGTCGCGCCCTGTAGCGCCGCCCAAAAGGACGACTGCGTCGCCAGGGAGCGGCTCTTCGCGTACGACGTTTTCCTTTGGTACCGCGCCTATGACAGCGCCTATTTCCATGCGCTTTGCCACGTATCCGGGGTCGTACAGCTCGGTTACCTGCCCTGTGGCAAGCCCTATCTGGTTGCCGTAGGAGCTGTAGCCCTGCGCGGCGCCGGTGGTGATTTTGCGGGTGGGCAGCTTGCCGGGCAGCGTTTTGCTTACGGGCACGCGCGGGTCGCCTGAACCTGTGACGCGCATTGCCTGGTACACGTAAGCCCTGCCCGAAAGCGGGTCGCGGATAGCGCCGCCGAGGCATGTGGCCGCGCCGCCGAAAGGCTCTATCTCGGTGGGGTGGTTGTGCGTTTCGTTTTTAAACTGAACGAGCCACTTTTCGGTTTTGCCGCCTATAGTGACAGGTACTTCGACGGAGCAGGCGTTTATTTCATCGCTTACGTCGAGGTCGGGCACGAGGCCGCGTTTTTTAAGTAGCTTTCCGCCTATAGTAGCCATATCCATAAGGGAGACCGGCCGTTCAGTGCCTTTGCCGTACAGCTCGTCACGCGCGGAAAAATAATCTCCGAGCGCTTTTTCTATCGCATTGCTTACGGGGGACTTCTCTATTTTTATATGGCCGAGTTCGGTCAGGAAAGTTGTGTGGCGGCAGTGGTCGCTCCAGTACGTGTCTATGACGCGCAGCTCAGTTACCGTAGGGTCGCGCTTTTCTTTCGCAAAGTAGCTTTGGCAGAATTTAAGGTCGCCGAAGCTCATGGCAAAGCCCATGTGCTTGCGGTAAGCTTTAAGGCCTGTGTCACTGAGGGAGATGAACCCGTCTGCCGCCTCTACGTCAGGCGGCACGTCCGCGGGCACGTCAAGCGATGCGGGCTTTTCAAGCGACGCAAGCCTGCTTTCGACCGGATTTATCATATATTTTTTGATTGTTTCAAGTTCGCCGGGTTTAAGGCTGCCCTTTATGGCGACAAGTTTAGCGGAAACCACCTGCGGGCGTTCTTTTTGGGTCAGTATCTGTATGCACTGCGCGGCGGAGTCGGCGCGCTGGTCATACTGGCCGGGCAGGTATTCCATAGCGAAGACAGCGTAGCCTTCAGGGACGGGGTACGTTTCCCCGTAAACTGTGTCCCTGTTAGGTTCGGAAAAAATCGTGCTTTTGGCCGCTTCGAATTCTTCGTTTGAGATACCCGACAGGTCGTACCTGTTTATGATTTTTAAGTCCTCTATAGAAGTCAGCCCAAGGTTTTCGCAAAGGTCGTCTTTTATTTGCCGCGCTTCAATGTCGAAGCCCGGCTTTTTTTCCACAAATACACGAATTACGTCAGACATTTCTACCCCCGTCCCGCCGGCACGCCGGCTGAATAATCGATTGGAATTTACTACTGAAACAGTATACCATATTGTCCGTATTATAAAAAGATATGCCCGCAGTTTTATTGGCGTGAATATGCGCAGCTAAAAACTGGAAAGGCCCCCGCGCCGCGGGGGCCTTTCCAGTTTAAAAATCGTTATAAGACACGGTTTCGCCGATAGCTTTGCGCGAGGAGTGGTTCCCGCTCGGCACTGCATCTCCGGCAGGGTAACCGACAGGGAAAAACGCAACGGGGACGATGTTTTCCGGAAGTGAGAACTCCAGCCGCACGGCCTTTGGGTCAAAGCTGCCTACCCACGTGCCGCCGAGGCCGAGGTCGGCGGCCTCGAGCATCATGTGTGACGTTACGATGGCTGCGTCAACGCAGCCCATGTCTTTGCCGTCGCACGAGCGCTTCCAGCTGCTGCTTTTGTCGTAGCAGACTAAAAGTACCGCCGGCGCGCCGAAACCGTAGCGCGTGCATTTTTTTACTTTTTCAAGTGAAGCCTTTTCGTTTATAACTATGATTTTCTGCGGCTGGTTGTTGCAGGCCGTAGGCGCAAGGCGGCCTGCCTCAAGTATTTTGCCGAGCTTTTCTTCCTCTACGGGCCTGTCTGAAAATTTCCGCACGGAATAACGCTTTTTTGCGAGGTCTAAAAAATCCATATGGAGCACCTTCCTTAAGTTTTAATGTTGCCGCCGCCGCGCGGCGGACGGTTTTATTGCCTATATTATAGCATAATTATAACATACCGTAATTTAAATTATATATTGTTTATCAGGCGCTGTTTCCGCCGTTTAGATGGCCGCAGAGAAAATCATATAAAATTCTACTTATTTATGTAATTATTTTACTTAAATATTGACATATAATGGATTTGATGGTAGAATTCGTACTGTAAGCGTATGCTTATGCGGCTTTGAGGCGATGAAGCATACGATAATGTTTCGTAACGTATCGAAATTTATTGCATTTTAGCATAATAAACGTTATTTTATCGGCTAATAATACAAAAAAAGCATAATATATATGCATTATTTATAAATATTGACAATCTGAAAATAGCGTGTTATAATATATATGCTGAGAAGTTTACCGGCATTATCGGGAGCGTGTGTGCTGCTTTCGAAATATGCCAGCGACCTTTTTCGAGGCGGTACATAGACCGGCCTGCGGCATCGGCTTTTTAGCGATGTTTTCCATGCGCTTAAGGCTGTGGCCGAACGCTGGGGGCGGTACCCTTTGAAGTCAGCATTCTTAGTTTTAAGCTTTCCGTCTCAATTCCATCTCTTTTCACAATGGCAGCTAAGCCGAACGCGGGTTTAGCTGCTGCTTTTTTTGCCGTTAACCTGCCGCCGCGCGCGGTTTCGCCATATTTAACGTTTATTGTGCGGTATGATGAAGCCGCCATCATTCCCATGTGTTATTTAATTTTTAATATTCTTGATATAATATGATAATGGCAGGCAGTTTTAAACGACGATATTGGGAAGGGACGTACCGTTGGATTTTTTAACGATTGGACTCGGCAAAGCGGTTCCCGCCTTGCTGTATTTTTTAAGGGTACTTGTACCCGTCATAACAGCCGTCACCATGTGCGGTTGCTTTTCTTCGCTTAAACTCGGCAGAAGGAAAGAGGACCCCGTCATAGTTTTGAAAAACACCGTGACCCACGGGATAATCCCCGTGCTGTACTGGGAAAATTCCATAGGGCGCAGCAGAAGCTGCGACATAGTCCTGCGCGACTCGACCGTTAGCCGCGACCACGCGGTGCTTATGCGCAGGGAGAGCGGCTGGATAGTGACGGATACAGGCTCAAAGTCGGGCACTTTTGTAAACGGCAGGAAGATAAAGTCGGCTACCCCGGTCATGCCCGGCGACGTTATAACCATGGGTTCAACGTCGCTGTCACTCAGCAGGACTGCCGACGTAAAGGGGCTTAAACTGAAAAAGCCCTACCGCAGGCAGGCGTCAAGCCCGGCGGCGCTGCTTTTTTCGGCGTCGGCAGTACAGCTGATGTTCTGCGTGCAGCTCTGCCTTGCAGGCGAAAAGGCCAGCCTGGAGCCTTTGCTCCCGTTCTGCGCCGTCTTTGTCATGGAGTGGGGCATGTACTTCTACTCGGTTAAGCTCCTCGGCCGCGTCAGTTTCGAGCTTGAGACGGTGGCTTTCCTGCTTTGCGGGATAGGCGTCATGCTCATAGCGGGGACGGGTGTTAAGAACTCGTACACGCAGCTTGCGGCCATGCTGCTCGGCGTTATACTTTTTTGCGTTATGATATGGTTTTTGGGCGACCTCGGCCGCGTTATGCGCTGGCGTATAGTGATAGGCGCGCTCGCGGTGCTGCTGTTTGCCGCGAACCTTGTGCTCGGAAAAGAGCACAACGGCTCTAAAAACTGGATATATTTAGGAAGTGTAAGCGTACAGCCGTCGGAATTTATAAAGATAGCCTTTGTATTTGTCGGCGCGTCTACGCTGGACAGGCTCCAGACGGCTAAAAACCTTACGGGTTTCATAGCTTTCTCGGCCATCTGCCTCGGCGCGCTTTTCCTTATGAAGGATTTCGGGACGGCGTGCGTATTTTTTGTGACGTTCCTCATTATAGCCTTCATGCGCTCCGGCAGTTTACGCACCATAGCGCTTATATGCGCCGTGGCCGTTTTCGGGGCTTTCCTCATACTCAAGTTTAAACCTTATGTTGCGAAGCGCTTTGCCGTGTGGGGGCACGTGTGGGACGACCCCGGCGGCGCGGGGTACCAGCAGACGCGCGTGCTCAGCTACGCGGCATCGGGAGGGCTTTTCGGCACAGGGCTTGGAAAGGGCTTTTTAAAAAACGTATTTGCCGGCAGCAGTGACCTTGTTTTCGGCATGATATGCGAGGAACTCGGGCTTGTCCTTGCCGTGGTGGTGGTTTTGTCGATAGCGATGCTCATGTTTTACGCACGCTCTGACGTTACGCGCAGCCGCTCGACGTTTTACTCCATCTCAGCGTGCGCGGCGGCAGGCATAATGCTTTTTCAGACGTGCCTCAACGTCTTCGGAGCGACCGACGTCCTGCCCATGACCGGCGTTACCCTGCCGTTTATAAGCCTCGGCGGTTCGAGCATGGTATCGGTGTGGGGGCTGCTCGCCTTTATCAAGGCAAGCGATGAAAGGACTTACGCGGCAAGGAGGAAAAGAAAATGAAAACCACCGGCAGGCGTTCGCTTATCCTTTATATACTTGGCGCCGCGTTCCTTTTCGGGCTTGGGGTTTTCCTTTACGGTTTCGCGACGCAGGGCGGCATGTGGGCCGTGCAGCCTTTTAACAAATATATAACGACCGGCGTTTCATCACAGGGGAAGGTCCTTGACAGGAACGGCACCGTGCTTGCGGAAAGCAAAAACGGCAAGCGGGTTTACAGCAGCGATGAAACGACGCGGCGCGCAATGCTCCATGCCGTGGGGGACACAACCGGATATATTTCCACGGGAGTACAGTATAATTACCGCGCGGAGCTTTCGGGCTACAACGGCATTATGGGGCTTGTAACGCCAAACGGCAAGGCGGGCGGCGACGACATAACCCTTACGCTTGACAGCTCGCTCTGCAGGCTCGCTAAAAAAGAACTCGGTTCGCGAAACGGCGCCGTGGCCGTCTATAACTATAAAACCGGCGAAATGCTTTGCATGGTGAGCACGCCTGACTTTGACCCGGAAAACGTCCCTTCGGATATAAACACGAACAGCAAGTACAAGGGCGCTTACCTCAATAAAGTCATGTCGGCGCAGTACACGCCAGGCTCAATCTTCAAGGTTGTTACCGCCGCAGCCGCCATAGAGAACTTTTCGGATATCGACAGCCGCACATGGGACTGCAGCGGAAGCATAACCGTCAACGGCAACAAGATAACGGACATAAAGGCTTACGGCAGGCTGCACTTTAAGGATGCTCTCGCAAAGTCGTCAAACGTGGCCTTTGCGGAAATGGCAATGGAGTTAGGGACGGAAAAAATGACTGCCGAGGCAAACGCCATGGGCTTTAACAGCAGCTTCAGCCTTGACGGCATAAATGCCTCAAAGAGTGTTTACAACGTGGCCGGCGCCGAGAAAAACGAACTTGGCTGGTCGGGGGTCGGCCAGTACACAGACCTCGCAAGCCCTTACCATATGCTCGTCCTTATGGGCGCTGTCGCCAACGGCGGCACGCCTGTTATGCCGTATATTATAAAAAACATAACAACGCCTTACGGTACGGCGTTAAAGAGCGGCGCGGCACAGGCGGGCAGCAGGCTTGTAAAAGCGGAGACGGCGGAGCGCCTGCAGCAGTACATGCGCTACAACGTTACAAACGCGTACGGAGACGGCCTTTTTCCAGGCTTAAAGGTATGCGCTAAAACGGGCACGGCGGAAGTCGGCGGAGGGAAAAAACCCAACTGCTGGATGGTCGGCTACTCGCTCAACACCGACACGCCGCTTGCGTTTGCGGTAGTCGTCGAGGAGCAGTCTTACAGCATACGCTCCGCGGGCAAAGTGGCGTCGTCCGTTATGAAAGCCGCGGCGAAAATAAAATAAAGCCGCGCGCCGGAGGCGGCGTACGGTTTATTTTAAGTACGGGTGTGCTTTCTGCGTCCCGCTGCCCTTTGCCTGCCGAGCGGCGTCATTGCGGTTTTCAACCGTTGCCGCCGGGGCGGGATTGTAAAGCATGGGCTTTTTATCCGACATGGAAAATGTTTATTCTTTATTTAATGTTATCATTATTAAAAATGTAATACAAGGCAGAAGGGCGGCATGCTATATGACGCGGGCGTTCATCCATTTGTTTCTTTTGTAGTGCACTGTAAAAATGATTGACCTGACAAGCCAGTCGAGGTACATGGCGTACCATGTGGTTATCATGCCTAAGGAAAAGAAATATTTTACCATAAGGTAAGAAAAACCTATGCGGAATATCCACATGGATAAGACGGAAGTTACCATGGTGAACTTCACGTCGCCGGCGGCGCGCATTGTGTTTGGAGTTACAAAGGACGGTACCCATATAGTCGAGGCAAATACGGCAAATGAGCGGAGTATATGTACTGAGCATTCTGCCGCTGACTTGCTGAGTGTTGGGAACAGGGATATTATAGGGCCGGCAAATGCAAAAATGGCCGCGCTGAGTATTATAATTAAAGCGTACGATATTTTGATGAGCTTTTTGGTGTAGTACTTTGCCTGCCCGTACTCACCGGCGCCTATGCACTGCCCGGCTACCGTAACGAGCGCAAGCTGTATGGCTATGCCGGGTATTGTCACTACGTTTGTTATATTGCCTGAGACGGCGTTGGCGGCTATGGCCGAAGTGCCGAACAGCGTTATAAGCCCCTGAACCATTAACTTGCCGATTTGGAACATGCCGTTTTCAACACCGTTGGGAATGCCAATCCGCAGTATCCGCTTTATCATGGGGAAATTAAATTCAGGTTTGAAGAGCTTTTTAACATGGACTTCGTACTTTTTGCGGGTTATGAGATAGGTTATGAAAAACGCGGCAAAAACACTCGAGGCAAATGAAGCTGTGCCGGCTCCGGCAACACTCATATTATAGATATAAATGAGGATTGAGTTGCCGCCGATATTTATTATATTCATTATAAGCGCCGTAAACATTGGAATTTTACTGTTGTTCATTGAACGGAACAGTGCGGCCCCGGCATTGTATAAGGCTAAAAACGGGTATGACATGGCCGTCAGCCTGAAGTAGGTTTCGGCGTTAGCCATAACGTCGGCGTCTATATTGCCGTACACGAGGTGCAGTATTTGGCGGCAGAACAAAAGCGACACCGCAGTTAAAACTACTGAAACGGCAAACATCACAACAAAAAGCTGCTTGGCGGCTGCACAGGCCTGCCCGCGTTTTTTACTGCCTAAGTACTGTGAAACCACAACGGTACCGCCTGTAGCCAGCGCCGCGAATATCTGTATGAGCAGGTAGTTTATGGCATCTACTATGGACACGCCGGAGATGGCGGCTTCGTTTACGGATGAAACCATAACGGTGTCAGCCATACCTATTGTTACAGCTAAAAACCTTTCGGCAATGAGCGGGCCTATAAGCTTTGTAAGCGCACGGCTGCTGTACATTATGCTGCCGTGAGTTTTATTTTCATTTTCCGTATCCGTAACAGTTACTTCCAGTCACAATTATTTGGCACGCCTTAAGGCGTTTTTAGAGAACTTAAAACAGTATAGTACCGGCTCAGTACTTTGTCAAACGCTCTTTGGCGCGCGGGCGGGGCGTGCCTTTTGGCTTAAATATGCGGCCGCGCGGGCTGTAAAAGCGAAAGTTTGCGGCAAGGGAAAACACACCCGTACGGTATGCGGTTATAAACGCAGGCCGTACCGCTTTTTATTATTTTTGGGGTGCAGGGCTTGATTTTATTAAAAATATGTGATATATTAACTTATATTATTTGGCGATGGGGCCGATAATTATCTTTTGACAAAAAGATGGTTATCGGCTTTTTTGCGCGCAAAAGGGAACATAACCAAATAAAATAAAGCGCTTCGGCACGGGCTTTGCCAAAGTACACGGTGGTTTGCGGCCGGACTGAGGGGAAAAAATAATGAATCACGGAGATGTTGCCTGGATGCTCACAAGCTCCGCGCTTGTGTTTTTGATGACTCCGGGCCTTGCTTTCTTTTACTGCGGCCTGACCAAGAGGAAAAATACCGTAAACACGATACTTTCGTGCGCGTTTACGCTCGGCCTCTGCGCCGTTATGTGGGTGCTTGTCGGTTTTACGCTGTCTTTCAGCGGAGACAACGGCGGCGTTATAGGCAATTTAAATTGGTTCTGCATGAATTTCGACGGGCTTAAGGATTCTTCGCTGCCGTATCCAAATACGCTTGCCTTTGCGTTTTTCCAGATGATGTTTGCTGTCATAACGCCGTCGCTCATAGTCGGCGCGATAGTGGAACGCATGAGGTTTTCAGCGCTTTTTGTCTTCACGGCGGTGTGGTCGCTTCTTGTTTACTACCCTATGGCGCACATGGTGTGGGGCGGCGGCTTACTTATGAAGATAGGCTCTGTAGACTTTGCCGGAGGGAACGTCGTGCATATAACTTCGGGCGTGAGCGCGCTCGTTTTAGCGCTGCTTCTCGGCAAACGCAAACATTACGGGAAAATATCGTATAATCCGCACAATGTGCCTTTTGTGTTTTTAGGCGCCTCTTTGCTGTGGTTCGGCTGGTTCGGCTTTAACGGCGGCAGCGCGGGGGCGGCCAATGCGCTCGCCGTACACGCCTGCATGACTACTAACACGTCCGCGGCGGCGGCCATGCTTTCGTGGATGCTGCTTGAAAGGGCAAAAAACGGCCGCCCGACGCTCGTAGGGGCTTCGACCGGCATGGTTATAGGCCTTGTGGCCATAACGCCCGGCTCGGGCTTTGTGCCCATATGGGCGGCGATAATAATCGGCGCGCTCGCAAGCCCGATATCCTATTTCTTCATAACTGTAGTAAAGAAAAAGTTCGGCTACGATGATGCGCTCGACGTTTTCGGCTGCCACGGTGTAGGCGGTATATGGGGCGGCATAGCGACGGGACTTTTTACCCAGACTTCAATCAATCCGTCGGCAAAGTGGAACGGGCTTCTTTTCGGCAGTACGGAACTCTTTTTGAGGCAGCTCGCCGCCGTAGGCGTGGCGGCGGCGTTTGCCGTCGCCGGCACGCTCGCAGCGGCCGGAGCGGCTAAACTCATTACCGGAGGGCTGCGTGTCGGCAGGAAAGAAGAAGACGTGGGGCTTGACATAGGCGAGCACGGGGAGCCTGCCTACCCGGCGTTTAACGGCATGGACTGAAAGAAAGGGGCGCTTTATGAAAAGGATAGAAGCTTTTATACGGCCGGAACAGATAGAAGATGTTAAGGAATCGCTTAAAAACGCTGGCATAAACGGAATAAGCGTCTACCAGATTATGGGCTCGGGATGCCAAAGGGGATGGAAAGAGTTCATACGCGGCACCGAAGTCGACTTTAACTTTCTTCCGAAAATAAAGGTCGAACTTATTGTTGAGGACAATGAAGCGGACAGCGTTATAGACTGCATAGTAAAAACCGTGCAGACTGGCGAAATAGGCGACGGTAAAATATTTATATCAGATATACAGGACGCGGTGCGGATACGCACGGGCGAGCGCGGCACTGACGCGCTTAAGTAGCGGCGGCTTTAAAAATGATATCCGCCTTTTTGCGGACGGCTCCCGCGCGTAACGCGCGGGAGCTATTTTATAATTACGCCTAAATAGCGCGCAAGGCCGCACGCCTGTATAGGCGAAACAACAGCTCCGCGCAGCTCCTGCCCCGAAAGGACTATGCCGCTTATTTCGTTGCTTCTCATGTCCATGCCAGAAAGCGGAGTGTGCAGGAACTCCGCTTTTTCCATGCCGCAGCCGTCAAACGACGAGCTTTTAAAGCTGCAGCCGTTGAAAGAGGCGCTTTCGAGCGCACAGGCCTTAAACCGCGTTTTTTTAAATTTTGACGGGGAAAACCCCATAAAGCGGCAGTTGCAGCCCTGAAAAAATATGTTTTCAAATATGCAGTCCGCAGCAGAGGCCCCGAGGAGTTTGCAGCCTGTAAAAGTGCAGTTTTGAAAAAAACACTCCGAAAACGCCGTGTTTGAAAAATCGCAGTTTGTAAATTCTGAATTTGTAAAGTAATCCCTTTCCGCGCTGCAGCCTGTAAAGCGGCAGTTCTTAAAACAGCAGCCTGAGAATTCTATTACCTCACATTTTATGCTGCCGGCAAAATCATTTTCAAAGCGGTAGTTTACAACGTCGCTTTCAAGATTTACGGAGCGGCTTATAACGTCCTGCAGTTTTCCTGTGCGCAGTGCGGCCGGCGGCCTTTCGTCCATTGCCTGTGCTTCCCTTCGGTTTATATTTTAGACTTTATTATATATCAAAAACGCAGGTATAGTCAAAGCATATGCGCCGGCGTAATATGCCGGAAGCGAAACAGCATATTTTCATAGATTTTTAGTATGAAATATGTTATAATAAATACAAATTTGGAGCTTGTGTTAAACGACGCGTTTTTGTAAATATTATACCGGAGGGCAAACCTTATATGGAAAAAACCGTAACCATATATAAACTTATCTGCACCGCCGCACCCGACCATTCGCTTGAAGGCGAAAGCTGCTCGCTCGCACCGTGGGCTGAAAGGGACGGCTGCAGCGGATATGACGACGGCGGCAGGGAGTATGTACTGCCTGAGGGCTACGCTCCGGGCAAAGATGAAAACGGGCGCGCGGCTATTGCCGACGTTTCCGGGCGTAAATGCGGGCTTATACTGCACAACGGCTGCCCGATTGTCGTAGACAGGGGCAAAAAGCTTGCCGTGCTGCTTGAACCGGCGAAGAAAATCATGCGCGCGCGTGAAGCACGCGGTTTGGAAAGAAGCCGGTTAGCGGACATCTTGGGCGTTACGCAAAAAGAGCTTTTCGAGTGGGAAAATGCTGAAAAGCGGCCGGATGAGGGGACTCTTCGCGCGATAGCGGAAGCTTTGGGGTGTAAACCGGCGGATCTGATATGATTTGTGCGTAACATGTCTTGAAATGCGTGCGTATCATGTATATAATAAAAATTACGCGCCGTGCGCGCGGCAAAATAAAATGAAAAGCATGGGAACGCGTCTGATTGACGGCTGAAAGGTGGACTTTATCAAATGCTTTTGGAAATAAAAAACCTTGGCGTAAGTGTAGACGGAAAAACAATTTTGAGCGGGCTTAACCTTAATATCGGCAAAGGCGAAACCCACGTTTTGATGGGGCCGAACGGCGCCGGTAAATCAACGCTTGTAAACACCGTCATGGGGCATCCGCAGTATAAGGTGGACAAAGGCTCCATAACGTTTGACGGGAAAGACATAACGCATATACCCGTTGACGAAAGGGCGAAGGCGGGGCTTTTCCTTTCTTTCCAAAACCCGGAGGAAGTGCCGGGCATAACGCTCGAAAGCTTTATGCGCTACTCGCGCAACGCCGTTACGGGCAAGCCCGTGAAACTGTTCGCTTACAAAAAAGAATTGAAAGATAAAATGGAAGGCCTCAGCATGGACACGTCCTATGCGTCGCGCTACTTAAACGTTGGCTTTTCGGGCGGCGAAAAGAAAAAGTCAGAGATACTGCAGATGCTTATGCTTAACCCGAAGCTCGCCATACTCGATGAAACGGACTCCGGCCTCGACGTTGATGCCGTCAAAGTAGTTTCAAAAGGCGTGGAAAAATACAAAAACAGTGACAATTCACTTTTGATAATAACACATAACACGAAAATACTCGAATACCTGCACGTTGACTACGCGCACGTGCTCATGGACGGGAAAATCGTAAAAACAGGCGACAGTTCGCTTATAGATTACATCAACAAGTCGGGCTTTCAGCAGCTTGCCGTCTGATGCATGGGAGGTATGTGACTTTTGAAACCCGCAAGAAAAAAAACAAAGGTAAAAGATATAGACCGCACCATATATGATTTTAAAGATAAAGTCAACCCGTCGTTTGAAGTAAAAGAAGGGCTTACTCCCGCCATAGTCGAAGAAATATCCCAGAAAAAGGGCGACCCCGAGTGGATGCGCAGGTTCAGGCTGCACTCGCTTGAGGTTTACAACAAGCTGCCGATTCCTTCATGGGGGCCGCCGCTCGATGGCCTCAACATGGACGACATAGTCACGTATATCAGACCTAAAGCAAAGATGAGCGCAAAGTGGAACGACGTGCCGGACGATATAAAGAACACTTTCGAGCGCCTCGGCATACCGAAGGCCGAACGCGAGTCGCTCGCGGGCGTCGGCGCACAGTATGACTCGGAAGTCGTTTACCACAACGTGCGCGAGGAAGTGCGCCGGCAGGGCGTAGTCTACACAGACATGGAGAGCGCGCTTAAAAGTGATAAATACGGCCCGCTCGTTAAAAAATACTTTATGAAAGTGGTCCCTCCGCAGGATCACAAGTTTGCCGCGCTGCACGGTGCGGTTTGGTCGGGCGGTTCGTTTGTTTACGTGCCGGAAGGCGTTAAGGTGGAAATACCCCTTCAGTCGTACTTCAGGCTTAACGCGCCGGGCGCCGGCCAGTTTGAGCATACGCTTATTATAGTCAGCGAAGGCGCCGACCTGCACTTTATAGAGGGCTGCTCGGCTCCGAAGTACAACGTTGCAAACCTTCACGCAGGCTGCGTGGAGCTTGTAGTAGGCAAAAACGCGCACCTGCGCTATTCGACTATAGAAAACTGGTCTAAAAACATGTTTAACCTCAACACAAAACGCGCTGTGGTTGACGAAGGCGGAACGATAGAGTGGGTTTCGGGTTCGTTCGGTTCCCACGTTTCATACCTTTACCCTATGAGTATTTTAAAGGGCGAACACTCGCGCATGGAGTTTACGGGCATTACGTTTGCCGGTAAAGGCCAGTCGCTTGACACAGGCGCGAAGGTCGTCCATATGGCGCCTAATACCTACTCAAATATAAATACGAAATCAATATCAAAAGACGGCGGATACTGCGCTTACCGCAGTTCCGTAAAGATAATGCCGGACGCTTACGGCTGTAAGTCGTCGGTTTCATGTGAATCCCTTATGCTCGACGATATATCGGGTTCAGACACTGTACCCGTTATGGATATACAGAACGACGACGTTGAAGTAGGGCATGAAGCTAAGATAGGCCGCATAAGCGACGACGCCGTGTTTTACCTTATGAGCCGCGGCATTTCGGAGCAGGATGCTAAAAACATGATAGTAACGGGCTTTGCGGAGCCTGTTGCAAAAGAACTTCCGGTTGAGTACGCGGTCGAGATGAACAACCTCATAAAACTTGAAATGGAAGGCGCCATAGGCTGAACGGCGTGGGAAAGGAGGAACTCTTATGGACTTGGCATTAAAAGAAATAAACAGGCTGCCTGTCCCGACGTGGAACCTTTTGGGCATAAACAGCGCGGATATAAACGGCGTGCCGGCCGTAACCGCGCCATATAAAGGAGAGTACCTTTCGGAGCTGCCGGAGGGCGTTTCCATTTCTGATAAAACGGTATATGCGCCGGAAATAGACACGGGCATGGGCGCTGATGCGCAGAAATTTTCAGAAAATAATAAGAACTGCGGCGCGACGCTCCGCGTAAAAGCCGGGGTTAAGGCCGACAAACCCGTTTTTCTAAGGTACCGGATAGACGGAAAAAACAGCTCTGTAGTAGACGTTACCTGCATAGTAGCGGAAGAAGGCAGTGAAGTGACCGTTGTGGAAAACTATTCGTCGGAAGGCGGAGCCAAAGGCTTCCACGGCGGCTTGACTAAAATCTACGCTGCAAAAGACGCCGCCGTAAACCTTGTGCAGGTGCAGATGCTCGGCGACGGCTGCACACACTTTGACAACGTGGGCGGCGCGGCGGAAGAAAACGCCGTTGTAAATATACTGCAGGCGCAGCTTGGCGCGGGTGAAGCCTACGCCGGCTGTAAAGTGAAGCTGCTTGGCACCGGAAGCCGCCTTAATGTGGATACAATATATTTTGGTGATAAAAAGCGTAAGATAGATATAAACTACGTCGCGGAACATACAGGCAGAAAAACAAGATGCGACATAAACGTAAACGGCGCGCTGATGGACGAAAGCTCCAAAACTTTCCGCGGGACTATAAATTTCCTCAAGGGCGCAAAAAAAGCGGTCGGCCATGAAAGCGAGTACAACCTGCTTTTCAGCCGTAAGGTGAGGAGCCGCACGGCTCCGCTTATACTTTGCTCCGAAGAAGACGTAGACGGCCAGCACGCGGCGGCAACGGGAAAAATAGACCCCGACAGGCTTTTCTACCTTATGTCGCGCGGCCTTAGCGAAACGGACGCGAAAAAGCTCATAATAAAAGCGCAGTTTCAGCCGGCTGTCGAAAAAATACCTGACCCGTCCATACGGGATGCGGTTTTTGATTACGTGAAAGAGAGGCTCGACTCCGTTGAATCCATATCTTGAAGATTTCCCGATATTAAAAAGTGAAAGTAACGGCAAAAGGCTCGTTTACCTCGACAATGCCGCGACTACGCAGCACCCCGTGCAGGTCATAGACGCGGTGGACGGGTACTACCGCACGTCGAACGCTAACCCGCACCGCGGGCTTTACGGCCTCAGCGTGAAGGCAACGCAGATGTACGAGGACGCGCGGCACGCTGTAGGGGAGTTTATAGGTGCTGAAAAAGACAGTGAGATAATCTTCACGCGCAACGCGACGGAAGCGCTCAACCTTGTCGCCTACAGCTACGGGCTTAACTTCCTGCATGAGGGCGACGAGATAGTGCTGCCGGTGTCGGAGCACCACAGCAACATACTGCCGTGGCAGATGGTTTCAAAGGCAAAAGGCGCAAAACTCCGCTATATGTACCCTGACAAGTCGGGGCGCCTTACAGATGAAGAGATAAACAGCAAGATAACCGGTAAAACCAGGCTTGTAGCCATAGCGCATGTTTCAAATGTGCTTGGTACGGTCAACCCCGTAAAGAAGATAATAGAGAAAGCGCACTCCGTAGGTGCTGCCGTAGTACTTGACTGCGCGCAGAGCATACCGCACTATAAAATAGACGTGAAAGGGCTCGGTGCGGATTTCATAGCTTTTTCCGGCCATAAAATGCTTGCCCCGATGGGTATAGGCGTTTTGTACGGTAAAGGGGAACTGCTCGAAAAAATGCCGCCTTTTCTGACCGGCGGCGAGATGATAGAGTATGTGGACGAAAACGGGGCGACTTTCGCGCCGCTGCCGCAGAAGTTTGAAGCCGGTACGCAGAACGTCGGCGGCGCCGTCGGCCTCGGCGCAGCTATTAAGTATATTGAAAATGTAGGATATGAAAATATCGGCAAAACCGAGGATGGACTTTTATCTTACGCGCTCGGCAGGTTTGCGGAGCTGCCGCACGTAACTGTTTACGGTGACGCCAAGAGCGCGAAAGAGCGCTGCGGGGTGATTTCTTTCAACGTTGACGGGGTACACCCGCATGACGTAGCGACTATACTTGACACTGACAACGTCGCCATACGTGCCGGCCACCACTGCGCACAGCCGCTAATGCACTACCTTGGCGTCAACGCCACGTGCCGCGCAAGCCTTTATTTTTATAATACAAAAGAAGATATAGATGCTTTAGCCAAAAGCCTTAAGAAAGTAAGGGGGTGGCTCGGCCTTGGGGATTGAACAGCTTTACACTGAAATAATAACAGAACACAACAACTCCGGCCGGAATAAGCACCATATAGAAAACCCGACTGTAATAAAAAAAGGTGTCAACCCCAGCTGCGGCGACGAGATAGCCCTTGAACTGCGCGAAAAAAACGGCGTTATTGAGGACGCGGCTTTTACAGGCATAGGGTGCGCCATTTCGCAGGCTTCCGCTTCAATGATGGTAGACGTCATAAAAGGGAAAACAACACAAGAGGCTGAAAAGCTCGCCGATACCTTTTTCGGCATGATAAAAAATGAGATAACCGACGAGGAAAAACTCGAGCCGCTCGAAGATGCTGTGGCTTTGAAAGACATAGCCCATATGCCTGCCCGTGTAAAATGCGCCGTACTCGGCTGGCATACGCTTGAAGAAGCCATAAAAGATGAAGGCGCCGGAAACGGCAAATAATCATCAAGAATGTAATTTTACGACAAATATATACAAATAGTTATAAAAAGCAGCCGTATGAAAGTGCGGCTGCCTTTTTGCGTTTGACGGGATAAATTTTATTTTACTTTGTAAAATTATTAAAAAGCATTGACTTTTATTCACATATGTTATATTATGTAAATAGATAATTTTACTATATTATGGATTAGGTAATTATAAAATTATAGTAATAATGTTAATAAGTGCCTATAAATAACAAGTACATATTTTAATTATACGCTTTGGAGTAAAATTTTTTAAGGGGATGGTACCGATGGCCATATAAATGTAAAAAAATCATGTTTGCCAGACATTATGTAAATGAAACGTGAGTGAAGGAAACTAAGGAGGCTTTCAAAATGCTGAAAAAGGTTAAAAAGTTTGTAAGCCTTGTTTTGGTTTTAGCGCTGTCATTTGTTGTATGTGTACCGGCGTTTGCAGATACTACTAATAGGGAACAAACAGCATATGAAAAAATCTTACAAGATGCAAATAAAGAATATAAATTAAGTCTGGGGTATGTTCCAGTTGATACGTCAAAGGTTAGCATTGAACAATACAGAAAAACAACATTTGAATTAGCAAAACAACAGAGAACGTTACTTGTGTCAACGCCGGAAAAGAAATG
>DHNP01000022.1:43161-48003 GCA_002409585.1 Ruminococcaceae bacterium UBA5413 | reverse complement strand
CCGCGTAGGGTGCGACAAGAGCAAAAATGGAGATTTGCTGGGAACATTGGATTTCAATCCACGCACCCGCGTAGGGTGCGACCTGACAGATAGGCAAACTGAAAAAGTACAAACTATTTCAATCCACGCACCCGCGTAGGGTGCGACAATTAAGTTCCTGCGTTTGGCCGCCGACAATTTATTTCAATCCACGCACCCGCGTAGGGTGCGACGCCCTCTAAAATCAATAGGGGGACAATAATTGAAATTTCAATCCACGCACCCGCGTAGGGTGCGACGTAATCCAGGGCAAGAAAACGCTCTCAGCGCCTATATTTCAATCCACGCACCCGCGTAGGGTGCGACCAACTGTAAAATGACGCGGTCGTCTATCGAGAGCATTTCAATCCACGCACCCGCGTAGGGTGCGACAGCTTTCCATCATTAATTGTACCACCATTAACAAATTTCAATCCACGCACCCGCGTAGGGTGCGACCGTTGCGTCTGCCAATTTCGCCACCTCGACATATATTTCAATCCACGCACCCGCGTAGGGTGCGACCTTCATACATTTTTGTATTTGTGTTCATATCAAATTTCAATCCACGCACCCGCGTAGGGTGCGACACCGCCAATAAAGAAAATAATGAGCCACATACCGATTTCAATCCACGCACCCGCGTAGGGTGCGACATCAAGTTCTTTAGTTAATCCTGTATCAAGATAATTATTTCAATCCACGCACCCGCGTAGGGTGCGACTGTTATAAGGTCGGCACTGTATTTTCCGTTTTCATATTTCAATCCACGCACCCGCGTAGGGTGCGACTTTATGTTGTAATGTTGTATTATATAAACAGTAAAATTTCAATCCACGCACCCGCGTAGGGTGCGACACGATGCTTTGTCCGATCAGATTCATGCACATTATATTTCAATCCACGCACCCGCGTAGGGTGCGACTGACGGAGCATGGTATGTAAGTCTGATTGTAAAAATTTCAATCCACGCACCCGCGTAGGGTGCGACTGAATCTTGCCATCCTATTAAAAGCGGAATACCGATTTCAATCCACGCACCCGCGTAGGGTGCGACCGCATTCCCTCAAAACGGCTATATTAGCGATATATTTCAATCCACGCACCCGCGTAGGGTGCGACGGACGGCAAAACATACCGCTGCTTTAAACTTGCATTTCAATCCACGCACCCGCGTAGGGTGCGACGCACGCCGCGTTTTTAAGCGGCGGGGTACCCTCCCAATTTCAATCCACGCACCCGCGTAGGGTGCGACAATGTGTGCAAGGAGATTATATCATATGTCGGTGAATTTCAATCCACGCACCCGCGTAGGGTGCGACACCTAATCCGTACATGACAGGGCAGGTTATGCAGATTTCAATCCACGCACCCGCGTAGGGTGCGACATGTACCTATACGCTTTGGGAAACAGGAAAAAGAATTTCAATCCACGCACCCGCGTAGGGTGCGACAGGCGAGGCCGGCAAAGAGGCTGTTGTACCGCTTATTTCAATCCACGCACCCGCGTAGGGTGCGACGCCGGCCGGGAGCGAAACAGTCTGTATACTAAGAATTTCAATCCACGCACCCGCGTAGGGTGCGACTTTCTGCCATTAAAAAATCACCCTATTTCTTTGTCTATTTCAATCCACGCACCCGCGTAGGGTGCGACACGATAGAGTCCATATCCGGGCTTGGAGCTGATTACATTTCAATCCACGCACCCGCGTAGGGTGCGACTGCATTAAGCACCGGTTCGCAAGAAACCCACGTCATTTCAATCCACGCACCCGCGTAGGGTGCGACCAAAACGGTAGCGCTATACTACCAGTCATATGACATTTCAATCCACGCACCCGCGTAGGGTGCGACTTTTTGCTGTGCTGGGATCGCCTGTAAAACAGATGATTTCAATCCACGCACCCGCGTAGGGTGCGACCGCGCAGCAGCAAAACGGCGACAGCCTTGACGACATTTCAATCCACGCACCCGCGTAGGGTGCGACCAGGGGCAGGACAAGAGATTGGCCACTATGAAACAATTTCAATCCACGCACCCGCGTAGGGTGCGACGTGGCATTGCAAGGTACGATGAAAAGCGAGAAGATATTTCAATCCACGCACCCGCGTAGGGTGCGACTTACTACAAGCACGTTTGATCGCGTCATTAAGTTGATTTCAATCCACGCACCCGCGTAGGGTGCGACCGGGTCTACACGCATTTGCGTGGGGACGGTCGTATATTTCAATCCACGCACCCGCGTAGGGTGCGACCGGAAAAGACCTCGCAAACCGCATGATTCGTGATATTTCAATCCACGCACCCGCGTAGGGTGCGACCTTACAATACCATATCCAAAAACAAAGGCTGGGAATTTCAATCCACGCACCCGCGTAGGGTGCGACTTTTTTCCTTTCTTCCCACGTAGCCGATAGGGTGATTTCAATCCACGCACCCGCGTAGGGTGCGACAGGAGGCGTGTCACTAATGCCAAATGTCAGCATAATTTCAATCCACGCACCCGCGTAGGGTGCGACGATGAACTGGAACGGAAGGAAGGGAAGATTTGATGATTTCAATCCACGCACCCGCGTAGGGTGCGACTTGCTGTTCAGCTCCAGCTTTAGCTGGTCATTGAATTTCAATCCACGCACCCGCGTAGGGTGCGACGTTCGACCCGTTACTATAATTGCCGCCGCGATTGATTTCAATCCACGCACCCGCGTAGGGTGCGACGCAAACGGATATAAACAAGGATGGGTATACCGAATTTCAATCCACGCACCCGCGTAGGGTGCGACCTCTTTTACTTTACTTTCTTTTACTTTACTGGTTATTTCAATCCACGCACCCGCGTAGGGTGCGACCCGAGGCCGCAATATCAATGTTCTGCCCGTCAGATTTCAATCCACGCACCCGCGTAGGGTGCGACTGTCTAAAATGGACAACCTCACGCAGCTTGCTATATTTCAATCCACGCACCCGCGTAGGGTGCGACCCGGAGTTAAATCGTTCCTCCAGCGTGCAGACAGATTTCAATCCACGCACCCGCGTAGGGTGCGACGTTTGGTACCATAAAAATAACCTTTGCTGCCGTCATTTCAATCCACGCACCCGCGTAGGGTGCGACCTTTGCTGATTTTTCCCGCCCAGTAGAGATCGTATTTCAATCCACGCACCCGCGTAGGGTGCGACCGACCGCCATTATTATTATTTCGTGCCGTTCGGATTATTTCAATCCACGCACCCGCGTAGGGTGCGACACCACATACTATATATAGTAGATGGGATAAATTGATATTTCAATCCACGCACCCGCGTAGGGTGCGACATACAAAGGCATATACTGTTACTTTTCTTGACATATTTCAATCCACGCACCCGCGTAGGGTGCGACTGAAGAATTATCATATGAGCATAGCTGGAACAACATTTCAATCCACGCACCCGCGTAGGGTGCGACCGGGTACAAAATCATAAATCCTCACGACCGTTTATATTTCAATCCACGCACCCGCGTAGGGTGCGACATGTCTTCTCTGACTGTCCCCGCCGTCGACGTGATATTTCAATCCACGCACCCGCGTAGGGTGCGACCTGTCCGCCTTCGGAGGCCATAAGGCCCAAATAAGATTTCAATCCACGCACCCGCGTAGGGTGCGACCTTTAACGGCATACTTTGAAACCTCAGCCAAAGCTATTTCAATCCACGCACCCGCGTAGGGTGCGACACATCCTCAATATGTATCAAGTCACCATCATCCTATTTCAATCCACGCACCCGCGTAGGGTGCGACAAATATTTTTTACGCAGCGACGCTGGGGAACTGATTTCAATCCACGCACCCGCGTAGGGTGCGACAAAAATCCAAGCGTTACGACGGACGTTTCCAACATTTCAATCCACGCACCCGCGTAGGGTGCGACGTTTACACGCCGGTTTTACAGCACGGGAGAATTTATTTCAATCCACGCACCCGCGTAGGGTGCGACCGGGTAACTTTTTGTTTTGTCGCGGCGGCAATCATATTTCAATCCACGCACCCGCGTAGGGTGCGACAGGGATTCAAGTAAAAATAAATATAATGCCTTGCAATTTCAATCCACGCACCCGCGTAGGGTGCGACGACTATGAAAAAATGCTATAGCCGCCACTGGCGGATTTCAATCCACGCACCCGCGTAGGGTGCGACATGCCCGACGCGTCCCCCTGACGCTTCGGCGAGGATTTCAATCCACGCACCCGCGTAGGGTGCGACGTTGCAAGCAAAGACTTCCCCGCACCAGGACAACCGATTTCAATCCACGCACCCGCGTAGGGTGCGACAGACGTGCACGTCCATGCCCTTGCTAAGTATCGATTTCAATCCACGCACCCGCGTAGGGTGCGACCCCAGTCTTTCAACGTTAACGCCTCACTTGATTTTATTTCAATCCACGCACCCGCGTAGGGTGCGACCAAATTCTGTTGGTGATGTTATTGATAAGTTAAAGATTTCAATCCACGCACCCGCGTAGGGTGCGACCTTTTTAAATGCAAAAAAGCAACCTTATATATATATTTCAATCCACGCACCCGCGTAGGGTGCGACGCCAACTGTCACGTATATATTAATAAAAAATAAGCATTTCAATCCACGCACCCGCGTAGGGTGCGACCCTTTGATGACGGCATAGGGTTTATACGTTTCTCATTTCAATCCACGCACCCGCGTAGGGTGCGACTCAGCAAAAACACTTTCACGCAAAGGGTTAAGCATTTCAATCCACGCACCCGCGTAGGGTGCGACAGCTTATACGCACTGCGCTCGTACCCGCAAAAGGATTTCAATCCACGCACCC
>DHNP01000022.1:0-42884 GCA_002409585.1 Ruminococcaceae bacterium UBA5413 | reverse complement strand
ACCCGCGTAGGGTGCGACAATAATACTTTTGGCCTAATATTTATCCTATTATAATTTCAATCCACGCACCCGCGTAGGGTGCGACATAAACTTAAAAGAATATGCGTCTACACCATCAATTTCAATCCACGCACCCGCGTAGGGTGCGACCAAAAGTCCACCTAAG
This sequence comes from Ruminococcaceae bacterium UBA5413, assembly GCA_002409585.1. Classification (GTDB taxonomy): domain Bacteria; phylum Bacillota; class Clostridia; order Oscillospirales; family Acutalibacteraceae; genus Thermocaproicibacter. Next base: position 42,718 of record DHNP01000022.1, on the reverse strand, counting down.
AAAGGAAGCGCAAAGATAATTTCAATCCACGCACCCGCGTAGGGTGCGACGTGCTTAGTTTGGCCGATACTGTATATTTCAGCTTATTTCAATCCACGCACCCGCGTAGGGTGCGACTTAAGAAATAGGTTTTGTGAAAAAAACAATATCCATTTCAATCCACGCACCCGCGTAGGGTGCGACCCATTTTGCTACTGTATCTGCCGTTGGAGGCATTATTTCAATCCACGCACCCGCGTAGGGTGCGACATCTTGGCAGGGCGCTCCGAAGCACCAGCAATCGATTTCAATCCACGCACCCGCGTAGGGTGCGACCCGTACTGGCTTCTCCGCAGCATCCAATTTTGCTATTTCAATCCACGCACCCGCGTAGGGTGCGACGCAGCCTTGCCTCTGATAGTCACATTGTGTGTGAATTTCAATCCACGCACCCGCGTAGGGTGCGACATATGCATAGTCACAATTTGCGCGAACCTGCATACATTTCAATCCACGCACCCGCGTAGGGTGCGACGCACCATGAGCAGGCACGGAGCGGAGCGCAAGGGTATTTCAATCCACGCACCCGCGTAGGGTGCGACTCAGCCTCTCGTTCATACCGCCCGATTGGAAATATTTCAATCCACGCACCCGCGTAGGGTGCGACTGGCCTTGTAAAGCTCCTTACATCTCGAATAATATTTCAATCCACGCACCCGCGTAGGGTGCGACGGGGTTCCCTCACCGAAAGACTTAGGTTTAAAATATTTCAATCCACGCACCCGCGTAGGGTGCGACGGCAAATTTATTATTTTAAAAGGAGCTTATTACATTATTTCAATCCACGCACCCGCGTAGGGTGCGACACCCGCAAAAATCAATGCCAAGATTACATGGGCATTTCAATCCACGCACCCGCGTAGGGTGCGACTCGTGCATATCATCGTTAGATTAGTCAAAATGATATTTCAATCCACGCACCCGCGTAGGGTGCGACTGAATTATAGCAGCTGCTGCGTCGGCTATTGTTGTATTTCAATCCACGCACCCGCGTAGGGTGCGACCAGACAGCAAGCAAAAAGAGCGTCCGCCTTCGGCAATTTCAATCCACGCACCCGCGTAGGGTGCGACAGCAAAAATAAACATATTTTGCCTGCGGCAATTAGTAATATGAAATAAACTTAATTAATATTATATTGTTAATATTCTATATTGTCAATATGTTAACTGTTAACGACAATTTATATGTTAAATTACGGTGCGAAGCAGGCAGAAAATTGGTGTCAGCTTGAGGTTCGCACAATTATACTATCAGTGGTTCCTGTATGTCAAACGACGGTTTGGCACCAAAATGCTCTATCTTGCTTTTATAGTTGTTGCCCAAATAGTAAAAGCGCAGGCTGTCTTTCGCAGGGTCTATGATTTTTTGAAGTTTATGTTTTACGGTGCAGCACAGTGCAGCGTCCATAACGCATTCGAAAACAGAGTTTTGCACGCGCTGCCCGTAGTTTACACAGACTTTGGCTACTTTTCTAAGCCGCTTTTTACCTTCATCAGTTTCCGTATTTACATCATATGTTATAAGTACAAGCAGATATAATCACCTTATTTCCATAGAAACGGCGGATATGCATCGAGATCCCCACGGAGGTAACGCGCAAGCAGCATTGCCTGTGAATATGGCACAAGGCCCCATTCCATTTTTTCTTTAAGCATAGGATGCGTGATTTTTTCCTGCTTCTTTTTTTGCCATGCTGTTAAAATTACCTTACGCGTGTCATCGTCCATGAATACCGCTCCGTTTTCTTTTTGTATAAACCCTTTTCCGTTAACCTGATGCGTATTAATGAGTGTGAGTACAAAGCGGTCCGCCACAACAGAGCGGAATTCTTCCATCATATCGAGCGCGAGGGAAATACGCCCGGGGCGTTCGCTGTGCATGAAACCGACGTATGGGTCGAGGCCGACGGTTTCGAGAGCGGATGCCGTATCATGCGCAAGCAGTGTATATACAAATGAAATAAGTGCGTTTACATTGTCAAGCGGCGGCCTTCTGCTGCGGCTGCGGAAAAAGAATTGCTCCTTTTGCTGTAAAATAAGGTCGTCGAATACTGAAAAGTAGCAGATGGCGGCTTTCCCTTCTATGCCTCGTATTTCGTCTGGCGAAGATGCATCCTGCAGGCGTTCCAGTGACTCCGCTATTGAGCGTGAAGCGCGTTTTAATTTATCGGTGTCAAGGCGCATGGAGTAGTCCCTTGCGGCACGCTCTATTACCCAGCGTGAGTTAAACAGTTTGCCGGTTATTATGCTTTTTGCTATCGCCGTGCTTTTTTCTTCATTGTCCGAGACCCTGTACTGCTCTTTACGCAGCAAAACGTTGCCGCGTTCGGCTCCGCATACCCTTGCTAAAAAGCGCCCGTGCATGGAAAGAAAGGTCAGTGCAATACCGTGTCCGGCACAGGCGCCCATCAGGGCTGGGCTGGCGCCTGTGTAACCGAACGCTGCTATGCCGTCTAAATTATGGAGAGGGACTCGCCTCAGCTCAGTGCCGCCTTTTTGTATGACTACGTTTTCGCCGTCAAGTGATAAGTATGCGTCCGGCGTTGTTACGTACAGAGTGTTGCCTAAAATTTTCATTTTATTTCCTCCAGGCGCTCTTTTACATATTTTTCGGCAGATGGTATGCGGTAAAGTTTTGGCAGGCATAAATCCTTCAGTGAGCACGCGTTGCAGCTTTTAGCCGGCTTTACACGCGGGGTGTATTTACGCCTGTAAAGTTCATGCATTTCGCAGAGCATGCTTTTGACTTTTTCACGGAGGACAGCGTTTAGCTGAACGGCTTCCCTGTGTGCAGGTTCGCCGTAATAAAGATATGCTTTTTTTATTTCCGGACAAAGCAGCATTTCTTCGAGGCACATAGCCTGGCAGCATAGCTGCAGCCTGTCTGCATCTGATTGCTTGGGTTTGCCGCGTTTGTATTCGACCGGTACCGGCAGCCATCTGCCGTCCCTGCCTGAAAGAGTTACGCCTAAAGGCGATTCGTGAAATTCTACGACGTCGCATACGCCGTTTACGCCTAATGCCCTTGAAAAGACAGGCATGCCGCGCGAAACTATAAGCCCTCCACGCTTTTCTGAAAAAAGCGGGTCATGTGCGTTGTCGTGCATGGCCCGCCCCTCAGCTGTACGGAGGTTTTCGTTCCACTGCTGTTCTATGTGTATGAGCGCCCACTGTCTTCGGCAGAAAGCAAAATGCTGTATGCCTGCAAGGTTAAGAAAGTCGTCCTCCGCGTACTCCATGGCTCAGACCATTCTTGTGCATGTAACACCGCTTGGCATGTTTTCTTCATGTACTTCAACATTATAATCGGAATAGCTCCGTGCGGGAGCCGATTTGTCTTTCCTTTCGACTTTAACGGTGTCAAAGAGCTTGTACGACGGGGCGTTGCCGAGTTCTTTTTCATGCTTAAAGACAATAAGCTCGCGGACAGCCATCTTTCCGCGTGCCGCCGAGTGGTCGTTTTCGAACATATTTATTATGGCTTCCCATAGGAGCTCGAGGTCGTCTTCAGAGAAGCCGGTATAACGGCGCGCGAGGTTGGCGGAGATGAACCCTTCGGCCCTGTAAAGGGCATAAGGCACTATGTGCTTGCGGCCCATTTCGGTGTTCTTTTTCTGGGCGTCTTCTTCGGTAGATATAGCTACGCGTGTAATGGTTATTTCCTGTGGTACTATCGGGTCTATGCTGCGCGCGAAGCCTATCTGCACAGGGCCGCGTACTTGGCCGCAGTTTAGCGCTGACTTTACAAATGTAGTCATTACGGCGCCGAAGGTGCGTATATCGTAGTAATCATCGCACATAAAGTCGCGTATCTTTATGTCTATATCAGGGTCGTCCTTTTTATTTATTTTGCCGTTTTTATCAGGAGTCATATTAAGGTTTTCGTATGCGCGGCGGTCAGAAATATTAAGAGGGATATCGTCTGTTATGTAAATGCGGTAGCCGGGGGCATTTTCTTTGGCCGTTTCGATATAGTTGCGTATTTTCCTTTTAATGCATACGTCCGTAACTATGCCAAGGCCTGTTTCCGGGTCGGTGCGGGGCATGTTGCCGGCGTCCGGGTCGCCGTTGGGGTTTCCGTTTTCCACGTCGAAAAGTATCACGAAGTCGTACCTGTTTTTAATTGGTTCTGACATTATGCTTCCTCCTCAGATGTTCGTTTTTTTAACTTTAGGCGTAAAGAATTTTTGTACCTGATGGTAGTAACCGAGAACAAAAATTGACTGTTCATTAAGCAAAAGGTTTGACGGAAAAGGGTCTTTGTCTACGTCGAGTTTTCCCAAAAGGGCACAGACAAGTTTATCGTCGTAAATTGCCGTGCCTGTCCCACCGCTGCTTTTGCGGATTTTTCCTATGTGGTTTTCATACAGCTTGAATAAAGAAGGGAATACATTGCGCGGCGTTGCGCACGCAGAGGTAAAGTACCTGTCTTTGATAGTAGAGTTGATGTCGGGGCTTGCATCCCTCTGCGTTTTTTCAAGCGCCGCGAAAAGCCTGCCGAGCACGTATGCGCGGTTGTCACTTTCTTCGTTTAATGACACTGATAAGACCTCCTTATATTTTTGGTTATTCTTTTTACGTAAAAGGTATGCTTTAAGTATTGCCGCGCGTCCGCGCGTGATTTTCTTTATATGCTTATCGCCGTTGTCCTGTTCCGCACGGATGCGGAGCAGGACGGCGCTTTGCAGAGACTCGGGGTACGGAATGTTAAGGAGTATGGAGCGCATGACTTCGCCGCTCATAAGCGGTGACGCGGTCTTGTCCTTTGAGTTTGGGTTTACTGTTTCAAGCAAAAGGCGGTAAAGTGTGATATACGGGAAATCCTGCGGGGAACGGTCAATATTGAGGTCATCGTAATGCTTTTTTATATTTTCGAGGAAAGAGCCGAATGTACCTTTGAGGAAAAAACGTACCGAAAGGCGCGCCGCGTTAGGCGACAGGCCGAGTATGTAAAACGGTGTTTTCATATCAACATCGTCGGCGGCAGGCTCGCCTTTTTCTATTTTTTTCATTACGGAGTCGAGAAGCTTGTTTTGGTTTTCATCCTTTGGATTTATAGCTGCGCCGAATATGCTTTTGTAAACGGCCTTAGGGCTTTCGGCCCAGTAAACGATGGTCATGCCGCCGATGTTTATGCGGTGCTCACGGTCGGAAAGGAGGCTGTTAAGCGCAGTGCCGTACGCGAAGGCCGCGTATTCGCTTACGGGTGAGTTAAGACCCTGGCTTTTTTCCTTACCATATGATTCGTATGCCGTTGAGTTAAAGCTGACGAGGTTTGCCCCTGAGGACTGCGCGCCGTTTACACCTTTGATTTTCGGGTGCAGTATGGCGACAGGTTCCTTTTTACCGGTTACAAGGCACTGCATTTTTATTTTCTGTGCATTTGAAGCTTTGTATGCCTCCCATGCTTTTTTTATAAGCGGGTCGTCCTGTGCGAAGCCGCAGCCGTCAACCGTAAAAACCATGTTGCCGCCCGCGTCCAGCGCTTCTTTGTGTTCACTGTAGGCTTCGTTTAGGGCGGCTTTCTGCGGCTCCCATGTACTGAAAAACGCAAGCACCGCTTCGGCGGCCGGACTGTGCACGCCTTTGAGTATTTTTATATGGAGTTCGCGGCTCGCGTTAAAGCACTCAAGCGACCGTTTGGGCGTTCCTTTTCTATCCATCCCCAATATATACGATGAATTGTCGCACATAAAGTAGGGTGATATACCAACGGAGCGCGTTACATGTTCGGGCACAACTTTTACCTGCGGCAATTCAACCGTTTTTTTGCCGCGGTTTTCAGTCATTGTCAGAGGCAGTATGCTTATAATTTCCCCTGCGGGCGACAAGTTCAGGGCGAACGACACGTTTGAGGGTGAGTAGCCTGGTTTGGGCAGTTTGCCGTCCTTTGCCATGATTTCATAGTACCGTGTAAGCGACTGGAGTATCATGACGTCACCTTGCTTCCTTTTATGTCGATACAGCCGTCGTGCATGACGGCGCGGAAGAACATCGGTTTTATATTCTTCCTGTCTGAGTAGTCCATGTCATAGAGCATGAAGCCAAGGTCTTTTTCACCCATATTTTCCGGTGCGGTGGGTACTGTTTCGCTCTCGAAAAGGCGGAACTTCGCGGGGAATTCCCTGCAGCCAAAGTACGGCTGCATAAAACACTGGCCGTTTTTCAGCCGCCTCATAAGTATGGCATAGTGCTTTTCTTCGCTGTCGCGTTCGCCGCCTTTTCCGGTAAGCTCAAAGTGTGCCTCAATTACGTACCGCACGTCGCGCAGTACGGTCGAAGCGCGCTGCTGTATGACGGACGGTGCGTACATGTACGGAACTTTGCAGCCGTTCATAGCGGCTAAAGCGTCGGTACGCGGAATTTTCTCCGAAACCTCGTTGCGCCTTATGTTTGTGAACCTTATCTGGTTGCATACGTATATCCTGTCGATGATATAGCGCAGCTCAGGTTTCCAATAGATGCTTTCCAGTATGCCCCGCGCCGCCGACGGTGTCATAACATCGTAAGACATTCGTTCCGTTTTCATTTCCGGGCGCGTGAAGAGTGCCAAAGGCCCCCAAGTTTCTGCTTTTACACCGTAGCCCATTAAAAAACTCCTTTCTATTCAATTTTATTAAATGTACAAGTATATGCCCTAAGTACTATTATAATTTATTGTATAAATTTGTCAAGCACTATTTTCATTTTTTTCTGCTTTTTTTTCATATAATTTGATATAATAAACATTGGTCGTGCCGTTTACGGTACGTGGGTTGAAATAATTTGATTAAATGTACAGTAAGTGCAAGTTCGGCGGCAGGGTATAACTGCCGCCGTTTGCTATACAAAAAACGCTTCACCGGAGCCGGCATCGAACGCGAGGCCTGTCTCGTCGGAGTACAGGCTTATGTCGCTTAAAACGGCTATGCCGCATTCGAGTATTTCGATTTTACCGGAATCGTAAAGCCTTTTAAAGTGGTTTTCATATGTGCTGACGCAGTACGGACCGGCGGCACGGAAAATGCCGCGGCCTTTTTCACTGCTGCGCAGCCTCTGCAGCAGGGTTTTAGCGGCGTCTTCTTTAGGTATGAGTATTGGACGCGTCCCGCTTTCTATAAAATGAAACTTCTCTGCGGCGGATGCGAACGGAAAGCTGAAATTATCGCCGGCGCCTTCTTCAAACATATCCACTATCCCTTTGGTGTCAAGTGAGTCGCCTGAAACGTTATACATTGTTTCAAAATAATATTTTATAGCTTCAGGGGATGCAATATCGGTGAATTTTTTGGCGGCGGTTTTACCGGCATCACATGGCAGCTGCAGTGAAGAGGGGAGGCGGCCGCGGTATTTTTCTTCCGGCCGGAATATATACACCATGCTTTCGGCGGCGCTGCGCTTACCCTCGCGGTTGCAGCGGCCGGCGGCCTGTATTTCAGAGTCAAGGCCGGCTTCCTCGCGGTAAACTGACGGAAAGTCGACATCTACGCCGGCTTCTATAAGGCTTGTTGAAACTACGCGGCAGTCTTCGCCAGCTTTTAACCTGCCGCGTATTTCATCGAGCTTTTGTTTACGGTGCGACGGCGTCATAAGAGTTGACAGATGGTACGTTCCGGAGTTTTTCAGTACGTAATATAAATTCCGCGCGTGTTTTTTAGTATTTACAATGCACAGTACCTGCTTCTCACTGTTGAGCTTTTGCTCAAGCTCACTGTCGCTTACCTCACCGCAGTTTACGAACGTTGTACGGCGGAAAAATTGGTAAAGGCCCTTTGTGTTTTCACATATTTCATTGGCTTTTAATTCCTGAATAAAAAAGCCGCTGAGCGCGGGCTGCGTGGCGCTGCAAAGTACGGCTGTGCATCCGTAATTTACTATAAGCTCCGTAATAGCCCGTATGCACGGCATAAGGTATTCACGCGGTATCATCTGCGCTTCGTCGAAGATAATGACGCTGTCTGCTATATTGTGCAGCTTGCGGCATTTTGACGGCTGGTTTGCAAACAAGGACTCGAAAAACTGCACGTTAGTGGTTACTACGACCGGTACGTCCCAGTTTTCAGCCGCCAGCTTGAGCCTTTCCTGTGCTTTTGTTGTTTTGTCATCTTTGCTGTCGGGAAAGACAAAGCTGCTGTGGTGCTCAAGGACATTTTCCGTGCCAAGGATTTTGCGGAACACATCGGCGTTTTGTTCTATTATGCTTGTGTAAGGTATCGCGTAAATTATGTGTTCCATGCCGTGCTCCGCCGCGTGACGCAGCGCAAAAGCAAGCGACGAAATTGTCTTGCCGCCGCCTGTGGGGACTGTTAAAGTGTACAGCCCTTTTTTACCGGAAGCTTTATTTAAGCATTGGCTCAATATCTCAGTGCGCTTTTTGTTTATTTCACTTATGGGGTTCGCAAAGTTTCCGGTGTATTTTTGGAATTTTTTCCAAAGGGCGCTTATGCTTTCCGTTCCGCCGCGCTCGACAGTTCCGCCGGACATGAACTTTTCAGTGTCGAGAAAGTCCGCGTCCACAAGGCACGAAAACAGCATGCGTATGAAAAACGACGACGTGAAACCGCATTTCCCAATCATGTGTATGTCAGGTACTGACGTGGGGATAAGTGCGGCGGGGTCGTTAAAGGCGTAAAACTTGCTGAAATCCGGCACCTCGCGCTTAAGGCGCGCGCGGAGCGTGGGGCAGCAGTCCGTGTCGCCGCTGTGGCCGCCGTCCGGCAGGCCGGCGTGATGCCCAGCTATGCAGTACGCTGCTACAAGGCCGGTGCCGTTTGGCACGGCTTTGAAAGCGGCTTTCGCGCCGGCTGTAGAGTGGTCGGTCTTGGGGGCGTTCTCCATTATGTATTTTTGAAATTCATCGGAGTATTTTCCGGCGTCATGCAGCCTGCCTGTGAAAAAAGCCAATTCTTCCGCCCCTAAAGGCTTCGCGAAATCTTTTGCGAGGCAGGCTGTGCCGCAAAGGTGATCTTCGACTGTTTGCAGCCTGCCGTCGCCGCTTGTGTGCGCTGTGTACATCTTATATCATTCCTTTGTTAAAACAGATAATTAAATTCTTAAATATAATATAATTATACAATAATAATTAAAAAAATCAATACTTTTTGTAATATTTAGTAATATTAACTAACATATAATGTATTATAAATAAACACGGGCCCCATTAACCAGAAAAGTGAAAAACCGGGACAGCCGTACGAAAATGTATCGGCTGCCCCGGCTTCTGTGCCGTATAAAGGCGCAAAACAAAGCGGAAACATATATATTATGAGTCACACATTGAAAGCCTATAAAATATATGGTATTATAGGATAATGAAAGGATGAGTGTATGAAGATTTCCACGAAGGGAAGGTATGCGCTGCGCATGATGCTTGACCTTGCCGGGCATCAAAGCGACGGATATGTTGCCCTGAAAGATATTGCCCGCAGGCAGGAAATTTCGAAGAAATATCTCGAACAGATTGTGCCTATACTGAACGGGGCTGGTTATCTGCTCACAAGCCGCGGTTCTCAGGGAGGATACCGCCTTGCGCATTCTCCTGAAAAGTACACCGTCGGGGGGCTGCTGCGGCTCACGGAAGGCGGGCTGAACCCGGTGCCGTGCCTTGAGCAGTACCCAAACCAATGCTCGCGCAGTGCCGACTGCCCTACGCTTCCTGTATGGCAGGGGCTGAACCGCGTCATAACCGAATACCTTGACGGGATTACGCTGCAGGATATTCTCGACCAGCAGAAACAATCTTATTCTAACAATTACGTAATATAAAACAAGAAAAAGCAGGTGAAAAACACAACGGTTTTTCACCTGCTTTTATGATCCTTATTTTACTGCTTGGAACGCAGCGTCCAAAGCGGCGATTAAGTCTTCCGCCTTTTCTATGCCTATGGAAAGGCGTATTGTATTAGGCTTTATTCCCTGGTCGAGCAGTTCGGCTTCCGTCAGCTGCGAATGTGTCGTGCTTGCCGGATGTATAACCAGCGACTTAACGTCGGCAACGTTGGCAAGCAGGGAAAAGATGGGCAGGTTGTCAATGAATTTCTGCGCTTTAGCCGCGTCGCCTTTGATTTCAAATGTAAATATGGAACCGCCGCCGTTAGGGAAATACTTTTTGTACAGGCGGTGGCTCGGCTCGCTTTCGAGCGAAGGATGGTGAACAGCTTCAACCTGCGGGTGATTGGAAAGGTAATTTACTATCTTGAGCGCGTTTTCCACATGGCGCTCTACGCGCAGGGACAATGTTTCAAGTCCCTGCAGAAACAAAAAAGCATGGAACGGGGAGAGCGTGGCGCCGGTGTCCCTCAGCACGATGGCGCGCACATATGTGACAAACGCTGCGGCTCCCGCGGCATCTACAAACGAAATGCCGTGGTAACTGGGGTTCGGCTCTGAAATCCACGGGTATTTGCCGGAACGCTTCCAGTCGAACCTGCCTCCGTCTACAATCACTCCGCCGATGGCCGTGCCGTGGCCTCCGATGAACTTTGTCGCAGAGTGTATGACGATGTCCGCCCCGTACTCAATCGGGCGTACAAGGTATGGCGTCGCAAAAGTAGAATCGACAACCAAAGGTATGCTGTGTTTATGGGCTATCTTTGCGACTTCCTCAATGTCGATAATATTGGAGTTTGGGTTGCCGAGCGTTTCTATAAAAATAGCTTTTGTGTTTTCCTGTATGGCGTTTTCAAACGAGCCTTCCTTTTCCGGGTCGACGAACGTCGTGGTAACGCCTGATGTAAGCGGAAGCGTGTGCTCGAGCAGGTCGTATGTGCCGCCGTAAATGGTTTTTGCCGCCACAATATGCTCGCCGCTGCGCGCGAGGGACGTTACAGCGTAATTGACCGCCGCTGCTCCGGAAGCGACGGCAAGCGCACCGGCCCCGCCCTCAAGCGCGTTTATCCTTTCCTCAAAAACGCCCTGGGTAGAATTTGTCAGCCTGCCGTAAATATTGCCCGGGTCGCGCAGACCGAAACGGTCTTCCGCGTGCTTGGAGTTGTGAAACACATATGAGGTCGTTGCGTAAATCGGCACGGCCCTTGAGTCTGTCGCGGGGTCTGCATGTTCCTGCCCTATATGTACCTGCTTTGTCTCAAAGCCCCATGTTTTGGGGTCGTTAATATTTGCCATTATATTTCTTCCTCCTGCGGATAACCGCCTGTAATTTTTTATTGTTTACGTATGGCCTGTGTGGATTTTTTGTTAAAGACGTATTTTGCACATTCGCGCGCGGCGCATCTGCGCCGTAAAAACCGAGCCGTGACATAACCGGCGGCCGTGATGCGCGCACTGTATTTTCTTCATTTGGCGCCGCCTCCTTTTGGCAGTTAAATACTCTACTGATATGTTATAACTTAACGCCGTATCTGTCCAATACATGAAAATGATATTGAAATATTGATTATTCCTATAGGGTAAGCATGATTTAACTTTAAAAGTATTTTCTTAGCTGCGCGGGCTTATTTTATATCGGAAGAAGGGCGGGGGGGATATCGTAAGGATGTTACATATCAGCCGGTATTTTTAGCGTGGGCAGCGAGGTATTTCCTTATTTCTTCGATATATAGCCGTCCCATGCCGCTCAGCAGGGTGTTTCGCTTTACTATATAACCTATCTCCATTACACTGTTCTGGTTAACGCTGTCAGACTCAAAGGGTACAGCTGCAAAGTCGGTGCCGTTGAGCTCTTCGCATATAATGCCCGAACAAAGCGTGTAGCCGTTAAGCCCCACCATCAGGTTTAACATGGTTGCCCTGTCGCAGGCTTTAATAATACGCGGGTATTCGTTTGTACTGAGAATTTCTTCGGCAAAATAGAAAGAGCCGTTGTCGCCCTGCTCAAAAGAAAGGCATGGGTACGCGGCAAGCTGCGCAAAGTTTATCGACGACTCGTTTGCCAAAGGATGCCCTTTCCACAGGTAAACATACGCGCTGCAGTCAATCAGGCTGTGAAACTCGAGGCTGTTTGACGTAAGCAGCTTTAAGATGGCTTTCCTGTTAAAGTCGCTTAGGTACAGTATGCCTATCTCGCTTTTAAGCGTGCTGACGTCGTTTATGACGTCCCTTGTTTTAGATTCACGTATTGCAAATTCGTATTTTGACGTGTCAAAGGCTTTGACCATTTCTACAAAAGCTTTTACGGCAAAAGAGTAATGCTGCGTTGAAACGCCGAACTTCTTTTTAAGGTTTCCGTTTTTGCCGAATTTTTCGAGCAGAATATTATATTGGCTGTATACCTGACGGGCATACAAAAGGAATTCGGCGCCGTCGTTAGTTAAGGTTACCCCCTTGCCGCTGCGGTTAAAAAGCGTGACGCCGATTTCTTTTTCGACCTCTTTTATCGCGCTTGTCAGCGATGGCTGGGCAACGTACAGGACTTCGGCAGCTTTGTTAAGCGAACCCTCTTCTGAAATTGTTATGATATAATTTATCTGCTGTAACGTCATACGCCTTGTCTTCCTTTCATACCGGCGGGTGTTTTACCGGCAGCGCAAAAAGGCGGGAGCCGCTTTTTGCGGCTTCCGTCTGAAAATCAGTACAGTGTTCGTGCATCCGGCAGACCCTGTTACCGCTGCATACGGAAACATATGACGCTGCCTTTGCCGGCCGCGCCGTCCCACACATGTACATGCCGCTCCATAAAATACACATTAACCTATTAAGTAAATATATTTTATATTATCAAATGATATTTCATATGTCAAGCATTAACAGTGCAGTCCTCGCGGCGCCGCGTAAGGCGCGTCAAATTCGCTTTCCGCGAACGCGGCGCGTGAGAGCGGAACCGGTAAAACGTACTTTATGAGCGTATCCTCAATCGTCTCATTTTTAAAACCGCCCTGCCCGTTAGGCTGGCTTATATCGAAGTCATGCCCAAGCAGCCGGCCTATTTCTGCCTTTGTGTCAGTCGGCAAACATGGGAGTTGAAAGATAACGTTCGCCGGTGTCGGGAAGAAGGGCTACGATGTTTTTTCCTTTGTTCTCCGGGCGTTTAGCGAGCTGGGCGGCAGCCCACACGGCCGCTCCGGACGAAATGCCAACGAGCAGTCCTTCTTTTCTTGCGAGGAACCTGCCGGTTTCAAACGCATCTTTATTTTCTACGGTTATGATTTCATCGTAAATTTTAGTGTTGAGTGTTTCCGGTATGAAGCCCGCGCCAATGCCCTGTATTTTGTGCGGCCCGGGAGTCCCTTTTGAAAGTACCGGCGACCCGGCAGGCTCTACGGCGACAACCTTTATGTCGGGATTTTTTGACTTAAGGTACTCGCCGACTCCTGTAATTGTGCCGCCGGTACCGACGCCTGCTACGAAAATGTCTACTTTTCCGTCTGTGTCATTCCAAATTTCTGGGCCTGTGGCTGCCTTGTGGGCAGCGGGGTTTGACGGGTTTGTAAACTGACTCGGAATAAAGCTGCCGGGCGTTGAGTCGGAAAGCTCCTGGGCCTTAGCGATGGCGCCTTTCATGCCCTTTGCGCCTTCTGTCAGCACAAGTTCCGCGCCGTAAGCCTTTAACAGGTTGCGGCGCTCGATGCTCATTGTCTCGGGCATTGTAATGATAATCCTGTATCCTTTTGAAGCCGCTACAGCGGCGAGGCCTATGCCGGTGTTGCCGCTTGTAGGCTCGATAATGACGGAGCCGGGTTTTAACGAGCCTGCTTTTTCAGCGTCCTCAATCATTGTTTTTGCTATCCTGTCCTTTACGCTGCCGGCCGGATTGAAGTACTCGAGTTTTCCGTAAACCGGTGCGCCGAGTTTTTTTTCGCTGATGTAGTTTGTAAGCTTGAGAAGGGGAGTACCACCGATAAGCTGGCTGACAGATGTGTAAATTTTTGACATGTAAAAGATCCTCTTTTCTTTAAAGAATATAAATTTAATAAATATTTAAAATAAGTATTGTTTTGGCTGCGCTGGTGAAAAAATCTGACGGCTTTATCTTTGGGGCTGTGGCTTTACAGTGTGTGTGCCGTTTATCAGGGCGGTGCGGTACCTGCTGTGCGCCCAATGTATTTTAGCACGGAAAATATCAGGTGTACAAATAGCATATAAAACCTATCAATATTATATGTTTAGTATATGCCAAACCCCCATGTTTGTCAAGAATTTTTTAAATATATTTAATTGCGCATTGTAAAAAGCATGTTTTGTAAAATCGCTGCGTCCCTAAAAAAAGCCCGGGCTTATTTTTTAGGGATGGGAGCGCAGGGCGGCACGCGCTTTGGATTTTGGCGGGGGCCGCCGCTGTTTACTGTGTATATGCCGAGGCATACGAGGAGAAGCGACGCGGCTATGCGCGGCCAAGGGCTTTGGTTTCCCTCGCTTAGGAAGACGATGGAAAGTATCACGCTGAATATGGGGTTGGTAAACCCCCATACGGCAACTTTTGAGACCGGATTGTACTTTAACAGTAAGCTCCACAGCGAATACGCCGCCGCCGACACAAACGCGAGGTACAGCAGCATGGCAATGCCGCGGCCGTTTATGCTTTGAATTTTACCGCCGCTTACAATGCCTGACAATATGAGTATGGCTCCGCCCAAAATGAACTGGAAGCCGCTGAGCATGACCGGATTGTCGTACTTTGAAAATTCTTTTGTAAACGATGAGGATATACTGCTTGCGATTATAGATAAAAGAATAAATCCTTCGCCTGTAAAGCTCATATTCATGTTAAGTGATGCCCCGCTCATGTTTACGGCTGCGACGCCTGCAAAACCTAAAAAGCAGCCGATGACTTTACGTGACGTGAGCTTTTCCTGCCTGAAAACAAGGCAGGAAATCAGTATTGTTATAAATACACCAGTACCGTTTATTATAGACGACTTTACACCGCTTGTGTGCGCAATGCCTATATAGAAAAATATATACTGAAGGACGGTTTGGAAAAGGCAAAGGCATAATATGCGGCCGGCGGAACCTCTGCTTGGCTTAAGCACGCTTTTGCCGGCAATGCTGCCCATTATGACAGACATTATGCCGGCAATAAAAAAGCGGCATCCCGCAAAAAGTATCTGCGAACGGGAATCGCCGGACGGTATGCCAAACAGTTTATAACCGATTTTTATGCAGGTAATGGCGCTTCCCCAAAGCATGCAGCAGAACACTGCCAAAAGGCATACTGCGGCATCATTTGTAAAAAATTTGTTTTTTTGTCCAGCCATATTTTTTTATTTCCCCGTTTTTTGTTTTTTCGTAATCCGGTTAACCGGGCCGCCGTTGGGGCCTTTTTGTTAAATGCGGCGGCCAGCAGCCATCAAACCCAATTATTGTACCATTGCGGAGCCTAAGCAATATTCCAAATAGTAAGGATGCTTTTTACGGCGGGTATTTCCCCGCGGGCACGTTTTAAACCGCGCTGAAAAAATATTAAACTGCTGCGCCGGAACGCGCTGCAGGCGTAAAACTACTTTTTCTCCTTTTTTTAACGCGGGAAAAGACGTATAATATAAAAATAAATATTTTAATTATAGGCGAGGTTAATATGAAAGAAAAAGAAATCGCGGAGATACGCCGCCGCTTCCGCCCCGACAGAAGCAATGTAACACGCGTGCGCGGCTGCTGCGTGAACAACAAAAAAGAAATTATTTCCGAGTTCAGCGCGCCGCTTGGCATAATGGCGCAGGAGGAAGCAGGGGAGCTGCTGGCTATTTTAAAAAAGACGCTTTCCGGCACTCCGGGCAAAAACCTGTTGGATATAGAATTTTCGACACAACAGGTTATAGAAAGCGGCGAGCACAAGCTGCTCATGGCTTTGCGGGACTCGGCGCTCAACGACGAGGAGGCGGTGCATGAATTTTATAACCGCGCCATAGGCGCTTTGGACACGGAAAGCAGTTACCTTATACTTTTGGCTTACGATACTTACGACGTGCCTTACTACGCAAAGGACGGTAAAAAGCAGGACGCCTCCTCAGCCGTATTCTCTTATTTTTTATGCAGCGTATGCCCGATAAAGCTGACAAAGCAGGCGCTCGGCTACCACATACAGGAAAACGAGTTCCGCAATATTACGCCTGACTGGGCCGTATCGGCGCCGGAGCTTGGGTTTATGTTTCCGGCTTTTGACGACCGCGCGGCTAATATATATAACGCCTTATATTATTCGCACAATACCGACGAAAGCCATGACGGCTTTGTGGATGCCATATTTAAAACGGATCTGCCGATGCCTGCCGGTGAGCAGAAGGAGACCTTTACGTCAGCCCTCAGCGAGGCTGTGGCGGAAGACTGCAGCTACCGGGTGGTACAGGCCGTGCACGGCGAGCTTTCGGCCGTTATAGAGGAACATAAGGAAAGTAAAGGCGACGAGCCGCCGGCGGTTTCCAAAGGGGACGTGGAAGGCATACTGCGCTCGTGCGGCGTACCGGACGAACGCATTTCCGCCTTTGGCGAGCAGTATGAAAAAAGCTTCGGCACCGCAAAAGTAAGCCCGCAGAATGTAATAGACCCAAAGAAGCTCGAAATCCGCACGCCTGACGTAGTTATAAAAGTGAACCCGGAGCGCGGCGACCTTGTTGAAACACGCGTTATAGACGGCGTCAAATATATACTCATAAGGGCCGACGGCGGGGCAGAAGTAAACGGCGTAGGCATCAGCATTACATAGCGGAGCGCCGGTGCCACCGCTCACAAAAAGCCTGCCGCCGCATACAGCTTATTGCAGTCCTGTAAAAAGTTGAGACTATAATGCCCGTGCGGCAGTTGCTTAAAATGCCGTTTTGTACTATAATATATGCATATGAGGATTACGGCGGCAATAAACGGGAAGGGTGAGAGGATGCCTGCTGATTTACATTGTCATACTAAAATGTCCGATGGGTGTTTAAGTATAGAAGAAATTGTTTTACTTGCTAAAAGACGCGGCATTACGACAATTTCCGTTACAGACCATGACACGTTTGCCGGCTCGACGAGGGCAAAGATATTCGGCGACAGGCGCGGGGTCAAGGTGCTTTCAGGCGTTGAATTTTCGGCGACTGATTCCGCGACTAACCGCAAGGCGCACGTGCTCTGCTACTTAAGCGACCATACCGACAGGCTTGAAGGGCTGTGCAAACGCACACGCGATGCGCGCCGGCGCTCGGCCGTTATAATGATACAGAAAGTAATGACGATTTACCCTATACCTGCTGAAATGATAATGCGCCGCGCGCAGGGCAGTACTAATATTTACAAGCAGCACATAATGCACGCCCTTGTGGACGCCGGCTATGCGGACGGCTTTTTCGGGACGGTGTTTCAAAGGCTTTTTAACCCTAAAAACGGCCTTGCGTATATGCCGGTAAAATATCCGGAAGTACATGACGTTATAGAGCAGATACATGAAGCGGGCGGCGTAGCGGTGCTTGCCCACCCGGGGCTTTATGACAGCTTCGGCCTTTTGGAGCGGCTCGCCGCTTCAGGCGAGATAGACGGCGCGGAGGTCTTTTACCCGCGGCTAAAAGACGGCGAAGAAGAAAAACTTAAGGAGATTGCCCGTAATTACGACCTTGTGATGACTGGCGGGACGGATTTCCACGGTTTGTACCAGCCTGACCCTAAGCCGCTCGGCACGTGTACAACTCCCGACGAAGAACTGGACAAACTCTTTTACAAAAAAGCCCATCCGAAGCATTAACGCCGCCGCGCGGCGGTTTTTTTACCGTAAACCAACGCCTGCGCGCGGACTTTAAAGCGAAAATTAAAAGCTTTTTATGCAGTGATTGATTTTTTATTACGGTTATAATATAATTGACTGTAAGTTAAGAATATTTAAGAATTCCGCTTTGCGGGAACGGGGGACTTCATAATTGGATAAAAAGATTTTTGAAATTGTAGCCGGCGGTGTGGGCGAACAGCTGGAAGCCTCGGGCTTCGGACGGCAAAAAACCGACGACGGTGTTTCCGCCGTCTTTATTAACGAAGATATAGCTTACAAAATAGCTTATGAGGAAGATAAAAAACGCTTTAACCTTATGGAGTGCGGCACAGACGGCACCGAGCTTGACGGCAAGTGGAAGTCTGTTTCCGTTTGGCTTTTTGACCCTGAAACCGATACCGCGAACGAAGCTAAAAGCATTGCCTGCGACTTTATTGAAACTGTGCGCGGCCCTGTGCAGACGACGGTGGCAAGGGCAAAGAAAAAAAAGAAAAAAGACGATGACGACAATGTAGACCCCATCTTCTTTTTCAACCGCTTTGTCGGCGTTTTCCCTGAGCTTAAAGCGGAAATAAACGAGGAAAAGGCTAAGTACGGCGATGTACGCGCCGTTTCTTTTGCCCGCGAAAATCTTATGCCTAAGCTTAACGGCCTTTGCGGCAGCTGCGGTGAGGATGACGCGCGTGTGAAAAAAGTGTGTGCACTTCTGAACGATATGTATATGAGCGGCGATATAGACGTGCGTTCGATAATAACCATAGTTATCATCAACGGGTTTACGGACGGCGCGCTTAAGCATGTCAGGCCGCTTTTTAACGAGGAACTGCAGAAGTCGGCAAAAGCGGCGTTAAAAATTAAAGGCAGGCACTTTAAACCGGAAAAAAAGAAAAAGAGAAAGAGCATAATGGCACAGGCGCTTGACAGCTCAAACGCGCTTGAGAACAGGTAGGAGCCAGACCCTGAAATATTTTAAAAAACTGCACAAAACCGGAACTGCGTTACGTATATGTCGTACGGCAGCTCCGGTTTTTTTAAGTTAAGGCCAAAGGGATGCTTTAGGGTAAGGCCTTGGGCTGCGCGCTTTGTCAGTCGCCGAAGCTTATGCCTATGTCGCGGGCGGTTTTTATAAGCTCGCAGTCAGAAGGGACTGTTTTAAGCCTGCCGGCGACGTCTTTAAGCGGCACCGGCACTATGTGCCCGCTTTTGAGTCCTACCATGCAGCCGTATTTTTCCTCGGCTATAAGGCCCGTCGCAGCCGCGCCGAAACGTGTTGCAAGTATGCGGTCGTACGGGCACGGGCTGCCTCCGCGCTGAAAATGCCCCGGCACGGTGACGCGTATTTCCCTGCCGGTTTTTTTACCTATCTCGTCGGCAAGCCTGTAAGATATTGACGGGTAGGCCATAGCGGAGCGCTCGCTTTTAAAGGCTTTTTTGGGCATCCTGGCTTCTTCTGCCGAAAGGGCGCCCTCGGCGACGGCAAGTATAGAGAACCTTTTGCCCTGTTTATTACGCTCCTCAAGCGAATTTATTACAGAATCTATGGAGTACGGTATTTCAGGTATTATAATGACGTCGGCTCCTCCGGCAATGCCCGCCTGCAGCGTAAGCCAGCCGGCTTTGTGCCCCATGACTTCAACTATGAAGACCCTGCCGTGTGAAGTAGCGGTAGTGTGTATGCAGTCTATAACGTGGCTTGCGATTTCTACGGCGCTTGAAAAGCCGAAGGTCATGTCTGTGTTCCATATATCGTTGTCTATTGTTTTAGGCAGCGTAATGACGTTAAGCCCTTCTTCGGAAAGGAGGTTGGCTGTTTTATGCGTGCCGTTTCCGCCTAAAATGATAAGGCAGTCAAGCTTCAGCCTTTTATAATTACTTTTCATGTTTTTTACTTTGTCTACGCTTGAGCTGTCTATAACGCGTATCTGCTTAAAAGGCTGCCGCGAAGTGCCGAGTATGGTGCCGCCTAATGTCAGTATGCCGGAAAAGTCTTCGCGCTTCATCTTTTTGAACGAGCCGTAGATAAGCCCGCGGTACCCGTCCTGTATGCCGTAGATCTCAACGCCGCCGCCGAATTTCGCGTACAGCGACTTCGCTATGCCGCGTATCGCGGCGTTAAGGCCCTGGCAGTCGCCGCCGCTTGTAAGTATGCCTACACGTTTCATTTTCTTCATTCCTTTTTATACCGGTTTACTGGCTGCCGTCCCGTGCCGCCGGACGCTGTACAGGTTCATAGGCAGGAGGCTTTTCAGCGCCGAGCTTTTTCACAGCCGCCTGTGCCGCCTTTGAAAATTCAACCTGGCAGCTGCACGGCAGCCTGCCGCGCCGGTCGGTGCTGTGGTAAACGGCGTTTGAGTCCATAACGCGGGTATTCGTATTATCAGACAGTAAAAGGTCAAGTATACCAAACGCCCTTTGTTTCAGCTGTTCGTCTTCTATGGGGAAAACAAGCTCTACGCGGCGGTCGAAGTTGCGCTGCATCCAGTCCGCGCTTCCCATGTATATTTTAGGGTCGCCCGCGTTTTCAAACTTATATATCCTGCTGTGCTCAAGAAGCTGCCCTACAATGCTGTGCACGGTTATGTTTTCGCTGTGCCCGGGCAGCCCGGGGATCAGGCAGCATATGCCGCGTACTATGAGCCTTACGGTTACTCCGGCGCCTGAAGCCTTGTATAAAAGCGAGATTGTCTCGGGGTCTACCAGCGAATTTATTTTAGCCGTTATGCCGCACGGCAGCGAGGACTTCGCGTTTTCTATTTCTTTTTCTATCATGCGCCTGAAAAATTCGCGTATGCCGTCAGGCGCTACTATAAAGCGGTTGTACTCTGGCGGGCGTGAGTAGCCGGTTAACACGTTGAAAAGCGACGATGCATCCGAGCCGTACGGCTCGCGGCATGTAAAGACGCCTATGTCTGTGTAGACTTTGGCGGTGCTTTCATTGTAGTTGCCGGTACCCATGTGTACGTACCGCCTTATGCCGTCCTCGTCGCGCCGCACTACAAGCAGTATCTTGCAGTGCGTTTTAAGGCCTGAAAGGCCGTAGATGACGTGGCAGCCGGCTTCCTCAAGTTTTTTTGCCCACTTTAAATTGTTCTCTTCGTCAAAGCGGGCTTTAAGTTCGACAAGGACTGTTACCTGCTTGCCGTTTTCGGCGGCTTTTATAAGCGCGCCGATTATTGGCGACTGCCCGCTTACGCGGTAGAGAGTCTGCTTTATGGCGAGTACGTTTTCGTCCTCCGCGGCTGTTTTTACGAAATCGACTACGGTCTCGAAGCTTTCGTATGGGTGGTGTACCATCCTGTCTTTTTCGCGTATCGCCTCAAAGATATCGTCGTACCCCCAGAAATCTGCCGGCGGGTACACGGGATTTATGGGCCTGAAGCAAAGGCCCGTAAACTGCGGCAGCGACGCGAACTTAGTGCAGAAAGTCAGGTCGAGCGGCCCTGTGGCCTCGTAAATGTCGCTGTCGTCTATTTCGAGCATTTCTTTTAAAAATTTTTCAGTTTCGGCGTCGTGCTTTTTTGAAAGCTCCAGGCGTACCGGCTTGCCGCGCTTACGCTTTTTTATTGATTTTTGTATTTCCATAAGAAGGTCTTCGGTGTCCTCGTCTATATCGAGGTCTGAGTTGCGCGTTATCCTGAAAGTGCACGTGCTGCGTATGTCGTTAAGCTCAAACAGCTCCGGCAGCTTATATATTATAACGTTTTCAAGCAGCACATAGTCGTATCCGCTTTCGGAGGGCAGCCGCAGAAAACGTGAAAGTATCCCGCCGGGTACCTGCACGACGGCAAAGTAAGACTCGCCTTTACCCTTAAGGCGGACGGCTATGTTGAGGCTTTTGTTTGCAAGCATAGGGAAAGGGCGGCTTTTGTCGACGGCGAGAGGCGTAAGTACGGGAAACAGGACTTTATCAAAGTAATCCGATATGAACTCTTTCTGTGTACCGTCCATCCTGTCCGGCGTAAGGAAGCGTATGCCGTGTTTTTTAAGCGACGGGACTACCGAGCGGCCAAAGCATGAGTACTGCCTGTCTGCAAAGACGTGTATTTTGTCTGACAGCATGGGCAGAAGCTGTGCGGGGGTAAGGCCGGAGGGGTCCCTTGTGCTGTAGTTTGAAGCTACCTGTTCCATGACTCCGGCGACGCGCACCATGAAAAATTCATCGAGGTTGGAGGCCGTTATGCCTAAAAAACGCATCCTTTCCATGAGCGGGTTTGCCTTTTTGCAGGCTTCTTCAAGTACGCGCGAGTTGAAGTCCATCCAGCTTAATTCACGGTTTACGTACGGCATATTTTCTTTTTTGCCCTTAGAGTTCAATACATCCACCGCCAATGCTATATCAATGAGCTTTTAACCGAAAGCTCCGGCTCATAGCCGAACACTTCTTTGAAGAACGGCGCGCACTGCCTGAACGCCCACATCTCAAGGTAAAAATTTTCGCCGCTTTGCGAGGAAATTATGAGCTTGTCGTTTTTAAGCCTTACTTTTATGTCTTTTAATTTTTGTTTGCGCGATTTGTCGAGCGCGTTCGCCAGCCTGAAAATGGCAACGAGCTTTGCCGTGGTTATGCGGTCGCCTTCGTCAGGCACGTATGACTTAAAGTCGTCGAAAGCCGGGACTTCGTACTCGTTGTACCTTGCCGTGTAGGCCGTCATAAGCATTTCCTTGTCGGTCATGCCGTAAATGTCTATATCTTTTATGAGGTCGAAAGAGCTTGCAAGGTGCTGCTTTACGGTAACGTAATGGCCGCACTCGTGAAGTATGGCGGCAAGCTCCAAAAGCAGGCGCTTTCTTCTGTCAAGGCCGTGCGCGCCCTTCATTTTGTCAAAAATCCTGCACGCGAACATGCGTATCGTTTCGGAGTGAACGGCGTCGCAGTCGTAAGCCTTCGCTATTTCCTGAGCACAGGATATGGCGTTTGAGCGCACGTGGGCCGAGTAGTCTCCGCCGCTCTTAGGCATAAGCATAAGCCGCATAAGCGCGTCCCAAAGCTCCACGTCGGGAGAAACGACCGTGTCGGATGTCGTAAACTTAAGCAGGCGCAGGGATATGGCGAGCGATGAGTACAGCAGCTCGGCGTCTTCTTCCGAAATGCCGTACGCAAGGCTTATTTTTTCCCTTGTCATTGAACGTATTTTTTCGAAAAGCTCCCTTAGCTTCAGCGCGTTTATGACGCAGCAGCCGCCCGACGGCTTTATGCCGCATATTTTTGCCATAAGCTTTGTTTCCGTGCCTGTGAGTATAAGGTTCTCCACGCGGCCGCCGTTTATGGGTATTTTTATATGCTCGAGTATGGTGTCGAGGTATTCTTCCGCAACGGTGTAGAAATCGTCGGACAGGTTTTGTATATTGCCGAGCATATCCGGCAGCTTTAACGAGCCCATGGGTATATTTTGTGAAAATACCATCTGCGTGCCGTCGTAAACCGCAAACCCTATGGTGCCTGCGCCTATGTAGGCGATGAGCGCGCTTTCGCCGTTTAATTTTCCGGCTTTTTTGAAAAATTCTATTATTTCGTAGTAAATAAGGGTTTTTTCCTGGTCGTCCTCGAGCACTTCGACGTTCATGCCGTTTTGTATCCGGAGCTGGTCTACGACGTACGACCTGTTTTTCGCATCCCGCAGAGCGGTAGTCGCGACTACCCTGTACTGTTTTACGCCGTACTCATCCATAACGCCTGAAAAACCGTGCAGCAGCGAGGATAATTCACGCAGGCTCTCAAAACTTATCTTGCCCTCGGTAAAAACTTCATGGCCGAGGCAGACGGGATGCTCAAGGCGGTCTATGTCGGATATTTTATTTTTTTTAAGCTGGGATATGCGCATTTTAAGCGTGCTGGAACCGATGTCTATTACAGCGGCAACCTTAAGGTCGTTTTTTTTGTTCATGGGGATGCCTCCGGGTTATGGTAATTTGTTTAAATGGCAAAAAACCGCCCTGGCTGCCGCAGACGGGCAGGGCACGGCAGGCATATCAATGTCAGCTGCCTGCGCGTTTAAGCGTTTATTGCCTTAAATATATCATATATTATAGCAAAAACAAAAGAATAAGGCAATAATATTGTACAATTTTTATATATTAAAATATATTTTAAAATGTTTATTATTTATAATGCACTATCTGCATGTGCGGTGCTTATAAAGAATGTGGTTTGCCTGTAAATGTTAAACACGTAAAAATCCGCTTTTTACATCAGCTTTTTATATTTGTCTACTATCATGTTGGCACATTTGTAAACGTCGCCGCCGCCGAGCGTAAGTATGAGGTCGCCGCTGCGGGCATTTCCAACGATGTAGTCCGTTATTTCATCGAACGTTTTAAACCAGACGGCACCGGGTATTTTTGCCGCGAGGTCTTTTGCGTAGATATTGTACGTGTTTGTTTCACGTACGGCGAGGATCTCCGAGAGTACTACTTTGTCGGCTATTTTCAGCGCCTTTGCAAAGCCGTCGAGCAGCATGTAAGTGCGCGAGTATGTGTGTGGCTGAAAAACGGCCCAAACGCGTGAGAAGCCCATTTCTTTCGCTGCCGTCAGCGTCGCGGTCAGCTCCGTAGGGTGGTGGGCAAAGTCGTCGGCCACAGTTATGCCGCCGAATTCGCCGAGCATTTCAAAGCGGCGATGCACGCCGGTAAATGCGTGTATGCTGTCAGCTATGCGCGATGGGTCTATCCCGAAATAGTCCGCTACGGCGAAAGCCGCCAAAGCGTTGTAGACATTGTGCCTGCCGGGGATGCTGAGCGAAATGCCGGTAACGGCCGCGCCGTCCTTTACAAGCGTGAACTTTTCGCGCGCGCGTTTTGCCGGCTCAATATTTTCGGCGCGGTAGACATTGTTTTTACCAATGCCGAAAGTAATGATATCGGCGTTTGTTATGCCGCTGACGGCTTTAAGGGCGTTTTCGTTGTCGCCGTTGACGAAAACGGCCCTTGAGGTCTGGCCGGCAAATTTATGGAACGACGCGATTATATTTTCAACGGTTTTAAAGTAATCCAAATGGTCGTTGTCGATGTTGAGTATGACTGAAACGGCAGGGTAAAGCTGCAAAAAGGTGTCTACGTACTCGCACGCCTCGCAGACTATGGTGTCTGATTTTCCGGCGCGGCCGTTGGCGCCTATAAGCGGCAGCTTGCCGCCGATTACGGCTGACGGGTCTTTTCCGGCTTCCAAAAACACCTGGGTTATCATTGCCGTTGTTGTCGTTTTTCCGTGGGTGCCTGAAACCGCGATGGAGTTTGAGTATTTTTTGGCGACAGCGCCGAGCATGACCGAGCGCTCTACAGCCGGCACGCCCATCCTGCGGGCGGCCTTAAGTTCCGGATTGTCTTGCTTTATGGCCGCTGAGTACACCACGAGCTGGGCGCTGCCGATGTTTTCGGGCCTTTGCCCCATAAAGACGGGTATGCCGTAGGAGCGCACGCGCTGAAGGGTGTCGGACTCGTTAGTGTCTGACCCCGTTATGTTATAGCCTCTGTGGAGGAGGATTTCGGCGATAGGGCACATGCCCGAGCCGCCTATCCCTATAAAATGTATATTTTTTACGTTGGATAAGATATCGTTTGGCATAGAATTCTCCTAATTTTATAAATATTCGGTAACGCATACAATGAAGATGCTTAAGGAAGCAGAGTTCACGTAATAAATATATTGCCTTACGCTGTGATAATAGATATAATCGCGAATATTATCAAAAAAAATATATTTACCGTATGGTATTATGTGCCGACGCTTTTTTTATTATACCGCGGGAATTAATAGCACGCAACATTTCTTTCTCATAACATAATATATTATGTAGAACGCTCGGAGGTGATGGCGTGCGGGAAAAAAGTTTTGGGATTATCGGCGGGGATATGCGGCAGGCGGCTTTGGCGGAGTCAATATCGGGCGACGGCAACATCGCCTATGCATGTTTTTTGGAAAAAGCCCCGCTTTCAGACAGAGTCAAAAAGGCAGGGCTGGAGGAAACGGCGCTTAGATGCGGATACATTGTCCTTCCGCTTCCAGCCGTGGCCGGCGGCAAGTATTTGAAGGCGGATTTGTCATACGGTAAAATATTGCTTGACGACGGATTCGCCGAAAAATTACAAGGGAAAAAAATTTTCTGTGGTATGGCGGAAAAGCTCAAAGCTACGAGCAGGCTGTGGGAAAACAATGAAATATACGACTACTCCGAATCGGAAGAATTTAAAATAGGAAATGCCTTGCTTACGGCTGAGGGCGCTTTGGGAACCGCCATGCGCGAGTTCGGAGGAACCGTACACGGCAGCAGATGCCTTGTGGCTGGTTTCGGCAGGATAGGGAAGACGCTCGCGTACATGCTGCGCGGCATAGGCGCGGACGTTGCCGTAAGCGCGAGAAAAAGGACTGACCTTTCGTGGATAAAAACTTACGGGTACAGGCCGGTGCCTGCCGGCAGTATGTGTGCGGCGGGAAGGTACGATATTATTTTTAACACCGTACCGGAGGTGATATTTGATAAAGGCACACTCGGCGCGTTAGACAAAAATACGCTTATAATAGACCTTGCGTCTCCGCCGGGCGGAGTGGACATGGAAGCGGCGCGTGAATGCAAAATCAAAACGGTGGCGGCGCTCTCCCTTCCGGGGAAGACTGCGCCTGAGGCCGCGGGTGAAATAATTAAAAACATTATCTACAATATAATAAACGAAACGTCGGTTAGGGGGAAATAGCCTTTATGGAAGCGGTAAGGTTTGGTTTTGCCATGTGCGGTTCGTTTTGCACTTTCCGCAAGGTAATAGACGAAATGCGCGCGATAGCGGAAAAAGGGTATGAGATTTTGCCGGTAATGTCGCACGCGGCATATACTATGGACACACGTTTCGGCAAGGCAGGGGACTTTGTATGGGAAGTAGAGGACATATGCGGCAGGAAAGTAATAAAAAGCATATTGGAAGCGGAGCCCATAGGCCCCAAAAAACTTGTCGACGCTATGATAGTAGCCCCGTGTACCGGCAATACGCTTGCAAAGACAGCCTGCGGCATAACCGACACGACAGTTACAATGGCGGTAAAGTCGAGCCTGAGGTCGGGGCTGCCCGTCGTCCTTGCCCCGGCTACAAATGACGCGCTCGCCGCGTCGGCGCAGAACATAGGAAAACTTATGAATACACGCAATATTTATTTTGTACCTATGAAGCAGGATGACCCACAGCAAAAACCGTATTCTATGGTATCCGACTTCGGGCTTATACTGCCGGCGGCGCTTGAGGCGCTTGAGGGCAGGCAGCTGAGGCCCGTTTTCCGCTGACCTGTTATTATAAGGCGGAGGGAGAGCGGCGGCAGGGCGTTTGCCCTGCCGCCCACGCGCTTTTATGCGGCACGCTGACCGGGAAGGCAAAGTTATTTTCAAGCTTAAACGTATGTGTTGGCATAAATAAGACAAGACCCACATATCAATTATTTAGAAACGGAAAAGGGGAGAACCTTTATGGATTATACGCTTGAAAAAAACACGGTCTCCGTTGGGAGCGTAATTTACGACGGCTGCCAGGAACAGCCGGTGGATATGGACATAAACCTGCCTGATTACTGCCCCGACATACAGCGCATTCTGAAGTGCCAGATTTACCCCAGGATAACGTCGCGCAACGTGTCGGGTGAAAATTTGACGCTTGACGGCGCTTACACTGTCAAAGTGCTTTACCTTGACCCTGAGGCAAAATGTGTGCGCTGCACGGAAAGCAGCGACACCTTTTCGGCAGACATAGTCTTAAAGCAGCCCGCGGAAAATGCCTGCGTGACTGCTTTCACACGCGTAGAGTACATAAACTGCCGCGCGACAAGCCCCCGAAAGCTGAATATACACGGGGCTTTTTCAGTGTGCGCTAAGGCGGTCTGCCAGGGACAGAACGAAATAGTCGGCAACATATGCGGCGACGACATCGAACAGAAAAAGAACGCATTTACGGTGAACAACCTCGTCGGCTTTTCACATGAACAGTTCAGCGTGGACGAGATACTCGAACTTGCCGCAGGAAAACCGCCCGCGGACTCCATTGTAAGGGCGGACGCCTTTGCTTCGCTGCAGGATTATAGCATTGCGGCCAATAAACTCATGGTTAAAGGCGAGATATTGCTTAAATTCCTTTATATGCCTGATGAAGAAAACGGCATGCCGCAGCAGATGGAGTATACCGTGCCGTTCAGCCAAATGCTCGGCTGCGACGGAGCGGACGAAACATGCCTAACAGACGTGAGGGTGAGTGTAGCCGCGGTGGAAACAGAGATAAAGAACGATTATTCGGGTGAGAAGACGTTCTTTGACACCCAGATGAAGCTTTACGCTTCAGCGTCGTTTTACAAAACGGCTGAGGTCATGTCCGTAAGCGATGCTTACTCAAAAAAATTTGACATTTCGGTAAACGCGAAACAGAAAACATTTGAAAGCCTCGTGCGGTTCGCCGGTGAGGACTACGTCCACAAAACGACGCTGTCGGCAGAAGACAATAAAATTGCCAAGGTAATAGACGTCTGGAACGAAACATCCAGTACTTCGGCTGAAATCGCCGGAGGCCGTATAACGTTCAAAGGCAAGTACAGCCTCTGTGTGCTTGCGGTGAACGAGGCGAATACGCCGTTTTATTTTGAACGCATCGCAGAGTATGAATACTCTAAGGAAATCGAGGATTCCGGCGAAAACCTCAAGTGCCTTGCGTTTATAAACATAGGCAGCATCAATTACCGCATAGAGGGGAGCGGCGTCGAGGTCAAGACCCAAATGAGGCTTACCGCCGAAGTTTACAGGCACTGCGGCTACAGGGAGATAACAAGCGTTACGGCCGATGAAACGAAACCGGCCGCTGTTGACAAAAGCGCCGGGCTTATCATCTATTTTCCGGATACGGGCGAAAACCTGTGGGACATAGCAAGGACATACCGCACGTCCATGGAAGCTATAAAGCGGGAAAACGACATTGATGGCGACACCCCGCAGGACAGGGGGATGCTTCTTATTCCTGTTTAACTTTAAAACTTACGCAAATATATTTCTCTGTCTGAGGGGGAGGTAAAATGGAAGAACGCAATATTTACAGGGACATTTCGGAGCGTACCAACGGCGATATATATATCGGCGTGGTAGGTCCGGTCAGGACCGGAAAGTCGACGTTCATAAAAAAATTTATGGATACCGTAGTCATACCCAACATGGGTTCGGACTATGGGCGCGACAGGGCGGTGGATGAAATGCCGCAGTCAGCCGCCGGCCGCACCATTATGACGACTGAACCGAAGTTTGTCCCGGAGCAGGCCGTAACCGTCAGCATAAGCGGCAACGCGAGTTTTTCGGTGCGGCTTATAGACTGCGTAGGGTATATAGTGCCGAGCGCTCTCGGATATATTGAAAACGATAACCCGCGCATGGTTATGACACCTTGGTACAAAGACCCTATACCGTTTAATATGGCGGCAGAGATAGGAACTAAAAAAGTCATAACCGAACACTCTACCATAGGCCTTGTGGTTACTACTGACGGCAGCATAAGCGATATACCGCGCGACGAGTACGAAGAAGCCGAGGAGCGCGTTATAAACGAGCTAAAGGGGATAAACAAACCTTTCATAGTACTGCTTAACTGTGTTGAGCCGGAAAGCGGCGCGTCGCGTACGCTTGCGGCAGCCATGCAGGAAAAGTACGGCGTGCCCGTACTTCCCGTAAACTGCCTCCAGATGGATGAAGGGCAGATAAAAGACATACTCGCAAAAGTCCTTTTTGAGTTCCCGGTAAAAGAGATAAGAGTCGAAATGCCGCGTTGGCTTTCATCACTTGAAAAAAGCCACTGGCTGCGTTCGTCCGTTTACAGCTCCATACAGAACGCGGCCTCCAAGGTATCCCGTATAAGGGAAGTAGAAGGCATGTCGAGGGAAATAATGGCCTGCGAGTACGTAAAGGGCGCAAAAACCGTTTCGACAGAGCTTGGCACCGGCCGCACGCGCGTGAGCGTAAGCCTTAAGCACGAGCTGTTTTACAGGGTGTTAGGCGAAAAAACGGGCATAGAGATAAACGACGAGGGAAGTTTAATGGACTGCATGATGAAAATGGCGGATATAAAGAAAAAATACGATAAAATAAAGGACGCGTATAACGACGTCGAAGAAACTGGCTACGGCATAGTCATGCCCGATGTCGACGAGCTTACGCTTGAGGAACCTGAAATCATAAGGCAGGGCGGCAAGTACGGCATACGCCTTAAGGCCGCGGCGCCGTCGATACACATGATGAAGACGCGCATAACGACAGAGATAACGCCCATAGTCGGCTCGGAGCAGCAGTCACAGGAGCTTGTGGAGTACATACTCAAAGAGTTCGAGTCTAACCCGTCGCAGATTTGGGAGTCAAATATTTTTGGCAAAAGCCTGCACGAGCTTGTAAACGAAGGGCTGCACAATAAACTGCTCCGCATGCCTGAGGACGCGAGAAATAAAGTGCGCGAAACGATAGAGCGTATAATAAACGAAGGCTGCAACGGCCTTATATGCATTATTTTGTAGCGCGGATAAAAAACTTACCGGCATTTCCGGCATTTTTAAACAAAAGGCTTAGCCTGCATCGTTTTACGCGCGGTGCAGGCTAAGCCTGTTTTTGTACTTACCCGGCTTTAACATCGGATAAAAATTATTTTATAACTTTAATCCAGCCTTCGGGGGCTTTGACGCGGCCCATCTGTATGCCTGTAAGCGTGTCGTAAAGTTTCGTTATGACAGGCCCCATGCCTTTTGAACTTTGAGGGAATACAATCTCTTTGCCGTGGTCGACTATCTTTCCTACCGGTGAGATTACGGCCGCCGTGCCGCACAGCCCGCACTCCATGAAGTCCTTTACTTCACTGAAGTACACGGGGCGTTCCTCAACCTCAAGCCCAAGGTATTCTTTCGCTATATAGAGCAGCGAAAGGCGTGTTATGGACGGCAGTATGCTGCTTGACTTAGGCGTTACCACTTTGTTGTCTTTAG
Source organism: Ruminococcaceae bacterium UBA5413 (assembly GCA_002409585.1). Taxonomy (GTDB): domain Bacteria; phylum Bacillota; class Clostridia; order Oscillospirales; family Acutalibacteraceae; genus Thermocaproicibacter. The sequence continues at coordinate 12,101 of DHNP01000022.1, read as the reverse complement.
TTACGAAAATGACGTTGGCGCCGCCTGTTTCCTCGACCTTTGTGCGTGTCGCGGCGTCAAGGTAAAGGTTTTCGTCAAAGCCGTTCTTATGCGCCGTAACTATGGCGTGCAGGCTCATGGCGTAGTTAAGCCCCGCTTTTATGTGGCCGGTGCCGTTCGGCGCGGCACGGTCAAAGTCGCTTACGCAAAGGGTGAGCGGGCGCACGCCGCCCTTAAAGTACGGGCCTACAGGCGTTGTCAGTACGCGGAACTGGAATTCGCTTGACGGCGCAACGCCTATAACCGGACCGCAGCCGAACATATACGGCCGCACGTAAAGCGTCGCCCCCGTACCGTAAGGCGGCACGAAAGCCTCGTTTGCCTTTATAGTTTTAACGACAGCGTCTACAAACTTATCTGCGGGGAAAGCCGGCATTTCAAGGCGCTTAGCGCTGTTTTCCATACGTTTTGCGTTCATATCGGGGCGGAAAGCAACAATGTCGCCGTTTTCGGTCGTGTAAGCTTTAAGGCCCTCAAAGCAGGACTGCGAATATTGGAGTACACCTGCACACTCGCTCATTACCACTTTATCGTCGTCGGTGAGCGCGCCGTCGTCCCACTTGCCGTTTTTGTAATTAGCTACAAACCTTTTATCCGTTTTGCGGTAACTGAAGTCAAGGTTTGCCCAGTCGAGGTTTTTCTTTTCCATTGTTTTATTCTCCTTTATATAAATTAAATACTAAGTCTGACGGTCTGAAGGGATGCACCGGGGGTGCGGCAGATATCAAAAAGCCCTAAGCCGCTTAAAACAGCTTAGGGCGAATATAAATCCGTGTTACCACCTAAATTCGAAGGCTTTCATGCCTGCGCACTCCAACGGCATTAAGTACCGCTTCCGCAGTATAACGGACGGAACCCCGGCAAAGCTTAATAAGTGCTGAGTACCGTTCGGCTCTGCGGCTCAGAAAGGATTTCCCCGCTTTTCTCACGAAGATTTTCACCGTACATCTTCTCTCTTTGCTTCAAAATAACGGGTACTTATTTTCTTCACAGCTTTTTAAATATATTATTTGGGTATAATTATATCTCATGCATAAGGAATAGTCAATACTTGCATATATTAAAAATTGATTATTGAAGATTGTTCCGTGCATGCGGCGGGAAACTCAGGCCGCGCTTTTTACGCCGCGGCGGCAAAACCAGTCCGGAAACGGCGGGCAAGCTGAAATAACTCTGCAAGAAATGTAGTAAAAAAACAATAGTAATGAAGAATTATTTAAAGATAATATAAAATATTACACTGTTTTTATAAAAATACTTGACAAAATGTCCATTAATACATATAATTGTCGTAGTACAACAACAAAGGTGATGCTTTATGGATATAAACGATGGGGCAGCGGCAAACAGTTCTTTCACTTCAAAGATACTGTCCAATATGGCTAAATTCTCTAATTCAGAAAAGAAAGTCGCCGAATGGATAGTAAGGAACCCTGAGCGCATCTGCGACATGAGCATGATTGAAATAGCAAACCAGTCTGGAGTAAGCGATGCCACGGTGTTAAGGTTTTGCAGGAAATCAGGTTTTAAGGGTTTTTTTGATTTGAAAATTTCGAGCATACGCGAAGACTCCGACTCCTCAAAACTTGTTTACCAGGGGGTAACGCCGGAAGACTCAACTGAAAAAATAGCGAAAAAGGTTTTCCAATCCAATATAAAGGCGCTTGAGGACACGATTTCGGTTATGGATTTCAAGGCTTTTGACAAGGCTGTGAGGTTTATACAGAAATCAAACCATATATTGATGATTGGCGTGGGAACTTCGGGGCCGATTATAAAGGATATGTACAATAAATTTTTACGGCTCGGGGTTTCCTGCAAAGCTGAGAGCGACTCCTATCTGCAGCTTATGGAAGTATCGCTTATGGAAAAAGACGACCTTGTCATAGCGGTTTCACAGTCCGGTTCTTCCGTTGACCCTGTAGATACATTGCGTGAAGCAAAACAAATCGGCGCAAATACCGTCGTTATAACTGGCAGCAGGTATTCTCCCCTTACAAAGTACGCTGATGTGGTACTACAGAGCATCTCGAGCGAAACAAGGCCCGAAACCATATCTTCGCGCATAGCGCAGAACAGCATAGTGGATGCGCTCTATGTGGCTGTGGCAATGCGCAACCTGGACAAGTCTGTGGAAAATGAAAAAAAGATTTGGAAAACAATACTGTGCAAAACGGTTTGAATTAAAATAACAGGAATTACAATAATAAGGATTATTAAGAAAGCGGGTATGTGAAAATGTTGCTTGAAGAACTTCGCCGGCAGATTGTAGCGGCGGGAGAAGCACTGTACAAAAGCGGTTTTGTGAGGGATATGCAGGGAAATATCAGTGTTTACGACGAAAAAACCGGACTTATCGCCATAACTCCGTCGCAGGTACCTTACTCCATGCATAATGCTTCCAATATGTGCGTAGTAGACCGGGACGGGAACGTACTTGAAGGCGGCAGGCCAACGAGTGAGATAGCCCTGCACACAAGGATATATAAAAACATACCGGATGTGCACTCCGTCATACATACACACCCTATAAACGTGTGTGCGTTTTCCGTTTCGCATGAGCCCATACCGCAGGTGCTTGCCGATATAACGCTCGGCTTCCACGGTGAAGTACCCGTCGCGGGCTACGCAGACCCGGGAACACAGGCGGTTGCGGAAAAGGCGCTTGAGGTTATGACAAACGGTACAAACCGCTGCGTGCTTGCGCACCACGGGCTCATAGTTGCCGATACCGCTTTGGAAAAATGCCTCAAGTCGACATTTGCCATAGACGATGAGGCAAAAATACTGCTTCTTGCGCGTGCCGCCGGAATGAATATAAAATGCCTTTAAAATCTAAGGAGGAATACTAAAATGGAAATGACACAGATTATCATGAAAAAACGTGACAGGAAGGAACTTTCAAAGGAAGAAATCCATTACTTTGTCAGCGGCTACGTTGACGGTACTGTGCCGGACTACCAGGCATCGGCGCTGCTCATGGCGATTTATCTAAACGGGCTCAACAAGCGCGAAACGGCCGACCTCACCCTTGAAATGCGCGACTCCGGCGGGCATATGGACCTTTCTAAAATAAACGGCGTCAAAGTAGACAAACACAGCACCGGAGGCGTCGGCGACAAGACCACTTTGGTAGTAGGGCCTATGGTTGCTTCGCTCGGCATACCGGTAGCTAAAATGTCCGGCAGGGCGCTTGGAAACGAAGGCGGTACCATAGACAAGCTGGAGTCTATAAAGGACTTTGACGTTAATATGTCTATGGACGAGTTCGCAAGGAACGTAAACAAAAATAAGTTTGCCGTGGGAGCGCAGACCGCGGAGCTTGCTCCGGCAGATAAGAAAATCTACGCGCTCCGCGACGTAACTGGCACCATAGAAAGCATACCCCTTATAGCTTCAAGCATTATGAGCAAAAAGCTTGCTACCGGCGCGGACTGCCTCGTGCTTGACGTGACGACCGGTGACGGTTCGTTTATGAAGACGGTGGACGATGCCGAAAAGCTTGCAAATGAAATGGCGGATATAGGCGCTGCGGCCGGCATGAAAACCGTAGCGTGCATAACTGATATGAGCCAGCCTTTGGGATATGCCATAGGCAATGCCCTCGAAGTCAGGGAAGCGGTTGAAACATTAAAGGGCAATGGGCCTGACGATGTCCTTGAGATAGCGCTTACACTCGGGAGCTACATGGTTTACCTTTCCGGGGCTGTCGGCTCCATTGATGAAGCAAGGAAAAAACTAAAACACACGATAGACGACGGCTCAGCCTATAAAAAGTTTTTGGCTTTTGTCGCTGAACAGGGCGGCGACGTTTCATGCATAGAGGACCTTTCAAAAATGCCTACTGCGGCGCATGTTTATCCGGTTACGGCGCAAAAAGACGGTTATATTACAAAAATGACCGCTTCAGAGCTGGGACGCGCATCCATGGAACTTGGCGCCGGCAGGCAGACGAAAAGCGAGCCTATCGATTATGCCGTGGGCGTTGTCCTTAATAAAAAACTCGGCGACAGTGTCAAAAAAGGCGAGGCGTTGGCATACCTGCACTATAATGACGATAAAAAATTAAAGGAGGAAATTGAAAGGGTCTCGCAAAGCTATACGGTGTCGGATACGCCTGCTGAAAAACGTCCGCTTGTCTATAAAGTTATTGCCAACAAACAATGTAATTTATGATTTAATAAAAGGGAGGACAATTCCATGAAAAAGTTGAAGTTTTTATCCTTAGTATTAGCGGGAGCAATGCTCGTAACAACGGCCTTCACAGGATGCGGAAATTCAAACTCGGCAAGCTCGTCAAACGCTTCGGCGGCCTCGGCGGCATCCGGTACAAGCACAACAAGCGGCAAGAAAATAAAAGTAGCGCTGGTCCTTACGGGTTCCTTAGGCGACAAGTCGTACAATGACAGCTGCTATGCGGGCCTTCAGCGCGCGCAGAAAAAGTATGGCATAGAGGTAAAGGTGCTTGAGTCAAACAATTCCTCCGACTGGCCGACAAACCTTATATCCATGGCAAGCGCGGGTTATGACCTTGTCATAGCGTCTTCCACACAGCTTGAAGACACGCTTAAAAAGGAAGCCCCGAATTTCCCTGATGTCAAGTTCGGCATTATCGATGATGAAGTTAAAGGCGACAATGTCATTTCGGCCATTTTCGCGCAAAACCAGGCCTCGTTCCTTGTAGGCGCGGCGGCCGCAATGGCGACAACAAACACGAAAGCTTTCGCGAATATGAATGACAAAAAAATCATCAGCGCCGTCGGCGGAATGGACATCCCGGTAATACACGACTTTATGGTTGGGTATGAACAGGGCGCAAAGTATATAGACTCTGACATGAAAGTGCTCGTCTCTTACGCCGGCAACTTCAACGACCCTGTAAAAGGTAAGGAACTGGCGCTCGCGCAGTTCAACCAGGGTTCAGACATAGTTTTCAATGTAGCGGCTTCGACCGGCCTCGGTGCTATGGAAGCGGCCTCAACCAACAATAAGTACTCCATAGGCGGCGACACTAACGAAGACAGCATGTACCCGGGTTCGGTTCTTATCTCAGAGCTTAAAAACGTTGACGTCGCAACGTATATGATGGCGCAGGAAGTATGCGAAAATAAATTTAAAGCGGGCGTTGTTAAGCTTAATATCAAAAACGGCGGCGTAGGCTGCTCTGATATGTCAGTAATGAAAGAAAAACTGGGCGACAAATTCCCGGAGGAAATACCTGAAAAACTCGCACAGATTACGGCAGATATGAAGAGCGGCAAAATAGTGGTAAAACATGCCGAAGGGTTTACCGACTGATTGTAGGTAATAAATGCATGCTGGTTCGGCTGCGGCTGGTTTATAAGCCGGGCTTTGCCGAACCGGCTATGCTTTTTCAATCGGGAGTTGTTAAAAATGAATGATAACACAATAATAGAAATGAGCGGGATCAATAAGCAGTTCCCACTGGTAAAAGCCATAGATGACGGGAAATTCGACTTGCGCGCCGGCGAAATACATTCTCTGATAGGCGAAAACGGCGCAGGAAAGTCAACTATGATGAAAATACTCTATGGCGTATATGCACCCGACAGCGGAGACATACGTGTCGGCGACAGCCACTATAAAACCATGGATACCAAGAAAGCCATAGAGCTTGGCATAGGCATGGTACACCAGGAGTTTATGCTTGCCGAGGGACTGACTGTACTTGAAAACATCATTTTGGGCTCAGAGCCTAAAAAAGGCTCGCGCATAGACTTTGCAAAGGCACGCGAAAAGGTTGAAACATACAGCAGGGACTACGGCCTTGAAATTGACCTTAACAAAAAAGTTATAGATATACCGGTAGGAGAGGCACAGCGCGTTGAAATAATAAAGACACTTTACAGGGGAGCAAAAATTCTTATCCTAGACGAGCCTACAGCGGTTTTAACGCCGCAGGAAACAGTAAATCTTTTTAAGATTTTGAATGCGCTTAAGGAAGACGGAAAATCTGTCGTCTTTATTTCCCATAAATTAAATGAAGTCATGGAAATAAGTGACCGCATTACCGTGATGCGGCACGGTAAGTATATTGATACGGCTAATAAAGAGGACGTTTCCATACCGCAGCTTGCGCAGATGATGGTTGGGCGCAAAGTTTTTCTCGGCGCCGAAAAGCGCAGCCACGAGATTACCGATACCGTTTTGTCTGTTAAGGACATTTATGTCCCAAGCGAGCGTGAACATTCGAAAATACGCGGTATTTCGCTTAATATACATAAAGGTGAAATACTCGGCATAGCAGGCATAGACGGCAACGGGCAGAAAGAGCTGGCCGAGGCTGTAAGCGGTTTGCGTAAAGTAGAACGCGGGGCAGTCGTACTTAACGGCAAAGAAATACAGAATATGAATCCGCAGAAAATACGCATGGCCGGGCTTTCGTATATTCCGGAAGACAGGAACGTGCGCGGCATGAACAAGTCTTTTTCCATTAAAGAAAACCTGGTAGCCGACTGCTTTTATAAAAAACCGTATTCGTCACGCGGCGTTTTAAACCGTAAAAAAATAGATAATTATGCGGCGGACGTAATTAAAAAGTATGACATACGTCCTGCCGACACGGATATCTGTATTGCCAACTTGTCCGGCGGCAATGCGCAGAAAGTAATATGCGCAAGGGAAATTGACGGGGACTTTGACGTCCTGATTGCTGCGCAGCCTACCCGAGGCGTCGATATAGGCTCGATAGAAGTAATAAGGAAGATACTTACGGAAACACGTGACAAAGGCAAGGCCGTCTTGCTTATTTCGGCGGATCTTGATGAGATACTTGCACTTTCCGACCGGATAGCGGTCATATATGAAGGCAGGATAACGGGAGTACTGAAAGCTGATGAAGCAACCGACATAAAACTTGGCCTTCTTATGACAGGAGAAGAAATATATGAAAAAGAATGACTACATTGAAATCTTACTGTCGATCTTAGCTGCCCTGTTTATTGGCGGCATAGTTATATTCATAATGGGATTTAACCCGCTTGCAGCTTACGGGGAACTTTTTAAGGGGGCCTTTCAGGGCAACTTCGGTTTCGGCAGCACATTGGCAAAGTTCACCCCGCTTCTTCTTACCGCCCTTGCGTTCCATATTTCGACGACGGTGTCTGTTTTCAACGTCGGCGTGGAAGGCAGCCTTTACCTTGGCGCCATGGCGGCAGCGTGGGTCGGCTTCGGCCTTACTGGCGTGCCGGCCGTCATCCATGTGCCGCTCTGCCTCATAGCGGGGGCTGCTGCCGGGGGGCTGTGGGCTTTGATACCCGCGGCGCTTAAGGTTTACTACAACGTCAACGAGATATGCACGACCATACTTTTAAACTATGTTGCCATAGACATAACGTCTTACATGGTAAACTTTCCGCTTTCGTCTAAAAGCGGCAGCCCCCAGACGCCGTCTATATCCGACAGCGCTTCTTTGACGGAGTTCATGCTGCCGAGCAAGGCAAACACCGGGCTGTTTATCGCCATCGCGCTTTTTGTGGTTTTGTACTGGATGCTTTACCATACCACAATGGGCTACAGGCTCCGCAGTACGGGAGCGAACCCCGCGTTTTCAGAGTATGTCGGGATAAACCCCAAGCGCGAAATGATGGCCGGCATGTTTATAAGCGGCGCGCTTGGCGGCATTGCGGGTGCCATAGAGGTAATGGGCGTTTACGGCTGCTTCCTCGACAATTTCTCAAACGGTATTGCAAACAATGGCATGCTGGTGGCGCTTATCTCAAGGGGAGACATAAGGATAATACCTGTAATGGCGTTCTTCCTTGCCATACTGCAGTCGGGCGCTTTGGGCATGCAGCGCTACACAAGTTTAGACGACTCGATAATAAGTGCGATAATAGCGCTGTTTATACTGTTTGCCACCATGCAGGGACTGTTCAAACTTAAGACCACGTTCGGAGGACCTAAAAAGCACACAGGGCTTAAGACGGGGTCGGAGAAATGAGGCTGGATTTATGTCAGGAATTTTAAATTATACGCTTTTCCATTCTATGATACGCAATTCGACAAGCATCCTGTTCGCAATGCTCGCATGTTCCATAACACAGCAGGCCAATATCCTTAACGTGGGCGTAGAGGGCATTATGCTTGTGGCGGCTTTCACAGCCGTCGCAACCAGCTTTTTTACCGGAAGCTGGTTGCTGGCGATATTTGCGGCGATAGTTGCCGGGGTGCTGATTGCCCTCATAATAGCTGTGGCCAATATAAAATATAAGGCAGATATCTTTGCCGTGGGCATGACTGTAAATATGCTCGCCCTTGCCCTGACGAAATTTGCCAACCATAACATACTCCATGCTTCCGGCAGTTTTACTTCACAGGATATAAAGCCGATACCGGATGTTAAAGTTGCGGCGCTGAGCGGAAACGCCGTTGTTGACAGCCTTTTTAACCAATACAACCTTATGGAGTTCATAGGTATAATACTGATTTTCGTCACTGGGTACTTCATGTACAAGACCGTCTTCGGCCTCAGGACGAGAAGCATAGGCATGAACCAGATGGCGGCACTTACCGCCGGCATAAATGTAGTAAAGCAAAAATATGTAGTTATGGTTATTTCCGGGGTACTCGGTGGCCTTGGCGGCGCTTACCTGTCGCTCGGATATACGCACATGTTTACCGAAAACATGACGAACGGGCGCGGATTTATGGGCGTTGCGGCCATGTTCTTCGGCAATATGAACCCTGTGCTCGGCTGGGTAGGCTGCCTGCTGTTCGGTTTGCTCGACTCGGTCGGCTCACAGCTTCAGGCTTACGGCATCCCCTCGCAGCTGATACTTATGCAGCCGTATATCATAACCGTACTTATTTTGTCGGCAGTACTCATAGTGCGTAAACGCAAAAAGACAAAGCTGCAAAGTACAAACGCGGGAGAAGCGTAACATTTTTACACTTAAGAGAGATGGAAGACAGGCGATAATATGGAAAAAATTATTTTAGACTGCGACCCGGGGCATGACGATGCCGTTGCGATTATGGCGGCTGTTGGCTCGCCGGAAATAGACCTCTTGGCGGTTACGGCCGTCGCGGGCAACCAAACGGTGGAAAAAACGTCGCTTAACGCGAGAAAGGTCCTAAGCACAATAGGCGCGAAGGGCATACCGGTGATGAAAGGCATGAGCCTGCCTTTGGTAAGACCTTCGATAATATGTCCTGAGATACACGGGGAAACGGGCCTTGACGGGCCGAAGTTTGCGGAACCTTACGTGGGGCTTGACGGACGCCGCGCGGTACAAGGGATTATAGACATACTGCTCGCGTCGGACGGCGGTATAACCGTCGTAGCTACGGGACCCCTTACTAACGTAGCCATGGCAATGCGGTTAGAGCCTGAAATTATACCGAAAATAAAGAAAATAGTCATAATGGGCGGCACATACCAGCTTGGGAATATAACACCGGCAGCAGAGTTCAACATCTTTGCCGATGCTGAAGCCGCCGACATAGTTTTTAAGTCGGGCAGGCCTTTATATATGATGACGCTTGATGTTACGCGCAAAGCGCTGGTTACAAAGCAGGTCCTTGATAAGATGCGCTCGCTTAACAACTGCGCTTCGGAACTTTTTGTAGAGCTGATGGAGTTTTTTGCAAAAACGCAGAAAGAAGTTTTCGGCTGGGATGCCCCGCCGCTCCACGACCCCGTTACCATAGCGTATCTTATTGACCCGGGCTGCGTAGTAACTAAACCGATGCATGTCGATATAGAACTTAAAAGCGAGTATTGCTACGGGCGTACCGTGTGCGATTACTGCGGGATATTGAAAAAACCGTCCAATGCCGAGGTAGGCGTGGACTTGGATGAAGAAAAATTTTGGAATACGTTATATAATTCGTTAAAATCTTTTTCTTATTAATGGAGGAAATAATGGAAATTAAGACGTTAGAATGGAAAAATGATACGCTTGTTTTAATCGATTGCCGCAAACTGCCTGTTAAAGAGGAATATGTGACATGTGCCGATTACCGTGAACTTATAGCGGCTATAAAGTGCCTTGCGGTAAGGGGCGCGCCTGCCATAGGTGTTTCAGCGGGATACGGCGCGGTGCTTATAATCGACGAGGCCATAAAAACCAAAGCGGATTTTTATCCGTTTGTTTACGGCGCGCTTGACGAACTTGAAAAGGCAAGGCCGACAGCCGTTAACCTCAGGTGGGCGGTACAGCGTATGCGGAACAAAATAAAGAGCTTATCTTCGTTAAAACCTGAAGAAATACGTGAAAACGTGCTGCGTGAAGCAAACACCATGTATGATGAGGACTTGGAGTGCAACAAGGCAATAGGCAGGTACGGCAATAAAGTCGTACCGTACGGGGCCAGCATCCTTACGCACTGCAACGCCGGGGCTTTGGCTACGGCGGGTTACGGTACGGCACTCGGCGTGATAAGGTGCGCGCATGAAAGCGGCAAGCACATACACGTGTATGCCGACGAAACACGCCCGCTCCTGCAGGGCGCGCGCCTTACCGCATGGGAACTTGTACACGACAACATACCGGCAACGCTTATCACCGACAACATGGCAGGCTACGCCATGCAGCTCGGAAAAATAGATATGCTTGTTTTCGGCGCTGACAGGATAACCCTTAACGGCGACGTAGCTAATAAGATAGGTACGTACTCTATCTCGGTGCTTGCACAGAAGCACGGCATACCGGTGTATACTGCCGCGCCGCTGTCAACCATTGATATAAACCTGAAAGACGGCAAGGATATCCCGATAGAACTGCGTGACAAAGACGAGGTCCGCAGCGTATTTGGCGTACAGACGGCCCCGAAAGACGTTGACGCGTTTAACCCGGCTTTCGACGTTACTCCGCATCAGTATGTAACGGGAATTATAACGGAAGTCGGCGTACTTCGCCCGCCGTACAGCATATCCATAAAAGAAGCCTTTGAAAAACTTAAAAAATAAAAGGATGTACAATAAAATTCCCGCGTGCCGTAAAGTGATTTACCGGTATGCGGGAATTTATTTTAACCTGCGCCTTTTTTTGCGGTATGCGCGAAGGCGTTTTGCCGGAATGGAGCAAAGGGTGTTTTCGGTAAAAAACGCTTTAAACGGCATTTACCGGAAAAACTTCAGCACCTGGGCGCGGCTTGAAATATTAAGCTTTTTAAATATGTGCCATATATGCTTTTTAGTCGTGTTTTCGGAAATAAAAAGCTTTTCGCTTATTTCCCTGTTGGAAAGGCCGCCTTTTATAAGGCACAGGATTTCATATTCCCTCATCGTAAGCCCATAGCGTGAAACAAGCCCGGGGTATTTTGTGCCGACTGCCTGCCTGTCTATGCCGTTTGGAAATTCATTCGAAAAACGCCTGCACATGTGCTGGTTTAATATATTAAGCATGTAAAGCTCAGCATCCGTGAAATCCCCCGCGCTTTTCGCACGCATAAGGGTTACGGAACCGTAAACTATACCGTTGTAAGCTATATTGCACCCGCCCTCGTAAAAAATACCCATTGGCATGAGCCATTTGCAGAAAAACACGGAGTTCTCCCTAAGTGCCGGCGGCAGTATGTCGGTGTCCCTGTAAGAAAGGGCAACGTTCTGCGTAAGGACCCATGCGGTGTAGTCTACCTCTTCAAAGGTTGCGTAGTACTCCTTTAAGCTTTCTTCGGGTATGTCCGCCGCCACGGGATCAAAGAAACTGCGTTTTCCCGACTTTTCGCTGCACAGGTCGAAAAAAGCCTTTTGAAAAGGTATGAGGAGGCGTATCTTTTCAAGGAACGCCTTGCGCATTTCGGTTAAGCCGTTTATGTTGTAAATATCGGTTACCATGTCGTTTATTTTAAGCCACTGGGTATTTTTTAACTCTGCCAAGGCAACAGCCTCCCTTACCGTATAATATAATTATTATACCACCGCATACCACCTGATAGCAATTAAGTGTTATTTTAAAATGTCATATCGTTGTGTAATTGGCACGGGACGGTTTTTTATGTATAATAACAGCATAATTTATATTTGATAAATAATTCGTTAGGCAATGGAGCCGGACATCAAAGTCCGGCTCCATTTCAGAGTGAAGACAAAGTAT
>DHNP01000046.1 GCA_002409585.1 Ruminococcaceae bacterium UBA5413 | reverse complement strand
GCGTCGTCGGCCGCGCTGTTAATGCGGTAGCCTGAAGAAAGCCTCTTTAAGTTCTTGCTGATGGAGCTGTCGTTTATCTGCAGCTGCCTGTTTGCGTTGATAGCGCTGATGTTATGTTGTATACGCATGAAAAATTCCTCCTGAAATTTAGTTTACGGAGAAAATCCTTTCTCTCCGCTTTTTTAATTTATACTGTTAAGGCGGTGGCAGGTTTGCCGGGCTTTTGGCAGGGCCCTTGCCTGAAAAGGCCGGCAAAGCCTGCCGCCCGCCGTTGCAGATTCAATATATATATCGGTAAAAACTGCTGTAAGTTTAGTTTTTTTCGCCTTATTTTTAAATAATTTTATTATTTATATATTTACCTGTCACCGCCTTTGAGTTTGAGCATATCTTTAAACCGGCCGACGTCTTCCTTGGAAGCGGCCGTCCCGGCCTCGCGGTTGAGCTTTTTAGTTTCGAGCAGCTCTTTGCGCATGACAGGTATGCCGCGCGGGGCTTTTATGCCTATCTTCACGCGGTCGGAGCCTATCTCCGTCACTATTACCTCTATATCGTCGCCTATGACGACAGACTCGGAAACTTTGCGCGATACCACAAGCACTAAGCTTCCCCCCCCTGCCGGTGCCCCTTAAAAAGATGGAAACGCACTGGGTACTCGCTGGTTTCCATTATGACCTGCCTGCCGGTTTTGTTTTTTACGTTTACGACGATGGGGCTTTTCAGGTTTACGACGGAGTCCGAAAGGTTTTTCTTTATGACGGCTACCGCCATGCAGCAGATGTCGCTTTTGTCAGGGCTGCCGAGGGCTTTGAGGTCGTCGCTGCCGAGGGTGAGCTTGTAGCCGCTGACGAGCATGAAAGGGTCTACTACTATGAACGAAGGGTAACGGCGCCCCGCCGCCTGCAGCGACCATATGGCGCCGGACTTTTCTTCCTGCAGGAGGACGTATTTTTTTATATCCTCAAAACCGTAAATTCCATCTCTAAAGTAAATTTCCGTTTCAGCTGTGGGCTGCGCGTGTTTATCTGTGCTGGGATTTTCCATAGGATTCCCCCCAAAAAGCCACGTCAGGCTGTTTCTTCAAACTTAACTTTGTCCTCTGCTTTTTCAGCGCTTTTGCCGTCCGGTACGCATGCCGCGTCAAAAACCGCGCGCCGGTAACGCTGTACAAGAAGCGTGAATTTGTCGGGCAGAAGCTCTTTTTCAGCTTCATCGCCGTACTCGAAAAAAAACTTGTCCATCTCGTACTTTTGCTTTACGAGTTTAGGCTCCCGGTCGTAATACACTGTTACGGGCAAAAAGCGTACCTGCTTTGCCCCTGTGTTTTCTGTGCTGGCCATTAAGCACTCTCCCACGGTAAATTTTACCGGATTAGCTCATGTAGTCTATCAGCGATGGCTGCAGCAGCTGTGTGCCGACCTGCAGCGCCGCCTTGTAGAAGTAAACCTGCTGCGACCAGTCGGTTATGGCTGTAAAAGGCGACACGTTCGCTATGGCGCTTTCTTCCGTTACAAGGTTTGTGTTTAAACCGGAAAGGTAAGTCTGCGTTGTTTCAAGCGACTTCATATCCGTACCGAGCTTTGAGTGTTGCGAGTACATATTGTTGAGCGAATCGGTGAAGCTGTTGGAAAGCGGGTCCATCGTGTCTACGAGATCCTGCCCGCTAAGGGAAGTGTTTTTCAGGGTGGACGCCATATCCGTAAGCAGCGAGTACATATTTTCGTTTACACCGTCATCGTTGTGGCCGTACCCTAAGAAGCTTATGCCGGGCGAAGCCGTGTTGTAGGCGCTCTGCTCGTTAAGGCTGCCGTCTTCATTTTGTGTCATGCCGAGGCCGATGTCTACATATACCTTTTCGTTTGCGAGGTCCTTAAGGCTTACTATGTCTGTAATGCCTTCCGTGCCTGAGTCGGTGTAAGAAGGATCAAGCTTATCGCTTTTTGTATATGTTATGCCGCTTAGGGTTATGCCGCTTAAGTCTATATCGCTAAGGGATGTCGTGTTCAGTGCGGTTGTTAATACTGTACTGGTATCAGTGCCGTTTAAAACATCCTGCAGGTCGCCTTTTGTAGAGTCTTTCGCCATTGTTATTGAAATGGTTTTATTGTCTGTATCAACTGAAGCCGTGTTGTCTGTGGCGCTGCCGTCTACACTGACTGATATTTTGTACCCGTTTAACTTGTCACCTATTGTTTTGCCGAAGTTTATCTGGATATCTTTGTCTCCTGCGCTTATGGTTTCGCACGCGCCGTTTGAGTTTTTGCCTGTGTTCACGTTTATGCCGCGGTAGAGCAGGTTGCCGTCGCTGTCTACTGTAAATGGCACGCTTTCGGAGGCTGAGCCGGCGAACAGGTACTTGCCGGCGGCGGAGGAGTTCATGTTTGACACGAGTGAGTCGCGTGCGGAAAGCAGTGTGTCGGCGAGCGTGTTGCGGTCGCTTTGGCTGCTTGAGCTTGTTATGCCCTCAAGCTGCGTTTTAATGGTGCTGTTAAGCGTGGTGTACATGCTTGAGAGTATGCTGTCGGCGGTGTTCTGCGTGTCTTCTATAGAGGATATGTTGGACTGGTACGTGTTGTTCATGGTTATGCTCTGCTGGACGTCGTACGACCTCGCGCAGTTAAGCGGGTCATCCGACGGCTTGTCGTAAGCGCGTGTAGTCGTTGCCCGCAGCGCATATTTTTCATACAGGGTCTTTGAACTGTTAAGGTTGTTTTTGTAGCGCTCCTGTATCATGCTCATTGTTATTCTCATCTTACGTTACCTCCCTGGTTACACTCCCATTTTGTTAATAAGCGTGTCTAAGCACTCGTCCACCGTAGTTATAAAACGCGCCGAAGCGCCGAGCGCCTGGTTAAACTTTATCAGGCTGACGGTTTCATCGTCTATGTCTACAGCCGAAAGCGACTCCCTGTTGTTCTCTATGGTGCTGAGGACGCTGTTTTTTGCTTTGTAGTCGCCGCTTGCGCTGTCTATTTCTATGCCGAGCGTTTTGCCTATTTTCAGTATGCCGCCGCTTATGTCGCTTTTATCGAGCGACGTTATCATATCGGTTATATTGCTGAAAGAGGCGTCCTTGCTGTCGCCCGGGTTCGCCGTTTCTTTAGTAAAGGTGAGGTAGTGCTCCGAGCTGCCGTCGTCTATGGCGGTGGACCACGCTGAAGCTATCCTTATGTTTCCGGCTGTTATGCTGTCCGAGGACTTGCCATCGCCTGATGTAAAGAGCGGCTTGTTTATGGTGCCGTCGTCGTTTGTGCTGTTTGCCGTGTTGGCAGTTTCAGCAAAGTCTGACGCCGCGGTGTCCAAAAGGTTCTTATAATAGCCTATGCCGCGGAAGGTGTCATTAGTGCCGTTGCTGTTTAAAAGTTCAAGGTATCCTCCGAACTTTCCGGTTGTAATCTTATTTGCAAAGTCTATTTCAGGGTAGCTTTTATTTCCGTCTTTATCGGTTTCTTCTTTGGTTATTGTAGTACCTTTACCGTTTTTATCGGGCATTGTTACAGTTATGCCGACGTCATCGGCACTGGCTGTCTTAACGACGCTTAACTGTGAGTACGCATCGCCGTTTATGATGTCTCCGGTGAAGTCTAAGTCGTTGCCGTTGCTGTCTTTACCTTTGTATGTAACGGGGCTGCCATCGCCGTCAAGAAGCTTAATGTGTAATGTGTGTACCTTGTCTTCTGAAACCTTTATGTTGCAGTACTGCGAGAGCTGGTCTATGTCGAGGTTGCGCTGGTCGAGCAGCTCAAGCGCGGGAGCGCCCGAAAGCTCTGAAGCCTTTATTTTATCGTTAAGGCCGGCAATACTTTTTAAGAGGTCATTCACGTCGGTAACGGCGTACTCGCTCAGGTTGGTGTACTGCTGGTCCCACGCGGTGTCGAGCGCCTTGGAGGCAGTGTTGAAAGACGTGGCAAGGCTCTTTGCCGACGAGAGCACGTTGCTTTCGTTTGAAGTGTTGCTGCTTGAAACCAGTGACTCCAGCTGTGAAACGAACTTGCTGTACTCGGTGTTGAGCACGTCCACTATGGAGGTTGAGTCCTCGTCCGTGCCGTCTGAACCCGTGGTGTAAAATATCTGCTCAATATACTGCAGGGCATCGTTTATGGACGAAGCCGAACCTGCCACCGCGTTCTGCGAGCGGTACTCGCTGTCAAGAAAAGCGTCGCGCACCTGCTCAATGCTTGTTATTTCCGAGCCGCCGCCGTAAACAACGCTGCCCGGAGAGTACATCGTATCAGTGCCGAACGGCGACACGGCGGTCTGGTTTGCACGCTGGCGGGTGTAACCATCCGTATTGACGTTTGTAATGTTCTGGCCTGTTATATTTAAATTACCGCGCGCCGACTGAACGCCGCTTTTTCCTATGTAAAGCCCGCTGAAAGTACCCATTGCAGTCTCCGTTCTTCCGGCTGTTCACGCCGGCATATCTTTAATTAGTATTTATGTATGCGTTAAAAAATTCTGCATATCGTAACATGGTATACGCTTTATAGATAACGGCGGCAGCCGTTAAAATGTCAGACCTTTTCCGACAGGAACTTTGTTTCGGCAGGGCCTGAGCTTTTTAAATGCTCGTCGTATGTTTTTTTAAGTTCGGGGTTGTTTTTTAACTTGGATATAACAAAAGAAGCGCGGCGGAGCTTTGACTCCGTCAGGCGGTTGCACTCCGCGTTAAGCTGCTTGAATTTACGCAGGACGCCGGACAGTTCGCCGTAAAGCGCCTGCGCGCTTTCACGCTCGCCGCCTTCGAAAAGCGGGAGGATTTCTTTAAACGTTGCCGCCGGCTTTTCCGTACGGCCCATAAGCCGCTTTCGTTCAGCCTCGAAGCCCTTGGCTTTTAAGATATAGGCCTGCTCTTTTTTTATGTAACCGTCGAGCGCTTTGAAGTTGCCGCTTTTTACATCATTGTATTTTTCGGACTCAAGCGAGAAGAATTTTTTGTAAAAATCCGTGAGCTTCTTAAAGTAAGCGATAAATTCTTTTGCCAATGCGCTGTCTATCATTTCATACCTCCGGCTTTTACGGCCGCACACGTGAAAAACAAAGCTGCGTCAAATACTGTCGTCAAGGAGCAGCCCTGCCAGTTCGGAAGAATCTATTTTGTAACTGCCGTCAGCCACGCTGCTTTTTATAGCTTTAAGCCGGGCCGCGTCCGCGCCGCTGAGCATACTGTTTTCTATTTCGGATTTTACCCCGCGAAGTGAGGAGTAGTCGCTGCCCGCGGCTTTGGCCGCTGAAGAAAACTCCACGGTGTCCGTCCTGCTTTGCACATTGGCGGCGCCGCTGAGCTTGTCTGAAAAAGAAGAACCGGCTTTTTCCGCCTTGTTACTGCTGTATATACCGTTCATTCGGTTCTGAGTGTAACCTGTGCCGTTTACTACCACTGTTATCACCTCAAACAAGATATCGGCATGAACTTGAGAAAATTTAGTTTTTTTTCATGCTTGCGCGCGTAATTTTACCGGTAATATTTTAAGCGCGGCAAATGCGGGACTGCCTTGGGCGCGTACCATGTGCTATACTTATTTATAAGTAAAACGGCGCTTTTAGGTATTACTGAGCCGGCGTTATACGGCGTAACCATCAAAAACAGAAGCCGTAATGCTGGGGGGCTTCCGGCAGGCTGTATGCCGGTTTAAACCATGTCGTGCGCTACGCGCCGGGTTCTCCGGGGCTTGCGACGTTCGCCCTGTTCATCGGGGAAAATCCGGTGAATATAATTAACGCGTTTATTTCGATAGGGATAGGCTTCGCCGTTACGTTCTTAATTGTAATGCCTGTCAAGGCAGACCCGGGTACGCCCCCGCGGCCTTTTTGCCACGCTTTTGCGGGCAAGCGCTTCTTCGCTTCTTTAAGAAGCGCGCATAGGCGCCGCCGCTTGATTTTATATTTATAATATGCTAATATAGTTCGGATATGGAGGAAATTCTCATGCTTAAAAAAGACCGTTTGGACGTGGCTAAGTTTTATCTGCCTTTTGCGGCAATGACTGTTTTCCTCCTTTTTATTTACAGCATGGATTTCCCGCAGGGCGACGATTTCTATTTTACCGTGGCCGGCGGTTCAATGGAACGGATTTGGCGTTTTTATATAAGCTATTACCTCAACAGCGGTTCCCGCATGGCAAATATGCTGGCGCAGGTTTTCCTCATTTCGGGGCTTAAGGTGTGGAAAGCCGTGACGCCTTTTGTCATAGAAAGCATATCGCTGCTCATGTATTATTACGTTACCGGAAGCCTTGCTTTAAGGGACGGCAAAAGCGGCGACGCGGCGCTTGCCTGCGTCTGCGCGGCTTTTCCGGGGCTTGTGCCGGTCGCGCAGCACGTTTTTGCCGACACGTTCGTGTGGATGGACGGCTCGTGCAACTATATATACCCTATGCTACTTGCGCTTTTGGGCTTTGTGCCTTTTTACAACATGCTGTGCGGCCGGCCGGTGCCGCGCGCCATGCGCTTTATAAGCCCTGCCTGCCTTTTGGCATCGGCGCTTCTGCATGAGCAGGCGGCGATGCTTATAGCGGCCGTGTGCGCCGTGTGCCTTATATATTTTAAAAGGGATAAGTGCCTTACAAAGTATGAGGCGGCCGTTTCGTGCCTTGCCTTTGCGGCGCTTTTATTTACCCTCACGGCGCCGGGCGCTTACGTGCGCCTTAGAAGGACCGCAAATGCGGACGTGCCGGTTTTGCTCAGGCTCGCGGGCGATCTGCTCACTTATTTTTATCCTTTCACATCTGAATGCTGGCCGCTTACGGCTCTTACAGGGGCATGCGCGCTGTTTGTCATGCGCAGAAGGAGAAACGGCGCAGCGCCTGTAAGCTATTTTGCCGTTATATTCGGCACGCTGGTTTTTTCGCTTTCGGGTATGTTTATGTACCCCGGCATAAAGCCGGACCCGTTTATGGGCGGAGGGATGTTCGGATTTAAAAATATATTGGGCTGCGCCGAATGTATACTGATTATAATATATTTTATTTTTATTTTCTGCATTTTTATTTCGGCGGCGAAAAATGAAAAAAAGTACAGGCCGGCGGCGGCCATTTACACCGGCATGTGGGCATCCCAGGCCATACCGGCCGCCCTTGGGGTTAAGGGGCGCCCGCTTTTTTACCTTGTTGTAATGCTGCTGCTTATGGCCTTGAACCTTTTTTGGGGGGCCGGGCACAGGCTGGGCACGGCGCTTAAATATGCAGTGGCGGCTTTTGCCGTTTTTACTTTGGTAAGCGGCATACAGCCTATGCGGAGCAATATGGCGGAGTACGCTAAGATAGAACGCGGCATGGCGGCGGCACGTGAAGGGCGGGCAGAGGAAGTCGTGATAGACAGGGACAGGTTTAATTTTTATTACGCGTATTACAACGCGTTCAGCCCCCGTTATGACAGGAGCCTGCATATGTATTACGATATTCCGGACAGCGTTAAAATAATATTTGTACACGGATAGGGTAAAGGACAAGCTTTGGATTTTATTATAGTATTGTAAATAAAATGCTGTGTAAGGGGGATATTTTATGACAAAAGAAGAACAGCTCCGCAAAATGGTAAATGAAAGCGGAAGGATAGTTTTTTTCGGCGGCGCCGGAGTGTCAACAGAAAGCGGCATCCCCGACTTCAGGAGCGTGGACGGGCTTTACAACCAAAAGTACGATTATCCGCCGGAAGTAATGCTCAGCCACGGCTTTTTTGAAGAACACACTGAGCGCTTTTTTGACTTTTACCGCGACAAAATGCTCTACCTCGACGCAAAGCCGAACGCCGCGCATGTAAAGCTTGCGGAACTTGAACGGGAAGGCAGGCTTTTGGCCGTTGTTACGCAGAACATAGACGGCCTCCACCAAAAAGCCGGCAGTAAAAACGTTTTTGAGCTTCACGGCTCGGTACACAGGAACCATTGTGTAAGGTGCGGCAAATTTTACGGCGTAGATTACATAAAAGACACTAAGGGCATACCGCTCTGTGAGTGCGGAGGCATTGTAAAGCCTGACGTAGTGCTGTACGAAGAAGGGCTTGACCAAAATGTAATACGCGGGGCTGTAAACGCCATAAGGCGCGCGGACATGCTTATCATAGGCGGGACGTCGCTTGCAGTGTACCCGGCGGCCGGCCTCATAGACTACTACCGCGGCGGCAGGCTCGTACTCATAAACAGGTCTGTTACGCCGCTCGACTCACGCGCCGACCTTGTCATAAACGGCAGCATAGGCGAAGTCTTAAGTAAAATATAAAAAGGATACAGTATTTAATATAAAGCGCTTCGGAAAGGTGCCAAAACCGTCCCGCGGCGCTTTTTGCTACAATGGAGTAAAAAAACGTATAAAACATAAATAATTTTCAGCTTGGTGAAACCTAAACGGAAAATATGCGTATTGTTAAACGGCACGTGCGAAAGGGGGAACGACATGGACGGCGATATTATTGAACTTATAAAAAATAAAGATACAAAAGGCCTCGATATGCTTATATGCCGTTACAAAAAATACGTATGGTCCGTATTGTGCGGCATAGGGCAGTACAGGCTTTCACAAGAAGACCTTGAGGAGCTTTGCGCCGACGTGTTTTTTTCCGTTTGGAAAAACGGGAGCGGCATAAAGCCGTGCGCTTCACTGAAACCGTACCTTGCAAAAGCGGCGCGCAACGCCGTCTGGGGCAGGCTGAGAAAAAAAGGCTTCGAGCCTGTACAGTACGACGACGGCATACTTACCGTTTCAGGCGGACCGTGTGAGGAGGCCGAGAAAAATGAAATGGAGCAGGCTTTAAACAGCGCTGTGGGAGCTTTGGAAGAGCCCGGACGTGAAATCTTTGTGCGCCATTACTTTTACGGCGAGGCTGTAAAGGCAATTTCGCAGGAGCTTTCGATGAACGAGTCCACGGTGAAGACAAAACTTTTCCGCATAAGAAAAAGCCTTAAAGCCGCTCTTGAAGGAAGGGGGTTCACTTCTTGTGAAAAAGCAAATGAAAATCAGTGATATATGCTCATGCCTTAAAAGTGAATACTACTGTGATATAAAGTTTAACGCCGGAGGTATGCCCGAACCGACGGACGAAAAGATAAAGGGACTTCTGCTTGTGAGAACAGCGCAGGAAGCAGGCCGCGGGGCCTTTGCGGAAGTGCCGGATGTAACGCCCATATGTAAAAGCAAAAAACACGCTGTGAAAAAGCCGCTGCGCATACTGCTCATAGCCGCAATGCTCTGCCTTGTAAGCGTAGGGGTATTTGCCGCGACAGGCGGTTTGGGGTATTTCGAGTCTATTTTCGGCGGAAGCGCCGACAGCGTAAAGGACGACATTTCGTCGCCGCACATTTCTGTTTCCAACGGTGCCCGCACTCTGGCGGTTGAGAGCGTACTTTCCGACGGTTATAAGACCGACATCGTGGTTTCGCTTGAAAGCAGCAAAAACGACAAGACGGCGAAGGACCCTATAGACTTGTTTTCGGTGGACTGCGGCCAGGAGTGCGGAAGCTACGCGTGCAATTCATTACCGGACTTCGACAAGGGGAAAAAGCATTATTACGATATAAAGCTGACGAGCCTTAAAAATTACATTTCCGAAACGGTAAATATTTCCGTAAATAATGAGGAAAAGCCGCTTAAAGTCAGCGTGCCGCTCGAACATTCGACGGCCTCCAAAACAATCAGCATTGACACGGAACTTTATAAAGGCAAAGCGTATAAACCCGAAAGCGTCGAGCTTTCGCCGCTCGGCGTAATGCTCATAGGCAGTGAGGGGAAATTATCGGAAAATACGGAGGTGACGCTGCCTGATATAGCGCTGCTGATGAAGGACGGTTCAAAAGAGGACTTAGACCTCGGCGGCATGGTGGACTTTGGCACGGAAGGGTCGGGAGGCGGCGTTGTTGTGGACGACGGCGGTTTGTTTAACAGGAGCACTCCGCTTGTAACAGAGTCGGCGTGGAACCGCAACCCAGGTAAAAAGGACGTCATAGCAGGATATTTTTCACGCATAATAGATTTAGACAATGTAAAAGCGGTACTCGTGGACGGTACGGAATATACCGTGAAATAATAATTAATGAAAGGCGGCCTGCCGGTGTTTTATGCGCCGGCAGGCCGCCTTTGCCGCGTGCTATAAAGCGGAAATGTTTCAGTAGCTCAGCCCGAAGCCTTTTTCAAATAAGGTATCGTCTGTGCCTATGCTGTTTAAAGTTCTGTACCACGGCATGGAAAGCTTTCCTTTAAAGCCGGCTTTGCCTGTAAGCACGTTTGCGACGCCCTGCCCCTCGCTGCCCGGAAGGTAGCACATGACTACGCTGTCCCAGTTATTAATGTAGCCGTTTATAAGCACTTCCCTGCCTGCGACGATGAGCGTAACGGTAGGCTTGCTGAGCTTTTCAGCAAGCGCTATTGAGCCGGCGCTGCCGTCAAGCCCCAAAGCGCCGGTAAGGCTCATGTCCTTTGTGTCGCCCTCCCATTCGGAGTACGGCTTTTCGCCTACGCACAAAAGAGTAACGTCGGCTTTTGGGGCATCTTTTTCGTCTGTGATAATATTAAGGCCGTATTCTTTTGAGAGAGCCTTTAGCCCCTCAAGTATGGTGGTGCCTTTGGTTACGCGCTGCCCGTTCTGGTCTATGCCGCCTGCCCACTGTACCGTCCAGCCGCCGCACTGTACGCCTATGTTGTCGGCGGCCGGGCCGGTGACGAAAATGTTCGTTCCCTTTTTGAACGGAAGGATTTTGCCGTCGTTTTTAACGAGCACGAGGCTTTCCTCGACAAGCTGGCGCGCAATGTCACGGTACTTTTGGGAACCTACATCGGTTACTTCACGCTTTTTGTTTTTACCCATGGGGTCGTCGAAAAGCCCCATGCCATATTTTACTGTAAGTATGCGCTTTACGGCATCGTCTATGCGCGCCTGCGGAATCGCGCCTTTTTTTACGGCGTCGGTTATGAGCTGCAGGCATTCGGGGCAGTTTTCAGGCTGCATGAGCATATCTATGCCGGCGTTTATTGCCGACGCGAGCTTATCTTCAAGTGAAGCTCCGGGTATGTTTTCGACGGACTCCCAGTCGCTTACCACAAAACCGTCAAATTTCATTTCACCTTTTAAAACGTCCGTGAGCAGATGCTTGTTTGCGTGCATTTTTACGCCGTTTACGCTGCTGTGGCTTGCCATAACGACTTTGACGCCTTCGTTTAAAAGCGCCCTGTACGGTTTAAGCAGTTTCTCAAGCGAAGCATCGCTGAGCTTTGCGTCGCCGCGGTCGATAAGGTTATTGCCTTCGCCGGTGCCATAAACTACGCTGCCGTCGCCTATAAAGTGCTTTGCCGTCGGCATTACGCCGTGGTCAAGCATCCCTTTTGCAAAAGCTGCGCCGAGCTTTGCCACTGTGTCAGGGTCTGACGAATAGCTTTCGTAGGTGCGCCCCCAGCGCGGGTCGGAGTCGACAGCAAGGCACGGCGAAAAGCTCCAGAACACGTCGGTCGCCTTCATCTCCTCCGCGGCGGCGGCGCCCATCTTATATGTAAGCGCTTCGTCATTTGCCGCGCCTATGCCTATGTTGTGCGGGAAAATAACGGCATCCTGCACGTTGTTGTGCCCGTGTACGGCGTCAAGCCCGTACATGCATGGGATGGGGAGCGGCGATGACATGGCGGCTTGCTGGTAGCCGTCCGCGAACGATTTCCACGTTGCCGCATCTCGCATATATGAATTGCCGCCGTTTAAGATGGAACCGAAGCAATATTCACGCTCGCTGCCGTATGTTACATAGCAGCCCGCGCCCTGAAGCATTTGGCATATCTTCTGCTGCAGCGACATTTTGCCCATAAGCGCGGCAGCCTGTTCGGCGGCAGATCCGTGCGCGCCGGCCGCACGGTGTGCCGCCGAAGAAACAGCGGAGCCTGCTGGAGCCTCTTGCGCACTCCCGCCGCATCCTGCCGCGGAAAGAATCAATATGCATGAAAAAAGAAGTGAAAGGTATTTTTTCATTTTACCGTTCTCCTTTTACGGGCTGTACTGCGGCCTTGTTTTTATAATATCCGTTTTTAATCTTAGCCCTTAAAGGAAATATAAGTCAATTAGCATATTCCCTAAATATTGTATTATATTTTTATAATAACGAAAAAAATTTAGTAACCGGAATGAATTAATATATTTTCCGGAGGTGCTATAATTGACTGAATTCCGGGAGGGCTGATATTATGAAAGCAGTGTTGATAAACGGGCAGAACCACAAGGGCTCCACGTACCGCATAGGCAGGATGCTCGCGGAAAAGATTGCCGATGGCGGCGATATAAAAGAAATATTCCTGCCGCGCGATTTGCCGGAGTTTTGCTGCGGATGCATAAACTGCATCGTGAAAAGTGAAAAATTATGCCCGCACTACAAATATACGGGGCCTATAGCCGAAGCCCTTGACTCCGCCGACGTGCTTATCTTTACGACGCCGGTTTACGTTTACCACGCGACAGGTTCCATGAAAGCGTTCCTCGACCACTTTGCGTACAGGTGGATGGTACACAGGCCGGAGGGGAAGATGTTCTCCAAGCAGGCGGTCTGCGTGGCGACTGCCGCCGGAGCCGGGATGAGGCCTGCCTGCAAAGACATAAGGGACAGCCTGCGTTTTTGGGGCGTTGCAAGGATATACAGCTGCGGTTTAGCTGTATACGCGGCGTCATGGGACGGTGTAAGCGGAAAAATAAAGGCAAAAGCAGAGAGGAAGACGGATGCCATAACCGGAAAAATAAAGTCGCGCTATGGGAAAGTGACGCCGTCTTTAAGGGCAAAACTCACTTTTTACATAATGCGTATGATGCAGAAAAAAATCGGCATAGAAGCCGACAGCGCGTACTGGAAAGGAAAAGGCTGGTACGAAAAAGCGCGCCCGTGGAAAGCCCCGTGAGCGCGCATATATATACATTAATAATATAAGAATTTTGTAGTTACTGCGTTTACCAGCCGTCAAGGCCGGCGCGCTGCATGGCGCCCATGATTTTCGCTTTTATGTCGGGCTCCGTTTTTTGGAGGGAACTTATCATGTCGGCGGCTTTTTTTCTGCTTGTGCTGCCGTCGGCAGGGCAGAGGCTTTTTACAACAGGCAGCGACAGCCTCCGCGCGCCTGCGGCAAGCTCCTTTTCCATGCAGAAAATAAGCGGGCGTATAAGTGTTATATCTTTGCGCGAAAGGTATGTTTTTGGTGAAAAACACCCGATGCGCCCGCCGTATATGAGGTTCATCACGAAGGTCTGTACGGCGTCGTCGTAGTGGTGGCCGAGCGCTATCTTATTGCAGCCGGCTTCTTTCGCCATGTTGTGCAGTATGCCGCGGCGCATGCGGGCGCACAGGCTGCAGGGGTTTTTCTCTTTGCGTTCTTCGAAGATGATTTCGCCCAAGTGTGTGCGGCGCAGCACGTACTGCACGCCGAGTCCTTTGCATAGAGCCTCAACGCCGGAAAAGTCGGTTTCTTTTCCGCCGAAGCACGGGTCAGCCGTCACAGCCGTAAGTTCGAAGCCATGGGGGTAAAACCTTTTTAGCTGTGCGAGCGCCCACAGCAGCATAAGCGAGTCTTTGCCGCCGGAAACCCCGACGGCTATTTTATCGCCATTTTCTATCATGCCGTATTTATCGACCGCAGCGCGCGTGTACCTCATTATTTTCTGCATAATGAATACTCCTAATATGGTATTAGTCCAGTGCATACAAATAGGCCGGACAGCCGCACAATTTGCGGCAGATCCGGCCTGAAAAAAGAGGACAGGTAAAGTTATCTCTTTGAGAATTGCGGCGCACGGCGCGCAGCTTTGAGCCCGTACTTTTTGCGTTCTTTCATTCTTGGGTCGCGTGTCAGGAACCCCGCCTTTTTGAGTATCGGACGGAGGTTCTCGGTATCATACTGTAAAAGCGCCCTTGCAATGCCGTGGCGTACTGCGCCGGCCTGGCCGGTAACGCCGCCGCCCGCTACGCGGCAGACAACGTCGAACTTTTCGTCTGTTTTAGTCAGCACAAGCGGCTGGCGGACTATGGCCTTTAAGGTGTCAAGCCCGAAGTAGTCGTCTATGTTTCTGTCGTTTACAGTTACCTTGCCGGTGCCCTGGTAAAGGCGGACACGGGCGACGGAGCTTTTTCTTCTGCCTGTTCCGTAAAAATAAGCTTCTTTATCGTACATTATAAATCCTCCCCCTTACAGTTCCCAAGCCTGCGGTTTTTGTGCCGCGTGGTTATGTTCCGCGCCTTCGTAAAGGCGAAGCCTTGTCATGGCGGCACGGCCTATGGTGGTGTCAGGTATCATACCCTTTACAGCAAGCTCCATGGCTTTGCACGGCTTTTCAGCCATCAGGGTCGAGTACGGCACTTTTTTCATATGGCCGATGTAAGGCGTAGGGTGAAAATAGATTTTCTCCTCAGACTTTTTGCCTGTCAGCACTGCTTCCCTGCAGTTTATGATGATGACATTGTCGCCGCAGTCGGCATGTGGGGCGAACGTTGGCTTATGTTTTCCGCGGAGCAGTACCGCAGCCTGCGCCGCAACACGGCCAAGCGGTTTGCCCGCGGCATTTATTACGTACCAGCTACGCTTAATGTCGCCGGCTTTCGGCATATAGGTTGACATTGATTATTACCTCCTGAAAATTTACCTTTATAAACGGCGTGCGCTTCTGTAAATCAAGACCGTTTAAAAAATATACAAAGTAACAGAAATGATATTACCACAACCGTAAAATGTTGTCAATAGCTTTTCTCCGTTTTTTTAATTTAACAGGCCGTACCTTTATTTTTCGCCCTGTTTTACCTTATATCTTCCGATTACTGCGCCGCCATTTCACAAAAGCACGCAAGCCGCGGTGTGCGGATACAGCCTGTGCCTGCCGCCCCTTGGGTTACGGGCGGCGAAGGCGCGGTATGAAAGCGACTGCCGCCGCCCAAAACGCGCCTATGAGGAAAAGCGACGTGACGGAGAGCTGTTTAAGCCCGAAAACACATATGGAAAGCGCCGCCAAAAGCAGCCCGAGTATGGCGCCTGTGTTCTGCAGGACGACTGCAATGGAGATGTTGCCGCGCTGCCTTATGCACGCCGTCAGCAGGCGCATCATGGAGGTTACGCGCCCTTTTGTCGCCATTACGGCATCTATACGCTCCGGCGGGGCTGCCTGCAGTGCCGCGTAAACGTTGCCCAGCCCGTTTGAAAGCACGTTTACGGAGTTAACGCTCAGCCCGAAGCAGCGGGATATGAGTACGGGCGTTATGTTGGGGTCGCGCGTGCGCACAATGAGGCTTACGCCGTTGTTCTCCATACGTTTAAGCTCCATGGCGCGCTGCCTGTCAGAGTGGTATGAAACTATAAACATTGCCGTAAGTTCGTTTGCGCAGGCGAGGTAGATGAGCTGCCTTCCCGACTGTATGTACTTCCTTTCGTAATCGCGCGACGGCGGCTCTATGGCGTTTTCTTTCATAAGGCTGCCGTTGCCTACGAGTACCTTCTTGCCGTCGGCAAGCCCTGTTACGCCGAGCCCGTCTATGTAGACGACCGAGCTGACTTTAGGCAGTATGTCGTGCTTGTTTTTGATTATCTGGTCAAAAACGTCGCCGAGGGGGCCGCCTATGACGCAGGCGAGAGCCGTGGCGTCAAGTATGGCATCGTCTATGCTTTGGCCGCCGAAGGTCTTTATGCCGTTGAGCACTATGGTGCCTTTGGGGAAAAGGTCTTTGTCGTCAAGCATTACGGCGTTTGTTTCGCTGAAATGTTCCACTGTGTGCCAGCCTGCCGCCATGGAGCCGCAGCGGGCGGCTGTTTTGCCAAGGCGCGCCACAGGCAGGTTTACGCTGAGCGTGTTCATAAACGGTATGCCCGCGCACATGGCGGCCGCAAGGGCGTCAACGGCGTAGACGGCGTCTTTTTTTATGAAAAACGCGGCGGCGCAGAGGGCAAGGCTCGCGATAATGGTAACGGCGCCGACGCTTTGCGACGTTTTCTCCCCTGGGTCGGGCATGTACGAAAAGCGGAGGAAGTTCTTAAGGAACCCGGCAGGCGTTTCATATGCGATTTTAGGTTCGCCCAAAACGCAGCCCTTTGCGAGCTTCAGGGCTGTATTGTGGTCGTCAAAAAGCTGCACGGCGTATTTTTTGCCGGGGGAGGATATGTATTTGAAATTTTTCATTATTCGCTTTTCCATACTGAATTTGCCTGCAAGGTTCATAAAAAGCGCGCATACGGCCAAAACAGAGTACGAATATGAGCCTGAGGGCATGCCGTGTACGAGCAGGACGGCGTTCTGCACCAATGTGACGGCCACCGCGGCCGAAACGGCGCTGTCGGCGTTTATCTTAAACTTAAATATTCCTTTTAAACCGCCTGAGATGGTTGGAAAGCAGAAAGCGGCGGCCGTAAACAGGAATATAAGCTGCATGATAAGGAACGTCTGTGAAGTGTAAACGTTATGTATCCCCGACGGGAGTAAAGAGGAGTATTCGTACGCAAAGCCCGAAACGAGCATGAGAACCGATATTATGCCGAGAGCTATAAGCCGCACGAAAAGCTTGCCGAGGCTTCCGGCTATATCGTTTATTATTGACGGGGCATCCTCAGGCTTTGTATAGTCGTCAAGTTCTTCTTCGCCGCCGTCAGTTTCACCGCCGACGGGGCTTTCGGGTTCTTCGTCGCCGAAAATGCGGAAATGCTTTTTTGCCTTTTCCGGCTCTGCGTTTCTGTAAACCCCGGGAAATTCTATGGTGTTGTCCAAACTGGCGCCATCGTCGTAAAAACCGCCGTTTAAAGTTTCTTCGCTGCCGCCGGCATCATCTGCGGGAGTACCGTCCAGCGGCGGAGACGGCGGCTCTTCCGGGTCGGCGGTTTCGGCAGGCCCTTCTGCGGCTGCAGGGGAGCCGGGTTCCGCGGAGGGATACATCAGCGCTTCGGAGCGCAGTATTTCCTCAAAACCGTCAAGGCTTACTACGCGCACCGGAAGCCCGCTTTTCGCTTTATAATGCGGGCGGGGGATGGTTTCGGGTTCTTTTACCGGCACAGGCGGCACGCTTTGGCCGCCGCCGCGGTGCGGGGTTTCGGGCTCTTTTACGGGCGGAGGGGTTTCGGTATCCTCAGTGCCGCCTGAAATGCTTCCGCCGAGAACCGCGCTCCTGCTTTCGCCGCTTTCACCCTTGCCGCCGCCTGCCTGCCCGTTTTCTCCGTCACGGCTTTGCCGCTGCCCGGCGGTGTTTTCACCGTCACGTGGCGGAGGCGCCTGGTTTGCGGGCGGGCAGACAGGCTCAGCACCGCTTCTTTCGGGCGGCGCTGGCTGCGGTTTATCCTGCGTGGCTTTATCTGCGGGCGACTTAGGCGGAGTGCCTTTTCCGCCGCCCGCCATGCCGCCTGTGCCGGAAATGAAGTCGTCGGGTTCTACGCCGGCCTGCTCCATTATCCTTTCGAGCCTTTTGCGGCGTTCTTCGTGTATGCGCCTGAAAGTTTCGTCCATGTTTTCGGGCGTGTCGGAGTCGCCGGGGCTTCCGTCTTTGCCGTTAAGGTCGATTTTAACCGTATTTTCGTATTCTTTGCGGTACTCTGAGAGCGGCTTTAACTGGAGGCCGTAGTAAAGGTCGTCCTCCTCGTCGTCGTCCTCATACTCTTTGCTTCGCCTGAAAAATGAAAAGAGGCCCTTCTTTTTTTTCTTTTTCCCGTTGCCGCCGCTGTCTTTACTCTCTTCACCGGCGGCGGGGACTTTGCCGGTTTCGGATTTAAAAGTTTCATCCGGGGCAGCTTTTACCTCATCGGCAAAAGCGGGACGGTCGGACCCGGCTGCTTCGGCCGGCCCGCCCTTTACAGCGGCCTGCTTTGTTTCGCTGTCTTTAATTATGTGAGCCTCCGCAAGGATTTCATCAACGGAATATTCACTTTGCGGAGTTTTATTTTTACCGTCCATAATTAACCGCTCCTTGGATTTTCACATTAAAAGGAACGCCCGCGGGCCGGCTGCGGCGCAGTTGCCGCTCATGGCTTGCGGCAGGCGGCAAACTTCCTTTTTAACCTATTATTTATAAAAAAGCGCGTATTAAACGAGTAAAAAATTCCCTTTACAGGCAGCCTGCCCCACCGCGCTGGCGCACTACCTCGTAACATATGGCTCCGCACGCTACGGATGCGTTTAGCGAGTTTATCTTTCCCTTAAGCGGGAGGGAAACGACGAAATCGGATTTTTCTTTTACAAGCCGCCCTACGCCGCCGCCCTCCGAGCCTATCACTATGGCTAAGGGGCCGGTAAAGTCGGTGCCGCACCAGCTCTGCCCGCCTGTGTCAGCGGCATATATCCACACTCCGCGCTTTTTAAGCTCCTCCAAAGCGGACGGTATGTTTTTAACGCGCACTACAGGCACGTACTCTACGGCGCCCGCGCTTGCCCTGCCGACAGCCGCCGTAAGGCCGGCGCCGTGCCTTTCGGGTATGACGACGCCGTGCGCACCGGCGCACTCCGCCACCCTTATGACAGCGCCGAGGTTGTGTACGTCCTCAAGCCCGTCGGCAATAATGATAAACGGCTTTTCACCGCGCTTTTCAGCAAGGGCGAAAACGTCGTCGAACGACGAGTACGCAACTGCCGCTGCCGAAGCCGCCACGCCCTGGTTTACCGTGCCGCCGCACATTTCGTCGAGCTTTTTAGGGTCAACTTCCTTTACGGGGATGCCGCGCTCCTTTGCGAGCGCGATTATGCCGCCTATGCTGCCGCTGCGGCCGCCGCGCGCTATGTAAAGGCTGTCTACCGGCCGGCCGCTTTTAAGGGCTTCGCGTACGGCGTTTCTTCCTGCGGCTATCTCTGTGCTGTCATATGGTGTTTTGGGCATTATATTTCTCCTATTAATATTAAAAATATTTTTATACTTATTTTTATACTATTATTTTTATTATACCACAGTTTACGCTATTATAAGCCAATATAAGCCCATAATTTTATATATTCCGTTAAGAATATACATGCGGAAACGCTGCCGCCGCGGCGTTTATACTGTGTGTATTTACATTCGTTTACATAATAGTGTGGAATAACGTTGTAAATCCTGTGGAAAACCCTGTTGAAAATGTTGATAAAGTCAAGCGCGGCGACTTTTAAGAAGTTAACACATAAAAAGTGAATAAACTCTTATGTCAACCCGCACATGAATTTTTAAGTACAAATAGTAATTTAATTAAAAAAACATGTCGGATATTGTGCTATAATATCGCGTGTACTTTAATTTTACGGGGGCTTTTTTATGGAACGGAACGCGCTTGCCCAGACGCTCGACTGCGGCCAGTGCTTCAGGTGGAAGCGGGAGGCGGACGGCTCCTTCACAGGTATGGCCGGCGGCCGCTGGGCACATATATCGGAAGATAATTTTGCGGATGTTGTTAAGGATAAATTTTGGGCGGGGTACTTCGACATGGGGCTTGACTACGTCGGAATCCGCCTTGAGTTCTGCAGGCTTGACCCGCTGCTTGAAAAGGCAGTCGCGTTCGCGCCCGACATACGCATACTGAACCAGGAACCGTGGGAGGCCATGTGCTCGTTTATAATATCGCAGTGCAATAACATAGGCAGGATAAAGGGGATAATCTCACGGCTTTGCACGGCTTACGGAGAAGAAGCTGAAAACGGCATGCATGCTTTTCCACTGCCGGAAAAGCTCGCATCCCTTAAGGACGAAGACCTGCTGCGTCTCGGATGCGGTTTCAGGGCGCCTTACATAATAGATGCTGCGCGCAGGGTTTCGTGCGGCAGCGTTGACTTCGGTGTGCTTAAGGGAATGCCGCTTGCCGAAGCGCGGAAAAAACTGACGTGCGTGCGCGGCGTAGGGCCTAAGGTCGCCGACTGCACGCTGCTTTACGGCATGCACAGGCTTGAGGCCTTTCCCATGGACGTGTGGATGAAGCGCGCCATGAAGACACTGTTCCCCGGCAGGACGCCGGAGTTTTTCGGCAGGTACGCCGGCATAGCGCAGCAGTACATATATTACTACAGCCGAAGCAATCCGCAGATTTTTAAGGAAGATGCCTTAAAGGCGTAAAAAAAACCGCGGCGGCTTTATTTTTACGCACCGTTGAGGTATAATAACATTAACGTTAAAATCTTAACATTAAATTTATAGGAGTGAAGACCGATGTCATTAGTCAATACTAAGGAAATGTTCAAAAAGGCCTATTCCGGAGGTTACGCCGTAGGCGCGTTCAACGTCAACAATATGGAGATAGTACAGGGAATAACCGAAGCGTGCGCAGAGCTGAAAGCTCCGGTCATACTTCAGGCGTCGGCAGGCGCGAGAAAGTACGCCACGCACACATATCTCGTTAAGCTGGTTGAAGCGGCGGTTGCCGAACACCCCGAAATCCCGATATCCCTCCACCTTGACCACGGTCCGTCTTATGAAGTGTGCAAAGACTGCGTTGACGGCGGCTTCACTTCCGTTATGTTTGACGGATCTTCTAAGCCGTATGAGGAAAATGTTGAGGAAACACGCAAAGTAGTAGACTACGCCCACAAGTACAATGCCACCGTCGAGGCGGAGCTTGGCAGGCTCGCCGGCGTCGAGGATGCCGTTTCGGTAGAAGCGGACAAGGCCCAGTACACAGACCCTGACCAGGTGCAGGACTTTGTTACGAGGACGGGCGTTGACTCACTCGCCATAGCTATAGGCACAAGCCACGGCGCGTACAAGTTTAAGCCCGGCCAGAAGCCGCAGCTCCGGTTCGACATACTTAAGGAAGTTTCGGAACGCCTGCCGGGTTTCCCGATAGTACTCCACGGCGCTTCTTCCGTAGTACCGGAATTTGTAAAAATGATAAACACTTACGGCGGTAAAATGCCCGACGCCATAGGTATCCCTGAGGACATGCTCCGCAAGGCCGCGACAATGGCCGTCTGCAAGATAAACGTTGACTCAGACCTGCGCCTTGCCATGACCGCGACGGTGCGCAAGTACTTCGCCGAACATCCGGATCACTTCGACCCGCGCCAATACCTTGGGCCAGCGAGGGAAGCGATTAAAGGTATGGTTGAGCATAAGATTAAATGCGTCCTCGGCTGCGAGGGCAAAGCCTGAAAACCATAACCGGCCTTTGGGCTATAAGCAAAAAACAGTTTTAAAAGCCGCGCGCGGTACTTGCTGCCGCCCGCGGCTTTTTTCTGCCCGCAAAGCGCCGGATTACTCCCTTATATATTAGTATAGGGAAAGCATGGGCGCCGGTGCGGAAAATACTGACGCGAAAGGGAACAAAAATATGCGCCAGCGGATATTCCCACGGCGCCCAATGCACATTTAAAAATGTTTTTATGGGTAAAATGCATTGAAGCAAATATAACGGGCGTTTAAAACTAAAAAAGGCGGTAAAAAAGTGGCTGCCGTTCTTGTATTCATTGTAGATATACGCTATAATTATTGTAAATAAGGCCGAACTATTGTACTATATTTATAATTTACATTTTTCGACCCCAGCCGGCGGCTTACATATATATAATGTAGTGAAGCGGTTAATGGCGCCGCTTAAAGGAATTTTAATTTATTCCAGCGCCGCAGGTGAAAAATTTACACTCTGAAAGGAGCCATATATAATGAAACAATACGCGGCAAAAAACATCCTCAATATTGCGCTTGCCGGTCACAGCGGTGCCGGCAAAACAAGCATCGCGGAGGCTATGCTTTACATTTCAAAAGCGTCGGAACGTTTGGGAAATATAGCCGACGGGAGCACGGTGTGCGACTTCGACCCGGAGGAAATAAAACGCAAGTCGTCGCTTGCGGCGGCGGTGGCTCCGCTTGAGTGGAAAAACTATAAGATAAACCTGATAGATTCTCCCGGCCTGTTCGACTTCGGCGGCGGGGCATGCGAAGCGGCGCGCGCCGCCGACAGTATGCTCGTAGCCATATCCGGCCGCGACGGCATAGGGGTAGGGACGGAAAAGGCTGTGGCGGCGGCCGAGTCGCGCGGGCTTGCGAAGATATTTTTTGTAAACGGCCTCTGTGACGAAAGCGCCGACTTCTACAAGGTGTTCGAAACGCTGAAAGCGGAGTTCGGCCCGTCGATATGCCCGGTGGTAGTGCCGTTTATAGTTGACGGCAAAGCGGATATTTACGTTAATATGCTTGAGTTTAAGGCGTATGAATGCTGCGGCGGCAAACCTAAAGAAGTGAAAATGCCGGATATGGGCGAGAGGCTCAACGGTTTGCGCACGGCTATCTATGAGGCTGTTGCCGAGACAAGCGACGAGATGTTCGAGAAGTACTTTTCAGGTGAAAAGTTTACGCCGGAGGAAGTCATAGTAGGCGTGAGCAAGGGCGTGAAAAGCGGTTCCATAACGCCGGTTTTCTGCGGCGACGCCCTGCGCATGAACGGCGTGGAGCAGCTGATGAACGGCCTTGTGTGGCTTGCTCCGCCGGCCTCTGAAAAAAGCGCCGAAACGGCAGCGGACGTTAACGGCGACCCTGTCGAGGTAACAGTCGACGAGGCTGCAGCTCCTGCCGCCGTGGTGTTTAAAACGGTCGCCGACCCGTTTGTAGGCAAGCTTTCATATATAAAGGCCGTTTCAGGCAGGATATCGTCCGACGCGCAGCTTGTTGATATGCGTACAAAGCAGCCGGTAAGGATAGGAAAAACGCTTTTCATGCACGGCAAGAAGCAGGAGGACACGCCGTACATAGCAGCCGGCGACATAGGCGCGGTGCCTAAGCTGCAGGACGTAAAAACGGGCGACACGCTCTGTTCGCCGGCGCATATGGTAAAGCTCGACGGCATAGACTACCCGGAGCCCACGCTTTCCATGGCTGTCATACCGCAGAAAAAAGGCGAGGAAGACAAGGCCGCGCAGGGCATCCTTCGCCTTGCGGAGGAGGACCCGACCATATCGTTTAAGACAAATCCCGAGACGCACCAGATGATTATTTCAGGGCTGGGCGAACAGCACCTCGATGCCGTCGTATGCCGCCTTAAAAATAAATTCGGCGTCGGCGTGACGCTTGAGGAACCGCGCGTGGCTTACCGTGAAACTATAAGGAAAAAAGTTTCCGCACAGGGAAAATATAAAAAACAGACGGGCGGCCACGGCCAGTACGGCGACGTGTGGATAGAGTTTTCACCGTGCGAAAGCGACGAGCTCGTTTTTGAAGAAAGGGTCGTAGGCGGCGCGGTGCCGAAGAATTATTTCCCCGCGGTTGAAAAGGGGCTCAGGGAAAGCGTAAAAAAAGGCGCGCTTGCCGGATACCCGATGGTCGGGCTGCACGCGGCGCTTTACGACGGCTCATACCATCCGGTCGACTCTTCCGAAATGGCTTTTAAAATGGCTGCGTCCCTTGCATATAAGGAAGCCGTGCCAAAGGCTTCGCCCGTACTGCTCGAACCTATAGGCACGCTTAAATGCACCGTGCCTGACGGTGACATGGGCGGCGTGATAGGCGAGATAAACAAGCGCCGCGGGCGTGTGCTCGGCATGGAATCCGCCGGCAAAGGCATGCAGACCATAGGCGCTGAAGTGCCGGAGGGCGAAATGCACGATTTCACGACTTTTTTAAGGCAGCTGACACAGGGGCGCGGGACGTTCCGGTTCACTTTTGCGCGCTATGAGGAGATGCCGCCGCAGTTTGCCAAAAAAGTAATAGAGGATGCTAATAAATAAAAACCCGAAAGCTTTTGGAAAGGAATTTTTTACGCCCTTCAGGTCATATATATTGACTTGGGGGGCGTTTTTATGTTTGTAGTATCCATAAAACACGGTAAGAAAAAACTTGCGGCGGTAATTGCCGCCGTCGCCGCGGTTTTAGCAGTTGCGGGCGTTTCGGCGTACGTGCGCGGCGCTGAGCCGAAGGCTGTGAACGCCGGCAAAAAGTACAGCCTCGCCGCCTCCGACAACAATGAGCGCGTAGCTTTTTTTAAGCAGTTCGGCTGGCAGGTAAAAGAGGAACCGGTTAGCGAAAGGGAAGTAAGCATACCTGAGGAGTTTAACGACGTTTACATAAGCTACAATAATATACAGCAGGAGCAGGGCCTTGACATAAAACCGTACGCCGGTAAAAAATGCACCCAGTACATATATGAAGTTACGAACTACCCACAGCAGGAGTCAATGCGCGGGACTATCCTCGTGTACAACGGGCGCGTAATAGGCGGTGACCTCAGCACGGCGGCGCTCGACGGCTTTATGACCGGCTTTGACGGGCAGATAAACAGCGACGACAACAGCCTTGCCGGGCCGGCTCCGGCATATGGAGACGACGGCCTGCTGACCGACGCGTCTGCATCGCAGCCTTCTGAAGTGGAAGAAACCTCCAAACCTTCTTCATCACAGGTACCGGCAAATGCGTGGCCGACGGATTAACGTCAAGGAAAAATAAGGCTATATATAAGGCATAAAAGCGTATTTTTGCGCTTTTGTGCCTTTTTTAGGGAATAAACACAGAACATTTGTAAATAATACATAAAAGTTATTAGATATATTACGTAAAAATAACACATACGACAGTATTATTTTTACTGTATGAAATATCAGAACGGATATATGCGCGGATAAGGGCGGCTTTTTTGCAATAAACCATCATATTTGCCAATAAAAACACAGCTGTAATAATTGTAACAATTCTGTAACTGATAGATTTTTGCATTTTGCACATAAAACGTAATTTATTATTAATATCAGGAATTATTATTAGGGCGAAAAAGACATTAAGAGGCTGTAATTACAGGCTTTATTCTCCAAACGGTTGTTGAAAATGCATAAAATAATTATATTTTACGACTTGACATTAGTCTATTGAGTGAATATACTAAAACGCATTAATACATTGCTTGATAATTAACATATCGGCAGGTGGGGGCAAGCCCCGTTCCAGGCTGCCGATTATTAAGGAAAAGGGTGAATTGATGCGACATTTCAGACTTAATCTTGCAGATATAAAGGCTGAGCTCAATATTAAAAAACTCATGTGCCCGGCATTCCTCCACAGGGCGGCTGCTTTGGCGGTTATGGTGACTGTTACAGTGCTTTCAGTTGTTACGGTTATGGCTAAAACGAATACCGCGCATATAGTTTACAACGGCAAAAAAACTGATGTGCAGATGACGTCGGCTGAAACAAAGGATATTTTGTTTGCGGCCGGCATCGAAACCGGGTCGGACGATATTGTTGTGAAAAAAGACGCTTCAGACGGGTCGGGCGACGTTGTCATAACGGTAAAAAGCGCATACGGCGTGACCGTTGACTCTGACGGTACGAAAAAAACCGTTGCAGCGCATTACGGCGACAAGGTTTCAAGCGTACTCGAAAAGGCCGGCACCGAAGCTGACTGGAACGACGTCGTAACTCCGGCGCAGGACAGCACGGTAACGGGCAAAATGGCCGTCAGCGTTAAAAAACGCTGCGGCATAAGCCTTACTGCAGACGGCAGCACCGTAAGCACGGTCGTAAATGCGAAAAACGTTGCGGATGCCATAAAGGAAGCCGGCTTTTCATTGGGAAAAGACGACACGGTTAACGCAGGGCTGGACTCCGCGGTTACGGAAGGGCAGAAGCTCGAAATCACAAGGGTGGCGTACAAAGACGTGACGACCACCGAACCCGTCGCGTTCAAGACGGTAACGGAAAAAAGCAAAGCTTTAAGCGCCGGGAAGGTCAAAGTGGTTACCCAGGGGCAGAACGGCGTGAAAACGACGGTAACGCGACAGAAGCTCGTCAACGGCCAGCCGGCCGGCAGCACGGTCGTAAGCTCGGCCGTTACTAAGGAGCCTGTAAACAAGGTAGTGTCTGTTGGCGCTAAAGGCTCCGCCATAGCGTCGGTCGGAAGCGACGGCACATTCGTTGACCATAACGGCAAGAGCGTAAGTTACAAAAAGCTGCTTACGGGCAGGTGCTCATGCTACTGCACGGGGACTACGACTTCAACAGGGCTGAAGGCGGCGTACGGACGCGTTGCCGTAAACCCTAACGTCATACCTTACGGGACTAAGCTCTATATATGCTCTCCTGACGGCAAGGTAGTTTACGGCTACGCTGTTGCGGCCGATACGGGCGGGGCTGCGATGAGGGGCTCTATCATAGCGGACCTTTACTACAGCTCTTACAGCCAGTGCATGAAAATAGGCACGCGGACGATGAACGTTTACGTACTGTAAAATAACGGCTGGTTTAAGCGGATACTTTTTATGGGTATCCGCTTTTTTTGCCTTTTGCGCGGCTTGACAATCGCCTGCGGCAGGGGTATAGTAACATTGTAAAAGCGGGGCGATTTAATGGGATATTTATTCCCGGTCGTTTGGTTCTTGGCAGGCTTTATCCTTGTTTTCCTCATGGGTCGCGAAAGCAGAGTTTTTTACCCCATAGGGGCGTTTTTCATGTTTTTGGGCGCATGGTGGCTTGCAAACACTTTAAGTGGCGTAAATATGTTTACGGGCATTAGGGGAATTATTTTACGAGTAGTTACTGCCGCTACCCTTGTTTTTTCATGTGTTGTTTTTTATAGAGACATTAAGAAAAACAAGGAACAGTACAAAAACGAAGACAAGAGCGGACGCCCTAAGTGCTGATCCGGCTTTGCCGGGCAGATGTTCCGCGGGAGAAAAGGCAGGCGTTACCACTGCCAAAAATGGTACTTCGGCATACAATGTAATGCGGGGCGAATATATTTAAACCGCTTTATTATAGATTGCCTGCCGGAGTGCGCTTCGGCAGGTGCTTTTTTAGGCGTGCGCCGACGCTCCGGTTATGAATATGATTCTTGTAAACGGGGGAAAATTATAATGCTGATTGCACCTTCTGTCTTAGCTTCTGACTTTTCAAAACTCAGCGATGAAGTTATACGTGTGGATATTGCGGGCGCCGACTGGATCCATCTGGACGTTATGGACGGCCATTTCGTGCCTAACCTGACGTTTGGCCCGCCGGTCATAGCCGCAATGCGCCAGTACACCGACAAACCGTTTGACGTGCATCTTATGATAGACGAGCCTCTGAGGTACACGCCCGCCTTCCTTAAAGCCGGCGCTGACATCATAACTTTCCACCGTGAGGCATACGGCGACCCCGCCGCCACAATAGCGGCCATAAAAGAAGGCGGCGCTAAGCCGGCGATGGCTTTAAAGCCGGACACGCCGGCCGAGGAAGTTTACCCGTACCTCGACAGGCTTTTCATGGTGCTTGTTATGACTGTTGAGCCGGGCTTCGGCGGGCAGGCGTTTATGGAAGATATGCTTGCAAAGGTAAAGAAAATTAAGGAGCGCAGGCCGGATATCCTCGTGCAGGTGGACGGCGGCATAAACCCTGAAACGGTACATAAAGCGGCTCTCGCGGGAGTAGATGTCTGCGTCGCGGGGACAAGCGTTTTCAGGGCGCGCGACGCGCGCGAGGCGATAGACGCGCTTAAGGCTGCGGCTGACGTAAAGCGGGTATAAATTTCGGAGGGTGTATATGTGGAAGGTGCCCCACGGGGTAAAGCTTGAGCAGATGAAAAGGCCGTCGCTTGAAAAGCCGATCGCGGCTTTGACAGGGAATGATAAAAAACAGGAGCGCGGTATTTTTAAACTGCCGGAGAAAAAAGTTTCGTCACCGCTTATACTAAGCGCGGTAGGGCAGGCGGGCATTACGGACGAAACCGACGGCAGGCGCCTGTACGACAAGCTTGTACTTTTAAAAAGCGGAAAAACGGACACGCTGGCTGCGTGCTGCTTTGACGACGACCCGTATGCTTCGTCGTCCGAAGCCGTCTTTGCCGAAAACCGCAAAAAAGTCCTCACGGGGCTTGGCTACGCGGCAAGGGCCTGCGGGGCGAAAAAAACAGCGGCTATAGTGGGCGGCTCCGCCGGTTGCGGTGCTGACGGGAAAGTACGCGTAATAAGGGCGGATCCATCACGTTACCCCGCGCTCGCGCCGGCCGAGTGCGAACTGAAGCGCTGCGGCAGTTACGCCGTCATAGGCGCGCAGGCCTGTGCGGCTGTCTATGATGCCGTGAAAAACAGGAAACCGCAGTCGGAAACGGTAGTGACGGTAGCGGGCGACGGCGCCCCGGACTGGTTTAACTGCCGCGTAAAGATAGGCACGCCGATAAGCGAAGTGCTCGGCGCCCTGCGGGGGGATTATTCCGCCGTAGTGACAGGGTCGTCCGTTAAGGGAAAAGCGGCAAAGGACTTGTCGGAGCCGGTAAGGGCCGACACGCGCCTGCTGCTTGTACTCAAAAAAGCCAAAGCGCGCAGTGTGTTCCCGTGCATTGGGTGCGGCAGGTGTACAGCAGCGTGCACGCAGGGCATTGTGCCGTGGGCTGTTTTAAAAGAAATGGAGTCCGGCAGGGCGGATATCTTAAGGCTGCCTAACGTACAGCGCTGCATAGGCTGCGCTGCCTGCAACGTTGCCTGCCCGTCCTGCATAGACCTTTGCGCTGCCGTACAAAAAGCCGGCAGGCTTAAAAAAAGCGGTGATATTTATGCGGGGGCTTAGTGTGGGCGCGCCTTATGTAAAAAGCGGCCCTTCGGCGTCTGCAATGCTTAACCAGACTTTGGCGGCGCTTGCCGCCATGCTCATAGTGCCGACGGTGCGCTACGGCGCGCGCCCGGCCGCAATGGCGGTGATGGCAGTGCTTACGTGCGCGGCCTGCGAGGCTTTCTGCAGCTTGATGCGGTACGGTAAAATACGTATTGATGACAGCTCGTTTGCCGTCACGGGGCTTACAGCCGTCATGCTGACGCCTGTAAACGCGCCCGTATGGCTGCCGTGCGCCGCCTGCGCGGCGGCGCAGCTTGCGGCGAAGGCGCCTTTCGGCAGGTACGGGCG
This sequence comes from Ruminococcaceae bacterium UBA5413, assembly GCA_002409585.1. Lineage (GTDB taxonomy): Bacteria > Bacillota > Clostridia > Oscillospirales > Acutalibacteraceae > Thermocaproicibacter. The sequence goes on along the minus strand of DHNP01000046.1, from coordinate 8,001 downwards.
GCCGCCTTTTAACATTGCGGCGGTCGCCGGCGCTTTTGCCGCACTGTGCTGGCCGTCAGAGTCTTTCACGTATATGGACCCGGCCAAGCCTTTCACGCTGCCGCCGTTCGGGGCCTGCGAGTACACGGCCGCCGTTTCGCCGGCGGCCGTGCTGAAGAACGGCCTTAAGCCCGACGTGCAGCCGCTCGACATGCTGTGGGGCACAGGCGTCGGAGCCATCGGTACTACCGCGGCGCTTGTCATAGCGGCATGCGGATTGTTTTTGTTCATACGCCGCGCCGCATCGCTTGAAACGACCGTGTCGTTCCTGCTTGTATGCGCGCTGCTGGCCGCTTTTTTCCCGCGTATAGCGTGCTCGCCGCTCACTTCGGTAAAGTACGAGCTGCTTTCAGGCTCGCTGCTTTTCTGCTCGGTGTTTATGGTTACAGACCCGTCGACTTCACCTAAGACATTTGCCGGCAGGTGTGTTTACGGCGCGCTTGCGGGAGGACTGCTCATGGCCGTAAGGTATTTCGGCGCTTTCGGGCAGGGGGCGTGCTTTGCCGTACTGCTTGCGGATGCAGCCGTTCCGCTGATAGATAATTTTTCGTTTAAAACCGTCACGGTATTCGGGAGGCGGTCTGTTTGAGGGACAAGCGATTTATAAGGCGTGCCGCCGGCACGATATTTGCCAACGGGTTTCTTTTCAGGAACCCTGTCGTTATCGGCGCGCTCGGCATGTACCAGGTCGTTTCAGCGTGCTACAGCCTTAAAAACGCCGCCGCACTTTCGCTGCTTTTTCTGCTCACAGCCATGCCGGCCGGCCTTGTCATGTGCCTTATAGGCATGGCGCTGCCGGACTGGTCGAGGCCGGGGGCGGCCCTTGCGGTATCGGCTCTGTTTTATATCCCGGCGGTATATATACTGGAGGCTGTCTTACCGGGCGCCGCAGGCTCGCTCGGCTTTGCCGCGGCGCTCATGGTATGCAACTCAGCCGTTTACTCGCGTGTGGAGGAGTATGCGCCAAGCCATGTCGCGGCTGCGGTGGTAGCCGACATAGCCGGCAACTCGGCGGGTTTTGCTGCCGCTGCGTGCGTTACTGCGGCGGTAAGGGAGCTTTGGCTTTCGGGGGGCGTATGGGGCCGTCAGGCAGGGGACGCAGCCGGCGGGTTTTCGTATCCGTTTGCGGGCTTTATGATACTTGGAATTTTGGCGGCTTTAGTGCAGTGGATAAATTCAAGGCGCAGGGAAAAATATGCCGAAAAGAAAGGGCGCTGATTAAATGTTTTATTCCATGATGTTTGCGGCGCTGCTTGCCGTTTCGGTTGAAAATATGTTCCTTTCGGCGGGCATGGGGTTCAGCCGCGTGCTGCGCGCGGCGCGTTCGCCCCGCGGCATAGGGCCGGCTTCGCTTTTCGTAACTTTTTTCTCTTTTTGTTCGTCGGTTGAGGGGTACTTCCTTTTTCCGCTTCTGCCCGCTGAAGGCGAAAAAGCCGCTGCCTTAAGGCCGGCGGTTTTAGCCTGCGCCGCGGCTGTTACGTATATGGCTGCCGCGTTTGTGCTTAAAAGCTTTTTCCCCGGATTTTACGAAAAAAACAGCAGGGCCATGCAGCTGTCGGCTATAAACACGGCTGTGCTGGCAATACCATACGTGCAAAATTCCAAAGGCTTCGGTTTAGCGCAGTCGGCGGGGTTCGCGCTTGGCAGCGGCCTTGCGTTTTTCATTGCGTCGGCCCTTGCCGCGGGAGGCGCGCCTTCGTGTGACAACCCCGACATGCCGAAAGCGTTCAGAGGCCTGCCTGCCTCGCTTATTTACGTAGGCATACTTTCAATGGGCTTTGCCGGATTTACGGGGGGGCTGGCTTTTTAGCTTTTATTGTGAAATCTAAAACAGAAATGGTGATGCGCCGACTTAAAACGGCGCTTTTTTACGCTTTGTATTTTAAAACATTATTGTTTTTTATTGTTACAATATTGTTAATTGATTTTAAAAAGGATAAAAAGTATAATGATATATGTTAAATATTGCTAAAATATAAGACGGCTCACGGCGGAGACTGAAAACGCGCCTGCCGGCTGGAGGATATACATGGGCTTTATCAGCTTAAAAAATGTACGCAAGGTGTACCGCGTGGGCAATGAAAAGGTCGTTGCCCTGGGGCGGGTAAACATAGAGATAGAGCGCGGGGAAATATGCTGCATACTCGGCACGTCCGGTTCTGGCAAGTCGACGCTTTTAAATATAATGGCGGGGCTTGAGAAGCTGTCGCGCGGCACTGTTGCCATAGCCGGCACAGACGTTACGGGTTTCAGCGAAAAGAAGTGGGCGCTTTTCAGGCAGAAAAACATAGGCTTTGTGTTCCAGTCTTACGGGCTCATGCCGTCGCTTACGGCACTGAAAAACGTAGCCATGCCGCTTGTCTTTATGGGAACCGGCAAAAATGAGCGCTTTAAAAGGTCGGCGCATATGCTCAAGGCTGTGGGCCTCGGCGACAGAATGCTGCACAAGCCGACCCAGATGAGCGGCGGCCAGCAGCAGCGCGTAGGCATAGCCCGCGCCTTTGTTTCGCACCCTAAGATAATCTTTGCCGACGAGCCGACAGGCAACCTCGACAGCAAAACGAGCCGCGAAGTCATGGGGATAATGGTTTCGATGGCGGAAGAATACGGAGAAACGCTCGTAATAGTGACGCACGACCTTGAGATAGCAAAATTTGCCAGGCGTATTATAACCATACATGACGGCTATGTTGTCAATGACAGCCGGAGCGATACGCCCGGTGGCAGCACGGAGAGGAAGGATGCAGTATGAAGAAATTTTTGAGGGCGGCCGCTTTCTTGGCAGCCGCGGTTTTTACGGCCGCTTTTTTATATGAGGAACCTGTAAAGGCAGACACGTACATACCTGACCCGCGCATTACGGCGGCTACGGTCGACCCAGCTGAACCGGGCCTTGGAAGCCCGTTCGGCGTGGAGCTTGACTTTGAGCATGACTTTGGCGGAGTGACGACCGACTATTCGGCGTTTGACTATGCGGACATAAAAGTGACAAGCGAAACGGATGCAATTTCAGTAGGTGAAAAAGAATATAAAGTTACCAGCGACTCAGGCGACCTGGATAGCAGCACAAATTCCCTTTCCTACAGCCTGTATATACCGCAGAAAAATTTAAAGCGCGTAGGCAAGGGGTACGGCATTTTAAAATTCCAAATAACATATTACGAAGAAAATTCAAAAAACGATTCCAAAATCACGTTTACAGACAGCAATAATAAAAAGACGTCTACTTTTACAGTCGAAAAGCTTGTTTTCGGCAAGCTTGACGGCGACGAAAAGGAGACGTCGGAGACAAACCTGAGCGTAAGCTCATACAAGCTGAACCCGTCCTCCGTAAAGGAAGGCCAGAAGTTCAGCCTTACTTTTACGGTAAAGAACAACAGCAACATTCCGTGCAGCCACGTGACAAGCGTCATAACCCCGCCTGACGGCATAAGCGTTGACGGCAGGACTAATACGCAGTACCTCGGCACCCTTGCGGCCGGCGGTACCGCAGAGGTTACATATCCGCTAACGTGCCTGCCTAAGATGGTGACGGGCAGCTATGTGGTAAAAGTGAGCCTTTCGGCGGATGAGTTTACCGCGCCGTCTGCGCCGCCTGAGATATACATACCTGTAACGGGTACTAAAACCGATGATAAAGACAGCGGCAAAGTCGGCGACAGCAAGCCGCAGATAATCATATCAAGCTATGACTACGGCGGCAAAGCCGTTACCGGCGGCAAAGAGTTTTCACTTTCGATGAATATAAAAAACACAGGTGAAACAGCAATAGAAAATATAAAGATGACAGTTTCATCCGCGGCCGGCAGTACGTCGGATAAAGACACCGGCGGCGCGGAGGGGGCGTTCACGCCGTCAAAGTCATCAAATACGTTTTTTATAAAAAGCCTCGGCGCCAATTCCGTCATAAATGAGAAGATATCGCTCCTGCCTAAGTCGGATGCTTCGCCGAACTCATACGGGGTAAGCATAGGCTTCAATTATGAAGCAGTCATAGACGGCAAGCGCCAGTCGCTTGAAGCGACCGAGACAGTCGCCATACCGCTTACACAGCCGGACAGGTTCGAGGTAAACGACGTAGAGGTCGAAAACCCGTGCTACGTCGGCGAAAGCGGCCAGTTTACCGCGAGTTATGTAAACAAGGGCAAAAGCAAGATATTTAACCTGTCGGTAAAGCTTGACGGCGATAACTTCAGCACGGGCAGTAAAAACACTTATATAGGCAATGTCGACTCTGGAAGCAGCGACGACTTTGAAGTCTCGATAACACCTGAAAAAGAAGGCGCTGTCAAAGGCACGGTGACTTTCAGCTACGAGGATGCGGCCGGCAACGTGAAGGAAATAAAAAAGGAATTTTCAGGTGAAGCCCAGTCGGCGCAGACTGACTTGCAGATGGGCGGCGTTGACGGGGATAAGGAGGCAGCCGCCGCCGCAGCGGCGGCAAAAAAGGGCGTAAGCTGGAAGGCCTGGGCGGCAGCCGCAGCCGCAGCAGCTGCCGCTGTGGTGCTTGCCGTAAAATTAATAAAGAAGCACAAGGCTAAAAAACTCCGGATGCTTGAGGAATCAGACGATTATGACGACGAAGGTAGCGGGGGTAACGCCAAATGAAGCTGAGGGATATGCTCTCCATGGCCGTCAGCAGCCTTTTTAAGCGCAAAGCCCGTACTGTGCTTACGGTTATGGGCGTTGTCATAGGCACCTGCGCCATAGTGATAATGATTTCTTTCGGTATAGGCGTACAGCAGAGCTGGATGGAAACAATGGAGCAGTTCGGCGACCTTACGTCAATACAAATAAACGGAAGTATGGGCGCCGCCATGGCCGGTTCTTCCGACGCCGCCGATATCTCCGGCGGTGAAGATGTAAAGCTTGACGACAAGGCTGTGGAAACAATAAAAAACCTGCCGGGGGTAGTGGCGGTGACGCCGGCGTTTTACCTTAACGGCGTTACCATAAGCAGCGGCAAGTACCAGTTCCAGGGCATGATATACGGCGTCAATATGGCCGACCTTAAAAAGTTAGGGTATGAAACCGAGAAGGGCAGCCTTCCCGGCGAAAAAATCAATAAAGGCGACGTGCTGTTCGGCAACAACAGCGCCTACGACTTTATGAATACTAAAAAAAGTACGAATAATATGATAAACCCCACCCCTAAAAGTGACGGTACCATGCCTAAGCCGTTCGTCGACCTTATGAAGGATAAGTTCGAACTAACGGTGGAAGTGCCGGAGGACTCCACGCAAAAGCAAAAAGCGGTGAAGCTTAACGTCCTCGGCGTTATGAAGGAAGACTACAGCAAGCAGCCCCAGCCGAGCGACAGTATTTTTATGGACATAGACTTTGCAAAGCAGCTCCAGAAAAAATACAACAAGCTTAACAAAGTAAAAAACGACACGCTTAAAGAGGACGGCTACCAGCAGGTTTTTGTGAAGGCTGCTTCGGTTGACGAAGTGGAAAGCGTGGAGCAGCAGATAAAAAGTATGGGCTTCAGTACTTACAGTATGACGAGCGAACGCGACTCCATGAACGAGCAGACTAAAAAGATACAGATGTTTTTAGGCGGGCTTGGCGCTATTTCGCTGCTTGTAGCGGCGCTCGGCATAGCTAACACCATGATAATGTCTATTTACGAACGCACAAGGGAAATAGGGATAATGAAAGTCCTCGGCTGCGTTATACGCAACATACGCACAATGTTTCTCATAGAGGCAGGCGCCATAGGGTTCATAGGCGGTTCTTTGGGCATAGCGCTAAGCTACCTTATATCCCATATAATAAACGGCGTAACGGCCGGCAGCATGGGAACGGGCGCGGGGACCGGCTCGGGCATATCGGTCATACCGCTGTGGCTGTCGCTCGGGGCGCTGGCGTTTTCAACCCTTGTAGGACTTCTGTCGGGGCTGCACCCGGCAAACCGCGCCATGAAAATAAACGCCTTGGCGGCGATAAAACAGGAGTGACGCCCCGGCAGGCCGCGGTTTACGCAGGGACATGATTATCAGGGAATAAAACACTATGCGCGTGCCAAACATAATAAGGAGCAAGCGGGACGGAAACTGGCGCACGGGGGGCTTTTTGCCGTGCGGTTTCCGGCGTTAAGCGCGGGCCGTGCCGTAAAAGAAGAGCGCGGAAAGGGATTTTCCGCGCTCTTGCCTTTTGCGCATAGGAATAAACATATATGAAACGGCAAATCAGCGCGGTATTGCAAGAGACGGTACGATAATGCGCCGAATCAGACATACATATCTGCTTTTAAGATGAATAGGTTGTTTTTCAGCAATTTAATTAAGTATTTACAATTTGTAAAGACTAATGACAAATGATATAATGGCCTAGTTTACTGATTCGGAATGGAGTATATATATGAAAATAAAAGACGTTATTTTAGGAAAACCGCTTAAAACAAGCGATATCGCCAACGAAAAGCTGTCAAAGGCGTGGGGGCTTTCCGTTATGGCAAGCGATGCGGTTTCGTCCGTTGCCTATGCCGGCGAGGAGATACTGCTTGTACTGACACCCGTTATCGGCTTTGGGGCGTTTAAAGTCGCGCCGCTGGTACCGCTTTACACTATAGGCGTTTTTATTTCATTTACGCTTTGCCAGTACGGCATGGTGCGCTTTTGGCTCAGGACAAAGGAAAAGGGCTGGAAGTATAAGATTTGGATAAACGGCCTCGGCGCCTTTATGACGTTTGTGGACACGTGCGTCATTATTTATAATAAATTCATAGAAGGCGCATGGATGATAATAGTTTCTATCCCGATACTTATGGCTTTTATGATTTATGTAAAGCGCCATTACACATATGTGGGCAAACAGCTTGAGCTTAAGGATTTCCACCCGTACCACGGCGATGCAGCAGCAGGCAGCAGCCAGTGCATAGTGCTTATGCAGTCGATTAACAAATCGCTTCTTAAATCCCTTAATTACGCAAAATCCATTTCTAACAGCACAACCGCTCTCCATATCTGCCGGCACCCCGAATACGCGGCCGAGCTGCGCAGGCAGTGGGACGGGCTGCAGATACCAATCCCGCTTGAAATAGTGCTTACCCCTTACAGGGACATTATGAAACCGTTCGACGACTATATATGGGCAAGGGAAGCTAAGTTAAAACACGGCGAGTTCATATCGGTGATAATTGTAAAGTTTGTTACGGACCACTGGTATGACAATATTCTTCACAGCCAGACGACTTACTTTTTTGAAAAACTGCTGTCAAAGCATAGGAACGTGACGGCAACCATAATGCCGTTTCACTATAACCCGGACGATGCCAAGCTGGAGGCTGACGGGCCTTCCGGCGAAGCTCAATAAAGGCGGCTCTGCCGCATTATGAAAACGGAACCGGAGTACCGTATCCAGACGGAGGATGCGGCGCTCCGGTTTGCTTTTGGTGGCGGGCACATTTTCTGGCTCAATGTCAATAGTTGGGGTAAACCTAAAAAGGGAATGTGAGAAGGAGCGGTGCTAAGCTGCTCCTTTTTGTGTTGAATGATTGAACATATGCAGAATACGATTACGAAAACGTCGGAAATTGCGGTAACCGTAAGCATTGCGTTTAAGGACCTTAATCTTGTTGTTAGCCCCTTCGGTAAAACCGTTCGTGTAGGAACAGTCAAATGAATTTAAGATGCCTTTTGACCAATGCACCATTGTATTGCCGCAGCCGACAAATTTTGAAAGGCCACTGTTTTGTGCCGCCATAATCCAATGCGAAAGCGCTGTGCGTGCAAAAGTACTGTCTTTACAATCGAGTATTTTCAGGAACTGTTCTTTTAATGAGTAGGCGGTAAGCAAGTGGCGGCTGGAAAAAAGCATGATATCCACCTGTTGTTTATGCTCAGGAGATAAGAATTCGTAGCGTTTGTTTAAAAGTTTTCGTGAATGCTTAAAATAAATCCTCCGCTCCCTGCCGAACTTTTTCTGTTCTTCCTTCCTGAGGGCTTCAAATGCCCAAAA
>DHNP01000012.1 GCA_002409585.1 Ruminococcaceae bacterium UBA5413 | reverse complement strand
CAAACAAAAACGCACCTGACACCACTTGAAAAGCGGCGTCAGGTTGCGTAATCTGACAATATTCTACGACAGGGCTTTTTATTCTTTGTCCGTTAACTCTGGGGCAGTTCATTTGCAGCGGGCTTTATTAATTGTAAAGAACTAATTTAAAATCTTACATGCATAAACGATGCAAATGTCAGACCACGCTGAAAAGCAGGTCGCCATACGTTGGGTACGACAGGTACTTTGAGCCTAAAAGCGACTCGGTTTCGTCGCCCAGCTTGCGCGTCTTTTCCATTTGCGCCAAAACGACATCGTGGTAATACTTCGCCTCAGACATTATGTCGGTAAATTCCGGAACTTTTTCCACGCTTGCCTTAAGGGTTTCGGCTTCTTTATAAAGGCTGCCTGAAAGCGGCGAGAGCTTTTTAAGCATTGACTCCTCATACTCGCACGATATCCCGCCGCCCAGCTGCTTTTTATTTACGGCAACAGAGCTTAAGTCCTTCATGCAGGCAAGCGCATCCGGCAGTATATCTTTGTTTATCATATCCGCCATTGTAAGCGCCTCTATATTTATCTGTTTATAGTAGTTTTCAAGCTGGATTTCATACCGCGAATAAACTTCGGTTTTCGTAAGGACATTATACTTTTCAAAAAGCTTTATATTCTCGTCCTTAATATAGTACGGCATGCAGTCAACGGTTGAGCGCAGGTTTAAAAGGCCGCGCTTTTCAGCCTCGCCTATCCACTCCGGCGCATAGTTGTTGCCGTTGAAGATTATGCGCTTATGTTCCTTTATGGTAGTTTTTATGAGACTGCTCAAGGCAGCCTGGAAGTTGTCGGCCCTTTCGAGCTCGTCGGCAAAGCCGCAGAGCGTGTCGGCTATTATCGTGTTAAGCATCATATTCGGGCATGCTATGGAGGCCGTCGAACCTACCATGCGGAACTCAAATTTATTTCCGGTAAAGGCAAACGGCGACGTACGGTTGCGGTCCGTCGTATCCTGCGGGAAGCGCGGCAGTATGTCGCTGCCTATTTCCATAAATACTTTATCTTTCTGCACATACGGTTTCCCGCACTCTATGGATTTTAAAATCTCCGCCAAGTCGTCGCCTATAAACATTGAAACTATCGCTGGCGGCGCTTCGTTTGCCCCCAACCGGTGGTCGTTCGCGGCGCTTGCAACTGAAATGCGCAGCAGGTCCTGGTGCTCGTCTACCGCTTTTATTACCGCGGCTAAAAACAGAAGGAACTGCGCGTTCTGGCGCGGCGAATCACCCGGCTCAAGCAGGTTTTCGCCCGTATCGGTAGACATGCTCCAGTTGTTGTGCTTGCCGCTTCCGTTTATGCCGTCAAACGGCTTTTCATGCAGCAGGCACGTAAGGCCGTGCCGTGTCGCCACTTTTTTCATTATTTCCATCGTAAGCTGGTTGTGGTCCGTCGCTATGTTGCTCGTCGTAAAGATAGGCGCAAGCTCGTGCTGTGACGGCGCGACCTCGTTGTGTTCCGTTTTTGCCAAAATGCCCAGCTTCCACAGTTCTTCGTCAAGGTCGTTCATAAAGGCCTTTACACGCGGCTTTATAACGCCGAAATAATGGTCGTCAAGCTCCTGCCCTTTAGGCGGCTTAGCGCCGAACAAAGTCCTGCCGGTGTAGACAAGGTCTTTCCTCTTTTCATACATTGCCTTATCTATTAAAAAATACTCCTGCTCGGGGCCGACCGTAGTTATAACGTGCTTAGCCGTTTTATTGCCGAAAAGCCTTAAGATCCTCATGGCCTGCCTGTCGATGGCAGCCATCGAACGGAGAAGCGGCGTCTTTTTGTCAAGCGCCTCACCGCCGTATGAGCAGAAAGCCGTCGGTATGCACAGAGTATTGTCCTTGATGAAGGCGTCGCTTGTCGGGTCCCATGCCGTATACCCGCGAGCCTCAAACGTGGCGCGCAGCCCGCCCGACGGAAAACTTGAAGCGTCCGGTTCGCCCTTGATAAGTTCTTTCCCTGAAAACTCCATTATTACTTTGCCGTCGCCGTCAGGGCATATAAAGCTGTCGTGTTTTTCTGCCGTTATGCCGGTCATAGGCTGGAACCAGTGTGTAAAGTGCGTCGCGCCCTTCTCTATGGCCCACTCTTTCATAGTGCCGGCCACTACGTCCGCTACTTTTGGGTCCAGCTGCTTAGCGTTATCGCGTGTTTCTTTTAAAGCCTTATAAGCAGCCTTTGGAAGGCGGTTGCGCATAACACCGTCGCTGAATACCATGCTGCCGAAAATTTCAGGGACATTATTCATAATTTAAGTTCAACTCCCTATCAAATTAAAAAAAACAAGCGCCGCAGGGGTGACAGAAACACACCCTACGACGCCTTTGCCGTAATCTTATGGACTTATTATATGGCCTATCTGCCCCAAAGTCAATGACAGATTTACAAAATTATTAATTTTATCATCTTTATAATAAACTTTTGCATAAAGGCAAAAACTTTTGTGCTAATGTGATAATCTGCAAGTTTATTACCTGTATTATGCAAAAAGTCTTGACTTTAATAAATAAAAGATATATTATTAAAAAAATCTTAAATTAAGTTTTTGTATCAATTCATTTTTTATATTGAAGTTACGCGGGCTGGGACGGCTTTTTTCGTCCCTGCGGTACCATGCCGAGCGCTGTTTGCCTTAAATTGTATTATTATCCATATAATTCAATGCATTTGCCGGCGGCGGCGCGCCATACCGGTACAGGCGCGGTTTTTTCATCCGCCGGCGCGGCACTGCCGGCTCGCAAACACATTATATTGCAGGAGGTAAGCTTTTTTATGCAAAAAGAAGGCGACGTAAGGATTCCTTCCGGCTGCGCGATATCAGGTATTTTTTCGCGCAGCGGAAAAAGAATAAGCGGCGAGTCCATAGTGCGCTCCATAGCCCCTATGCACGACCGCTCAAACGGCCTCGGCGGCGGCTTTGCGGCATACGGCATATACCCTAAGCAGCGCGGGCTTTACGCTTTCCACGTATTTTACGACAGTGTGAGGGCAAAGGCCGAGTGCGAAAAAATCATAACTTCTAACTTTGATTTATCCGCGGCGGAAAAAATACCGACAAGGCGTATTCCTGAAATAACTGACGAACCCGCCATATGGCGGTATTTCGGGCTGCCGTTTAAAAAAGCCCTTGAGGACGCTGCCCTCGACGAGCGTGAGTTCGTCGCGCGGTTCGTTATGAAAGTAAACACCCAGGTCCGCGGAGCTTACGTTTTCAGCAGCGGCAAAAACATGGGGGTTTTCAAAGCGGTCGGTTTTCCCGAAGACGTAGGGCGCTTTTACCGCCTTGACGAGTACGAGGGTTACTGCTGGACGGCGCACGGCCGCTACCCGACCAACACCCCGGGCTGGTGGGGCGGAGCGCACCCGTTCGCGCTGCTCGACTACTCGGTCGTACATAACGGTGAGATATCGTCGTATGACGCTAACCGCCGTTTCATAGAAATGTTCGGTTACAAATGCACGCTCCTTACGGACACGGAAGTCATAACTTACATTATCGATTTTCTCAACCGCAAAAAGCATCTCAGCCTTGAAGAAGCGGCCGAGGTCATAGCCGCCCCGTTTTGGAGCGAAATCGACCGGATGGGCGAAAAAGACATGGCTAAGTACACTTACCTGCGCAACATGTTTTCGAGCCTGCTCATAACGGGGCCGTTCTCCATACTGCTCGGGTACACAGGCGGCATGATGGCGCTGAACGACCGCCTTAAGCTGCGCTCGATGGTAGTCGGCGAAAGGGGCGGCATGGTTTACGTCGCAAGCGAGGAATGCGCCATAAGGGAAGTAGAGCCGAGCCTTGACAGGCTGTGGTCGCCAAAGGGCGGGGAACCCGTAATCATAACGCTCAACAAAGGAGTGGAAGCCTGAATGCCTATAAATTACAATGTACCGGAGTATGCCGTAGTCCGCGACCCCGACCGCTGCATAGCCTGCCGCGTCTGCGAACGGCAGTGTGCAAACGAGGTCCATTCCTACGACCCGGAGCTTAATAAAATGAGGAGCGACGAAACAAAGTGCGTCAACTGCCACAGGTGCGTGGCGCTCTGCCCGACGCACGCGCTCAAAATAGTTAAAAATCCCGACACTTTCCGCATAAACGGCCTTTGGGACAATGAAACGATAAGCGACATCTACCGCCAGGCCGACACCGGCGGCGCACTGCTCTCATCTATGGGCAATCCAAAAAAATATCCTATTTACTGGGATAAAATTTTGATAAACGCTTCACAGGTGACAAACCCGTCCATAGACCCGCTTCGCGAACCTATGGAAACGCTGACTTTTCTCGGCAAGCATCCCCACACCATAGAGCGCGGCGAAAACGGCGAAATAAAAACCGATAACCTTCCCCCCCAGCTTAAGCTCAATGTGCCGATAATGTTTTCCGCAATGAGCTACGGGGCCATAAGTTACAACGCGCACGAAAGCCTCGCACGGGCCGCGCGGGAGCTCGGCACATACTACAACACCGGCGAGGGCGGCCTGCACGAGGACTTTTACAAATACGGCCCCAACACCATAGTACAGGTGGCTTCAGGACGTTTCGGCGTACATAAGGACTACCTCAACGCTGGCGCCGCCATAGAAATAAAGATAGGCCAGGGCGCAAAGCCGGGCATAGGCGGCCATCTGACGGGCGCGAAAATCGTCGGGGACATCTCCCGCACGCGCATGATACCTGAGGGCACGGAGGCCATATCGCCCGCGCCGCATCACGACATTTACTCCATTGAGGACCTTCGCCAGCTCGTTTATTCGCTTAAAGAGGCGACAGATTACAAAAAGCCTGTCATAGTTAAAATCGCCGCCGTCCACAACGTCGCGGCCATAGCAAGCGGCATAGCGCGCAGCGGCGCGGACATCATCGCCATCGACGGCTTCCGCGGCGGCACGGGCGCCGCGCCCAAAAGGATACGCGACAACGTCGGCATCCCCATCGAGCTTGCCCTCGCCGCCGTTGACGAACGCCTGCGGCAGGAAAAAATAAGGAACAGCGTTTCCATAGTCGCCGGCGGCGGCATACGCAACTCCGCCGATGTGCTTAAGGCCATCGCGCTCATAGCCCTCGGCTGCCACCTGTGCCGCACCTGCCAGACCGGCAGGTGCAACTGGGGCATAGCTACCCAGCGCCCCGACCTCGTAAAGCGCCTTAACCCAGACGTAGGCTGCGTACGGCTCGTAAACCTCGTGTCGGCATGGCAGCATGAGATAATGGAAATGATGGGCGGCATGGGTATAAACTCCATTGAGTCTTTACGTGGCAACCGCCTTATGCTTCGCGGAGTAGGGCTTAACGAAAAAGAGCTTGAGATACTTGGGATCAAGCATGCGGGGGAATGAAAAGTTATGAAACGAGTTTATGTAAATGAAAAATGGTGCCTTGCGTGCCACCTTTGCGAGTACAACTGCGCTTTTGCCAACTCCGGCCAAAAGGATATGGCTAAAGCACTTAAAAATGTAAAGATAAACCCGATGGTGCGCCTTGAAGACAACGGCAAAATAAGCTTTGCCGTTTCGTGCCGCCACTGTACTGACCCCATATGCGTAAAAAGCTGCATAACAGGCGCCCTTACTAACGACGGCGGCATAATCCGCGTTAATAAAGACAAATGCGTAGGCTGCCTCACGTGCATACTTGTCTGCCCTTACGGCGCGGTGGTTCCCGCTCCGGACGGCAGCGTAATACAAAAGTGCGAGCTTTGCACAAACAACGCTTCCGGAGAGCCGGCCTGCGTAAAAGGATGCCCTAACGGCGCCATTGTTTTCGAGGAGAGGTGACTTTACGTGAAATATGTTATAATAGGGAATTCCATAGCCGCGGCAGGCTGCATCGAGGGTATACGCTCCGTCGATAAAGCAGGGGATATAACGGTTATCTCTGACGAGCCGTACCACGTTTATTCCCGCCCGCTTATCTCTTACCTTATCTGCGGCAAAACTGACGAGGAGCGCATGAAATACCGCCCCGGCAGCTTTTACAAAGACAACGGAGTAAGGGCTTTACTCGGCGTAAAGGCTTTAAAAGTTGATTATAAAAGTAAAGCGGTAGAGCTTGACAAAGGCGCGCCCGTCAGTTTCGACAAACTGCTTTTCGCGACAGGTTCAAGGCCATTTGTACCGCCCATGGAAGGACTCGAAAGCGTTAAGGAAAATTTCACTTTTATGAAGCTTGACGACGCAAAAGCGCTCATGGCCGCTATAAATAAAGAAAGCCGCGTACTTATAATCGGCGCGGGGCTTATCGGCCTGAAATGTGCCGAAGGCATATACGGCAGGGTAAAAAGCATCACAGTCGTAGACATGGCCGGCAGGATACTGCCGAGCATCCTTGACGAAGACGGCTCCGCCATGATGGAAAAGCACATAGAGTCAAAAGGTGTACGGTTCATCTTAAAAGACAGCGTCGCCAAATTTGAAGGGAGCACCGCTAAACTGAAAAGCGGCAAAACGGTCGGCTTTGATATAGTCGTCGTAGCGGTAGGCGTAAGGCCAAACACGCAGCTCGCAGAAAGCATCGGCTGCAAAGCGGGGCGCGGCATAACAATAGACACGCACTCCGCCACAAGCCTTAAGGACGTCTATGCGGCGGGCGACTGCTGCGAATGTTACGACATCTCGGGCGGTGTAACGCGCGTGCTTGCCATACTGCCAAACGCCTACATGCAGGGTGAAACGGCGGGCATAAATATGGCTGGCGGCGAAAAAACGTTTGACAAAGCCATCCCGATGAACGCCATCGGCTTTTTCGGGCTCCATATCATAACGGCCGGCAGCTATGACGGCGCAGCTTACGTAAAAGAAGGCGGCGGCGTTTACAAGAAGCTCGTTGCCAAAGGCAACCTTTTAAAGGGATATATACTCATAGGCGACGTTCTGCGCGCGGGCATATACACTTCGCTCATACGCGAAAAAACGCCGCTTGACACAATAGATTTCGAGCTTATAAAAGAGCATCCGCAGCTTATGGCTTTTAAAAAGGATGTCCGCGCAGAAAAACTCGGAGGTGTAAAATGATGCTTATAGAAGCCGACGGGAAATATTTTAAAGAACTAAACGACGAAATACGCAATGCGGAAGATACGGAAATAACCGTAAACGGCTGCCGCGGGCAGAGGTATATCGGAGCCGGCATGAGCGGCAAAAAAATATTTATAAACGGGGTGCCTGGCAACGACCTCGGCTGCTACCTTGACGGCGGCAGCATAAAAGTCTCAGGCAACGCGCAGGACCAGACGGGCGACACTATGAACGACGGCACAATAATTATAAACGGCTCAAGCGGCGACGCAACGGGCTACGCCATGCGCGGCGGCAGGATCTTTATTAAAGGCAATACAGGTTACCGCGCCGGCATACACATGAAGGCGTATAAGACGCATCAGCCGCTCATAATCGTCGGCGGTGAAGCCGGAAGCTTTTTAGGCGAGTACCAGGCCGGCGGCACTATCGTCGTCCTCGGGCTTAAAACCAAAGGCAGGACGCCCGTTGGCGACCTCAGCTGCGCCGGCATGCACGGCGGCAGGCTTTTTATCCGCTGTGACGAGCTGCCGCCGGACCTTCCCCCGCAGGTAACGGCGGCAAAAGCATCAGACGGAGACATGGCGTCTATAGACGGTTTTTTAAGCTGCTTCTGCGGTGAATTTGCTGTTTCTAAAAATGAAGTGCTTTCAAAACAGTTTTACCTTATAACGCCGAATTCCAAAAACCCTTACAAAACGCTTTATACGTTCAATTAAATAAACATATAAATCCCAATAAAATTTGCCTGTCCGTTAATTGGCTGATATAATAAACCTGTACTAAAAACAAACGCCATAAAACGGAGGGCATATGAAAATACTTGCAGTAGACTTGGGCGCGGCGCGCACGGGGCTTGCCGTCTGCGACGAAAATGAGATACTTGCGTCCCCTGCCGGAGTTATAAACGAGCGCGACATGTGCCGCCTTGCGGAGACTGTATGCACAGCAGCCAAAAAACACGGCGCCGAGAGGGTCGTCGTCGGCCTTCCGCGCAATATGGACGGTTCCGAGGGCGACAGCGCGAAAAGGACGCGCGCATTTGCCGAAAAACTGAAAAGCCTTTCGGGGCTGCCCGTTTTTATGCAGGACGAACGCGGCACAACCGTAACGGCCCACGGTTACCTCAACGACACCAACACGCGCGGCAGAAAGCGCAAAGCCGTCATCGACGCTGTCGCCGCAACGGTTATTCTGCAGGATTACCTTGCGCGCAGAAAAAACGGGAACGCATAATATATTTAACAAAAAGCGCCGCTGTCCAGGGCATGGGCTGCGGCGCTTTTATATTATTATTTTTTGTATTCTTCTATTTTATAACGCGGCCTCGCCTTTACTTCGCCGTATATTTTCCCTATATATGTTCCGGCAACGCCGAGACATAACAGGATAACGCCGCCCAAAAGCCAAAGCGACCATATGGCGGGCACCCATGCGGCCGCGCCGCCGTTTGCGTGTGATATGAGCGACCATATAACGCCTATAAGGCTGACTAAAAACACCAGCATGCCTGAATTAAATATCATTTTAAGCGGTTTTACGCTGAAAGACGTTATGCCGTCCACGGCAAAAGAAAGCATTTTTTTCAGCGGGTACTTCGACTCACCCGCGAAACGTTCGTGCCTGTCATAGTACACGTAATCACAGCGGTAGCCGATGAGCGGCACAAGCCCGCGCAAAAAGAGGTTCACTTCTTTATACTCGCTTAAAGCTTCAAGAGCGCGGCGGCTCATAAGGCGGTAGTCGGCGTGGTTGTAAACGAGGTCTGCGCCGAGCGCCGCCATGAATTTATAAAAGCCGAGCGCCGTGGTGCGCTTAAAGAACGTGTCGGTATCGCGTTTGTTCCTCACGCCGTAAACTATGTCGCAGCCCTCGTTATATTTTTTCACAAATTTATCGAGCGCGCCAACATCGTCCTGCAGGTCGGCGTCAAGGCTTACGGCACAGTCCGCGCACTCCTTTGCCGTCATAAGCCCCGCAAGCAGGGCGTTTTGATGCCCGCGGTTATGCGCAAGCTTTATGCCGCTTACGAGTACATTTCCGCCGCTGTACCCGTCTATTAACTCCCACGTTTTGTCTTTACTGCCGTCGTCAACGAAAAGTATGCGGCTCTTTTCATCGGCAAGGCCGCAGGATATCATTTCTTTAAGCTTTGCCGTAAGGCGTTTCTCGGTTTCGGGCAGGACTTTTTCCTCATTATAGCATGGTATTACAAAATATACGACGGGCATAGCTGAGCCTCCGTTTTATTAATCAATTTATTTCTTTAAACCGTATCCGTCAAAATTCTTTTTTAAATGCCTTCCCAACCGGAATGATAGAAAAGTATGCCGGCGTGAAGTCCCATGTCTGCCGGCTTTCCATCGACCTTGTTGGTCCTATACCCGCATATGCCGTTAACGCGCTTAGGCGGACGGTGTTTAAAGGGAATACCTGAAAATATCATTATTGCCGGTATAAGCGCCGCCATACAAAGAAGAAATATAAACATCGAACAGCCCCCGCAAAACGTGAGCTGTAAAAAAATCATGCATTTCCGTCCGGCGGCAAGATGGGGCTTTTGCTCTTTATACGGTATATTTTACGCTTCATTTTATGTTTTTTGTCGTAATATTTTGTAACAAAAAAGTAAAATATGAAAAGTGCTGCGCCGCCAAGCGCCACAGCAAAGCCAAGGCCAAGGCCAGGGGTTTTGTAGTTAAAGCGTATGGTAGAAGTCCCCTTAGGCACTTTTACCGCCATAAAGCCGACGTCCGCCTCTATAATATCGGCTTTTTCGCCGTTTACCTCGGCGCTCCAGCCGCTTTCGTAAGGCACGCTGAAAAACACGAGCCTGTCTTTATCCGATGTAAATGACGCGGTAAAGCCGCCGTTGTCACGGGTAAACTGCGGGCATGACTCAGACTTCCGTGCAAGGCAGTCGCTGTAATACACGTCTTTAGTGTACTCCTGCAGGCCTAAGTCGAGGTGCTGGAGGATGCCTTTATATTTAGCGGCGCTGCTGTCGTCCAGCACTATTGCCTTCAAAAGCAGCAGGTTGCGGTCGTCCTCCGCGGCGCTTTCATACTCTGAACGCGTTATATAATAATCGTAACTGAAGCCCATGGGTATATAGTAGTTGTTCCTGTAAACATTGCAGCCGTTCTGCACGGCGTAAAAGCTCCAGCCGGGCATTTCCGTTTTACCATCGCTGTCAGTAAAGTTCTTCCCTTCGTTTACAGGGTCAAAAAGCCACTTGCAGCTTGTCAGCGCGCGCAGGCCGTAGTACTTTGTGTCAGGCCGTGAAGCCACGTCGCGCTGCACGCCTATCGTTGGGTAAAACTCCATCACCGACCCCGGCACTATGCTGTGAAACGCCTGTATGGTCGGCATCTGCCAAAACATCGCCTGGTTGTCCATGCCGTCGTAAACGTCTACGCGGTAAGTTTCGTTCGAGTCGTTAAGCTTTATGTCACTGCCCTTGTTCAGCGCGTAAGGTATGACCCAGTTGTGCGTGTCGTCACCCTGCGTTTTGCCGAGGGCTATAAAATACGAGGCGTAAATAACCGTTATAAGCATTATGCCGCCTATACAGCCTTTTATAAATCTTCTTTTATCCTTTTTATAGTACTGGAATATTATAGCCAAAAGCGCAAGGCTCAAAAGGGCAATGGCGACGTACGCCCAGAAACGCGTCGGGTAAGCTTCAAGCCCGACTGTGGTATTACCGTCGTCGCCCGTCTGCGGCAAAAGGCCTATGGGCAGCGCTATGCCTAAAGTTATGCCTAAGGTCCACACGGCGCCTCGCTTCCAGTTGGTAGCGCTGTTCTCAAGCGACATAACGGTAGCAAGCGCCATCATAAGCGTGAGCATATAGAACCAGCGCGCGTAGTACGCCATGTTGAAAAGCTGGAACGCCGCGTTAAGCACCGGAACCATAGCCATGAAAAATAAAATGTAAATCATCGTTTTAAGCCAGTGGCGCCTTCTGCACTGCAGGAACGCTATGACCCCCGTCATGCTGAAAAGCGGGAACCACGCGCCGAGCGACGCCCACTGGGCCTCTGACTTAGGCGTAAAGTTAGCCCTTGCGGGTATGTCCGGCGGGAAGAAAAAGCACTCTATTATGTGTATATAGCGCTGGTTCCAGTCGTAAAGCAGCGCTCCCCACCCGCTCGGCGGGTCGTTCACGCGCGGGTTCTGTATGATGGCAAGCACCGTAGGTATGAGCAGTGTGCAGGAACACAGCACGCCTATGACGGCTTCACAGCAAAGCAGCAGGAAATCCCTTGCAGATATGGAGTAGCTGCGCATTAGCAGCCTTACTACGCCGTAAATAAGCGCGAACACGATTTGCCCTACAAAAAAGTAATAGTTAGCCGTGCAGCAGAGAAAAACCGTAAGGGCAAACACCCCGCGCCTGCGCTTGTACATATACTCGTCCAGCGCCCAAAGCATCAGCGGGAAAAATATTATCGCCTCATGGAAATGGTTAAAAAATATATTATACACCGAAAAGCCTGAAAAAGCATATAAAAGCCCGCCTATAAGCGCATAGTTAAGGTCGCGCACGTACCTTTTTAGGTATATGAACGCTGTAAGCGACGCGCAGCCGAACTTCAGTATGAGCAGGGGCCCCATCAGGTGCGGCACGAAAGAACTCGGGAACGGTATGGTAAGCCAAAAAAACGGGCTGCCCAAAAGGTAAAACGAGTACGAACCGATAAAGTTGGCGCCCAGGTCGGTCGTCCAGCTCCAGCCCATATTTCCGCTGCGGACGGCATCATGGCACATACGGTAAAAAGGCACCTGCTGCACGTTGAAGTCCCCGTAAAAGAGGAAATACCCGTTGTCGAAAATTATAAACGGTATAAAAAATAAAAACGATATGGCTATGCCGTAAAAAAAGGCCCTTTTATAAAAATACGCGGTATCCGTTCTTTTTAATGCATCAGACGTTTCCACCGTTTTTCCCCCAGCAGATATTATAATTATTATTTATTATAACACACCGTTTTGTCTAAACAAATGATAAAACGATTAATTTAAATAAAAACGCGCAAAAAGGCGTCAGCCGCGGCGCGATGCCGTTAAATCCCACCGCTGTGCATTACGCTGTTGAATACATATTATTCATATAGTATAATGATAATATAACTTATGAAAGGGGCATAGTGCGTGAAAATTTCAACAAAAGGCCGCTATGCGCTCCGGCTTATGATAGATTTGGCCGAAAACGGCGGAGAAAACTACGTTACGATAAAAAATATTTCCGAGAGGCAGGGAATTTCAAATAAATACCTCGAACAGATAATCTCCGTCCTTACGCACGCCGGGTTTGTAAAAAGCGCAAGGGGCGCGCAGGGCGGCTACAAGCTTGCAAGGCCCGCCGGTGAATATACGGCAGGCTCCATACTGCGCCTGATAGAGGGCAGCCTCGTGCCTGTAGCGTGCATGGAAGACAGCCCCAACAAATGCCCGCGCAGCGAAAAGTGCGAAACCCTTCCGCTTTGGGAAAAACTGAACGGCGCCATAAGCGGCGTCGTAGACAGCGTCACGCTCGCCGATTTGCTTAAAAAGAAAAAGCCAGGCAGTACAGCGTAACCCGCGGGCCGCGGCCGGTTTATAACCGGCCGCGTTTTTATTCTCCATGCAGTTTTTACATTTTACTATAAAGCTTATATGTGTATATATTAGTGCATATTAAATAAAATTTTAAAATTATTGATGGAAATATTGCTGAAATATCACTAAAATACTTGATTTTTTATTGTTTTATGGTATTATGTTCTTAATCAAAAAAACAGTAAAAGTGTTAGAACATTAAAAATCCGGAAGGGGCGGTCATCATGCAGGTGGAAAACACGTCCGGCGAAGGGAACCTCCCTTTGTATTTGTTCCATCAGGGAACCAATGCGAAAGCCTACGATTACATGGGGTTACATAAGGTAATAAAAAACAAAAAGGAGCAGACCGCATGCCGTGTATGGGCGCCGAACGCGAAGGCATGCTCCGTCGTCGGCGACTTTAACGCATGGGACGACGGGGCAAACCAAATGCGGAAGATAAGCTCTGGCGTGTGGGAGTGCTACCTGCCGTTTGCGCTGAAGCAGTTCGACCCCTATAAGTTCTGCATTGAAACCGCCGACGGCCGCAGGCTCTTAAAGAGCGACCCTTACGCGCGGCATTTCGAGTCAGGTTCCGGCCACGCTTCCAAATATTACGATATAAGCGGCTACAAATGGAACGACGGCGCGTGGCAGAAGCACAAGAAGGCCCACTCGCAGTACTCCATGCCCATGAACATATACGAGGTGCATTTAGGCTCGTGGCGAAGGTATAAGGACGGCAACGTTTTCTCATATGAAAAGCTTGCCGAGGAGCTTGTGCCGTATGTAAAAGATATGGGTTACACACATATAGAGCTTATGCCTATAACAGAGTACCCCTACGACGGCTCATGGGGATACCAGGTGAGCGGTTACTTCGCCCCTACTTCGCGTTACGGCGAGCCTAAGCAGTTTATGGATTTCGTAGAAAAATGCCATGAAGCAGGCATAGGCGTCATTATGGACTGGGTGCCGGCGCACTTTCCCAAGGACGGTTTCGGCCTTGCGCGCTTTGACGGCACGCCGTGCTACGAGTACGCCGACCCGCGCAAGGGCGAACATAAAGAGTGGGGCACGCTTGTTTTTGACTACGGGCGCAGCGAGGTTATAAGCTTCCTTATTTCGAGCGCCGTATTCTGGATGGACAAATACCATATAGACGGCATACGGGCGGACGCCGTGGCCTCCATGCTGTACCTTGACTACAGCAGGAAAGACGGCGAGTGGATCCCCAACAAAAACGGCGGGCGTGAAAACCTCGAGGCCGTGTCATTCCTGCAGAAACTCAACGAAGCCGTCTTTAAGCTTTTCCCCAATGCAATGATGATAGCCGAGGAGTCAACCGCGTGGCCGATGGTTTCAAGGCCTACCGACTGCGGCGGGCTCGGGTTCAATTATAAGTGGAACATGGGCTGGATGAACGACATGCTGCACTACATGTCCCTCGAACCGCAGTACAGGCAGTTTAACCACGACAACCTTACTTTTTCGTTTATGTACGCGTTTTCAGAAAACTTCATACTGCCCATTTCGCATGACGAAGTAGTACACGGAAAACATTCGCTTATGGAAAAAATGCCCGGCGGAAACGATGAAAAATTTGCCGGTGTGCGCGCGTTCATGTGCTACATGATGGCACACCCCGGGAAAAAACTAATCTTCATGGGAACCGAGTTCGGCCAGTTTATAGAGTGGAACTATGAAAATGAGCTTGACTGGCTGCTTTTGGAGTATGACCAGCACAAAAAGCAGCAGAAGTTTTTTAAAGACCTCAACCACTTTTACCTCCACACGCCCGCCCTTTGGGAAACGGACTTTTCGTGGGAAGGCTTTTCATGGATATCGAGCGACGATTACAGGCAGAGCGTCATAGCTTTCAGGCGCATAGGCAAGAGCGGAGGCGATATAATCGCCGTGTGCAACTTTCTCCCCGAGGAACGCGATAATTACAGGATAGGCGCGCCGTATGACGGCATCTATGCTGAAATCTTTTCCTCCGACAGCCTTGAGTACGGCGGCAGCGGCACTACAAACGGCACCAATATAAAAAGTGAAAACGTCCCAATGCACGGCTGCGCGCAGTCGATAGTACTAAAGCTTCCGCCGCTTTCGGTAATTTATCTTAAGTGCAGGAAGCACGCCAAGTCAAAAGATGAAGATGCCGCCGCCGCGCTTCCGCTCGAAAGCGCAAAGCCGTGCGGCAAAAGCCCAAAGAAACAGCCCCCGCAGAAAAAAGGTAAAAAGGGCAGGCCCCAGGCAGGATGAAGCCGCGTTTTTTACAGCGTATCTGAGGGTTATATATAAATTCGAGTAGTATTTAGAAAGAGGGTTCGCTTATCATGTTGCCTAAACAGGAAGTCGTAGCCATGCTGCTTGCCGGCGGGCAGGGCAGCCGCCTCGGCGTCTTGACTAAAAAGCTCGCCAAGCCCGCCGTGCCTTACGGCGGCAAATACCGCATAATAGATTTTCCGCTTTCAAACTGCGTTAATTCCGGCATAGAAACCGTAGGCGTACTGACACAGTACCAGCCGCTCGTGCTGAACGAATACATAGGCAACGGGCAGCCTTGGGACCTTGACAGCATGAACGCGGGCGTGCGCGTTTTGCCGCCATACCAAAGAAGCCGCAAGTCCGACTGGTACAAGGGCACAGCAAACGCCATATACCAAAATATACAGTTTATAGAGCGCTACAGCCCCGACTACGTCATAGTCCTTTCGGGCGACCATATATATAAAATGGACTACTCCAAAATGGTTGCCTACCATAAAGAAAAAGGCGCCGACTGCACCATAGCGGCTATAGAAGTACCCATGGAGGAGGCTCCTCGCTTCGGCATACTTAACACGCGCAGCGACGGCTCCGTCTACGAGTTCGACGAAAAACCCAAAGCGCCTAAAAGCAACAGCGCTTCGATGGGCATCTACGTGTTCACATGGAGCAAACTCAGGAAATATCTCGAAGCGGATGAAGCCGACCCGAAGTCCTCCAACGACTTCGGCAAAGACATACTGCCGGCCATGCTGAGAGCAGGCGAGCGCATGTTCGCCTACAGGTTCGAAGGCTACTGGAAAGACGTCGGCACCATAGACAGCCTTTGGGAGTCCAACATGGACCTGCTCGACCCCAACGTGCCGCTCGACCTCAACGAAGACAGCTGGAAGATATACTCGCGCAACCCGGTAATGCCGCCCCATTATATATCCAAAAACGCCAAAGTGCAGAACTCACTTGTAGCCGAGGGGTGCAATGTTTACGGCGAGATAGACTTTGCAGTGCTTTTTTCCGGTGTTTACATAGCGCCGGGCGCGGTAGTCAGGGACTCTATCATCATGCCTAACACGCGCATTGAGGAAAACGCCGTCGTGCAGTACGCCATAGTTTCTGAAAACAACACCATCGGCAGGGGCGCCGTCGTCGGGGCACGCCCCGAAGACATAGCCGACAAGGACAAGTGGGGCGTAACCGTCATAGGCGACGGCTGTGCAATCCCCGCGGGCGTGAAAATACCTCCTAAGGCCATGATAGACGCGGATATGCTTAAAAAGGAGGCTGCCGTAAATGCGCGGAAATAATGTTCTCGGCCTTATCTTTTCCAATGTACACGAGGAAAAAGTACGCGAGCTGACAGACACACGCACCATGGGTTCGGTGCCTTTCGGCGGCAGGTACAGGCTTATAGACTTCCCACTTTCAAACATGGTAAACTCCGGTATAAACAAAGTCGGGGTAATAACAAAAAAGAATTACCAGTCCCTTATGGACCACCTCGGCTCCGGCAAGGCGTGGGACCTTTCGAGAAAGCGCGAGGGGCTTTACATACTGCCGCCGTTCGGCTCCGAGTCAAACATAAACAACAGCAGGATAGAGTCCCTCGCGTCAATAGGGCTTTTCCTTAAAAATTCCAAAGAAGACTTGGTGCTCATCACAGACAGCGACATCGTTTGCAACATAGACTACGCTGACGTCATATCGTTCCATGTTAAAAACGACGCGGACATCACGCTTGTCTACAGGTCCGGCAAGGTAGCGTACGGCGTGAGCAACCCGTCGGTGTATACGCTTGACCCCGACGGCCGCGTCCGCGACATGCTCATAGCCCCTATGTCCGACGGCGAGTGCAGCTACGGCATAGGCATGATGCTTATAAAACGCGCGCTGCTCATAAAGCTTGTAACCGACTGCGTAAGCCGCAACCTGTATAACTTCAAGCGTGACCTGCTGCAGCGCAATATAAAGTCGTACCGTGTTTTCGGATATGAATTTTCAGGTTTTACAAAGGCCATATGCTCCATGGGGGCTTATTTCGAAGCAAACATGGCCCTCATGCTGCCGTCGGTGCGGTCGCAGCTTTTCCGCCAGGACCGCCCTGTCTACACGAAGGTGCGCGACGATATGCCGGCGCGGTACGGGCTTGGCGCGCAGGCCTGCAACTCGCTTGTGGCTGACGGCTGCGTGATAGAAGGCGAAGTCCGCGGCAGCGTGCTTTTCCGCGGCGTACACGTCGGAAAAGGCTCGGTAGTCGAAGACTGCGTCATAATGCAGGACAGTGAGATAAGGCAGAACTGCAGGCTAAGCTACGTTGTCACGGACAAAAACGTAGTTATAAAAGACGACCGGTCGCTCGTCGGCTTCCAGTCGTACCCGGTGTTCATAAGCAAAGGCAGCACAGTGTAGCGGCCGGCTCTTCCGGCACTGCTTTTACGCAGTCTGCCGGCCTGTGCTTTTAAACGGCCGCGCCGGTTTTAAGGGTTTTGTACAGCCTTGCCTCCCGCGCGGCCGCGGCAGCGGAAAAACGTCAAAATTAAAATAGACCACAGGGGGTATAACAATGAAAGTACTGTTTTGTACAAGCGAGGCCCAGCCGTTCGCGTCTACCGGAGGCCTCGCAGAAGTCGCCGGCTCACTTCCGCAGGCGTTAAGGATGCGTATGGTAGGCAGCCGCGTTGTAATGCCGCTTTATGAAGATATCCCGCAGGAAATGCGCGAAGATATGAAGTTTATAACGAGCATATCGGTGCCCGTAGCATGGCGCAGGCAGTACTGCGGTATCTTTAAGGCGCGCGTCGGCGGAGTTATTTATTACCTTATAGACAACCAGTATTATTTTAAACGCCACGGGCTTTACGGGCACTACGACGATGCCGAGCGTTTCGCGTTTTTTTCAAGGGCCGTGCTCGAGATGCTCCCGTGCATAGAGTTTAAGCCTGACATCATCCACGCGAACGACTGGCAGACAGCGCTCGTCCCCGTTTATTTCAGTCTTTTCTATGCCAAAAACGATTGGTACAGCGGCATAAAGACCGTATTTACAATACATAATATCCAGTACCAGGGAAAATACGGCAAAGAACTGCTTGAAGACGTACTCGGCATACCTAACTCCGAACTGCCGCTGCTTGAGTACGGCGGCTGCATCAACTTCCTCAAGGGCGCGGTAGAGTGCGCCGACCGCGTTACCACGGTAAGCCCGTCTTATGCAAACGAGATACTCGACCCGTGGTTTTCATACGGCCTTGACAGCATCCTTAAGGAACGCAAGTGGAAGCTTAAGGGCATACTAAACGGTATAGATACCGTAACGTACGACCCCGAAAACGACAAGGATCTTTTTGCTAATTACTCAGCCGGCGACCTCACAGGCAAAGCCGAAAACAAGTCGGAGCTGCAAAAAAGGCTCAAGCTCAACGAAGACCCGCAGGTGCCGCTCGTCGGCATGGTGACGAGGATGGTAAACCAAAAAGGGCTTGACCTCGTCCGCGGCTCGCTTGACGGCCTCCTTAACGAAACGGATATGCAGTTCGCCATTTTAGGCTCAGGCGACTGGGAGTATGAAAGCTACTTCAAAGATTTGCAGGAAAGATACCCCCGCAGGGTCTGCTCATGCTTCGGGTTCGTGCCTGAACTTTCACATAAGATATACGCGGGGGCCGACATCTTCCTCATGCCGTCGAAAAGCGAGCCGTGCGGGCTTTCGCAGATGACGGCACTGCGCTACGGCTGCATACCGGTCGTCCGTGAAACAGGCGGCCTAAAGGACTCCATACGCGACAGCGGCGACGGCAAGGGGTATGGCTTTACGTTCAAGTCATATACTGCGGACGACATGGCTTTCGCCGTAAAGCGCGCCATAAAAGGCTTCGGCGACAAAGCAGGCTGGACTATACTCGTAAAGCGCGCCATGGCGTGCGACTTCAGCTGGGGGCACTCGGCAAACGAATACATAAAGCTTTACCGCAGCATGATGAAAAGCAGCGGCTGAAACTTTATGCCGTTATAACGCGTTGTATCTGCCAATAATATAACTTGTACATTGAGATTTTAATGTACCTGAAAAATTTTTTAAGGGGCTTTGCGCATGCCGCTCCTGGAGGCACGATAATGGCTGACGGTGGAACTGGCGGGCCGGGCAAAATTAAAAAAGCGGCTGTCGCCCTCGTGCTGTTTATCTTTATTTTCGCGGCTGCTTTCGGAGTTTACAGGGTCGCCGGCATGATACTTCAAAATATACTTCCCGGGGGGCTTGCCGCTTCATCCTCCTCCGGCAAGTCCGAAGCTCCGGCCGAAAGCAAAACAAAAACGCCGGACAAGCCTTCTTCCGCGGGCAGCGTTTCGTCCGCAGCGGAAAAAAGCACCGCAGGCTGTGAGGAAGCCGCTGAAAAAAAGCTTGCGGGCATGTCCTTAGGCGAAAAGGTCGGGCAGATATTTATCTTTGAATGTCCAAGCTCTGGCGCCGTCGGCAGCGTCAAAAGCTATGACCCGGGCGGGTACTGCTTTTCAGCCGACGACTTCAAAGACAAAAGCGCTGATGAAGTAAAGAAAACACTTGCGTCGTACCAAAACGCCGCTAAAACAAAAATGTTCCTTTGCTGCGACGAGGAGGGCGGCACCGTCGTGCGCGTGAGCTGCTTTCCGGCACTGTCGGATGAAAAGTTCAAGTCACCGCAGGAAGTGTACGCCAAAGGCGGCATGCAGGCGGTTACAAACGACACGATAAAAAAGGCCGTGCTTTTAAAGTCGCTCGGTTTAAACGTTAACCTTGCGCCGGTCTGCGACGTTTCCACAGACCCGTCGGACTTTATTTACGCGCGCTCTTTCGGCAAGGATGCCCAAAGCACCGCCGCTTTTGTGACGGCGTCGGTACAGGCGTATAAAAGCAAAAACATGTCGTGCGTGCTGAAGCATTTCCCCGGGTACGGCGGCAGCGGAGACACCCATAAAGGCGCAGTCTACGACAGCAGGAGCATGGAAACTTTTGAGAAGTCAGATTTGCTGCCATTTATCGCCGGTATAAACGAAGGCGCGCCGTGCGTCATGGTGTCGCATAACATTGTTAAAAGCATGGATGAAAAGTCCCCCGCTTCATTGTCGACCGCCGTGCACAACGTCCTTAGGGAAAAGCTTGCGTTCAAAGGCGTGATAATGACCGACGACCTTTCCATGGGCGCCGTAACAAAATATGAAAAAGGAAAAAACGCATGCGTTGAAGCTTTCAACGCCGGAAACGATATACTGCTGACCGGCGGCAGTCCGGCCGAAAGCTTCAACGCTGTTTACAAAGCTGTGAAAAACGGCAGTATAAGCGAGGAGCGTTTGGACGAATCCGTCAGGCGCATCCTTTTGTGGAAATATGAAGCGGGCATAATAACGGACGGCTGAGCCGTTTTATATTACATTGAAAGTGTGTCCGCCGCCTTTGCCGGCTTTAACGCCGAAAAATTTATTATTGACAAAACTTTAAAAATCATATAATCTTTATTATAAAGGTGATGAGGCTCACCTAAAACGCAGTAATGCTAACGGCTTCTACTCCGGGCAACCGGGGCAGAAGCTTTATTTTGCCGTAAAGGACGTATAATTTTATGAAGTTAAACCGTATTTTCATAGCCGGCTTCGGCGGTTTCCTCGGCTCGGCCCTCCGCTACATAATTTCCGCCGCCACAGTTAAGTACCTCGGTGACTTTCCTCTCGGCACGCTGATTGTAAACGTCGCCGGCGGGTTCGCCATGGGGTTCATCATGGAGGCCTGCGGCACCGGCTGGAGCCTTTCGGCTGAAGCCAAAATATTTTTGACCACCGGCATAATGGGCGGCCTTACGACGTTTTCAGCTTTCAGCTATGAAACGGTTGAATTTTTTTCCGCCGGCAGGTACTTCATGGGCACCGTAAACGCAGGGCTTAACCTCTTTGCGGCTTTGCTTGCCTGCTGGCTTGGCAAAGCGGCCGCATGCCTTTAACCGCGCCGCCTTGGTACGCGGCACTTTTTCACCCCGCCTGCTTTTTAATTAATACTTTTTGAAATTATCCGCGTCGTCCCACATTTTTTCAAACTCGCTGCTGAAATTTTCCGCTATGCCGCTGTCTTTTATTACTACGAAAACCTCGTCGTTTTTTTCTTCAGCGCTTTTCGTGTAGTTAAAGCTTCCGGTCGTAGCGGTTTTTTTATCGGCAACCGTCACTTTCAAGTGCATAAGCCCGCTGTGCGAGTCTACTTTGACCGGTATGCCGGCCTTTTTTAATTTATTGAGTACTTTTTTCTGGTATTTGTTCTGCGAAGCTTCACCGTCGGTTATGACCCTTACCTGTACTCCCTTTTTTTCAGCCGATACCAGTGCATCCGCTATCTTCGTATCGGTAAAGCTGTAAATCGCCATGTCGACTGTTTTCTCAGCGGACGAAATCACGTCAATAAGCGCCGGCTGCGGTTCCTGCCCGTCGCGCGGGAAGTAGCAGTCAAAGTTTCCGCTGTCAACCTCGGCTTTATACGCGCTGCCGCCGGGCAGGCCGTCAAAAGAACATGAAAAGAGCGGCGCCGCCGCCAAAGCCGCTGCCGCTACAACAGCGGCGGCCTTAAGTTTTATATCCATTCCCTTAAATTTTCCCATATGTAAACAATCTCTCCAATTATTTTAAAGTATCAGGCCGTACGGTTTATAAAGTCCGCTGGTGCCAAAACACAATATATTATACCCTTTAGCCGCCTTAAGGTAAAGCTCACGTTTTTCCGGACTCAAAAGCTTTGCGCGGCATATACTGTTAGGGTAATAATTCAAAAGAAAAAGGACTGAGTGCCATGCCCTATACTACAAGGGAACTTTTAGCAAGGATGATACAGTGCGAGGCCGGCGGCGAAGGCGACAACGGCATGCGCGCCGTGGCATCCGTCATAGCGAACCGCGCGCGCGTACCGTACGGGGAGTTTTCACGCATAAACAACGGGGGCGACTTCCGCCCCATACTCACACAGCCGGGGCAGTTTACATGCATGCAGGAAACCGTCGGCGGCGCGTATAACCCGCAGAACGTCTACAATATGAACCCGCAGGAAATACACTATGAAATCGCCGACTGGGTAATCCTCGGCAGTACGCTCGGCGCAGTAGCGAACTGCCTTTTTTACTACAACCCATACTCACCCACGTGCGCGGGCAGTTTTCCGCCGAACGGCACAGGCAGTTTCCTGACGCGCATTAACAACCACTGCTTTTACACGCCTACGCAGAAATACGCGCAGACATGAAAGGAGGCGGTATAAAATGTATTACCAGATTCCCGGTTACAGCGCTGTTTACGGCTGCAGCGACCAAAGCGGTCAAGGCGGCCAAAGCGCCGTCACTCCTTCCGCGGGGCAGGTAACCGGGGGAACGCAGCAAAACCCGTATATCCAAAATACGCTTCCCACCCTGCGCGCCCCTTCCGCCGAAACGCCGCGGCAAAACCAAAGCCAGCAAAGCGCCCCCATAACCGACCTGACTATGCCTGCACCCGTTACGACGGAAAGCATGCAGTACCTTAACGGTTTCCTGCGCACGCAGATAGGCAAAAGAGTGCGCATACAGTTCCTCATAGGTACAAATTCATTTCTTGACAAGATGGGCAAACTCCTCGGGGTCGGGGCAAACTACGTGCTTTTGCAGGAGGCTATGAGCGACGACCTGCTCGTATGCGACTTCTTCACCATAAAGTTTATCACCATTTACGAATGACGCCTTACAAAAAATCAGCCGCCGTTTTGGGCGGTTGATTTTTTATTCCCTGTACTTAAGCGTTTTCATTACCTCTTTAAGGCCGGTTTTTATAGGTACCCCATGCACCCTGCACACGCGCTTAAGGTTGTACAGCACTTCGCTGTCTTTAGTTATAATATTTACGCCGTAGTCGCATGTAAGGCTCGCCCTGAACCCAAGTTTTTTTATAACGGGATATGACTCCTTACTGACTTTGCCGTAAGGGTAAGTAAACGTGTTCGGCGCTTTGCCGGTGTGCAGTAAAATTTCATCCTGCAGCTTCCCAATATCATCAGTAAGCACCTTTTCATAATGCACGGCCGTTTCGCCTTTATTTATCCGGCAGCCGAAACGTTTCTTAGAAATAGAATGAAGATTATACGTATGGTTCTGCAGCTCCACAAGCCCCGACGACAGCATCTCGTCTATCTGCGGCCACGTAGCGTGCGAATAATCTATATTTTCAGACGGGTATTCTGTAAAATCGTCCGTGTTTTTGCCTATGATGGAAAAAACTATTTTTACGTTATATTTTTTTAATATCGGATATACATAAACGTAATTGTTGTAATAGCCGTCGTCAAAAGTGATAATTATGGGTTTTTCAGGCAAAGTCCCCTTGCCGTCCACATAGTCTATAAGCTCTGTCATTGTTATCGCCGTGTAGCCGCAGCCGTTAAGGTATTTTATGTCGCTCTCAAACTCGTAAGGCGTAATGACGTCCTTCCGCGTTTTTGAGGGCTTGACTTCATGGTACATGAAAATCGGCACTATAACGCCGTCCGCCTTAGCCTGCGCAACGCTCAGGTCACCTGAAGCAAAAACACACGAAACAATAAGCGCGGCCGCAATTATTACCGCCGCTGCCCTTTTCCAAAAAGCCATCCGCCATAAAGCGCCTCCCGTATCGTTTATATTTTATAGTATCTGCCCTTTTCGCTTTCTTATGACAGGAGGCACCGAACTGAAAATTTTTCTTTTATATGTAACGTCTACCTCATCATGCTAAGCCGCTTAAAAACTTAGGGTACGCATGTATTATATCCGCCAAAACGAATATATTAATATTTTGGCGGTTCTGCGGAAAACAGCTTAAACCGCGTAAAATATAATTCCGGCTGTAAGGGCAGTATAATATTTGAGGGAGGCCACATATTATGGGCAAGCAGGTTAAAGGCAAAAGCAGCCGTAAAAAGGTAAGCGAAAACCGCAAATCGGCGCATGAAAAAGAAGTTTCTGCAAAATGGAAGCCAATGACGCCAAAAGAAGGTGAAGACGATGACAACCCAGCTTTCTGACCATGAAAGCTTAAGACTGATATTTTTTAACGAGGTGGTTAATGTTGCCTAAAAAAGGGATGAAACGTCCGGAGCAAACGCACGCCAGACAGCGTAACAGCGCCCCGCCGGTTCCGGAGATAAAAGGCAAGGCAAAGCACGGCGGCAAGAACGCCAAACCGGCACCGTGAAAGCGAGCTTTTCTCCCGCCGGTCGGGGCGGGTGTTTTTACGGCAAAAATTATCCGTCCCTTAAAAACGTATTCATATTAATGTACTAAACTGTAAGTATTGAAATATTTATTTTATTGCGGGTATAAAAAGTTACTTTTTATATTTGCATTTGCACAAAAAATATGCTATTATATATATGCGGTAGTTATTTAGCACAAAAATTTTCACTTATTAATTAACAATATGTTAATAATTTATACAACAACTGTTCCAACATAGTTAGGGTTAACGTGTTAAACTTATTACCGGTAAGTGGGAAAGGCATTGCGCCATATACGGGTCTGCGGCCTTTTCCTTTGTGCGGTGTAAAAGGAGGTCATATTTTGAGCAAATGCAAAGCGGCGGTTCTTGTTTGCGTTACCGGGCAGCGCGACTGCGACCGGCTAATCCGCGAAGGCAGGAAAATTGCCGACGAGCGCTCCGCTTCCATGCACGTGCTGTCGGTACAGCCCGTGTCGGCAGGTTTTGACGCTAACGGTAAAGAGCTTGAGTACCTGCGTCAGACAGCCAGAAGCGCAGATGCCGAAATGACGGTCTATTTTCATGACGATGCGCCGGTCATTGCGGCGGGTTTTGCAAAAAAAATAAGGGCGTGCCACATAGTGACAGGCATGCAGGAAACACAGGTTAACGGATTTGTGGAAATATTACATAAACTTCTGCCAAAACTGCAGATTACCATGGTTACCCGCGACGGAACCATCTACAATATCTGCCCGTCTGAAAGTGACGAAAAGACAGCCAAAAGGCTCGTGCCCCAGCACTAAAACCCGAATTTTATAAGTTAGAAAACAATTTCCGCGTCCGGTATTTTCACCTGGCGCGGAATGTTTTATTTACAAAGGCTTATATTGTCATTTTATAATACATAGCGTATCATCTTGCAGTTACGGCCATCGGCGTCACGTACGCTTTGCCCCTGCCTGCATCAGCGCCTCGGCAAGCTGGTCAGGGCAGGACGTCGGCTTCATGCCGCAGCGTATGCCTTTTAAGTGCCTTATGACTTCATCGGTTTTCATGCCCTTGACAAGGGCGCTTATCCCTTTGGTGTTGCCGTCGCACCCGCCTATAAATTTTACCGACTTTACGGTATCCCCGTCCACGTCTAAAATTATTTGGCGTGAGCATGTGCCGTGCGTTTTATAACGGTATTCCAAGTTATTACCCCTCTTTTACTTCAGACTAAAATAGCTTTAAATACATTTTCAGTTTACCATAACAAACAGCAAAAGTCCAGCGTGTACAGCGCTGGGCTGATTAGGCAATATTTTACCGGCAGGTGAATTATCCTTCCGGTTTTTTAGGGCGGTATTTATGGTCGCCTATTGCGCGGAGTATAACGCCGCCTACTAAAATACCCAGGGACCATTCCTTTAGCGGTATAAGGCCAGGCAAAAGCAAAATGACAAGTAGAGCAAACAAAAGCAGAAAAAAAGCAGTATCCAGAAACCTGTAAATATAATAAAAAATACCGTTCCCGGGTTGTATGGGAAGATAGTCGCACTCCATAAGCCCCGCCGTATGAATTTCACTCGTTACAGCCCACAGCCAAAAAAGATCATCCGCACTTTCATACGGCTGTTTTTTATAACTATTTGTATATTTGTGTTGAATAATTATGTTTTTCAACGTAATTTACACTTTCGCCTAAATATGATTGAGTTTATCTGTTTCTGTCCGATTTATCAAAGGTCGGACAGGCTTATGCACTGTTTGCGCTTAAAAACCCTGCCCGCTGTCACCATGACATTATCGCCACTCTTTGTTACTATGGCACGGGTTCTTTTCCTTCCATTCGACATAACGATGGCAGTTGGCCCATTTTCAATATCTGCCTTAATATCCTGCTGGCGCAATGCCTGTAGTAATTCATCTTTTTTCACATTACTGCCCCCTATCGTAGTAAATTGTAACATAGTATCAGCTTTAAAACAAATGGATAAAGCACACAAATCGTGCACCTTATCCACGGCCGATTGCTATTTGCAGATGTTATTTAAGCGTAACAGTTTGTGACGCACTTGCCATTGACATTTTGCCCTTAGCTACAGTAGTAACATAGGCACTACTCCAACCAACCTTTACTTTGGTTGTGCCTGACGGAATATCAAAACCACTGCAATGAACACGTACGCCGTTCTTTACATAGCCAAGTGTTTTCACATTTATATCAGGTGCAAATATCAAATGCAAAAACCAAAATAAGCATACCAGAACTAAAAACAGACATATTTTGTATTTAGGCTTTTTAAACAGTTTTTTCATAAGTTTCTTATCCTCATATTTGATTAAGGATATTTCTTTTCCCGGTAGTCAAGTGTTTTATACAGTTCCTGCATTTTTTTCGCGGCATCCTCATTACATTTAAAAGACAGCTTATTTATTTGTACAATATTTCCTCCTGTGACCGATATATTCAATGTTTGGCTTCCTGATGTATTAATCCATACAGACGTACCGGCGGGATTTGATATAGGTATTCTTGGGGTAAGATTGAGTCCATTCATGATTGAAGCAATCTTTTGTATGTCACTTTTCTTAGTAATTATTTTTTCCCTGGGCGGTGACGGAAGTGTTGCAAATTCAATTCGGTTAATTTTATCAGCGTCAAGTTTGGGTGGTTTAACAGTGACAAAAGGGATTATGCACAGCAGTATAATAGCTCCAGCAACAATGATGACTCTCTTTCGTTTTTTCTTCATAGCCAAATCCCCCCACTGATTTGTTCGCAAACAACAACTTAATTTAAGGACTTAGAAATACTTAACTAATACATCATTAATCTTTTTTAATGAATAAAGCTTACCAAAAAATTCTTTAAAGTCTTTTTTTCACTGTCGTCAAGAAGAAATAGCCTTTTGGCATGGATATGTGTAAACCGACAAAAAATAATTATATTGGAAAAGCTTTGGACGGTCAGTGATAGCGACGTAGCAAGTGCAACACCATTTATGCCCATAACCGGCACAAGCAGTAAGCTTGCGATGATATTAACAACCACACCAAGCAGAGTTGGTATAATATTAAGTTCGGGTTTGCCGAACGCGGCTATGGAATTCCCAAGTATTTTTGAGTATGATATAAAAATACATCCGATAATTAAAAATTTCAGTGGTTCAAGCAAACCTTTATACATTGGAAATACAGTAGGGACAAAAGCATACGCTATTAAAAGCAATGCAAATGCGGCTATTGTTGTAATATAGCTGACGATTTTTGAAGATATTAGCGTAATTCGCAGTTTATTTTCCCGTTTGTCCATTTCAGCGATGCGGCTCATAATAACCTGACTTACGGCATCCGGCAAAATCCAGACTTTTTGGATTATGGTAAGTGCTTTACTAAATACACCGTAATCACCGATATTGTAAGCACCCTGCACCACATAACCGCCGAAATTTGAATTTACATATGTCAGGACATTGCTTACATGCGATTTCAGACTGTACTTTATCATATTACCGGCTGTCGCATAATGTTTATCTGTTAACGATGAAGCGGCTTTCTGTGCTGCCCCTCTGTTTATAAAATACAGCGAAATTATAATCATCATAACATTAATTGCAATTATGCCAAGCACCCAAAGCAGAGCTGAAGTATATATCATAGCTATACCTATGGCGAGAAGCGTTACGAGGATTTGCTGTGTAAGATTTATTATATTGTATGACCTAAATTTATTTTCGCCCCTTAAAACTGAAGTGCAGACGCTCAAAATAAATGAACACAATCCGTAAACTACTATAAAAACAAGGTAAACCGGCGCTGTTTCTTTAAAAAACGAGCTGTTCCGGAGCAGGAATACAACACAGGCTCCAATCAATACGATGATGAACGAAATACATAACGTCAGCTTTTTTATTGACGGTTTTACGTTTTGTATTTTATATTTTGACACAAAATATATAATTGCCGCTGTCACACTAAGGCCTAATATTGTGCATAAACCTCCGCCCCACAGCTGCACTAAAGCTATCAGGCCGCTTACCTCTGGCCTAATCCGCCTTAAAATTATAAGCGTCGATAAGACTTGAATTATAGTATTAATAAGATTCGTCCCAAAAGTATTTAACGAATCCGACAGAATTACACTTCTATTCTTTTTATTCACGAAATCTTCTCCATATTTTAATTTGGGATATTATAGCACCAGCTGCTTATTTTTTCAATAATATATAAATAATCCGGGGCAAGCCATAAATTATGTGACTGCCCCGATTTTTAGCTATTACTATTTGTCGATATAACCTTGCTTAGCAATATACCGCTGATTTAAGCATCATAAGCAAATTCTGCATAAAGCGTCACATTTTTATAATTTATAGCATTATAAAAAAGATTTGCAGTATATTTAACTGCCAGGGTTCTCCCGGAATCCAACTTGGAATATTTAGGAGATGAAATGTTTAGGAGATAATCACCCATCAAATCAAATGAAGCAGTTGTATATAAATCGCAAGAGGACGGATAACTCACATGAATTCCAGTAACCGTATATGTGGCCTTAATATATATTAGATCTTCATAACCTTGACACCATTCTTTTACGGTTTTTGTAATCTTAGAAGAACGACTGGTGGACAAAGTATTAATAGATGTATTCGACGATTGCTTATTCCTTTGGTAAATGTAATCAAGTGTCACCGCCGGGATATAATTG